>JAURQH010000013.1 GCA_030836185.1 Planctomycetota bacterium
GGGATCTTTGCACAAATTGAAATCGCACGCTCTTCGTTGAGTTCGCGATTCTGGTCATCACCCCGATTGTCATAAAGCCCCAGCATGCTGACGCCAGTCCGAATAACCTCCATTGGCCCCGCGTCTTTCGGTGCAGCCTTGAGAAAATCAATCACACCCTCGGGCAAAGAGCGCTGAGCACGAAGATTTTTCGTAAACTCGGCCAGCTGAGACTGTGTGGGAAGATCTCGACGGTGAAGAAGATACATCACCTCCTCAAAGGTGCAGTTCTCGACGAGGTCGTCGATATTGTACCCCAGATAGCGCAGGATTCCTGCTTCTCCTTGCACGTCACTAAGACATGACTCGTTTGCTATGACTCCCGCGAGTCCCTTCGCATATTCCGGTTTCTCCGACATGATTCTTCTTTTCTACACAATTTACGTTCGCAAAAGCAACCTCGACTATCGGTAAACGCTGCGCATTTCTTTCGTTTTTCAGCCCATTGCACGAACAAGCGCCTCGCCCATATCCGATGGGTTATCAGCAACTTCAATTCCCGCATCGCGCATCGCTGCTATTTTTGCTTCCGCGGTTCCTTTCCCTCCGCTGACAATGGCGCCGGCGTGGCCCATGCGACGTCCCGGAGGAGCCGTCGCACCGGCGATGAAACCGGCGATTGGCTTATCACAGTTTTCTTTGGCCCAGACAGCGGCCTCTTCCTCGGCCGTTCCGCCAATCTCACCAATCATGATGATGGCTTCCGTCTCGGGGTCTTTGTTGAACATTTTCAACACATCGATGTGTGAAGTGCCATTGATAGGGTCACCACCAATACCGACACAAGTGCTCTGGCCGAGCCCGAGAGAAGTGAGCTGATAAACCGCCTCGTAGGTAAGAGTTCCGCTTCGGGAAACAACTCCGACTTTTCCACGCTTATGAATGTACCCGGGAGCAATTCCAATGCGGCAGCCGCCTTGAGAGTTCTCTCCCCTTCCTGGAGTTACGACGCCGGGGCAATTTGGCCCGATCAAACGAGTGTCAGAGTCTTTCATCGCGGCGCGAACTCTCATCATGTCCATGACCGGAATTCCTTCGGTGATGGCAACGACGAGATCTACACCTGCATCAACTGCCTCGAGAATCGCATCTCCAGCAAAGGGAGGGGGGACGAAAATCGCGCTGACCGTGGCACCGGTTTCACCAACCGCGTCTTTGACCGTGTCAAAAATGGGAACGGTGTCAGCGAAAGTCTGCCCGCCTTTTCCCGGGGTCACTCCGGCGACAAGCTTCGTGCCGTAATCCAGACTGAGCTGGGCGTGACGCCCGCCGAAAGAACCAGTGATTCCCTGAACGAGAATCTTTGTGTTTTCATCAACTAAAATTGCCATGGTAGATAACGGGAAAAAGATTAGGAAATAGCGGCGACAGCTTTTTGCGCTGCATCAGCCAAGGTGTCGGCTGCGATGAGGTCGACATCGGAACCGGCGAGGGTCTCTTTGCCTGCCTCAACATTGTTTCCTTCGAGTCGAACTACGAGAGGGATGCTCAGATCAACTTCGCCGCAGGCAGCAACAATGCCTTTTGCGATCACGTCGCAATCCATGATCCCTCCGAAAATGTTTACGAGAATACCTTTCACGTTGGGATCACCGAGAATGATTTTGAAAGCGTTCCTGACTTGCTCCTGCGTCGCGCCACCTCCCACATCGAGAAAGTTGGCTGGCTCTCCACCGCTTTGCTTGATGATATCCATCGTCGCCATTGCAAGTCCGGCTCCGTTCACGAGGCAAGCAATGTTGCCGTCGAGACCGATGTAATTGAGGTCGTATTTGGCTGCTTCCACTTCGCGAGGGTCTTCCTCAGTCGGATCGTGAAGGGCTTCAATATCGGGGTGACGGTATAGCGCATTGTCGTCAAAATCGAACTTCGCGTCGAGAGCAAGCACTTGACCGTCGGGAGTAGTGACGAGCGGGTTGATCTCCACCATTGAACAGTCACAGGACATGAAAAGCTTAAAGACCCCCTTGAGAAGTTTTCCGAACTGCTTGGCAGTATCTCCGCTCAGGCCAAGACCGGAAGCGAGATTGCGAATTTCGTAGGGCTGGAGTCCGAGAAGCGGGTGGATCACTTCGCGGAAAATTTTCTCGGGAGTCTGCTCCGCGACTTCTTCGATATTCACACCACCCTCGGTGCTCGCGACAATAACCGGCGAACGGCTTTCGCGATCCATGAGAATGGCGAGGTAGTATTCTTTCTCGATGTCGACAGCATCGGCAACCATCACTTTATTGACCTGCTTGCCTTCCTCGCCGGTCTGGTGAGTGACGAGCGTCTCGCCGATCATTTTACCGGCAACATCTGCTGCCTCGTCGGCACTGTTGACGAGGTGGACACCACCTTGAAATCCATTTTTGAAGGTTCCTTTTCCGCGACCTCCAGCGTGAACCTGTGCTTTGACGACGATTTGGGAACCGAGATCAGCAGCGGCGGCCGTCGCTTCTTCAGGAGTCTCAGCGACTTGGCCCTTCGGCGTTGCGACACCGAATTTTTCAAAGAGTTCCTTGGCCTGATATTCGTGAATGTTCATGGGGCAAATCGAAAGCTGTCTCGCAGACTTTTCGGCGAGCGCGCCAACTTACGTTCGCCCCTTACGAGGTCAAGATGGAACCTCGGCTTAAAACGTCACAATGCAGACGTTATGATGCCAATTTCCGCCACCAGACGGAGAAAGTTATCAAAAATCCAGATAAACCTCTGCCCGCCGATTCTGCGAACGCCCGGTCGGATTGTCCGATCCATCGGGATTGAAATTGGGTCGACGCGGTTTTGTCTCCCCGAATGCCTCAGTCACGATCTGTCTTGGCGAGACTCCCATGGAGATCAGTCCCCTTCGAATCGCAGCAGCGCGCTTGTCACTCAAGGTAGCATTGTAGTCATCTGTTCCCATCGAATCGGCGTGACCATTGATGCGGATGACGCGGTCTGCACCCTGACCCAGGATATCTGCAATGATGGCGAGCTGGCGATTGCCTCGCGGCGAAAGACCTGACTGATCAAATTCGAAATATAGTACGAGCGAATCTCCGCCCATGGGATCTTCGACGATGGGGCTGTAGGCGACGTTTCCTCCGCCCGCCTGATCAGAAAGGGCCGCAAGCACTTTGGAGAAAGTGAGCCCATTCACTGCCCACTTGTCTTCGACACGGCCAAGTTCGAGCGCGAACTCCGATCCCGAACCTTCGCCTTGAACTCGGGTCAGCACCCAGGTGATATCGTCGCGAGAGAGAGTCACTACGAGAGGGCGCTCGTCTTTCAGCTGAAATTTCCCCTCTTCAATCGCGATCATCAGTGCGGCGACACGTTCATCCGTGACAGTTGCCGGATCGGAAAGGGCACGAGCCGCTTTGAAATTTCGTCCCACTACGGCTTTGGAA
>JAURQH010000014.1 GCA_030836185.1 Planctomycetota bacterium
GCAAAGCCTCGAAGAGCAAACAAACGCAAAGGGTTCATTCTCTTCTTGGGTGGCACTGGCGGCTTGCCCGCCAGTGAGATGAGAGGGAACCAAATTTAATTCACCGCGGAGTTCGCCAAGAACGCCGAGGAATTACAAAATGTGTGGCTGGGGACGAATGCAGTGAGCCCCCAGAGTTCGGACGTGTGAGAAATTGACTCACGCAGCGGCGCAGAAAATAATAAAGTGGTTCGAAATGGGTAGCCCCGTTTGCATCTATAACTTCCGTTAACCTCTTATGAGCAAGAAGAAACATAGTGTTTCTTCAAATGAAAACGGCTGAGAAGTGTGCGTCAACACTCTTCCCAGCCTGAACTCAACCAAGAGGTATATACTCATGGCTAAGTCTACGGACATTTTGCGCGATTTTGTACGGGTAAAACAAGCGGCTGAGATGTTAGGAGTTTCTGGTGCTACAGTTCGCAGGCTTTGCGACGACAACACCTTGAAGTTTTGGAGGTCTCAGGAGGGTGATACAGGCCATAGATTCATCTGTAAGCGCAGTTTGACAGTGTTGATGGGAGAAGAGTTGGAAGAAGAGAATAGGCTTTGTATTGGATATGGGAGGGTCTCAACTCAAGGCCAGAAACAGCAAACTTCTCTGGATAGCCAAATTGAGCAACTACAAAGTGCAAGAAAAAAGAGGGGTGTGAGTGATGATGATTTTCTTTTGCTCGCTGAGAAGATGTCTGGAATTTCACTAGACAGACCTCAACTCGAAAAGCTGATTGATTTGGTGTTCGCTGGTCGTGTGAATGAAGTGCTGGTTTGCAATTCCGATAGGCTGTCCAGAGGAAGCTATAAAACGCTAAAGAAGCTCTTCTCGAAGTTTGGGACCAACATCATCTGTTTGAATCAAGATGAGCTTGAGACGGATGAAGACGAGCTCATGCGTGACGTGATGGACGCAATTTATTGTTTCGGAAGTAAGCGATATGGAGCAAGGTCTAAAGAGAAGTTTTCGTATGACGTTCCAGACTCGACGATGGACAAAATTTACGCTTGGCAAGATAAAGGAATGAGTGGTCGGGAAATTGCTCGCAAAGCTGAGAAGGAAAACTTGAGGTGTGAGAAGACGGGGAACTTATTGACGTACAACTGGATAATCAGAAGGCTGAGAAAACGACAAAAAGCATTGCTGGCTGTGAGGGCAGAAAAAACTTCTTGGTTAGGTTCAGACCTGCATACTTTCTTCCGTTCTTGCTTGAAACGTGACTCGGCTGGAAAAGCTGAGGTTGGTTCGTCGCTTGTGAAGAGAAAGTTCGAGGTATGGGCAAAAGAAAAAGGGATAGCGTTCGACAAATCTGACCATCTCTACTGGAAAAAGATGTTGGTTCAACACGGAATCAGAACGTACAGGGACGAAAAGAAAAGTGTGACATACATCATTGGCTGGAAATTTATCAATAGCCGTCAATGACCCCTCTTTTTTCTTGCTAAGATTTTACAAGTTAATCTTGCATTGCTCGCCAAACGGGGTGGGGCAGAACAAGAGGCATAGCCGTGGAGCGCAAGCTCCGTGGGCTGTAATTGCATCAAGTCCCCAAACAACAAAAGCCGGGACGATTCCCAGCCTTGGTCTTACAGACAGTGCCATCCACTGCCACTCAAAACGGCTTAAACTCGCTGATCGATCTCGCTAAGAGTCGCACCAATACCCGCATGGATGACCGCATCGGCATAGTGATCGACGGGGGTTTCATCGCGATTGATGATCACCAGTTTTCCTCTCGCTTGTTTTGTCAGCATGGGTAAGTTGGCGGCGGGAGTCACCACCAGCGATGACCCGATGGCAAAGATCAAGTCGGCCTCTCGACACAGATCAATCGACTTTTCTAAAACATCTTCGGGGAGCATCTGTCCAAACGAAACGGTGGCGTGCTTCAAACGATCCTTGCCGCAGGCTGAGCAATTGGGAATGACTTCAGTCTCCAGGTAACCTCGCACCAACGGGTCGGCATCGAACATCTCTGCGCAATCCTGGCATTTGATGAAGCGAGCCGTGCCGTGCAATTCAAAGACGTTTTGGTTTCCTGCGATTTGGTGCAATCCATCGATGTTCTGCGTGATGACGCCTTGCAACTGCCCTGCTTGTTCCCACTTGGCGAGAACTTTGTGTCCGGCATTCGGTTGCGAATCAAAGAACTCACGATGGGCTTCGGCTTTCTGATGCCAATACTCGGCCCGTGCGTCTGCTGACGACATAAATTCGTCGTAATAGACGGGTCCGGTACTTCGACCAGACACCGCCGGGTGAGCGAAAGTCGGGGATGCCACTCTCGGTACTGATGCCGGCTCCCGTAAGGACGACGATCCGTTTTGATTGTTTGATCCAGACCGCGATTTGCGAAAGTTGGGAGGAGTTCATGCAGATATTGTGATGCAGATGGGGACTCTCTTCAAGATGACTTCCAAACAACGAAAAGCCCCTGTGAGACAAGCGAATCTCACAGAGGCTCTTTTGATGGGCAGAACCGAAGAACTTCCCATCCTACAGGATATAATTTCAGTTTTCGGCATACAGAACGGGATCGAGTTGGAAGATTTCCAGATTCTCGTGTGTCGTAAACAGATACAAACGGCCTTTGAACCACAACGCGTAATCGAGTGATCCTTCACGCTCTTCACTTTGCGTGGAGAGTAAAATGGGATCGTTCCCATCATACGCTGGCACATATTTTCGAGGCTCCTCATCAAACTCGATTTTCATTGCGAGACTTGAGAAGTGGTATGTCCGCAAATTGTAAGTTGATCGGAACGAAGGCAGAGCGTCGATCAAATCTCGATTGTCGCGAAGTGCCACGAT
The DNA here is from genome assembly GCA_030836185.1 of Planctomycetota bacterium. Classification (GTDB taxonomy): domain Bacteria; phylum Planctomycetota; class Planctomycetia; order Planctomycetales; family Planctomycetaceae; genus JABURQ01. The sequence continues at coordinate 2,846 of JAURQH010000014.1, forward strand.
GCAGAAACCCTTCAACCCGGTTTCGCCTTCACGGTCGGCAATCAAGTCGAGCTTGGAGGTGCGGCGTGCTTCTTCTTCTTCCCAACTGATGTCACCTTGTTCGACACCCGGCAATTCGGGAATCGCTTCAGGAATTTTTTCCAGGACGGGCAATTCGGGAATTGGTTCTTCAGAGGTCTCTTTTTTGACGGGCAGCTTGAATTCATCCTCGAAAGCAGGATTCAAATCGGGCAACACAGGTGCACCTGATGGTGCTTGTTCCGTTTCCATAGGAAGAGCCGGCACAGCATCAATTGGTAAACTTGGTGCTGTCTGACTTCCCTGATCGGCGTCACCCATTGGGAGAGTCGCAGCGGGTTCTTCCAGTTTCAGACCACTGAAAGGGTTTTCGTCTTCCAGTAATTGATTATCGGGATTCGCTGCAGGACTTTCATTCACCGGCACTGGTTGAGGGGCAGGAGTTTTGTTCTCCTTCACCTCGGGAAGAGCCGGAGCGGCATCCTCAGGTGTCTCGGGAATCGGTTGCAACGCGGGAGTTTCATTCATATCCATGCGGATATCGGGAATCTCCATGTCATCTTTTGACAAATCGGCTTTGTCTTCCGACATTTCTGTGAATGGATCCGGGAAGAACTCATCCACCATCGGTGGAGCTTCCGGTGCTGGTTCTGGTTTTACTTCGGGAATGATGGGAACGGGCTCTTTCGGAAGTTCGTCGAGACTTAATAATTTGGCAGCCGGTGTGGGTGTTGGCTGCTCAGAAACGGTTTTGACAGGTTCTTTGACGGGAACCACTTCTTCAACCACTGGAGTTTCGACAATGGGAGTTTCGGCGACTGCATCTTCCGAGAGTTCTGTGTTCTTATTTTTGTTCTTCTTCCAAAACATCAGTTTGTCGAACCCATTCATGCGATTTAATAATCCACGTTTTTTCGGCGCGGGACTTTCAACCATTTGCTCAAGAGATGGTTGGACACTGTTTTGGCGGTCGCGTGCATCATAGGCGGCACTCGCTTGAGCCGCCGGGACAGCCTGTCGGACGGGAGGTTGCGACTGTCGTTGTTGGGGAGAGACTGACTGCGGAGGTTGACCGGGATCTGCCGACTCCTGGAAAACTCGACCATCGATGGTATCTCGAGGAAGAGTTTTCAATTCCATGCTGGGAGCCTGTCGGCCTTCCTGCTGGTACAGTTTCTCTAGTTCCTGCTGAATCGAAGTCTTTTGTTGAGCCTCGACCGAAGAGAGAGAAAATCCGCTCGCCTGAATGAGAAACAGGCTACCGGCCGCAGTGCAAACCAGGCCTTTGGCGATGGGTGACTTGTGAAATTTCATCCCTCAACTCCTTCGGATAGTCGATTAGTCACGCTTTCAGGGAACGCATTTTGTTTCCTGAGAGTTAGTCTGTTGCAGGAACTCCGTCTGCTGCCAATAATCAGTACAACCGGCGAAAACTCACTCTGCATGATCTCTATCGACGGAGGAAATGGCTGGTTATGACGATTCCATCGCTTGCACGGCCTGTTTGTGCAAGAATGACAGATACAATGAGTAGAATCGTTACATCCCGAAGAGGCTGCGTATCTCACCTATATTGACATTTTGTGACCTGAAGCCTCTCATCCGAAGGCTTTAGAAGAGTCATCTGGAAAGAAAATCATGACGGAATCGGCAAATCCACAACCCGCCAACACCCCACAAGTCATCGTGAATGTTCCCGATCCTCATAAAAGCACTTGGAAGTGGCGATTGCTGATGTTCGTGCTGTTTATCTCGATCATGGTCAACCTGCAGTTGGTGACATTAACGAGTACCTTGAGCTCAGAGTCATCGAGTGTGCAGGAGTCACATCACTCGGGCAATGAAGACGCCAACGCAAAAATTGTACGGATTGAAGTGACGGGGACCATCATGGCTCCCTTTACCGAAAAAACGATTGAATTTATCAAAGAAGCCACCAAGCAGGATGATGTGAAAGGCGTGTTACTTGTTGTCGATAGCCCCGGAGGATTGGTCACCGACAGTCATCAAATCTATCACGAACTGAAAAAACTGTCCGAGAAGAAACCCGTCTATGTGGCCATGAAAGACATGGCGGCCAGTGGCGGGTATTACATTTCGATGGGGATCGGAACGAAAGGGAAAATCTACGCCGAACCGACAACCTGGACAGGATCCATCGGGGTGATTCTTCCTCGGTACAACGCGACCGAGATGGCTCAGAAACTGGGAGTCGAACCAGATCCGATTCGGACGGGACCACTGAAAGGATCACTCAGCCCCTTCCGTGACATGACCGAACAGGAAATGACCGTCTGGACAGAAATCATCGACGACTCGTTTGACCGCTTTCTGACGGTCATCGCCGACAATCGAAAGATTCTCGATATAGAACAGGTCAGAGATCTCGCCACCGGTCAGGTTTACACCTCGAAACAAGCGTTCGATAATGGTTTGGTGGATGTCATTGGCTTTGAAGAAGATGCCATTGCCGCACTGCAAAAAGAACTCGGCCTCAAAGCCGTCAATGTCGTGACCTATTCGGGTCCCCCGACCATCTATGATGTGCTGATGGGAAGTGCGAAAGCCTCTGCTCCCGAACAGCAATGGCGATCAATTATGGAAATGACCGTTCCCAAAGCGATGTACTATTGCTCGTGGTTACCACTTAGCCCCACGACTCGCTGAATCTCAGTCGGTCTCTTCGAGGAGCAAACGTAACTTCTCACGTAACTCGGCCCGTGCGCGATGCAGCCGACTGCGAATCGTTCCCACCGGAACATCGGCCAGTTCGGCAATTTCCTCGTAGGAGAGGTTCTCCATCTCTTTCAAAACTATCGCCTGGCGATATTCTTCGGAGAGTTCGTTGAGCGCTTGTTGCACAACGGCTTGAGTTTCTTCGACGTCGATGGCATGTCCGGGAGCATGGTCGGGGTTGGTGTCGTCCGGCTCCTGCCCACTCGATTCTTTCAATTGATCGGCAGAGACCGTTTTCAGACGAGCCTTTCGTTTCATCGAAATCGCGGTGTTATAGGCGATCCGAAACAGCCACGAGTAAAATTGGGAATCCCCCCGGAACGTCTCCAGTTTCTGAAACGCCGTGACAAACGCTTCCTGTGCAACGTCATCAGCGTCTTCGCGAGACCCCAGCATCCGATAGAGACTATGATACAATCGATTCTGATGTCGATGCACAAGTTCACCGTAAGCAGCCACTTGGCCACTCAGGCAGCGTTCTATCAGGTCGGAATCGGATGCGCTCAATGTGGTTGAGTATCAATGGTGTAGTGATGTGGAGTTGCCCAAGTCGAGATCATATAACAACTTGACGATTGAGCACACACTTTTCTCACAGCTTTGCGAACCTCTCACGCCGTTTGGCGAGCCGGAACCTGTTTTTTGGGGGCAGGAAGCTCAATTTTCAGAGGCAAAGCCGTCTTGATTGTTCCACGCGAATTCCTCAAATAGGCCAGCATGATGAGACCAAACGAGAACAGCCCGATGCTCACAAGTTGAGAGATTGTCAAACCGGTCCGAAACTGACCGAATTCGTCATTACGCAAGAATTCAATCGTGAAACGCATGATGGGATAGGTCAATAACGCCAGCACGACGACTTCACCATCTCTCGTGCGGTGTCGAAACCAGATAGTCGTTAATGCCGCCAGCAAAAACGCATTGAGACTGCTGTAGATCTGTGTGGGATGCAACGGCAATGAACGAGCTGCCCCTTGCTCAATGAATCCTCGATTCAATAATGCCGTATAGGGTGGTGAATCGGGAGGAAATTGAATGCTCCAGGGAAGTTCGCAAACATCACCGAAACAACAGCCGTTCAATAAACATCCCAGACGACCAAATGCCAAGCCGATGAAGATCGCCGGGATCACAAGGTCGGCCAGCAACAGCGAAGGGATTTTCCATTTCCGACAGAACCAAAGATAGGTCACAATCCCTAACAGGACGCCACCATACAAAACCATCCCGCCATCCGAGAAATTCAACGCTGCCTTGATAAAGCCGTCAAGTCCTTGAGCATCCTGAAAGACCCGCTTGCGGTATTGAATCAGAAAAAACAGACGAGCCCCGAGAATTCCTGAAACAAAGATATGAACCCCTAAAGATTCAATCACCTCACTGGGAATTCCAATTTTCTTCGCGCGACGGATGGTCAACATCCCGGCAGAAAGAAATCCCATCACCAGCATAAATCCCCACCCAAACACGGGTACGCTTGGGTTTTGGAGGGGTAACTTCTCCGCAACGAGTGGAACGATGAGGATGACCCCCGAGATGACCGCCCAGGTTGCGAGCGAGCCTTGCATCTCTTTAAGGGTTTGACCATCCCGCAACGCATTACGGATTTCCATAATTCCCAGGACAAGCCAAGGGATCAAAATAAAGCCGACCCCAAAATGCCAGACTCCTTCACGCGAATCGATCGTGAACCAATCGGTCAGCAAGATGCGAAGGAGCGTTTGTTGCACGGTATTGAACTTTCAATCTGAATCAACGGTCGTTGAGAGTTTGGAGACTGAAGGGAGGAATCAACATGTTATCGATCAGGCGTGTGCTTCCGAGTGTCGCCGCGGCGATGGCCACCATGTGATCACGGGGAGATTCCAATTCTTCCAGTGACCAGGCATCAACGATGGTGATGTAATCGAGAACAAACTCTGTTTCCGCAGTGAGCCGCTGACTCATCTCTTGACGAATCTGTGACAAATCCTGAACACCGCCAGCAATTTCTTCGAGCCCCCACTGTAATGCGGTCGATAACTTGACGGCTTGTGTTCGTTCTTCTGCGGAAAGATAGGCATTTCGGCTCGATAATGCGAGACCGTCTTCTTCCCGGATGGTCTCACAGGTCTCGATGCGCGTCGGAACGTCGAGATCTCGGCACATCTGCCGAATTAGCAACTGTTGCTGATAATCTTTTTGCCCGAAGAACGCGACATCCGCCAGCACGATGTTAAGAAGTTTCAGCACGACCGTTGTGACGCCACGAAAATGGGAAGGCCGATGAGCGCCTTCCCACGGCTGAGAAATTCCTTCGACTTCCACATGCGTCTGATGCCCGGCGGGATACATGATGTCGGGTGTCGGCGTGAAGACAAGATCAACACCCTCAGACCGGCAGAGATCGAGATCGTGATCGAGCGGACGAGGATACTTTTCGAAATCTTCCCCGGGAGCGAATTGTGTCGGATTCACAAAAATCGTACTGACCAACACATCACACCGCGTGCGGGCAGCACGCATGAGCGAAAGATGACCTTCATGCAACGCGCCCATCGTCGGGACCACGCCAACCTGTTTCCCCTCAGCACGGCACGACTGAACCAGCGCACGAATCTCGGCAATCGTTGAGGCAACCTTTAATGACGAGTCCATGATGACTCCAAGAGAGAGAGCATCAGTAACCGTAATTAGGGTTCTGTGTACTGAAGTCGGTGTCGGTGAGGCCAATGTTGGTTTGCACGTTCGAGTAGGTAAACTCTTCGACACGTTGAGCGGGCTGGCCATTCACAGGAAATGCATAGTGTTCAATACGGATTGGCAAGCCGGTTTCCTTATCGATATACAACATGGTTTTGTGATAGGGAAATTGTTTACGTGGAACAGGATGACTACTTTCGACCACCTTTACCTGTCGGTCTCCCAGCTTGGCGTTGGGATAGTATTTCACTTCCGACTCGCCATATTTGGATTCAAATTCCCATTGTTCGATCAGATGTTTGACCAAATTCGCCATCCCCATTTCGGTGATGGGATGTTTGCTTTCCGAAAGTGCTTCTTTACTGTTGGGGGAAAGGGAAACAGTCCCGACGACGCTTTTGATCCCCGTTTCGTGGGCCAGAAGATTGCCGTTGTTTTGACCTTTGACGAAAATGACTTCACGACCATCGTGCGGTTTGTGAAACCTCAAATAGACGCTGAACGGCTCGTGCCTCATTTTCACCGCCATGGAATGGACGATGGTTTGCCCGCCGACTCGTTCGCGTTTGAAAAAATTGGCCGAGTAATCTTTCAGACCTTCGGCGACTTTCATGGATTGCTTGGCAATCCGAATCGCGGGTGCCAGTTTGTGTTCGGCATCCTGAGATTGTGCTGTCGTCGAGATTGCGAGCAAAGCGATTCCCAAACAGGAAATACGCAACAGTTTCTGACCATCCATGATAAACCTCTTCACTGAAAGAATCCTGATGAGTCCGATCAATTGCACAGTCCGTATTGTGCAGTAAAAAGCGGGGACTTATGAAATAGTTTAGGCTTTGGAACTGCTGTCGGAAAGCCCAGCCGCCGAGTTTCGTGGCAATTTGCCGACGTTTGAGTCTGCGAATCGCCGACACAGTAGGCGATTTCCTTGCGCAATGTTCCGACCCTGAACGGAGTTAGAGCGAGTCAACTATTCGTCGCATTCGCTCCATTTTCCGCCAAATTGCAATTGTGAGGTCGGCCTACCTGATCTACAATTCGCCTCGTTTCTCAGCTCGTTCAATTCACCGAGCGGCTTGTCGGGAAGTCCCCAACAGTCGGAGAGACTGACCACGAGAATTTCAGGAAACAGGAGGTTTCCATGTCAGGACGTCAAGGACAATCGCTCACCTCATGGTTAATGATGGTTCCACTACTGGTGGTTCCGTTAGTGGCCGTATTTGGCGTTCCCAAACTCGACCTGCTTTACATGGCGAATGCCGAGGGTGAAGAACCCGATATTGAACTCGAACAAAGCCAAGAAGTGCCGTTCGATGAATCGATGCCACCGATGCCGGCTGAGCAAATGAATCTGGGAAGCACCAATTCATCAAATGCCCCCATTGCAAACGAGCAGCCCTCCAATGAAGGTTGGGCAAATCCTTTTGATCATCCCCAAGGCCTCTCAAACTCTGCCGGTTCAGACAGAGCCAACAACCCGAACAGAGCCAACAACGCCGGAAACTACGTCGATCCATTTACGGCTGATCAAAGACTGGTTGCTGACAACGGTGTGAGAACGGGAAACCAGGGCGATCCTTTTGCAGCTCAAAATGCGGGTTACACTCGTCCCTCGAAAGACTCAAACGAACGAGTGTTCCCGACAAGTTCTGAAACGGCTCCGCAACCCGCACCCATTTCGCGTTGGCGAGAAGCCGTCACCCGATTGAATCAACTTGGAGTTCAGAAATACCAACTCTCACAGACAGAAGAACCCTTTGTGTTTTTGTTTGCCTGTGATCTCACTCATCCCGACAATCCGCGCATCACTCATCGCTTTCAAGCAGAAGCGGGCGAGCCATTACAGGCGGTCACAAAAGTCATCCAACAGGTGGAAACTTGGTCGGCTCAAATCAACAACCGCTAAATCTCAGCGGTGGGACACTGCCTCTGCACGCTCGAAGTTCGGCTTCGGAGTGGCATCGATGGCAGCAGAGAAAAACCGGAGAAGCAATCGCAGTCGTACGTTCGTCTGCGGAAACCTCCGGGTTCAGAAGTGAAAAAATGGCGAGGCTGGAAGCGACGTTTTTTGTCGCCGATGGCCCCCTTTCCACTCGCAAGCTGTGCCAATTCGCTTTATTGGCCGATACTTCCGAAGTCAAAGAATTGATCGATGAATTGAATCGGACTTATGACGAGGAAGGAAGCGCTTTTGGCATCGAACGCGTCGCCAGTGGATATCAAATGCTGACGCGGCCCCGTTTCGCACACTGGCTCGATCAACTTCATCAGCGCACGGCGGAACTCAAACTCTCCTCACCCGCCATGGAAACACTGACGATTGTCGCCTATCGTCAACCGATCACCCGAGCCGATATTGAGGCGATTCGAGGGGTTCAATGTTCCGAAATCCTCAAGCTGTTAATGGAACGTGGACTCGTCAAAATTGGCGGCGAAGATGACTCTCTCGGTCGCCCCTATCTATACATTACGACGCGGATGTTTCTGGAGTTGTTCGGCTTACGAACACTCGATGACCTCCCCTCTGCTGCCGAATTACGGCTTCGTCCAAAATCGTCTCTCTCCTCACAAGACGAGGAAGAGACCGAAGAACTGGAGGATGACGAACTCGATGAGGATTCAGAGGAAGAATGGGAAGAATGGGAAGAAGACGACGAGGAAGATGAAGACTGGGGTGAAGAGGACGACGACGATCAGGAGTCGGCCGCCTGAACCGCCAACGTCAGTAGTTCGTCACTGATTTCTTCGATAGAACGTAAATTGCCCTCGACTAAAGAAGAGACGACTCGCCAACTCTCCGCATGTCGTTTCGCAACGGCCAGATAAGTCTGACGAACAGACTCCAAATAGTCACGGTCGGCCTCTTGCAGATCGTGAGATTTTTCGGTGTAGCTGCGGGCGTTCTTAAGTGAGATCAACTCTTGAGCCGTTTCCGCGGGAAGATCGAGCAAGATATTCAAATCCGCTCGCGGCAAGCCGTAGACTTCGAATTCCAGTTGTTCGACAAAGTCGAAGAGAGCCTGCTGTTCTTCCACGGGCAGTTTAGAACCCTGATGAGCAATGTTCGAGGAGACGTACCGATCGAGAACGACCAGATCATTCGATTGCAATTTTTCGTGGAGCAGTTGTCGCGATTCAAAGCGATCACCCGCGAATAGCAACGAAACTAAATATGGATTGGCTTCGGCCAGAGATCCGAATTCACCATTCAAGAATCGTCCTACCGCCGCACCAAAGAATGTTTCGTCGTAACGAGGAAAGCTCAGCAGTTCTACAGACAAACCGCGTTGCTTTAATGCGTCGGCCAGCAAACGGGCTTGAGTCCCCTTTCCCGATCCGTCAATCCCTTCAATCGCAATTAGCACGTCAAATTCTTTCCGTCAGACGGTGGTCTGTTCAAGTCAGCAAATTGAGTGCAGCCGATTGATCTTTGACGAGATGAAAGTAATCGTCGAGACGACTGGTCTCCAGAATTTCGGTCACATATTCGCCCGCATTGCAAAGTACCAGCTTGCCATCGCTACGGTGCAGTTTGCGATGCAGTGTGATCATTTTCCCCAAGACAGAACTGGTCAACATTTTAAGACCGTTCAAGTCGAGAATCACCTTCTGACAGTGATACTGATCGGTCAACGCAAATAGCTCACGTCCGATTTGTTCAATGTTGGCTTCATCCGTCAGTCGATCATCTTTGAATTGGACGCGCGCAACTTCGTCCTGCTCGTTAATGACCAGATATTGAGATGTAAAATCAGATAGTGACATTGGCCTCACTCCGACGCATCGCGTCGAGATAATGTTGATGTGTTTGGACACCGGTTGCCGAAACAATCTTTCCGATTTCGTCAGCATTACCGGGAAGTTCTACTGGAATATACCGCCGATCAGTGCCGCGTACAAAGCCTGTTTTTTCAGGATGTTCGCGTTCGACCATAACTTCCAGTTTTTCCCCTTCAAATTGCCGATAAAAATTCTCCGCCAAATCCCGTTCCAGTTCCGATAAACGCTGAACACGCTCTTTGCGAACCTCGGGAGAAACTTGGTCAGGATAACTGGCCGCAGGCGTCCCTTTTCGAGGACTGAACGGAAACACGTGAATTTTCATAAACTCAGCCTGCCGGCAGGCTTCCAGTGTTTCTTCGAATTCCTGATCGGTTTCTCCGGGGAAGCCGACGATGACATCGGTCGTAAATGCAGGCCGGTCGAGTTGTTCCCGCATCTGCTGTAACTTTTCCTGAAAACGACTGATGGAATAACGCCGTCTCATGCGTCGCAAAACAGTTTCGGAACCGCTTTGCAAGGCCGGATGAAATTGTGGACACAGATGCTCGCAATTGGCGGCGGTGGAAATGAATTCATCGTTCACTTCGACCGCTTCAATCGAAGAAAGTCGCATTCGCCAATCGCCGGGAATGCGGTCCAGTTTTTCGAACAAATGCCATAAACGAAACGGAGGAAGCCCCGATTTCCCACGGGTGGTATCGACGCCGTAATGGCCGACATGAATCCCGGTGAGAACAATTTCGTTGTAACCGTTGTCGATCAATCGACGCACTTCATCTTCGATCTCCTGTGGAGACCGGCTTTGCAATCCCGGACGAACATCGGGGATGATGCAATAAGTGCAGCGGAGAATACAGCCATCCTGCACCTTCACATACGCTCGTTGCCTTCCATCGAATTGACTGATTCCTGTGGCCATATCATACATTCCCAAGCGATCAAAAACGTCGGGAAGTTCGCGTTTGTCAGAAACGACTTCAACAACATTCGGCAACTCCGCAACCGCGCCGGGATCGCGTGTGGCATAACACCCCATCACCACGGTTTGAGTTCCGGGGTTTTTGCGCGAAAGTTGGCGAATGATCTGACGGGACTTGGAATCACCAGTGTTGGTGACGGTGCAGGTGTTGACGACACAAAGCTCGGCTGCTTCGTGCTCTCCGGCTTCTCGATATCCGTTGCGCAGCAGAGTTTCTTTGACCAATTGGGTTTCATACTGGTTGACTTTGCAGCCCAGCGTCACGAGTCGACAGGTCTTTTCCATCATGATATCTGTGTGTCACCCCAAAGCTGTTTCAAGAGCTAGATTTTTTCGGACTGCGCCGTCTTCCACGCCCGCGACTCTTATTGCCAGATCTGCCCGAAGAGGAACGAGTGCGTGCTTTTCGGTCAGCAATCAGATCGATGGCTTCCGACCATGTGGGGACGTTCTGATAACGTGACTTGTCCGAAGACTCGGGAGAATCATCGTCGTCATCATCCTCCTCGTCGACATCATTATCTGACGTATCTTCCTGAGAGACTTCCGTTTCCTCTTCCGTACGTTTTTTAGGTCGCCTGCGCCGCCGTGAACGCTTACGTCTTGGTCTTTTTTCTTCTTCTTGGTCTTCTGATTCTTCGGCAGACTCTTCGGAAACCTTTTCGTCGCGGTCCTCTTCCTCCTCAGACTCTTCGTTGGTCGTCTCAGAGTCTTCGGCTGTCGGCTTACGTCGTCTGCGGCCACGTCTTCGACGGCGGCGGCGGGGTTTTGGTTTTTCTTCTTCGACAGACTCGGAGCCGTCTTCCGCTGTTTCGTCCGACTCGTCATCATCGTCGTCGTCGGTTTCGGCGTCTTCAAGAATCCCCAATCCAAAATCAGAGTCGCCGGCAAACTCGGTTTTGAAAGCGGGTTGTCTCGATTTTTCGTTGGCGGGTGAATCTGCGATGATTCCAATTTTTGGATCGCGGGCCGGTTTTCCACCGCGCTGTTGACCACGGTCGACATGCGGTGAACCCAAGTCTTCAGGACCAAAGTCGTCCAGCGCGTCCCAGATGTCTTCCACTTCGTCTTCTTCATCGTCCGCAACAAGTTCGACTTCGTCTTCGTCAGATTCGTCCTCGTCGAATTCCTCATCATCGTCGAGATCGAAATCGATGTCATCCACTTCATCGTCATCGAAGTCATCGTCGTCGAAGTCATCTTCTTCGTCGTCTGCAATACTTGATGACGGCGGAGCGGCGGCTTCCAATTTTTCAAACAGGCTCGGTTCCGACTTGAAAGATTTCACTTCCACTTGTTCAGAGGGTTCGTCGATCGGCTTGGAAAAATCGAGCAGATCATCGAGATCATCCGCCGAGGTGGCTTCGACAACCGCATCATCTTCTTCAATTTCGTCGAACTCTTCCTCGTCCTCGGAGACGATGTCTGACTCTTCTTCATCCTCGGAAATCAGGAAGTCGTCATCATCCAACAAATCATCATCCAGATCGTCGGACGCGGCTTGTGGTGAGTCAAATTCGACGCCAAAGAGATCTTTGGCGAGGTGTTCCCAGGAATCCTGTTCTTCGGAATTGTCGGGAGTCGGTTTTTTAGCCATCGTGCGGGACGCACTTTCCTGTCAAAGTCGATCAAATGACGGACAAGCCCCGTCGGGAGATTGTTCGTAAATCACTGATATTTCAAGATTATCCAGTCAAAATTGTACAATCCAGCCTCCGAATTTACCAGCCGCACGTCGCCCGTCCAAATCGTTCTTTTCAGCCTAATATTATGAGACTTTGGGACCAAATCTGAATGGATTGGTATTTCTCGATGCCTCAAGTCATAATTCAGGCAAGCATCAACCTCTACTGATTATGGAGTTTAGTCTCATGGTTCGCTCTTTGTTGTTTCTTGCTGTCACTGTTTTGGCCATTAACACCCTCGGTGCCGAGTCTCCCCAGACCGCGCCGAAAGAGTCCCCCGATTTGCGTAGTATTTTCAACGGCAAGAATCTGCAAGGCTGGGATGGCGACTCACGCTTGTGGTCGGTCAAAGACGGAGTGATTCACGGCGAGACGACGACTGAGAACCCCGCGAAGGGGAACACATTTCTGCTTTGGAAAGAAGGAACCACCTCCGATTTTGAACTGCGCCTCTCCTTCCGTTGTAGTGCGACCAACAATTCGGGCATTCAATACCGCTCCAAGCACATCAAAGATGGCAAGGTTCGCAACGACTGGGTCGTTCGCGGTTATCAGCACGAAATCCGCAACGAATCGAAATTGCCGAACGTCGCCGGCTTCATTTACGGCGAAGGACTCGGTCGTGGACGCATTTGTCTCGCCGGTGAGAAAGCCGTCGTGAACAAAGAGGGTAAAAAAGAAGTGACCGACACTCTGATCAATGCCGCCGAGTTTGAAAAACTCGTCAACCTGGATGACTGGAACGATGTCGTCATCATCGCCAAGGGAAACCACATTCAACATTATCTGAATAACCGATTGATCCTCGACTTCACCGACTCCCCCGAACTAGCACTACGGGACGGCATCCTGGCGTTACAACTCCACGCCGGCAAACCAATGTGGGTCGACTTCAAGAACATCCGCATCCGCGAGATGAAGTGAAGTCGTAAGTTTGTTCGACTCACGATTGGAGAATCATAGCCCGTTTCGCCTTTTCATAGCCCGATCTGCGCAAGCAGTCGGGACGGGCGCGAACCTGTAGCGATCATCAATCTGGATTTTCTCATGCGACACTGTTGGCTGATTCTTGTTCTCTCAATCTCCTATTCACACTCCCTCAGCGCGCAGGACCGCCCCAATATTCTGATCATCACGGTCGATAACCTCGGCTATGGTGATTTGCAGATGTACAACGCCAAGTCCGAAATCAAAACGCCCCATCTGGATAAGTTTGCCACGCAGGGGGTACGCCTAACGAGCTTCTACACGGCATCACCAACCTGCACCGTTTCGCGAGCCTGTTTGCTGACCGGTCGGATTCCTCAACGACATGGCCTCACCAATCAGTTGGGAGGCGTCGCCGGAAATTACGGCATCGGCCTCTCTCACGACGAGATTTTGATTCCACAAATTCTCAAAACTGCTCCCACGCCGTATGCCACCGCTTGTTTCGGCAAATGGAATATTGGTTTCGCCAATGGATCCCGACCGACCGAACGGGGCTTTGATGAATTTCTCGGACATGCCTCTGGGAATATGGATTATTACCATCATAATTACCGCGAGAAGCACGACCTCTACCAAGGAACCGAAGAACTGCATCGCGAAGGAGAATACGCGAGCGATATTTTCTCTGCTGCTGCCATCGATTTCATCACACGAAAAACAAAACAAAAGCAGCCGTGGTTTTGTTACCTTCCCTTCAATGCCCCCCACTTTCCCACAGCGGGGAACAAAATTCGCGGAGAACCAAACATCTGGCAAGCTCCCGACTGGGCCTTTGACAGTTACGATTGGTCGCCGAAAGAAACCGATCCCCGGAAACGATACGCGGCGGTCGTGACGGCAGTCGATCGTCGCATCGGAGATGTTATCGATTCTCTCGACGATCTCAACATTGCCGATAACACGTTTGTGTTTTTCATGTCAGACAATGGAGCGTTTCGCTTAAACCGTGACGGCCTGGATGTGGGTATCAACACGCCTTTACGCAGCGGTGGAGTCACCTGCTGGGAAGGGGGACTGCGTGTTCCCGCGTTGGCGCGATATCCCGGTCACATCAAGCCGGGTACTGTACGAAACGGGCTCTGTTGGTCACCAGATTTGTTGATTGCGACGGTCAGGTTGGCGGGGGCGAAACTTCCCGCGGATCGAATTTATGACGGCAAGAACCCATTACCCATGCTAATCGACAATAACTCGTATCCGCATCATTCGTTTTATTTTGAATACCGAACTCATGCGGCACTTCGCCGGCATCACAGGAAGATCGTCCGCGAGAACCCTGATCAGGCGTGGAAGCTCTTTGATCTCTCCCGAGATATTTCTGAATCACACAACTTGGCCGATCAACAGCCGGTCATCGTCCAAAAACTGGCGGGTGAGTTCCAATGGAAAAAGCCCAGGTTGAACGAGACGGAGCAGAGTAGATGACACCACCTGACAGTGATTACTTTTTAAGTTTGAGATCGATGTTCATATTTGTGTTACCAGTCGGGCGAATCTGTTCGGTCATGAAGTGATTCTGCGAATTCCGGTAACGGGGAGGAATCAGATTCTTCGCCATCACATCGGCGGCAGAAGCACCTTCGGGAATCGGTTTCCCATCCGGTGTGACCAACTGATACGTTTCTTATCTTCTCAGCCCAAACCGAGGCAACAGATCAAGGCACACAATAAGATGATCGGCCAAACCTGATTAATACGTTCAGACATCAAAATTTCCTTATTAAATAACCGATCTCGAGTGAAGACCACCGCTGATCGGAATGAGTCAGGTTTTAGAACTCACACTGGTGGCGAACATAACATCGGGAGAATGAATCTTGAGGTGGGTCGATCAAGGAATGACAGCATTGAGGAAGGTGAGTCGATTTCGATTGCTGGCGGTATTCCTTGACAATTCTCTCTAGAGACTTATCTCCATAAAGCGTGCCAATTCGATAACAGGCGAACCAATATCAACAAGCAAATACTCAGCGAACCACTTCTTCGCTTAAAATCAAGCACTTATGGAGAAACAACCAACGATTTCGCGAGCAGAAAAATGGTTCCCCAGCGTGTGATGTTCAGTCAAAACATGACATTTCCCGCTGCAACTGCTAGCGACTTTGCGCATTTTCTCAACACCACCGCTCTTTACAATCACTAATTTGTCCCTTCCGAGGCATGCACGAGATAGATTTGTTAATTTGTGTGTAGGCACGACCATTCACTTTCAAAAGCTCATGAACGTATCCCTCGGAACAGACAGCAACCGGGCAGCCGAACTTCTCCGCGCGGGAGGTCTCGTCGCAATACCGACAGAAACGGTCTACGGCCTCGGTGCGGATGCCACCAATGTCGATGCCGTCGTGAAAGTCTTTACCGCCAAAGGTCGCCCGACGTTTGATCCCCTCATCGTCCATCTCGGCTCTGTCGATCAACTGCCGACAATCGTGCAAGCGATTCCAGCCGCAGCACAAAAATTGATCGATGTCTTCTGGCCGGGGCCGCTGACATTGTTATTTCCCAAAAAATCCGTCATTCCCGATCTGGTGACCGCTGGCCTGGAGTCCGTGGCTGTTCGTATCCCGGCTCATCCGCTCGCTTTGGAACTTCTTCATTCAGTCGGCATTCCCGTCGCCGCTCCGAGTGCCAATAAGTTTGGCTCCATCAGCCCGACCACCGCGCAACATGTTGCTGATCAGTTAGGAGATGCGGTCGATTATATTCTCGACGGCGGCTCCTGTTCGGTCGGTTTGGAATCAACCATTGTCAGTTGTCTGGCCGAGCAACCGGAAGTCTTGAGGTTAGGTGGATTGTCTGTCGAGCAGATCGAAGCGGTTGTTGGTGAAGTGTTTGTCAAACAGGCCAGCAGCGATCCCGGCAAACAGGCAGACGAGTCCAACGCCCAACTTGCACCGGGAATGTTGAAGCGACACTATGCTCCCTCAACGCCTTTGGTTGTGGTCGATTCATTGGCCGAGATCAACTTGAATGAGGACGATGCGTTATTGTTGCCTTGGGAGGTGTCAAACATTCCCGAGAATCTTGAACGAGTGGTTCTTTCCGAACGGCACGATTTGAATGAATGTGCGACGAAATTCTTCGCGATATTACGGCAGTTGGATGCCAGTAATTCAAACCGAATCGTGGCGGTCCGGTTTCCCGAGGAAGGACTCGGCCGCGCACTCAATGATCGATTGGAAAGAGCGTCAGCAAGATGACCAATTCACATCGCATCATCTCACTCATCCCCTCGGCAACGGAAATCGTCTGTGCTTTGGGGAAGCAAGATCAACTTGTCGGTCGTTCGCATGAGTGCGATGTGCCGAGCGACGTTGCCTCTCTGCCGATTTGTTGTCAGCCCAATATCGATATCAACGCGAATAGCGCAGAAATCAACCGGCAAGTCTCGCAACGATTGCAAGACGCTCTTTCGATCTTCAAGGTGGATCGGCAAGTGCTGGCAAATTTGGAACCGACGGTCATCATCACACAAACTCAATGTGATGTGTGCGCGGTCGATTTGAAGGAAGTCGAGAAGACTCTGTGTGAGACTCTTCCCACGAATCCGCAATTGGTTGCCTGCGAACCTCACGCTTTGAAAGACATCTGGAGCGACATTCGAATCATCGGGGAAGCCATTGACGCTAAACCCCAAGCGGAGTCTTTGATCGAATCGCTCGTCTCTCGCTTGGGATCACTTCGAAAGAAAACCGAAGCCATCAAGAAAACTCCCAGAGTCGTTTGTATCGAATGGATCGAACCACCGATGTCGGCGGGAAACTGGGTTCCCGAATTGGTCGATTTTGCGGGTGGCGAGAATCTGTTCGGATCAGCAGGCCAACATTCCCCCTGGCTCGATTGGAATAACTTTCTGAAAAGCGACCCCGACGTGATCATCATCGTGCCGTGTGGCTTTGAAATCGAACGGACCAAAACCGAGTTGGAGCCGTTGCTATCGCGTCCGGGTTGGCAGAATCTTTCCGCCGTCAAAAACAAGCGGGTCGCCATTGCCGATGGTCACAACTTCTTCAATCGACCGGGACCACGCGTCGTTGACTCGGCTGAGATCATCGCGGAAATCCTCCATCCAGGAGAAATTACGTTTGGACACCAGGGAACTGGCTGGATTCCGCACGATAATTGAGTCAGGATGGAGATTCACACGCCACACACATTGAATCGATTGTCATGAAACTGATTACAAAGCTGACCCTCGCGATCTGCCTCTCTTTATTCCTCACTTCTGCACAAGCGGCAGAAGTCGTTTCGCTGGCCGGAAATGGAACCAGTGGTAAGACAGGAGATGACGGCCCCGCTGCAGAGGCTACTGTCGGTGGACCGTTTGGAATCTCCATCGGCCCCGACAATGGACTCTATATCTGCGAAACGACCACACACGTCATTCGTCGCATCGATCCAAACTCGGGTGTCATCACAACAGTCGCCGGTACGGGAGAAAAAGGTTACAGCGGCGACGGTGGGCCAGCTCTCGAAGCCAAATTGAATGAGCCGTACGAAGTCCGCTTTGATGCTGACGGCAACATGTACTTTGTCGAAATGATCAACAACATCGTTCGCAAAGTGGATGCCAAGACCCAAACAATTTCGACCGTTGCGGGTAGCGGAAAGAAAGGATTCTCGGGAGACGGCGGCCCGGCTATCGAAGCAACCATGAATCGTCCCCACTCCATCGCACTCGACTTCGACGATAATCTTTACATCTGCGACATCGGCAATCATCGTATCCGCAAGGTCGATTTGAAGACCGGCATCATCAGCACGTTTTCAGGAACCGGCGAAAAAAAGAACACTCCCAACGGAGCACCCGTATCCGGGACACCCTTAAAAGGACCGCGGGCGCTCGATTTTGATGGCGACCATTCACTCTATCTCGCTTTGCGAGAAGGGAACGCCGTCTATCAAATCGATCTGGAATCGATGACCTTTCATCATCTTGGCGGGACCGGAAAAACCGGCTACACGGGAGACGGAGGACCAGCCCAAAAAGCCGATCTCTCTGGCCCCAAAGGCATCGCTCTCGGCACGAACGGAGACATTTACCTCGCCGACACCGAAAGTCACACGATCCGCGTCATCCGACAGGAGACCGGAATCATCGAGACAATTGTCGGGAATGGTAAGAAAGGAGATGGCCCGGACGGCGATCCCCTCAACTGTAAAATGAACCGACCGCACGGAGTTTTTGTAGATGCGGTCGGAAATGTATACATTGGAGACAGCTCAAATCATCGCGTGCGGATGTATCTGCCGAAATAATGATACCCTGAATATTGAGTGTGGCTGGGGATGACCGACAGGTCATCCCCAGAAAGAAAGCAAGATTGACTGGGGGCGTCGCAAAGCTCCGCCCACCAGCCACCCCATCACATACAAACGGAGAAGACTCATGATTCGTAAACTGTGCCTCACCGCCCTACTCTCGTTGATCTCAACGACGGCATTCGCCCAAGCGATGAACTGGGAACGCCACCTGATCGATTACACCTTCCGCTCAGAAGGAGTGACAGCGGGTGACTTCAACAAAGATGGCAAGATGGATATTGCCGCCGGCGATGTTTGGTACTCGGCTCCCGATTGGCAGGTCCACGAGATTCGTCCGGTCGGTCAATATTATTACTTCAAAGGATACAGCAACTCATTCGCCAACTGGACCTACGACATCAACGCCGACGGCTGGGACGACATCATCGTTGCCGGCTTTCCCGGTGCTCCCTTCCATTGGTACGAAAACCCGAAAGGTGAAAAAGGTCATTGGGCCGAACATGTCATCTGGCATTCAATCTGTAACGAGACTCCACTCTTTCAGGACATCACGGGAGACGGCAAGCCGGAAATCATTCTCGGTTCACAACCGGAAGCCCAGATGGGATATCTCGAAATTCCTGCACCAAAAATGGCCGACAAGAAATGGGACTTTGTTGCCATCAGTGAACCGGGGGATCCCCACAAAAACGGAACCTTCAAGTATTACCACGGCTTAGGGACCGGAGACATCAACGGGGACGGACGCAAAGATGTCATCATCCCACACGGTTGGTGGGAAGCCCCCAAGAATCTGGCGGAACGCCCTTGGAAATTTCATCCGTTGGTCTTGAGCGAAAGTGGTGATGGAGACTCCGAAAAAGCCGCCGATATTCATGTGGAAGATCTCGACATGGACGGCGACAACGACATCATGATGAGCTCGGCACATGCCTTCGGTGTCTGGTGGTTTGAGAATAAAGGTGACAACACCAAGTTCCAATATCACTTGATCGATGGCAGCAACTCACAAACTCACGCCTTGATCTACGCCGACATCAATAACGATGGCCAAAAAGATCTCGTCACGGGCAAACGCTTCTTCGCTCATCAGGGACGCGATCCCGGCGGCAAAGAAGCCGTGCTGATGTATTGGTATGAGATCACTCGGGCGACCGGACAAGCCCCCACGTTCACCCGTCACGAAATCGCACCCGCGTTTGATACCGGTATCGGTACGCAGTTTCAGGTGATCGATTTCAATGGTGACAAACGGCTCGATCTGGTTCTCTCGAACAAGAACGGCGTGAACCTGATCCTGCAAAAAGTGTCCAAACCTAAGAAGTAATCGATTTCACCATAGCCCCACTGCGTTATCAGTGGGGATTCTTACAAACAATACTCAGACACTCGTCTCGGCATCGGTTTCTCCCCGAAAAATCACTGCGGGTCACTTGCCGATTGTGGGGAAAAGACTTAGATTTATGGCATCTGCGGCTGTGGCGGAATTGGCAGACGCGCAGGATTCAGGTTCCTGTGCCCGATAAGGGCGTGGAGGTTCGACTCCTCTCAGCCGCACTCTTATTGACAAACGACTTACGACGATCGGGACTTCCCGGTCGTCGTTTCGTTTTATAGGAGTATTATAATGAAGCATCCGACAAACTTCTTCTCATCTGAGAGACATTTCCCCCAACTGACCGGCAACTACGTTCAATGCCCACTTCCGGCTCAAGAGGACCGTCATGAATCATAACTCACCCAAGGACAGCACGACGAGTTCCTTGAGTGACTCTCTGCTCAAATGGATTGTGGGCACGATCCTGCTGACTCTCTTTTATTTTGGAGCAGGCCCGTGGATTGTCTTAGTGCTCTGTGCGATTAACGAGAAAATGATGAATAGCAATCACCCACTCGGCATAGGACTCGAGTGGTCAATGTACCCGGCGATATTGCTCGCGGAAAATGTTGATTTTTACAATGAGTATTTTTGGGATGTCCTAGCGCCCCTCGGAGGTTAACCGATTCGGTCAGGCACGGCGTGACCGATACAGACCGTGTTGAGAAGAGATTAAGCAATGCGAACTGCTCCCGAAAATGTTTCCACTCTGTCTGTGATGCCGTTAAAGTGGGAGAACGAGATTCCACCTTCAATCACGGGAGTAGCGCGATGAAATATTGCTCAACGATGATGATGCTGATGTCCGGTCTGGTGATGACGCCAGCCTCACTCTCGGCACAAGGTTTTGGCGGCTTCGGTGGGGGAGGCAACTTTTCAGGAGCGGAGTCTCATTCCAGCAACTCAGCACAGCAGAGATCTTTCCAAACCCTTCAACCCGATGTTGCTTTGAATTATATCACCATCGAAGGGACGGCAGATATTCGCGTCAAACCCGAAGGAATTCGTTTAGTTCTGGCCATCACTTCCGAAGCAGTTACAGCAGATCTCTGTCAGCAACAAAATGCGGCTCAGATCAAAGCCGTGCGGACTGCATGGTCAAAACTGAAAGTTCCGCAAGAAAATATCTCGAAGATTTCATCAATGTCTTACCGGTTTACGAATGGCGGTTGGACGAGCAGGAAAAACAACCGGTCCGCGGACAAGAACATTCAGGATATCGGATGCAATCGAACCTGCACCTGTTGGTGAAGACCGAACCGGACGCGATGGCTGCCATTAACCTCGCCTTCCAACAAGGCGTGACAGACATCGTCACGTTTGATTATTGGAGTTCTGAACTGGACGCGCAGAAAGCCAAGGTCAGAGAGATGGCCATTGCCGCCGCTCAGGAGAAAGCCAAGACTTTGCTAGCCGTGTTTGACGATCGACCAAAGGTCATCAACGTTCAGGAGAACACCGCCGTCTTATACCCACATTCACTCTACCAGACTTACGAAAACATTCTGGAGGAGCGGGTCGAGTACAACAATGCTTGGCGAGACAAGCCGGCCATCAAAGCTTACCGACCGAAGATGACATTCTTCCAAGGATTGCAAAGTCATTCCGACAAACGTCCCTCAACCCCAGCGATGCGACCAGAGATATCCGTCGTTTCGACCGTGCGAATCTACTATCAGTCACCAGCCGATAGGACGCCAGTCAACAGTAGTAGTCACTGATGAACAGAGTGCCCTGAGTGTTTCTTTTTCTGTACAACCGCAAACCTAACAAGGCCCTACCGATCAGAGTTTGACAGCGACGACATAGCCTTTGTCGGGGCCTTCGCTGCACTTGAGAACTTCCTGTGAATATTGGTATTTCTCACACACTTCGTCGATGGCTTTAACGACTTCAGGAAATTGTGTGAGCGTATAATCATCGAAGAAAATCATGTCGCCGGGCTGCTGTTTGTTTTGCAGAGAGGCAACTTCGAGATGGATATCTTCGTAAGTATGAGCACCGTCCAAAGCGGCATAGTGAACTCGCGACAGCTGAAGTTTCTTCATTTGTAAGCGAGTATCTCCCTGAAGAAATATGAGATATTGATCGAGCAGATCTTGATAGTCGCGTAATAATTCTAATCGGGTTTGCGGCCCCTGCTCATCGGCAATGGAATTCCAATACATCTTCACATCGTGGGGAATCAGATCCATGGTGATGATTTTGCCGGGTTGCTGTTGGTCCTGAAGAGCTTTGGCTAAACAGAGGGCAGAAAAACCGAGATGAGTTCCCGTCTCCAAAATGTTAACACTCTCAAATTCTCGCTCGGCAACGTAGGCTGAAAGCGTCGAATACAAGATTCTGCCATGCTCGCTGGCAACCGGAGGGTTGGGTGTGACGCGCATTCTCGTCAATAACATCAGATCTTGAAACCATTCTTCGTCGATGGCAAATCCCGTTTTTTGCACAAAGGTGACAATCTCCGGGTGAGACTGCTGCTTAACTTCAGCCCAGCGCTGAAGATAATCGTCTGTATCTTTGTGTGGCCTTACCGCGAGGGGAGACCGATAGTAGGGCCGAAACGCCCAGCGATCCATAGGTTCCAGCAACCTGAAAGCCAGCTTGTGCATTCGCTTGGTAAACAGATTTTTGAGCTGCGCGGGAAGAGTTTTAAGCGACATCGTCTTCTCAATTTGGAGGGGTTCAGATCCATTGACACAGACCTCAGTCTACATCATTTTCAGAGCCTGTGTTCTAATTCATAATTTCGTCGGTGCAAGCCGTTGAGGCTGCCTTTGTGGCTTATGTGGTGATGAGAGCCGTCCACAAGATTGTGAAAATAGCTGGCGAAAAAGGTTTCGAAAATAGGAATAGCTGAAGCCGCACTTCGTTAAACGGAGCATTCGACGCAGTTCCTGCCAACGAGACTGTAAGAGAAAGTAAACTGTGGCCGAAGGACCATATCGACGAATCGCCTGTCGAAAGTAAGATTGATATTCTTGGGTATGAAACGCAGGACTCATTTCCCACGCTTCAATCATGCTGAGAAAGCATTGGGTATCCTGTAACGAAAGCATCGTGCGCGAAACACTGTCGTCGCGCAGTTCGCGTATTTGAGTCACTTCCCCCACACTCACAAATGGTCCTTGCTTGGAAGCTCTCAGACAAAATGCAATATCTTCAGCAGGCCAATAGTCGGGCATATCGTCGGTCAACTCGAGAAACATCTCTCGTTTGAGTGACACATTCATTCCGAAAATAAATCCACCGATCTCAAGGAAATCGAGGAGAGGCTGATCAAGAATCGTTCCCGCTAAAAGAAGTGCCGGGTGACTCAGATGGAGAGGTTGTTTTCCAAATCGGTCCTGAGACGCGGCGAACGAGAGGATCGCTTGAGGATGACTTTGCAGCGTGCGATAGTGGGCAGAAAGGTGTGTGCTGAGTGCTTCATCATCAGAATCAAGAAAAGCGATATACTCTCCAGTTGCGGCTTTGGCACCCGCTCGGCGTGCATGGTGGGCACCTCGATTTTCCTGACGGATCAAGCGAATTCCACGACCATATTCTGCCACCATCTCTGCCGTTTGGTCGGTGGATCCGTCATCAACGACAATCACTTCATAGGGATGTTTGAAGTCTTGAGTCACAAGAGAACTCAAAGCACGCAGAATGACATCTTCTCGATTATAAACAGGTATCACTACAGAAATGGCTGGTGGTTCTTGTTGGATATCAGAAATATTCATTGAGCTGTCTCAAGCGACCTTTGCTTGTATATGGGTGGATGTGCTGACGACCGATTGACCATCCATGTGCGACGGCTTAGGAACTCCCAGCAAACTCAGAATGGTTGCTGAAACATCAACGGGTCTCCCAGGTGCCGTTTCGACTCCCTCAGCAATCCCCGGACCTTTAGCCAACAAAAAACCATGATTGGTGTGCGCCCCGGTTCGATAACAAGGGACCGGCCCAAAGGTGCCGTGCTGTGGGCTTTCAAAGTGCCCACGTAATTCAGGGTTCCACTGCACGATTAAATCGCCTTGCGGAAGAAGACGATCATCACAGATCGCCTCGGTCCGAGTTCGAATGACCTTCGAGACGGCAGGTTCACCGCTCTCAGGTAATGTCAGATCGCGAAGAACCTGTTCGATCTCATCACAGCTACTGGAATATTCTGTCGGATCGACAACTGCCTCTCCCTCTCGACCGACGACGTTAATACGAATATAGCCATCAGAATGTGTGGGAAGGACAAACGCTTTCATCTGAGACCAGTAGGGGCGATACCACGCGGTAGGATGACTATTCATGACAACGCGAGATCGCGGCGGAAAGGGATGCGGGCTCATACCGAACATTTTTTCGAGTCCCAGACTGAGCCACTCGGGAGCCTTTCGCTTGAAGTTGTTTCGGAGTCGATGCGATTTTGAATACATCTTCCACATCGATCTTCCCCAATCCAACAAGGATTCGCTGGCTGGTCGAGGGTTATCAAAATCGAGACCTTTCGATTTGAATTGATGTCGAAACAGTAACTCTGGTAATAACTGAAGTGGACCCCAATATTTGGACCACGGGTTAAGAGAGAATATTTGCGTTTTGATCGGTAAAAATGGAGCCCATTCAGGATTCAATTGACCGAGGAAAATCATGGCACGAAAACGCCGTTCATTCCCTCCCGCTTTCAAGGCCAAGGTGGCCTTAGAGGCCATCAAGGGAGTCAAGACAATCGCCGAGATCGCCCAAAAGCATAAGCTGCATGCGACTCA
>JAURQH010000015.1 GCA_030836185.1 Planctomycetota bacterium
AGAGCCAACGCCGTCGTAATGCGAAGAAGAAGGCGTTGCAAACACAGCCCAAGCCATAGAGACCACTCGCAGCGCGAAGACCGGTTGAGCTTGATGCTGCGCGGCTGTTGATTGGCGTTGTTTGTCGCGTGCAGTGTGACGAATCAGAAGTTGTCAAATCTACCACAGCGACAGTCTAAGCCTGGCAAAAAATACAATCCTCGATTCGAGGTTGTGCAAACAAACAGAATCCCGGACACTATTGGGCACAGCCTGACCTACTCAAAATGGACAAATACCCGAATACTCTATGACAACGCACGAACCACAATCCGAAATTTCAGATCCGAAATCGGATCTTCCCGAGCGGATTCTGGGAATTGATCCGTCTTTGACCTGTACTGGATACGCGGTACTCGAACGAACGAGTAACGGTCCTGTATTGCGAGAAGGTGGAGTCGTTCGTTCGGATGCTGATAAAACACTCGCGCAACGTATTTGCGAAATTGCCGTTGGTTTGAGAGAAGTGATGGAACAATATCAGCCCAAAGCGGTCGCCATCGAGCAGGTTTACGCGATGCCTGAAAACCCACAGACCACGATCAAGATGGCTCATGTCCGAGGTGCAATTTTGATGCAGGCCGCAGAACGTGAAATCGTCGTTCTCGACTACTCGCCCCGTGAGATTAAAAAATTATTGACGGGTAGTGGGCGAGCAGGAAAAGAACAGGTCCAGCTTGCCGTTCAGCGAGAACTTGGTTTGAAGTCGATTCTCGAACCGAACGATGTTGCCGATGCGACGGCAGTCGCCCTTTGTTTGTATCACAGCATTAAATTCGCTGCATGAAGTGTTTCTCTAAAGATTGACTGATTCTCATGATCACACGCATCACAGGTAAACTCGTCGCTCTGGGTGAAACGGCTGCTCAAATTGAAGCTGGTCCGTTTCATTATGAAGTGTTGATTCCTGAATTTGTTCGTCGTCAACTTCATGCCAAGCTAGATGAGGAGGTCTCGTTACAGACAATTGAATTTCTGGAAGGCAATCCCCAACAAGGGAGGATGGTTCCTCGAATGATCGGCTTTCTCTCGCAGGCAGAGCGAGAGTTCTTCGATCTCATTTGTTCTGTTGATGGCGTGGGTGTCAAGAAAGCTCTGCGAGCGATGGTGCGTCCTGTCCGGGAAGTCGCCACGGCTATTGAAGACCAGGATCCTAAGCAACTTAGCACTCTACCCGGTATTGGTCCTGCGATGGCAGACCGTATCATCGCCAAGCTGCGTCGTAAAATGGCGAAGTTCGCGTTGATCGTTGCTGCCGACCTTCCCAGTGAACCGCAGGCTCGTGACATTGCCTCAGAAGCTTATGAAGCCTTGATTGCCCTTGGTCACTCTCCCGCGAATGCACGCCAGAAGCTGGAAACAGTGATGGATGGAAAGACCACGTACAAATCGGTCGAAGATTTATTGACGGAAATCTACAAACGCGAGCGAGCGTAAGAAGTCACTTCCCGTTTTGTTTCCAGAGCGCTTTCAGTTCGTCAAACCCGCGAAGAGTTTGTCCTTCTTCGACCTCTGGAAGAGGTGGTTCTGGTTTCTTCTTGGGCTGACGTGGCTTGTGAAGTGCCGTTTTTTTCTGGGGTGTTTTGTGAGACGATGCTTGTTTCGCGGTTGATGAAGCGGTTGATGAAGTAGCGGGCTTTCTCTGGTCCGATTGCTGCTTCTTAGTCGGCTGCGTCGTTTTCGCTGGTGGCTCGGTTCCCGGCTTGATCATCGTCAGGCCGACGCGTTTGCGTTGCTCATCGATATCGAGAACCCAGACAGTCATCGAGTCTCCGACTCCTACAACATCATGTGGTGACTTGATGAAATTTGAGGACATCTGACTGATGTGGATCAAGCCGCTGTCCTTTAAGCCAAAGTCGACGAATGCACCGAAGTCGACCACGTTCAGAACAGTCCCTGTTAGCTCCATGCCGGGATGCAAATCTTCCAGCTTCAGGATTCCCTGCTTGAACGCCGGCTTGGCATGTTCACCACGTGGATCTTGATCGGGGCGGGAGAGAGCCGTGATCAATTCGTCTAACTTCGTACGACTAAACGAAAGCTGATTGGCCAGTTCTTCGCGCGATCTCCCCTCGAGTGCCTGAGTGATCCGGTCTTTTTCCAGAATTTCGAGTGGTTGAACATTCAGTTCGGCGAGAAGTTTGCGTGCCTCGTCGTAGCTTTCAGGATGAATCCAAGTGGCATCGAGAGGGTCTTCACTCTCCCGTATTTTCAAAAACCCGGCTGCTTGGGTGAATGTGGCTTCTCCGATGCCGGCGACCTCAAGGAGTTGTTTGCGTTTCTTGATTTGTCCGTGTTGCTGTCGAAATTCACAAATCCGACGGGCGATGAGCTGATTCAAACCCGAGACTCGCTGTAACAACGAAACGGATGCCGTGTTGAGATCGACGCCGACATAGTTTACGCACGATTCAATCACCTCTTCTAATGAGTCTTCCAATAATCGTGGGGTGACGTCGTGCTGATACATGCCGACCCCCAGATGCTGTGGGTCAATCTTCACCAACTCCGACAGAGGATCGATCACACGTCGCCCGAGCGAGATCGTACCCCGTACCGTTGCATCGAGTTCGGGAAACTCTTGCCGAGCGATTGCCGATGTTGAATAGATCGAAGCGCCCGCTTCATTCGCAATGAGATATCTAAGCTCAGGGCAATGTTTTTTGATGACCGAGGAAACGAGTTCTTCGGTCTCGCGACAGGCAGTTCCATTACCGATGGCGATTAACTCGCAGTTGTGTTCTTTGATCAGGTCGGCAAGCTTCTGCTCATTTTCGACTCGTTTCTCGTCAGACCCGGTTACATAAATCAGGTCAGCTTTGACCAAGGTGCCGCAGGTATCCAGAACAGCCAGCTTACAGCCTGTCCGAAATCCGGGATCAACAGCCAGCAGAGTCTTACCACGCAAAGGAGGTTGCAATAAGAGGTTTCGGAGGTTCTTGGCGAAGACATCAACGGCGTGCTTTTCAGCGGTTTCTGTCGCTTCACGACGAAACTCACGGTCAAGAGCAGGGCCGATGAATCGGTCAAGTGCGTCCCGAATGCAGTCTCGGATAAATTGACCAGCGGGGTGATCGGTTAAAGAGAGTGAGTTGGCAATCTTGATATCCGCTGTCTCGATGTCCCAGGTGAAGCGGTTGCGGAGAATTCCTTCTTTCTCGCCCCGGTTGACGGCCAGCATGCGATGAGGGGGGATCTTGGTGATCGCTTCCGAGTAGTCGAGATAGTCTCGGTATTCCGAGTTTTGTGCCTGCTCTTTGTGGGCTTTCGTCACCGAGACGCAAAACTTGCCGGTTCGTTTTCCAATCTCGCGACTGAACTGCCGGAAGTCGGCGTTCTCGCCAATCCGCTCGGCAATGATGTCGGCCGCTCCACGCAGTGCATCTTCGGCGGTTTTGACATCCTTCTCGGGATCGATAAAAGAACTGGCCGCCGGGTCGAGTTCGTCTTGAGGGGTCTTACCATCCCAGATGGTGTTTGCGAGAGGTTCGAGTCCCCGTTCGCGGGCTTGAGTCGCACGGGATTGGCGTTTGGGGCGGTAAGGGAGATAAAGATCTTCGAGCCGCTTGAGGGAGTCTGCTTGATGAATTGCTTTTTGCAATTCATCGGTCAATTTCCCTTGAGAGGAGATCAGCCTCAGGATGGCATCCGCACGCTCGGCAACTTGTCGACGCTCGAAGGCCGCTTTCTGGATTGTTCGAATCTGCTCCTCGTCGAGCCCTCCAGTGCGTTCTTTCCGATAGCGGGTGATAAACGGAACCGTATTCCCCTCATCCAGCAAAGCAAGCGTCTGTTCGATCTGGTTGAGGTCGAATCGCAGATCTCGCGCGAGGGAAGTCAGGTCAATCTTGGTCTGATGCGACATAAGAGAAGAACATCGAAGGGATAGGGTCTACTTCACATCGTAACGAGTGGTTCACTCATCCACAAAGAATTCCCCATATTCTTGAGAGAATTTTGATCGGCAATTCCTGCCTCTCGATACGCTCCCGAGAGGCCGATTCTGCCATTCCTGCAACTCTCCGGCAGACGTTGCCGCTCATCGTTGACAGGTGACATCCTGAGTCTGTCCCCTGCAATACCCTAAGTCAACCGGGTTCTCAGAAGCCCCAAGAACCCCGGCACAGACGCAATCGTTTTTTTCGGAATTTCTTATCAAGAGTTCCACCGAAGAAGTCGATACAGAAAGAAGATGAATTTCCCCTCAAACGTCTCATGGATGGACGGTCGCAACCAAGGAAGGTGCAACATGCAACCTCGATTGAAATTATATCTCGGTGACGATAATCACGGTTCCCCGGCAGAAGTTTCGATGAAACTCGACGAGTTCGCGAATATCATCCGGGAAGCGATGAAGTGGGACAGCACCTGGTTACACGATTTCGCCGATGACGAAGTCAAAATCAGTGCCGATCTGTACGAACTTCTTTCTCTTTATTCGTCGATGCGGCCAAGTGCTTGAAATCAGGCGTTCACACTTGATCTCTGTGGGTGACTGAACTCTGATACAACGATTCCCGTTGTGATCAGGATTCGATTCAATGACCACCGCAAATACTTTGGCTTCTGATGCGCTCTCGATCTGGCAATCCGGCGTCGATGCGGTTCGTCCTGAAGTCTTGATTCCGCACGTGCTTCGTGTCGAGAATGAGACACTCTTCATTCGGGATAAAAAATACACGTTGTCCGATTGGGATAGGATTGTCGTCATTGGAGGTGGCAAAGCGGGAGCCGCAATGGCGAATGCAGTCATCGAGACGCTTGGCCCCACTCTCTGCCGAGATAAACTGACCGGTTGGGTCAATGTTCCTGAAAACTGTGTCGAGGAACTGGAATTTATCCAATTGCACGGTGCGCGACCGGCGGGAGTGAATGAACCAACTTCAGCAGGAGTTGAGGGAACTCAACAGATTTTGAAGTTGGCTCGTTCCTGTGAAACACGCGATCTCTGCCTGATATTGATTTCGGGGGGCGGAAGTGCCTTGATGCCAGCTCCCGTGGAAGGGATCACTCTCGCCGATAAACAGTCGGTGACACGCCATCTCATGCTGAACGGCGCGACGATCAACGAACTCAATTGCGTTCGCAAACAACTCTCCGCTGTCAAAGGCGGACGACTGGCTCACGCAGCCTCGGGGGCAGGAGAAATTGTGTCTCTGATCATTTCTGATGTGGTCGGTGATCCCCTTGATGTCATCGCTTCCGGCCCCGCGGTCGGTGATTCTTCGACACCGCAACAAGCTCTCATAGTTCTGGATCAAAAGTACGGCAGTCGCGAGGCGATCCCACCGAATGTCAAAGCCGTGTTGGAGGCGTCACTGACATCGAGTCATGAAATCGAGTTTCCCAGTCATGTCAGCAACTTGCTGATCGGCAGTAATCAAGTGGCTCTCGATGCGGCAAAGTCGAAAGCCAAAGAACTCGGTTATGGAGTCCGGTCGCTCGGTTCCGAGAATGAAGGAGACGCTGACGAGTACGGCGTTGATCTCGCGAACCTGGCGTTACGGATTCGTCAGGGCGAAGAATCGCTGTCGCCTCCGGTTTGTATTTTGTCGGGGGGAGAGCCGACGGTCACATTCGCAAAAACCGATCAACCGCGTAAAGGGGGCCGAAATCAGCAACTGGTGTTGTCGGCATTAACCACTTTGCAAAACTCTCCGGATCGAATTGCCATTCTCTCGGGAGGAACCGATGGAGAAGACGGCCCGACCGATGCCGCGGGTGCGTTTGTCGATGCCGGGTTGATTTCTCGTATGACCGAACTGGGCGTCAATCCAGACGAGTATCGTGACGTTCAGAATGCGTATCCGTTTTTTGCACAATTGGACGGTTTGATTATCACCGGCCCGACAAACACCAATGTGATGGATCTGCGAGTGGTGTTGGTGGGTGAGTGAATCTTTTTCGGTTGGTGTTTTCAGGTTCTGTATTCGGCAACTCACTCTAAGGACAAATATCGTGTTCCCGAACACTCAACAGCCGTTTCAAGATTTGAAGATTCGATGATTTGGGGACACACCTTGACCGAATCTTGACCAAATGTTGAATCAAATCTTCCCGAATCTTGATTCCGAATCTTCCATACCCTTGAGCAAGTGGTTGGCACCGTTCACCTTGCGTCGATCTTCATTTTGTGAAGACGTGTGGCTTTTTGCAGGTGCGCATTTTCCACGTCACGCGAGATTGCTCTCTTTCTCACGTTGCAGTGGTCCTCATTGATGAACAATGAATGACACTCGAACCCATCCAATGTGCTTGCGCACAATGGCTATGTGTAAGTCGAATTGCCAAA
>JAURQH010000016.1 GCA_030836185.1 Planctomycetota bacterium
CGTTTGACGAGCAAACGGGGCTACCCGATGTGAATTGCTTGGGTGGCTGTGGATGACCGACAGGTCACCCACAGAACCAGGGATTTGGGGGTTCACTACGTTCGTACCCAGGCACACCTGTGATTCAGCCAGCAGCGTGTTCAACAATGACGACCACTGCAACGTGAGAAAGAGAGCGATTTCGCGTGGCGTGGAAAATGCGCACCGACATTGGGGTACTATTTCACTCCCCACGCGTTTTGACGCAAACCGAAGGAGACCAACAACTTGCTCAAGATTCGGGAAGATTCGGAATCAAGATTTGGGAAGATTTGATTTCAAGATTCGGAAAAGGCACCCCCCCAAATCATCGAATCTTCAAATCTTGAAACGGTGGTTGAGCGTTTGAAAATCGGGGGTTCAATTCTGATGAGAATCTGTAATTCCGATTTGTCATCTCAGCGAGAGACTGTCAGGAAAACTATTCGATCACAATTTTCGCGCGGGCGATGTTTTTTCGATCTGCACGTTTGGAAAAATCTTCTAGCATGACCCGAACATCCTGGTCGACCAATTTTCGGGTGAGAGTACCACGAATCGTTAAGGGCTTCTCAAAATTGAAGATATCAGGAGTCAACCAAAGTGTAACCTGGGCAGGTTGGTTTCGAGTAAAATAGACTTTCTGTAATTCAGATGTTTCCACAAGTTTGGCACCGATGGAAAGTGGGCTAACCTCTTTGGGGTTCCCGATCGGATCATTCGCAAAGAGTACCTGTGGCAGTGCATTTAATTCGTACCAGTGAAAGCGGTTCAAACCGGGACGCACAATTTCCAACTCGACTTCTTTCACCCCTCGTTCGAGTCGATGCAGTTCCATCCAGTCGAACAACTGATGGATTTCTTCGTAGAAATCATCAATACCTCGTCCCATGTATTCTGCATAAATGATGTCTTTATCTTTTTTCATCATCAGGTTCAGAATATCTGCGTTCAGATTGAGAAGCTGTCGATCCTTTTCGCCACTGATTACGTATAGAGACAGGTTCGGGTCATTATCTTTCGTCCATCGGCAGTGGTGCTGGCATCGTCCCGAAATGGGGATCACACCAGCAAACAGGCCTGGTTGAGACATCCCTAGGTCAAACGCGGCGTCTCCACCATCTCCATGCCCGACCAGATAGACTCGATCAGTATCAATGTGAAAACGCTTCATCGCATCGCGTGTCGAGCGTTCGATTTTGCTTAACGCAGTCGGAGAGTAATCGTAATCTTCTTTGTTGGGTTCCAGATATTCGGGGACAATCACAATGTAGCCACGCCGAGGAGCCTGATCGCTCCACCAGGTAATGGCCTTGTCGGAGGGAATACTTGGAGGCCGGAGTTGCACGATTAATGGGTAGGCACGATGCGGTGAATATTCGATGGGTAACAACACCCGGTATTCGGCAGGAGCGATATTGGTCGTACCTTCAAATGTTTCGAGCACAAGTTGCTGAGGAGTATTCAGATTGGGTTTGAGTGACAATGTGGGGATGAGAGCGGGAAGGTTTTCGAGGATGGGGATCAGAGTTGAAGGGCCGATTCCTTCTGATCGCTCGATGCTGTCGATCAATGATGCGATCTGAGTTGGGTCGGTATTCCTGAAATAGTCGAGTATTAAGCTACGAGCATCCCACTGTCGAAGAGTATTTTTCAGATCCGTGTTGGCCAGCGCAGGCCCCATAATCCATCCTGATAACGCCAACGCCGTTTTTTGCTCCGCCGAAAGCGAATCGTCACCGGCAAGGTTAAGGAACGGCTCTAGCCGTGATACTCCCTCTGCATCAAGCGAGCTAACAATCATCATGCGGACGCTATTGACTTGTGCCCGCAGTTCTTCGTCTTCGATTTTTGCTTGGAGATCTCCCAGAAGAAGTCTGGCATCTTCAATCTGTTGGCTCAGTTTTTTTTCAGTCGATTGGATTTCACGAATTTTCTGACTCACTTCCGGCGTCAAATTCGGAATCGTTTTCAGGAACTCTTCGGTTGCTTTCATGGCGAGTTGATGTTGTCCTGCACGCTGTCGAACTTCGAGATCTCTCAGTAGTTGGCCGGCCCACACCGTCTGCAACTTGCCCTGCATGGTTTGGACTTCATCCGCGATTGCGGGAAAGCTTTTTTGAATATTTGCCAGCTCGACCATTGCGAGAAAAAACTGTTCGGTTTGTAGGTAGAAGCGGGCAATAGCCATGCGGTCAGATTCATTCGTCGGATCGATGCTATTGTCGATAATTTTTCGGAGCAGAGGTGCCGGGATGGAGGTTGTCGACTCTGCATACTTCCATTCCACGAGATTGACCGACTCCCATTGCACATAGAAGGGATTAATTTCCGTGATGGCCAGAACGATTGATTTTGGACCTTTGGGAGTCTCGACCTGAACCGTTTTTCTGCCGAACTCGTTGACAGGTTGAAGCTCTTTCACAAGGCCAATGTTATTGAGTTGAAGATTGGTGCGTTTTACTTTCTGAGGGATTTTGAAAGTTTCAAATTTAGAGAGTTCGGCTTCCAAATTGACCCGGTTTGCAGGTGGCTTCGGCAAGAAATATCGACGCATACCGTCATCAATCAGCATGATTGATTTGACGTTAATTCCACCTAGTCCACCCACTCCAGCTCGATTATCCATCGCTTGTACCGGTACGGGAGTTCCACGAATCACAAACTCATATTCGGTTTTGACCTCACCCGCTGATAGCATTGAACAAAGACAAACCTGGAATATCAGGCTGGCTATGAGGGTTGGGCTACGTTTTACCCGTTGTTGAAATTTTGATAAATGCACAATCGAAATTCCTGAGTGGAGCAGCGTTTTTCGAGGGGAGCCAGACTCTCCTGAATGAGTCGCGTACGTCTTATGCTCTACGATTTTAGAGAATCAATCCAGAGGAGATTGCGAAGCGGGTGCTGCAGCATCAAATATTAAAGAGTATGATCGAATTTCGTTGGCGTTTTTATATCTGTTCGGCAGAAACATCAGCAGAGCACTTATCGTCGCATTCTCAGATTAATTTGCGGAAGAAGCGGACAGAGTTTCGATCTGTGGCAACTGATCGATAAATTCGAGGTCGGCAATCAGGCAGGGGTGCTTGTATTGCTCCATACTTCCCCCTTTTCGTTGGCTCCGTTGTTTTGCCAAATTCTCCATTGTCCCATTTGAAACAAAATGACCAACCAAAGGAGAAAGTCGGTCGCTATCTCGTTTTTCACAATATTCGACATTTGATCGACAAAGGTTTTCGTCTACACGAACCGCCAACTCATCCATTGTTTCGGGGGAATCAAACTCTCCCGATTCCACGAGAAGTCGATAGCCGGGAGGTTCCCCCCAGACCGGGACAACTACAAATTGAGGGACTGAAACATTGAGATCAGAAGCAGCATCACGCACTGCATCGACCACTTGCGACTCAGTCACTTTTTCACCAGTGATGCTCGATATGTGAGCGCCTTTGTGGAGAAACTTCAGGATGGGAGTCGTTCCCTCAAAGCCGGTACATTTCACGACGTCTCGAATGTTATATCGATACAGTCCCGAGACCGTTGTCATGAGAATGAAGTAGTTTTTCCCCTCCACAAGTTCATGTGCGAGAATTGTCTCTGGTGATTCCTCTTCAGCTTGATCCTCGGGAATGAATTCAAAGAAATGTGAGGTGATATCGAGGACGCCTTCACTTGTTCCGCTTTCCAAAGGGATGGTCATGCGGCCTTCACTGGCGTGCAAACCATGATCTCGAATCGAGACTTCCCCAAAGAGCGTACGAATTTTGGGGAGATAGGCTCCAGCGCTTCCTCCTGTCCAAATGGCCAGAAGTTTGAGTCGTGGCCAGCATTCTTTAGGAATCAGTTCTCCTTGCTCTTTCAACAAGTTCTCTAAGAACTTGGCTCGTTCTGGAGAACGCGTACTGAGCACTTTTTGGAGAGCTTTACGTTGAGGCTCCGGCAAATCGACGGAGATCGTTCCCGAACGAATATCTTCAATTAACTGAGGAGCATGTTGATTTAGCAGTCCCGAGAGTTTGACCAGTGTGCCGGGATTGGCAGTGGTAATCCATGTGATAGTTTCGTCAGCCAATGCAATTCGTAACACCGTATAGTATTTGATTTCAGGGTCTTCGATGTCAGCAACCGCCGCAGGAAGCGTATAAAGTCGGCTTAAGACCCGGTTTTGCATCGAGGTGACCAGCCCGCTGATGTTACCACACGGAACTCCACTCTCTGTCCTGAAACGATCTTGTGAGCTTGTGATCTGAAAAATGTGTCCTCGATCACAGCCAGCATGGCCGTCAATCGCACCAATTCCCCAAATTCGCCAGCCAGCCCGATAATCGTTCAGAAACGGTTTGGTAATCGGCACATATTTCGATTCGCTGGTCGTCCCACTACTCAGAGCAAACATGAGCAGCTCATTGTCGGGACCAAGCAGCGCGGAATGATCATCGGCTCTCATGCGATCAATGTATGGCTTGAACAACTCATACTCGCTGATCGGAAACTTCTCGCGAAATTCGTTCACCGTCAATTGAGGTGACAGTTGAAAATCGTTTGAGAGTTGACTGCCTTGATTTAGCGACAGAATTCGTTTGAGCGTTGCCTGTTGCGTTTCCTCGCACTTTTGGCAAGAGACGAGGAAACGCTGGCGGATTCGTCGAACTTTTGCGCGAAGTAGAGCACCGACTCCTTCGATGAAAACCGTTTTTAAGGCATGAAGCCCGCTCACCGGATTCATTAGGTGACCATTTTACAGGAGTGTCTACTCGACTTGGGAAAGGCAAACCATCAAAACAGGCTGCCCACGACAACTTCAGTTTTTTTAATCGTCTTCTTCTTCTTTTGTCTTCTTCTTCTTTTTCTTACCTATCACAGTACGCTTCACGCGAACTTTCGGCATACCCAAGATGGTTGAATTCTCAGACCATCGGTCTTCAGCCTCAAGTTGGCTGACTCGTTCTGCCCGCTTCAATACATTGCGCGTCCCGGACATTTTGTTTCCACGGCGCAGACTCTTATCCAAACTCACTTGTGTATCCTCCGTTAGCCGAGCTCTTTATGAAGTGCAAATGCTTCTCAGAACGTTCGGCAAGATTACGCAAACCCTTATAACAGAATACCATGATAGATGTCGTCGACTTTCAATTCAAGCACAGGAATGCCGTCGATTTGATGGAATCTGTGATGATTGGGGATGTCCCGACGGTCGGACGGAAATTTCCGGTTTCTCACTTTTTTTCCACTGTGGGGAATCTTCAACCGAACCACAGCCTCGAAATCTCACTCTCAACTACATAAAATACTAACTCCTCGAAAAAGCACCTGACCGCTGCGCACCGTCGGGAGTACATGGGGAGTAATGAGTTACGTCTTCCTGCACAGAAGGAAACCGCTGTGGCTACGATCGAAAAATCAACTGAAACCCGCACACTCACCGGAGCAGATATTCTTGTTGAATCATTGATTCATGAGGGAGTCTCTGCGGTTTTTGCTTATCCAGGCGGTGCCAGCATGCCTTTGCATCAGGCATTGCGGCTCCAACGTGATAATATTCGTACCGTTTTACCTCGACACGAGCAGGGTGGGGGATTTGCGGCTCAAGGGGTTTCCAGAACCTCTGATGAAGTGGGCGTCTGCATGGCGACCAGCGGCCCAGGGGCAACCAACCTAGTAACTGCAATCGCAGATGCGAAAATGGACAGTGTCCCTATGGTTGCAATCACAGGGCAAGTTCCCCAAGCCGTCATCGGAACTGATGCCTTTCAGGAAACTCCCATTGTCGAGATTTGTCGGGCAGTGACCAAGCATCATTACATGATTACAGCCGATGATTATTCGAATCCAGCCGACGTTCAGGCGGCATTGCTTTCGATTCCTCGAATTGTCAAAGAGGCGTTCCATGTCGCCAAGACAGGACGACCGGGACCAGTTCTGGTCGATTTCCCCAAGAACATCCAATTGGCGACAACAGATCAACCCATTGATTTTGATCCTCCGATGGATCTTCCCGGATACGCACCCATTACGAATAGTGCTGCTCCTGAGCAGATTCGTCAGATTCTGGCCGCAATCCGTCGTGCCAAGAAACCTGTTTTATATGTCGGTGGTGGCTGTATTAATTCGGGAGCCTCTGAGGAACTTACCAAGTTTGCTTTGAAAACTGGAATTCCTGTCGCCATGACTGTCATGGGATTAGGAGCGTTTCCCGGTGATCACGAACAGTCTCTGCATATGTTGGGCATGCACGGCACTGTTTACTCGAACTACGCCGTCAATGAAGCTGATTTGCTGCTTGCCTTCGGAGTTCGTTTTGATGACCGCGTGACCGGAAAACTGGCGGAATTTGCGTCGCATGGGAAAATTATCCACGTCGATATTGATGCTTCGGAGATGCACAAAAATAAAGAAGCACATATTCCTGTTGTTGCCGATTTGAAAAGAGTGCTCGAACAGTTGAATGAGGCAATGAGTGATGACGACGTTCCGCAAATCGAGACTTGGTCGGAACAAATTGCCGAGTGGAAAGAAAAATTTCCGATGCGTTATCATTCGGAAGGTGACTTTATCGCACCGCAGCACGCCATCGAAGAGCTTTGGAAGTTGACCAAAGAAAAAGATACTTATGTTGCAGTCGGCGTGGGACAGCATCAGATGTTTGCCGCGCAATACTACAAATTTGATAAACCCAACCGTTGGTTATCGAGTTCTGGTTTGGGAACGATGGGCTTCGGCTTGCCGGCTGCGATGGGTGTGCAGTTAAAACACCCAGATAGTCTCGTCATTGACATTGATGGTGACGGCTCGATTTTGATGAACATTCAGGAACTCGCCACACTGCACTGTGAGAAACTTCCAGTGAAAATTCTGCTGCTGAATAACCAGCATCTTGGAATGGTGGTTCAATGGGAGGATCGCTTCATGGAGGGCCGTCGGGCAAACACCTATCTGGGGCCCGTCGATCACCCGGAAGCGTTAGGAGAAGGAGAGGGTGGCCACTATGAAGAGACCTATCCCGATTTTGTCTCAATGGCGAAAAGCTTCGGAGTGGAAGCCGCCCACGTTCGTAGCAAAGAAGCGTTGCCTGCCGCATTAAAAACGATGATCGAACACGATGGGCCTTATCTGCTCGACGTGATTTGTCCTTATCAAGAACATGTTTTGCCAATGATTCCCGGTGGTGGAACGGTCAAAGACATCATCATTGAATGAGTTTCATAAAACTCATCACCTGACACTGAACACCCTCGAAGAGCGAGCCTCTTGGAGGGTGTTTTTTTTGCGATGACGTTTACGCGATTGCACAAGTGTGTGTCGAAATGGTGACTCGCTCCACCGCTT
The DNA here is from genome assembly GCA_030836185.1 of Planctomycetota bacterium. GTDB lineage: Bacteria > Planctomycetota > Planctomycetia > Planctomycetales > Planctomycetaceae > JABURQ01. The sequence continues at coordinate 7,348 of JAURQH010000016.1, forward strand.
CGGTATCGACAGTCATGCCCAGTCCCGGGCCTTTCAGGGCTTTCGCAGTTCCGTCGATCCAGAAGGTGAGGTCTTCTTTTGTCAGGCGTTCTTTAACCAGGAAGTTGTCGAAGCTGCCTTCCGCAGCCAACCAGCCCCCGATGGTTGTGACGAAATGACGTCCTGCGGCAGTCAGAATTCCAGTCTCACCCACCTGAGAACCTAACTGAAAGCCGAGCCCTGCCTGTTGTGCCATGACGGCTAGTTTGACGCTGTTGACGATGCCGCCACATTTGGAAAGTCGAATGTTGAACAGGTCGCAGAGCCCCTGATCGATTGCCCGTTGACCATCTTTAAGACTACACAATGACTCATCGAGCATGATGGGAACAGACAGTTCCGGACGAATTGTTGCTAATTGATCAACGGCTTCGTGTCGGAGAGGTTGTTCGATCGAAACAATCTGGAATTGTTCGAAGGCTTTTGCATTTGCTGCTAACTCTTCAGGTTCCCAGGCTTCATTGGCGTCAACTCTTAATGCGATGTTGGGGCCTAACGCTTTTCTCGCCAGACTCAAGAGTTCTAAGTCATCAACTCCTTCGATTCCGACTTTGACTTTACATTGACGAAATCCCGCACAGCGATACAAACGGCAAAGCCATTTGACTTTCTTGAACGTGGATGACGCGATAATTCCGCTGTATCGAACTTTGTGTTGAGGGGCAATCAGCGGCTCGGTTCCCTCAATGTGACGAATATAGTCACGAAAGGGAAATTTGAGACTTCGGCTCACCGCATCGAGGATGGCCAACTCAACGGCACAGCGTAGAGGGTTTCCCAAGATGTCCCGAGGGTTCTCATCCAACATGGGAAAGTGGATGTTTTCGACGACGCGGATGGCATCGGCGGGGGAGTCAATCTGTGATGAGAGCAGATGTTCCCAGTTTGTCGAGCTGAAGAGTTTCAGGCTGCTTTCGATGGTGTCGCCAGTGACATAGTCCCGTGGGAGTCCTTCTCCCCAACCGACTGTCCCATTATCGAGACGACAACTCACAATGATCGAATCTGTGCTAGTCCGTTCGTGAGAAGCGTGTTTGACTTTCCGTTTTAACGGGATTTGGACATGCCGGCATGTCAGTTCAGAGATTCGCATCGACGATTCCATCCGATCAGGTTGAAATACTTCGCTACGTTGGCATTAGCCAATGATGGCCATGATTTGAGATTGAGGCATGATTAAGAAAGTTTCGCCATCCACCTCGATTTCCGATCCCGCGTAACTGACAAACAAAACGCGATCTCCTTCGTGGACTTGCAGTTGACTGCGAGAACCGTCAGGAAGTAGCAACCCGTCTCCGACACTTAGAATCCGTCCTTCGGCAGGTTTCTCCTGAGCCGATGTCGGCAGGACAATGCCACCTTCAGTTGTTTCTTTGGCTTCGACGCGCGCGACAATCACATTTTCACCCAGAGGTGTTAATTTCATAACGAATCTCAATAAATAATGGAACAAGGTTTGTCGTGATACGGACTTACGACAAAATCTTCACGTCTCACACTATCGCATCGTCGAATCAGATACCATCCTGGAAACGACTTTCCACTCTTTTTCTGAGCACACGCGACTTGGTTGATTGGATAATCAGTCTACTGAGAGCAAACTCGTGTTGCTTATGACAGGGCAAGAAGCCTACATTTCCTGCAAATTGCGGAGATGAGACTCAATGAACCGAATAATGCTTCACCTTATTCTGGCGTTTCTTATGATCTGGGGGCTCCCCACGGTCATCGTTCATGCTGCGCCTCAGAGTGAGAGTGAGGCCGAAACTCAATTTTACGAGGGTTTACGCCAAAGAGGATTGTTTACTTTGGTGGAAAGCACATTACAGGATCAGCTTGCGGGAGTGGCTTTGACTCCCGAAAAAGAGGATTTTTTACGCTTGGAGTTATCGAGGACTTATGCCTCTCATGCAGGCCATCGTCTAGGGGAAGAGCAAATTGAGCTGTGGAGATTAGCGAGGGAGACCATCAACAAAGATGTGACTGCGAGTTTTCGTTCCAAGTGGTCAGCTTATCTTCAAGTCCAGAGTGCTTTGATTCCCTTGCAAGAGACTCGATTTCAACTCGAACAGTTTCGTTTAACACCCCACAACGGAGACTTGCGCAAAAGGGTTGCTAGCGAGTTGCAAGAGCACTTGAAATCCTTGAGAAAAGTTGAGACGACTCTCAGTCAACAATCGAATCAGGTGTTGGCTCGATTTCGAGAGAATCCGCGTTCGATGGCACCATTTGAGTTTCGTTCGGTACAAAAATTGATGATTTATGAGGTGGCACTCACACTCAGTCAGATCGCAGAAGTGGAATTCGGTTCGGTGGAAGGAAGACGACCTGCGATTCGAGCTGCTCTCGAACGACTGCGTACGCTGACAGGAGGCGCTGAAGACGAGTCAATGACATGGGAAGCTCGTGTGCTGGCGATTCGATGCGAATGGTTGCAAGGGGACTATGAAACCGCACGGACCCTCGCCAAAAGGTATTCAGGCGAATGGCCTCACACTTTGTTGGACGAAGTGTTGGCCGAAGAGGCAGAAATTGACCTTGCTACGGGACAACCCGATTTGGCGTTCGAGCGTTTGACTCGCTGGAAACTGGATCAAGGATATTTAGGTGGCGAACTCACGCTTTTGAACTTAAGAGCTCTAGCCGCACTTTGGGAAATCGCCTGGCAGAGAAAACGTGAACAAATTTCGACGGATTTACTGACTCAAATACGACAGGAGTCAGATCGTGTTCAACGCGAAGTCGGCGGTATCTGGGCATGGAGGGCAAGGCTTTTTGTAGAACAGATGCAACAAGCTGTTCAATATGGCCCCGAAATCGCAGAGCTGATTCGTGTCGCGCAAATAACCTATCAGGATGGCCAACTTGATGAGGCAATTATTCGTTATCAACAGGTTGCCGATCTTGCCGTGAAGCGGGAACGCCCTGAGATTGCCGTTGAAATGATGTTCACTGGTGGGTCAATACTGTTACAACAGCAACAGTTTGCAGAGGCTGAAAAGTTATTTCGAAAGGGTGTGGATCGATTTCCTGAGACAGAGCGTGCTGCAGATTGTCATCTTATGTGGGCTTGGTGTCTGGGTAAACAGTACGAACAAAAGCCAACGAAAAGTTATCGCCTCCGTTACACAGAGTCTCTGGATGAACATCTCGAACTGTTCGGGACACGCTCTACGGCTGGAGATGTGCATTTGATGTACGGACAGTTTCAGGAAAATCGATTGCAGGTCACAAAGGCGGTAGAGCATTACTTGAAAGTTCCGCTTGGTCATCCCAAGTCTGTGATGGCAGATGTTGCCGCATTACGAAGCTATGAAAAAATACTCAAGCTTCTTCGCGACCAAAATCGTTCCGTTGATGCTTGGCAGGATGAGGGAATTTTGCGTCTGATGCAACGAGTTTCATCCTACCCGTCGGAGTCAACTCAGCTTAGCTTAATGCATTGCCATGTTTTGTTGGGGGTTGTCAGCTTGCAATTGGGGGAAACGGAATTGGACGATCTGGCTATCTCACGTGAGTTATCTCGCGTGATTGAAGCCTGTTCGCTGCAAACTCAGCCTTCATCGAACGTGCACCAATGGCAAGAGATGGCACTAGCCGCATATCGACTGAACATCGTTTTTCTCGCTCAATCAGGAGAAATTCGGAAAGCGGAGGCATTGGTGTCCCGAGTTGCGCAAGCGGGACGCCAACCGTTATTGGAATTATTGAATGGTTTGTCGGTGGCAGCCGCTCAGGCAAGCCCTCAAACAAAACGGGGAATCGGCGAATTACAGTTGCAAACATCTCTCGCGCTCAATACGCAAAGAGACCAGCTTTCTGAAGAAGAACGTACTCTGTTGGATCGGAGCCTGGCTCGTGCCTATCTTTTGTCAGAACGATCACGTGAAGCTCATGAACTATACGAGAAGCTTCTGGAAGAAAACGCGAGTGACATTCAATTGCGACGCGAGCTGGCAGAATCGCTTTCGAAATGTGGAACAGTTGCCTGTCATCGACGGGCTTTGGTCCACTGGAGATATCTCGAAGGTCAGAGCAAGCAAGGAACCACCGATTGGCTGCAATTGCGAGCAGAGGTGATTGAATCTTTGGTGATCGTTAATCAGAAAGATGAAGCCAAACGCCTGATCTCTGTGACTGAGCTTCTTTACCCGCAGATCAATAACGAATCTCTTAAGCAGCGTTATGCGGAATTGAAACAAAAAATCGGTCGCTAGAATGAATTCCAGCGACCGATTTTGATTTGTTACAAATTACTCAGAAATTAAATTTCAGAATCGGCTTTCTTTTCGACGGCCGGTTTTGGTGCCAGATCATGAGGGTGAGCACCGTGGTGTCGTAGGTGTCCACCGACTTTTGAGGGACCATGCGGGTGCTGAACATCAACCCGACGTTGCCACATGACAGGATTTGGTGCGAGCGGGTAGTTGGCACGATTCGGCATCCATTGTGGCACATGCTGGTAAGTGAAGCCGAGTTGTGTGGTATCCGTGGGCGTATGGACCATTGGATATTGCACAGCCGAATACTTCATGCCGGGAGTTCCGTAGAACTGATTGGGCAAGTATCGTTGATAAGTCACCGGCTGATTAAAGACTCTGGGTTGTGATGTCGGGGGATAGAAACCGTAGTTCGGTGGAAGAGTTCCAGCATACGGGTCTTGACTAAACCAGACATGTACCGGAGTCGCGTATGATTTCGGTGTCCAAACTTTTCCATTCACATCAGTAATACCGTGACGATGATGCTTCACCACATTCCCGTGCTCATCACGAATGATGGCACCTTCCGGGATGGGTGAAATGGAATGAGCGGGATGAGAAACATCCATCTCTCCAGTGACTTCCGCCGGAAGAGGGACCGGTGCTTTGTTTGGCTCATTCGCGGCGGTTTGTTGAATACCATCCGAGATTCGAACCATTCCCGGTTCATCGGCGGATGCGGTTAGCTGCGGAACAATTCCGACACCGAGCATCGCAGTGGCTAACATCGTTCGAACAGAGGGAATGATCATGTGACTGAATCCTGAATGTGTAAATTGACGTAATACGAATTCAAAAGGAGTGTTTTCACACTCCCTCAGTTTTGGTTTACGGTAGAGGTATCACTTTAGTCTGGGGATAACGGACAATTCCTGGCATGGCGGGAGCAGGCAAGGTATTGGCGACTGGAGTCAATCGGCTGCTGGGGATTCCCCATCCGTAGTTGTATGCTGCTCCGACATTGGGAGCCAAAGGAACAGAGACATTGACGCCATATCCTTGGGCAGAATACAGCGAACCATCTCGTCCATCGAAGTATTGGGGATTCACCGGATAAGCCATTTTGTAGCAACCAAAGGGTGGTGCTTGTGCCGGCTTGAAGTAACCGAACTTACGACTCGATTGGCACTTTTTTCCGTGGTGATATGGGCAATTTCCGTTTTTGCAATGAGGGCAATTCGGGTGTGAATGTTGTTGCTGACAACGGGGGCAATCGCCACGATAGCGGTGCAATGTGAACATGCCACTAAACAGTCTACGATACCCGCAACTATTGCAGTCTTCACACTGATCGCATGAGTCGCAGGCAGAGGATTTTTCCGTACATCCAAGATCTTCTTGAACGGCGTACGACTGAAGCTTCATTTGGCTTCCCACGGTATCCTGGTCGCTAATGCGAACGACGCCGACGGTCGGTTCCTGGGCATTTGCCATTGTTGCTGCGAAGGCAACAATGACGACTGAAAGACCAGCCAATCGATTCAAAAGTTTCATGGCGTTCACCAATCCCTTTACTGTCAATGCGTTTGTTTTATTCTTAACCAGAAGGATTGATTCTTGTATCAATCCCCTCTCGGCATTGGTAACAATTACCGTTTGAATCCACGAAAGCCTGAGAACACCCCATACTTGGGTTTGTATTTGACGTCGACCGTACTACCGGTCAATGTCCAGACATCGTTACTGCGAACTCCAAAGGGAGTCACAACCCATCCACCTTTGACGACGTAGTAAAACGGTGGATACATTGCTTTGTAACGGTGCTTGTACAGCATTTCATGTGGATAAAATGCTTGGTTTGTGTGCATTGTTCCGCCCACTTGATAGGGGACGTTAGGAATGGGAGATGGATACAATGGTGCGCCGGTTTGCGGGTAGGCGTTGATCGCTTGCCCGGGAGCGGGTTGCATTGCGTTTGGCACGCCTGCCATCTGCTGCTGCGACATCATGGTCGCCCCATGGTGCATTGTGTGTGCCGGTAACAAAGATGGTTGAACCCCACCTGTGTATTGAATGGCTGAGTTTTGGCCAGTCGGTAAAAATTGCGGTGATTGGGCGTAGGCACCGTTGAGAACAAACGCGGTCAGCCAGATGGTAACCACTGTTTGAATGATCTGTGAGCGGGACATTCCGTTCCCTCCTTGGGTTCAATGTCTCATTCTTCGTCGGGTGGGGGGTAAAACGTCGAGTCCTCCGACGTACACTCCCAACGATGCGAATAGTCATCATTCATTTTCGGCACTCCGGGTTCGGTTCTATGAGGTGACTTCTGGCAATGAGTGACCTCGGCAATCAAAAAGAGACGTGCAACCCGTCAAAGCGTTATAATCGGCAATCCTTGTCACGACTGGCCAGATCTGGCTAAGATATGCGACGAAGGTTCACTCGGCACCTGAACATTTCATGTCAGTGTCCGTAAACACTGGTAACATAGGGCAATCCATACTTGATCCCGGCGAACAGGAAAGAGACACTGTGTGAACAGAGATGACTGACTGAGTGAAGCTGGGCAGCCTTGAGTGACTGTACCAGTTGTATCGATATTGCCAAATTCAACGGGCTGTTAACAGCGAGAACAGCACTGTCAGGAAGACGGAGTGACCATTGGCCCCCAGAAAATCTGCAGACAAGAAGTCCGAAGATTCTGATCGTATTCAATATGTTCCGCTGAGTGCGGAGACCAGAAGACGCTATCTGAATTATGCGCTTTCCGTGATAACTTCACGCGCGCTTCCCGATGTGCGCGATGGATTGAAGCCAGTACAAAGACGTATTCTTTACGTCATGTATCACGACTTGCGTCTCACGCCTGACGCAAAGACTCGAAAGTGTTCAAAAATTTGCGGTGATACGACGGGTAACTATCACCCTCATGGTCAGTCTTCTGTGTATGACACTCTTGTTCGAATGGCGCAAGATTTCAGCCTCCGATATCCTCTGGTGTTCGGTCAAGGAAACTTTGGTTCGGTGATCGGCCTCTCTCCGGCAGCAGAGCGATATACTGAGGCGCGTCTTGACGCGATCTCAGAAGAACTGATGTCTGAGTTGCGGTATCAGACAGTCGATATGCGCCCGAATTACGATGCCACACGCGAAGAGCCTGTTGTGCTTCCTTCGCGTTACCCCAATTTGTTGGTCAATGGATCACAGGGAATTGCGGTCGGTATGGCCACAAATATTCCCCCCCACAATCTTTCCGAAGTGGTGAAGGCCGCGATACACCTCATTGATGCCGATAATGCGACCGTTGCACAGTTGATGAAATATGTCAAAGGACCCGATTTTCCGTTGGGGGGACGCATCGTCACGGATCGAAGAGAGATTCGTAAGGCGTATGAGGAAGGCCGAGGGGGCATCAAAGTCAGGGCAACTTGGGCTTTTGATAAAAAAGGTCGAAAGACCCTCGATACTCGAATTGTGATTAATTCTGTTCCTTATGGTGTCGAAACTGGACCATTGGTTTCTTCCATTGGCGAAATTGTCGCGTCACGAAAAATCCCGCAACTGATTGATGTCTCCGATGAATCCGATGAGGAGCAGGGGTTGCGATTGGTGTTGGACATCAAATCCGCTTCAGATTCCGAAGCGGTCATGGCGTATCTCTATAAACATACAACACTCGAACAAAACTTTTCGATGAATCTGACGGCGTTGGTTCCCGATGAGCAGGGGATGCCGATTCCTGCTCGATTGAGCCTGGTCGAAATACTCAGGCATTTTCTGGACTTTCGCTTGATTACCGTTCGCAAACGATTCGAGTATCAACTCGAACAACTACGCAAACGCATTCATATCCTGGAAGGGTTCGGCATCATCTTCAAAGGCCTCGATAAAGCCTTGAAGATCATTCGGAATAGTCAAGGAAAGCAGGATGCGGCTGAAAAATTGATGAAGGCGTTCCCGCTCGATGAGGTCCAGACGTATGCGATTCTGGAAATTCAACTCTATCGTATCTCTCAGTTAGAGATTGAACGAATCCTGGGAGAGCTAAATGAGAAACGAGCCGAAGCAAATCGAATCGAGAAGATTCTGAAATCGGAATCTCGCCTATGGAAAGTCGTGAAATCAGAACTGAAGGATTTGGCCGACAAGTTTCCTGATAAAAGACGAACCGAGATTGGTAACTCTGATGAAATCCAGGAGTTTGATCCTCAAGCCTATATCGTGCGTGAAAACACTAATGTCGTGATCACCGTCGATGGCTGGGTCAAACGAGTCGGTCGGTTGGCATCAGTCGAGGGAACACGGGTTCGTGAGGGGGATGCGGTACTCGATGTTATTCCGGGGAGCACACTCGATAACGCCGTCTTTTTGTCGTCTGCCGGCGTGGCATACACGATGTCGATGGCCGATGTCCCCGCTTCGTCGGGATACGGTGACCCGATCTCAAAGTACGTGAAATTGGGGGATGGTGAGAAAATTATCGGGATGATAACAACCGATGTTCGATTCACTTCAGAAGACTCTCCTGCCAATGATCCCATGCCCGAACCTTATATCATGATTGCCACGGCGCAAGGACAGGTCTCGGCCATCTCGCTCTCGCAATATCGGCCTACTTCCACCAAAGCCGGACGCCGGTATGCTCGGTTGAGAAAAGAAGATCATGTGGTCTTTGCCAAGTTGATCACCGAGGAAGAATCCATCTTTTTAGCCACTCGGCAAGCACGCATTGTTCATTTTGGTTTGTCTGACGTACCCGTGCTGGGCAATCCCGGGATTGGTGTCAAGGGAATCAAACTTGAGAAGAACGACGAAGTTCTTGGGGCTGCCATGATGGCAAGACCCAGTGACTCATTGAAGATTTTGAATTCCAACGACACTGTCATCACAATCGGCCAGCAGAAGTACAACATCACTTCTCGTGGAGGCAAAGGTATTAAGACAAGCCAAAGGAATACCTTTGTTGAAATCCAACGGCCTGAGATTGATTTGGTCGACTGGAATGAGATGGAAGAAGAATAACTTTTAGAAGCTGTAACCTAATAGATTCGCTCGAAACGGATGATTCATGGCGACTGCTGCGAAAAACGAAAATAACAAATACAACGCTGACGATATCGAAGTTCTCGAAGGACTCGAAGCGGTCAGGCGTCGGCCATCGATGTATATTGGTGGAGTCGATAATCGAGGGCTTCATCACTTGTTGTGGGAAATTGTCGATAACTCCGTCGATGAATATTTGGCAGGAGAAGCGGATCGCATCAGCATCACTCTCCATAAGGATAGTGCCTCCGCAACGATTGGAGATAACGGTCGCGGTATCCCCGTCGATAAACACAAGAAACTCAAGAAGTCGGCTCTTGAAGTCATTCTCACGACTCTACACGCCGGGGGAAAATTTTCAGACAAAAACTATGCCCGTAGTGGTGGATTGCATGGTGTCGGCTCTTCGGTGGTGAACGCACTCTCTGAAGAGATGGTGGCCACCGTGCATCGTGATGGTTATGAATGGGTCCAACGATACAAACGCGGACGCCCCACGACTCCCGTGAAGAAAGTGAAGAAATTTCGTGGTCACGGAACCTCCATTTTCTTTCGTCCCGATGATTCCATTTTTCGCAAAACCATATTCAATGCCGAGACGATCAAGCAACATCTGGAAGACATTTCCTATATTCATGGTGGTTTGAATATTTCATTCGAGGATGAAGGGAAAAAAGAAAAAGTTGAATTTCATCATCCAGAAGGGATTGCCGGCTATCTGGAAAAAATCACGAACGAAAGTGGGAAGAAAGTCGTTCACGAGCAAATGTTTTCAGCGGAGAAAGAAGACGGAAACACCAAAGTTGAAATCGTCTTACATTGGACCGAATCGACCGACGAACAGATTCGTAGTTATGTGAACGGGATTCGTACTCATGGAGGAGGGACACACGAGAACGGGTTCAAATCAGGAATCAACAAAGCCATCCGTAACTATATGGAGGTCCACAATATCAAGCAAAAAGGCCTCAGCATTACGGCAGACGATATCCGTGAAGGGTGTATGGCAATTACGTCCGCCTTTCTCTCAGACCCGATGTTCCAAGGACAAACCAAAGAGAAACTGAATAATCCCGAGATGACCGCTTGGGTGGAAGGTCTGGTTCGTCCCGCTTTGGAAACTTGGCTCAATAACAATCCATCGATTGCCGATGCGGTTGTTGGCCGTATTGTCTTGGCAGCACGAGCACGTCTGGCAAGTCGTGAAGCCTCCAGCGGTGTGAGGCGAAAAAGTCCATCCAAGCGAACCAGCTTGCCCGGCAAGCTGCTCGATTGCCGCTCGACCAAATCGGACGAATCCGAATTATTTATCGTCGAAGGTGATTCTGCCGGTGGTACAGCCGCAATGGGAAGAGACAGCCGCACACAAGCTGTGCTTCCATTACGCGGGAAGATACTTAATACAGAATCGCTGTCAGCGTCGAAGGCAACTCAGAATCAAGAAGTCAAAGACCTCGTCGAAACTTTAGGAACAGGGATCAGCGATCATTTCGATATTCATAATCTGCGATACGGAAAAATCATCCTCCTCATGGATGCGGATAGCGATGGCTATCACATCAGCACACTTCTGCTGACCTTCTTCTTCCGTCATATGCCAGAATTGATTCGAGCAGGGAAACTTTACCTGGCTCAACCACCTCTGTATCGGATTCTGGTTGGTAAAGAAACTATCTACGCTCAGGATGATGCGGAGAAAGAAGAAATTCTGAATAGCCTTCCAGAAAATCGAAAAACTGAAGTGATTCGATTTAAAGGGCTCGGTGAAATGTCAGCCAAACAACTGAAAGAAACGACTCTCGATCCCGCAATCCGAATTTTGCTCAAAGTGGATATCGACAGTCAATTGGAAGCGGATGCGACGTTTTCCCAACTCCTGGGAAAAGATGCGTCCGAACGATACAAGGTGATCATGGAAGAGGCGAGCTTCGTCGATCTCGAAGAGATTGATCTCTAGTAATCTTTCCGAAGCGAGAGTCGAGTATTATGGTAGGTTTCTAAATTGAAACTTCGGCCAAATCGTTCTCTCCCTCTGGTTGATACGGTGAGTATTCCACCAAGTCAAACTGTTTGCCCCGCTTGCGGCGGTACAGAATCCCCCGCCATTCAATTTTGCTGATCCACATTGGTCGCACCACTCCCCAAAAATGAGTGAACACGGCAACGAACGCTGCCGAAAAAGTCTTGTGATCGAAGACTGATTTTCGAACTGAGATACCTTGGGAGACCAGTCTTTTTTTGACGACTCGACCTGTGAATGTTGCTTGCAGAAGGACAGACAAGTTCTGAATAATGATCGCTCCCGGTAATAGCCAGGCGATTCGATTTCCTTGCGAGACTGCTGCAATAAACGCTCCGACGGCCATCAAAGGTACTGTCGCATTCAAGACACCCGGTAACATCACTGAGAACCAGCGAGGGTGATAAAGTTGTGCGAAGTGTAGCTGTCGACCAATGAAACGAATCGCACTGGGAAGTGTTGTGGATTCGCGATTGATCATCAGAGCTTCCGGCACTGTCTCGAGTTTGCGTCCTGTCTTGACGAGCGCTCCTGCTAGCGGTGTATCTTCACAAAGACAATGTGACCAATGCTCGAGTAAATCTCCTTCTTCAAAAAAAGAACGTCGAATCGCCAACGACCCACCCCACGGAATTTGAAACAGGTACATCTGAATGATGGCTCCAATGTTCCAATGTCGGCGGACCATGTTCCCCAACTCTCGCTCTGGCGGCATGAACCAGCGAATGCCGCTACTTGCTGCCGACTCGGGGTTGATGACCAATGGTGTCACCAGTGAACGCAACCAGTCGGGTTCTGTGATGACATCTGCATCCAGCACGGTGACAATTTCATAGCGAGCGTCGAGTTGCCTAATCACTTGAATCAGTGCGGAGACTTTCAGGCTGCACGAGGGGAGAGGATCTTTCAGGTAATGAACCTCGATGTTGTTACTTTCACAGCTCTCCAGAAACTTTGCCACCACCGCCGCCGCAGGATCAACTTCTGAATCAATAATGATTTTGATGTCGTAGTCAGGGTAATCTTGGTGGACAAGTCCGTTAAGACAATCAGGAAGAAACGGATCAGCGCCGCGCATCGCTAATAAAACCACTGCGGGCGGCAAGTCCTTTTCAGGACAATGAGGTGGCTCGCGCAGAAGCATTCTCTGGAATTTCGCAGCCCAGGAAAAATTGACGGCTGTGAGGATGAACAGCAGGACAACAAAGCCCACACATAAAAAACTCATCACGTAGACACCTTAATACATCGTTGAAATCACGAGAATTTTGCGACAATACTTAGTTAACTATCATATCTATTCGCGAGAAAAGAAACAGACACACAAGCGGGGACTGGTTACAATGAATAGATTCCCGCAGCAATTACTGACTGAGCACTCTTTATGGTACGGATTTTCTTATCTCTTCTGGTCATACTGGTTGGCCTCGTCGGTGATGCTATCGCGGACGATGTGCCAACAGATCTGAAATTACAGGAGCTCGTGAAGAAACTCGATGATTCATCGCGTTCAATACGTCAAAAAGCAGAGTCACAACTTTTGGCAATCGGACCATCAGTGATTGAACGGCTGGAAAAAATGGAGACTTCCAACTCGATCACCGGGGAGAGGGAACTCAACAGAATCATTCGGAGTCTGAAGTCTCGGGCTGCTGTCTTAAAACAGACGCTGCCCGAATTAGAGCTACCCGATGCCCCTTTAACGCTGAGTCAGGCTGTCGAATTGTTGATCAAGCAGATCGGACACGATTTGCAAATCGCTCGCGATCTGAAGGTGGGTGCAAAGACCATCCATTTCTCGGCAAACAAACTCTCCTATTGGTCGGCGATGATTGAGCTACTGAATCATTACCAGCTCGACCTGGCAGTCAGTGAGAGTGGTCGTGTTTATATATTGAAGTCACGAAAAGAGCCCCGTTCTTATTTCGCGTCTTTGGATTCCTCTTTGGCTTCGCCAGATATTGCCTATCGGATCAATGGAGTTACTCGCAAAGCAGTCATCGGCCAAGATGACTTCGACTTGTTGCGTATCAACTTCCAAGTTTTGTTTGCGCCCTCCCGATATCCGTTTTATCTACAGGTCTCAGGAAACCAGGCAATGACTTGTACCCCGTTGGAGGAATTTCCTGAGGCTGTGAATCACGTGCCTCCTTTTTCGCCCGAAGCATTGACGGAAATTCCCTGTCAGTTGCAATTGATTTCTCCTGAGTTTCGAATTGATTGGCTCATCTCTAAAACTTTTCATCCAGATTCAGTGGATTTGTGTCTCATAATCAAGACACTCGAAGCGATTGATTCGCAAGAGTTTGCCTTCGAAGACTGGTCGGCTCCACGAGTGAGTCAGCGATTGGGGTTGGCGGTTGTCACGCGAGAGAAGGTTTCCATTCAAGAAGAAACCATCTCGGTATTGATGCTGGTACTTCATTCTGATCGAGGTGCTCCTTTTGAATCACATCGCGAGTGGATGTCGAAGACAAAAATCAGGCTTACCGATGGAGTCCGGGAAATCTCTCCAAGTCGTCCCGCAGAAAAAATGTTGGAGGCGGATGGCACCACGGCGTTGCGATTTACATTTCCACGTCCTGATTCATCCATTGAAGACTGGAAGTTAATCTATCAATTACCTACTCAATTTAATGAATTTCAACAATCTGCTCGTTCACGGATTGATCTGAATACTTGGTTGGATCAAGAGTCAGACAACTAAATGAAACGGTCCTCGAAGCCTAGGAATAAAACGAAAATGAACACTATCGATACGATTGAATATTCACTCAATTCCTCCAATATGTTCGTCCATGCTTATGTTGATGATCTGTCTCCTGATGACTGGATGGTCAGACCGACAGAAGGAGCCAATCATCTCGCCTGGCAGTTCGGGCATCTCCTGACTGCAACGAAGGCTCTCGCCGAGGCATGTTTTCCCGGTGAACTGCCTGAGTTACCAGAGGGGTTTGGAGAGAAGTACACGACTGAAACAAGCAGTTCCGACAACCCCGAAGATTTTCATTCAGTCGATGAATTAATCGCTCTCTATGAGGCACAGCGTCAGGCTTTGCTGAAAGCGGTTGCCGGGCTTTCAGAAGATGATCTTGTGAAACCAGCTCCTGAAAATTTGGAACAAATTGCCAAAACCGTTGGTGAAGTGTGCGAGTTTCAGGCATTGCATTGGATGATGCACGCCGGTCAATGGGCCATCATTCGTCGTAAGCTGGGGCACCCTGCCAAATTCTAATCGGTTGCTGTTTGATGAGTCAGTAAGGCCTGAAACCCGCCGTCACTCGGACTGCCGGGAAGATAGAGTTTCTGTGAAGTACAGACAAATTGTGTATTCGTTTTCAGAAACTGTTCGACCACCCGTTCATTTTCTTCCGGTTCAAGGCTGCATGTCGAATAGAGAATTCGTCCACCGGGTTTCAAGTGCGAGGCGGCTTGAGTGAGTAGACGAAGTTGTAATTGAGACAGTTCCTGAATGTCGGCTGGTGAAATTCGCCAGCGGGCATCGACTCGTTTTCCTAAGACCCCCGTGTTGGTACAGGGGGCGTCGATCAAAATTCGATCAAACGGGCCTGCGGGGAAATCGTCACCCTCATACCCGATTTGAACCGTTTCGATCAACTTTGCATCACAGCGTTTCGCGTTTTCACGCACCTTGGATAAGCGGTCCTCACTGACATCCGCGGCGATAATCGAACCTTCAAAGTTCATCAGTTCCGCGAGGTGAATCGTTTTGGTGCCGGGAGCCGCACAAAGATCGAGGACGGTCTCTCCCGGTTGCGGGTTTAATGTTGGGGCTGCCTGTTGAGCTGTTTCATCCTGAACCGAAAACAGACCGGTTTCCCAACCGGGGAGTTGTGTCACCGAGTTCGTTTCAATATCCAGCAGCGATGTGGCAACATTCCCCAAACGTCCTTGAGAATCTCCCTCTGCGAAGAGCGTGAGTAGTTTATCGCGAGAAATCTTATTAAGATTCACGCGTAGGCACATTCGTGGAGAACTCAAGAACCAGTTCGCGATTTTTAGAAGTTGCTCTTGATCAAACTGTTTCTGCCAGCGGTCGATTAACCAACGGGGCAAACTGAAGGCGGCGGAAACGTATCCTGCAAAATCTTTGTCTGGGTTGGGAAAGTGATCCCGTTTCAGAAGACGCAACTCATCGATGGTTTGCGCGGGATAAACATTGGAGGCGAATTTCGAGGGGGATTCGTCGGTACAATCTCGATCAATGTTTCTGAGAACACCATTCAGCAGTTTGCACCAGTGCGGTTTACCAATCCGACGGGCGACTTCAACGGTTTCATTCACATCGGCATGTCGATGATCGGAAGCCCCCAACAGAACTTGTGCTGTTCCCAGCTTTAACAGAATCCACAAGTCGGGTTCAATGACGCGATTGACAAACTGTTTCAGAACGGATTCGAGTGTCAGCTTTCTGCGGATGACGGTTGTCACCAAATAGCGAAGCCGGGTGAGGTCGCGAATGTCTGACGCGGCTGCAATTTTCTCAATCAGAGTTTCTGCGAATTCTTCCGAGTTTGCGGCTTCGACGAGCACATGGAATGCCTGTTCTCTTACCGTTTGAGGGCGGGGCGATGTCATGATGGGATTTGACACAATCGTTCGAGATCGTCAAAAAAGTGAGGATAAGTTTTCACTGTACATCCCGGATTGTCGATGACAACTCCCTCTGATTTTAAGCCGATTAAAGCAAAGCTCATCGCCATGCGATGATCGTTATAGGTTTCGACGGTAGCAGGAGTGATGGGGGCTGGATGAATCGTCAATCCTTCTTCTTCCTCATCGACGGTTTGTCCCAGTTTTCGCAATTCATTGGCAACCGCAGAAATACGATCCGTCTCTTTATGTCGCATATGACCGACATTCGTGATTCGAGTCGGGCCTTCTGCAAAAACAGCCACGGCAGACAGCGTCTGAGCCGTATCACTGATTGCATTCATGTCAATCTCGATGCCATGTAGTGGTCGTCCGATGACGGTGACCGAATCATTTTTCCAACTCACATCGCAACCCATTTGCTCCAACGCATCGACGAATCGGACATCACCTTGCAGGGCGAGTTGAGAAAGTCCCTCAACAGTCACAGTACCACCCGTGATCGCGGCAGCAGCTAAGAAATAACTGGCGGCGGAGGCATCTGGTTCGATGAAGTAATGTGTCGACCGATAGCTTGCCGGCTCAATATGAAAATGGTTGTCTGATTGTATCTCAACGGCGACGCCGAACTGTGCCATCACACCCAGCGTCATATCGATGTAGGGTTCAGAGACGAGAGGTCCATCGACGATAATCTGAGTCGAAGACTTGGCGCAAGGTGCCGTCATTAATAAGGCACTCAGATACTGGCTGGAAATATTCCCTTTGACGCGGGTCTCGCCTCCCTGAATACCTTGGGCGTGAATTTTCACGGGCGGGCAATCGTTCCCTTCGCGACATTCCACTTGAGCGTTCCATTGGGTTAACGCGTTGACGAGATGACCGATGGGGCGTTCGCGCATGCGACTATTACCATCGAGCAGGTATTCACCGTGACCGTTGCAGCATAAGGCTGTCAGAAAACGAATACTTGTCCCGCTGTTTTCGAGCCACAATTCGGCCGACGGTGCCGGAGGAGTTCCCGCACATCCGAGGATTTTGGCGGTGTTGTTTTGAGCGTCATGAGTGACCGAGATGCCCAGACGGTTCAGGCTCTCCATCATAACGCGCGTGTCTTCGCAGTCCAGCAATCCGGTCAATTGAGTTTCGCCATCGGCGAGAGCTGCCAAAATAAGGGCTCGGTTGGAAATGCTTTTCGAGCCGGGCGGACGAATGCTTCCATTCACCGGGCCTGAAACAGGTTGTATTTTGCGTGTTTCTGACATGAATTAGGTCATTTTAGAGTCTGTCGGCGGCTATCTTTGGCTACTACTGTGATTTCTTGGGCAGTCAATGTGAAGTCTGTCTGGCAATATTGTACTGATCCACGCCCAGAACCGAAGTAGCACGAACTCTTTGTTCATCAAGAAAGTGCTTCCAATTTCAGACTTAGAACCATCATAACCGGCCCTTCGCCCACTCTGACGGCAGAAGAGCTTGAAACAGCCGTTTTCTTCCAAAGCCGTATATCTTACCAGGACGATGTATTTTAAAGGAAATGTACTTCTCAATAAAACGGGAGCACGTTTCGAAAATATCTTCGAGACAAGCTAAACGCCTGAAATGGATTTTCACGGATGTCTACAATTCACGTTCGCATCACACTTCTGACACTTGCCACAGCCATGTTTGGCATGATCTGGTCACATGATCACAAACCTGTGGTTGAACCGAAGACGGTGGTCGCTTATGACTTTGAATGGCCTTGTGCTGTGAAAACCGTTGATCCAATGATTCAGATGGTCTCTTGGCAACAACTCGATGAAGTTGTCTTGCCGTTATCTTTGGAGAGTGAAATTGTGATCGACGATTTGGTCGAACAGTCGAATGAGACTGTGAATGTGATTGTTCCAGAGTTCATAGAAGTGAGTCGGCTCGCTTATCCTTTACCATACGATCTGGCGGTCGGTGATTATCGCGTCATTGATCAGCATGGTGGCGTACAAAACTTATCAGTCACGGTAGAAAACGTAAGTGATTGGGGACTCTCGGCGTCCAATTCATCGCAAAACTCCTATGAAATTCACAGTCACGATTGTCGCTGGCATTTCATCAAAATCTCGGAACCAGTTGCCATCGTCTCGGAAGAAGACAAACCGAGTGATATCGAGATGGAAGCCGCTTGGGGATCGGTGTTGAGTTTTGCAGGGGAAGCAATCAATCCCGCCGTTCAAAAAGTCTCCAAACCATTCCAAAACTGGCTGAGCGAAGATGTCAGGCTATCCGCGAAACCGTCCCAGTTGAATTGAAAATGCAGACTGGTATCGAGAGCTTCTACTGGTACAATCTGCCACAATCATGAATCATTCTTTACCAATCACCGATGGCCCCAACGATCAACCACCCGTCTATGATTGTCGCGTCGTCTTAACGCCTCCCACGGGAGACGACTTCAGCTATCAGGCTTTCGCGGGAAATCTTCCCGAGATTACGGCAACTGGTCCAACAGAACGGGATTGTCTGCGTGATCTGGTGGCTCTCTTCAAAGAGGCACTGCAAAACTACCGCGAATCGGGTGAGCCCATTCCCTGGACCGAGCCTCCAATTGCTCCCACACAGGGACAGCAACAAAGATGGATTCCCGTTCATCTTTAGAGATCCCGCAAAGTCTTCTTTTATATCCCAAAGCCCCTATTCTTCCGAGGCAGATCTTTCGCCATAATCCTTCCGTCCCCGCTTGGATATTGGTGACCGAAGCTCTCGTTTGTTGTCCGGTTATGTCGATTCTCAGGATTATCGTAGCGAGATTGGGTGGTAATGCTGCGCAATCTGTCGTCTTTGTTCACTGAGATATCAATTCATAAATGCTTCTTAACCTGCACAACAACATATGCTTAGGGATATTGTTGAGTCTGTTGATGGCCGTTGGGTGTCAAAGACAGACGACGGTGCGCGCAGTGATCGATGACTTGCCGGAAGAGTCTCACTCGAATCGATTGGTGGTTGATGCCCGGTCTCAGTGGGTGGAAACAGGTCTGAATCTGAAAGCAGGAGAATCGATCACGATTCGGGCTTCGGGGGAAATCACCGCGGGAAAATCATCGACTCTCAATCAAGACTTTAAGATCGGACCTGAAGGGACATTCTTTTACACCGACGAGGTGGCCGACAAGTCATTTCCGCTTGCCGCCGCAGCTTCAGGGCCAGCGGCTTGCTTTGGGCTCATTGGACGAATTGGAAACGGCTCACCATTTGTTGTCGGGGACCAGTCCTCCTTGCGAGTGAAGTCTTCCGGGCCACTGATGCTCGGAATCAATGATTTCAAGCACTCAGACAACGCCGGGCAGTTTGAGGTCAGCATTGAACGTGGGCTGTCCCCCAAACCGGTTCGTATGGAAGAACAGATATTAGAGCCGATCTCACGACCGATGCCTCCCGTTGATCAAGCACGGGTTGTTGTCTTTTATATGGATGGTTTACGCCCCGATGTCGTCCATGAAATGTCGGCCATGGGACATCTCCCCAATATCACAAAGTTGTTTGTCCAAGGTGGGACGTGTCTGGGTGAAACATTCACAGGGTTTCCGTCCAATACGATCACCTCCAATGGAACCATGTGGACAGGTTGTTTTTCGGATCGGCATGGGTTGAAGGGACAAGTGAGATTTAGCCGACGATCCCTCGCATCCGAATCTTATCTGGAACCATTAGGACCAAATCGAAGTAGCCGTTTACTTCAACCAAAAGGTGCCGACTCACTGATTCAGAAAGCACAGGTCGAAACCATCAATTACGGCGTGGGTGATGGGGTTGGAGATCGTTGGGGCCAGTCTCAGACCTCGGGAGTGCCTCCTCTTTATGAGCACTTGCAATCGCGCGGTCAAAATTGGGCCACCGGTATTCTTCCCATGATGACGGAAGTTCCACCGATGTTATGGACACGCAGTCTGATTCGGAACATGCCCTATTTTCGCGCTCACGAGGCATGGAAGTACATTGATGATGCAAACACACACTTCGCGTTAAAGCACCTGATCTCACAGGATCTCCCCGTTAGTATCATTTGGCTACCTGAGACCGATTCTGTGAGTCACAAAGAATCACGCGGGCAGTTTGGGAGCACTCGACGAACCATCGCGCTTGCCGACCGACTGATCGGCAAGGTGGTGTCAGCGCTAGAATCTCGGGGGCTACTCACCTCGACTTATTTCATGTTAGTGAGCGATCACGGGCATCATGGTGGACGCAAACAATACCTGACGAAGTTCGACCTCGCCAACGAACTATTCCATCGCCCACGAACGATCGATCAAGCCGGCAACTGGATCGGTGGCGGTTTGGGACTCTCTGTACGGCAGCATCGTTTCTGGAATCGACATCCCGAAGACAGCACGAGACAGTTTGTATTCATCGATGGGGACTGTGATGGAGCAGCCCGTATTTTTCTTCCCAAGGGCCATTATCAATCGGAAAAATGGATGGGAACTTCTCAGCCTGCGGACTTATTGCAGTATCGTATCAACGAGAAGTCATCTCCTGTCAATTTACCATTCACCATTGCCGCTACCCGTGGCAAAACTGGGGCGGACGAATGGGGGCACCCTATTGACCTGGTGTTAATGAGACTCTCCGAAAATTCGATTTTGATAACGACCCATGATCGCGGTCAGGCAGTGATCGACCGGCGAATGACTCTCGAAAAACGATGGGTCTATCGCTATCGAGTGGTACAAAATGTACGCCCCTTAGAAGATGGCACCGTGGGTTTTGACGAAGTTCAACGACCTACTGCCGACCCTCTTGGCATCTCGTTGGTTGTTCCGGTGGAATCATGGGGGAAATTTTTGAACGAGCAGGAGTGGTTGCAGATCACGGCAAAAACCGATTATCCAGACAGTGTGGTCGCGATCACTCGGCATTTGTTATGGCAAGATAATCTGAAATATCGAGAAGATGAATATGCCGCCGATCTGGTCGTGACGGCCAAACGCAACTGGTACTTTGGAACAAAGAGCTCCCCCGGAACGATGCACGGCTACCCGTTTCGTGAATCGATGCGAGCGACCTGGTTTGTCTCCGGTCCGACCATTCGTCGAGGCGCACGATTGCAAAAAGCGACCCGCTTGGCAGATCTCACCCCGACAATTCTCGACTTGATTGGTTTTCAGGATGAGGAAGTTGAATTCGATGGTCGTGTTGTCTCCGAGATTTACACTCGCCAACGGAGTTATGAAAATCAACGTCAGGATCGTCCCGTCTATTGGCAGGACGTTGATTTGGCGGCTTGGGATCAGATTGAGTATCAGCCATCAGAACCCTATGAATATTTGCCCTGGACGATGAACCGTCCTGAGAGTCCCTTAGATTTGAATATCATGGCGGGGAATTTGATAACTCTGGGAGACATCAGTTTCTGGAGGCTTTTTGACGATGTGATCTCTCCGCTCACCGGAGGTGAGGACTATGTGGTCGAGGCCGTTGAGTCTCTGGAGCAAGCATCTTGGAGTTTGGGGGAACCTGTGGGCGAAGCAGCTAGAGTGATTGATCTCTCCGGTTTGACATTAGGCGATTACAGTCAAACATCGATTGGTCATGTGAAGCGAGCTGATCGGGCCATCGACTGGATCCAGGAGCGTTCGTTAGAACTCGACCATGCGATCGTCTCACCGATTGGCTATCGACAATCACCACCTGCGAAAATTTTGAATGGTGGAGTCGATGGAGCACAATTCGCCGTCTGGGAGACCTACCGCTTCGTGCAAAGAGTGACAATGCAGATTATTGATGAAACGATCCTTAACGGCATCGAGAATGTCACTGATCGGTCCGTCAATCGATTTCGGATCGTTCCAGCAGAACGCAAAGTTCACGTCTTGCAAACAACGGACTGATCATGGTTGAAAACGAGCGATCAATTCTGCGAAGTCTTCCTTCAAATCGGGCATGGCTCCCGAAGACGAAGCCACTTTTGCACCGACACAATTGGCGAATTCCCCAGCCGTCTTGAGGGGCCAGTTCTTCAGTAATGCAGAGATGAGTCCTGCGGTAAACGCATCGCCTGCCCCAACTGCATCGGCGACTTCAATCTTCTCTCCCGGCACGTCGACTGTTTCATCGGCAGAAATCAGGAGGCAACCGTTTTCACCGCGCGTGATGATGACGAGATCAACGCCGAAGCGGCTTTGAATCTCATTAGCAAACTGACTTTCTTCCGTAGAAGTGTTGAGGAGTTGGCTGATAACGACCAACTCTTCATGATTCAATTTCACAGCACGACATGCATGCAAAGATTCTTCCAGAACGGTGGTTGAGTAATAGTCTTGTCTCAGATTGACATCATAAACGATCAAGCAATCGTCGGTGGTCGCCGCTAAGCATTGTTGGATTGTTGTGCGAGATGGTTCACGACGTTGTGCGAGTGAACCAAAGCAAATTGCGGAGGCTGACTGCATTAACTGCTGCCAGTCTGGTGTGAAGTCCATCGCATCCCATGCCACATCTTGATGGATGGTGTATTCGGGATGGTTTCCTTCTTTTATCTCAACTGTCACAGTTCCTGTTGGATGATTGGCGTCGAATTGGAGTGTTCGTGTGGAGACTCCTTGCGTTTCCAGGAACGCGGTTAATTCTTCTCCCAATTGATCCTGTCCAATTCGAGAACAGACAACACCCTCACAATCGAGTTGGTTGGCTTGAAATGCAACATTGGCGGGAGCGCCACCGGGGCGTCGAGAATCTGAAAAACAGTCCCACAGAAGTTCCCCGAGACCAATCACAAGCGGTCGATGATTCATGCTTCCTCGTAATCGCTACAGAAATAATTATTTCTGGCATTTTATAGGATGAACGATGAAAAAACGACTCGCGGTAGTTTTGGTTCATCCGACTAATGCGTATTCACATTAAGACTTGACGAAAAGCGGACATGTCACTCCCATTCTGGATTATTCAACGATTCAGAAATACGAGAACAAACATGTCCGTCGACTTACTCTATCATGGCTTCGGGCTCAAAGGCTACTGTGTGCAAGCCATTCGACACGAGGACAACGAGATTATCCTCGATACCCGTCAGCCGCGGAAATCATTCCGCGGCTCGTCGTGTGGCTCCTCCCGCGTCTTCTCCCAAGGGCAGGTCCTACGCCGCTTTCGCGCAGTCCCCATCGGGACGCAGCCCGTCATGATCGGACTGGCCGTTCCGCGAGTCCGTTGTCGCGATTGTGGTCTGGTTCGACAGGTGAAGATTCCCTTTGCTCGAAGGAAGAACCCGTCTCGGGCGATATTTTTTCCCACCAGCGCTACGTTTTCTGACCGATGTTTACAGTCGTCACAGCAAAACGCCAACAAATCTCAGGCTGAACCTGAAAAACCTATACGTGTCGGATGAAAAGCGGAAGTCCAATTCAAGAATTCAGCTCTTGAATTTCAGAGGATTGTTTCGGTTGCAGAATCCTCCCCGAAACGACTACAATTTGATATGAACGGGATGTAGCGCAGCTTGGTAGCGCGCTTCACTGGGGGTGAAGAGGTCGCAGGTTCAAATCCTGTCATCCCGACTTCATAGAGGCTCCGAGATGATTTTTTCGGAGTTTTTGGACAATCAGAATAGAGAGTGACCTGGTCTTCAAGCCGGTCACTTTCCCGGAGAGATGGCAGAGTGGCCGAATGCACCGGTCTTGAAAACCGGAGTGCCAGCAATGGTACCGGGGGTTCGAATCCCCCTCTCTCCGCTCGATTGATTGCCCTTGAGCTATCACTTCATAGCTCAAGGGCATTTGCATTTCTGAAACACTCTCAGAGTTCCCTGTTTGTGGCATTTTGTGGCAGAGAAGTTCTCTGGAAGTTGGCTTAATGGCTTCCAAAACATCTTTTCGCAGTGGAGTTTTGGCAGTGAATTTTCGCGGCGATTTTCCTCCTCAAATAGTGAATCGAACCCTCAATTCTTCCAATACAATGATTCCTGAGCAGCTTGATACGAGACCGACAATTGAGGCGTCAGTTTTCTTTGTTCGTCTTGGGAAAGCGATTGTAAACAAGCCTGCACCATGCCGCTCGTCAACATGGTACGTTCCACAGGATAAACGGCCTTCCCAGTCGTAAACATTGTTTCCGCATGAGCCATTAATGCGGCGGAATAAACCACATTGGGAACAGGCGGTAGATAGAACAGAGTGGAAAGAGGTTTGTCCTGATTTTTGAGCTTGGCGGCAAATGTGAAGTCATTCACGAGTCCATTCATCAACAGCATCGTCGCTTTCAGACCATCTCGATATTCAATGCGGTATGCAATCGGGTTTTCGACCCATTCGCGCATTTGTTCGGGTGTCGGGTAGCGATGACTATAGGTCTCCGGTTGAGCTAAAGTCTGGCTGCGTGAAAGACAAGCTTCAAACAGCTTGGGATTCCATCCACCGGCTGACCATGATTTTTGCGACATCGCATTCCAGACAGCATCACCACTCAGGGCTCGTACGGCGACAACTCCGGTCTCTCCACCTTTGCGGCGTTCGGCCATGCATTGCATCATTTCGAGAGTATGAAAGTCGTAGATATCGGTCGAGCCAAATGCGATTCCCATAATTTCTTCCAACTCGGAACCCCAGGGAAGATCGACATCCGGCATACGCCAAGTGACCGGGAGAGACGATCCCGCTTGAAACGCGAAATTCAATTCCTTCGAAGTCGAGACCATTTTATTCGCCCAGTCGAAGTTCCAAGAGAGATGCTTGTCATTGAAGACCGGAACCGCACGGCCATCAGCACGAAAGACTTTTTCGATCTCTGTGAAAAAACGGTAGCGAGGATACTGTTTCTGGCCGAACTCGTTAATGGGATAATCGCCATGTTCCCCAATCACCAGCACACCATCGACGGCGAGCTCTTTACCACCCGCACGAAGTGCTTCCTCGATGCTCGAATAAATCTTGAAACCATAACGATTTGCTCGATCACGGCTCAGATCATGATCACCGACCTGATCAACGTACGCGGATACGATTTCAATTTCGGGGTGATCCCATTCTCCCTGAATAGGATAACCGTGAAGAAATCGTTCCGCCATGTGCCAAGAGTGAGAGAACTCCCGCCAGACAGTCGTCACGACGGCAATCTTCTTTTTTGCTGGAAGAGACCCGGCATCGGCTGCCATGATATTATTGACAAAAGGGGCAGCGAGAGTTCCCGCGCCGATTGTTTGTAGAAAATGACGTCTGTTTAACATGTTGGCGTTGCTTGAATGATGAGGATGGTGGCACACCCAACACTCGGATGTTTCTTCTTCCGTCATACCCGGAAGCAGTCTGACAAGCTAGAAATTTCAAGAACAATCGTTGCCAAAAGCCAAATAGAATGCAGAGTATGAAGTCGCTTTCACTGAGATCAGCATCCGACTCGAATATTGCTGAGCGTTCGATTGGAGTTCGGTGTAAACTACGAAACGCACTTGAAAAACAACAGGTACTCTCAGAGAGTTCATAACGATGATAAATTCAAATCGAGTTGCACTTGTAACGGGTGCCGGTCGCGGGATCGGTAAAGGCTGTGCCCTCGAACTCGCTAGGTCGGGAGCAGACCTTGTCATTAATGATCGACCCGAGAGTACCGATCTTGAACAAACCGCCACAGAAATCCGTGCGTTAGGGCGTCAATGTTATCCGATCTCTGCGAACATTTTTGATCATGCCGGTTGTCAACGACTCGTCGCGGAAGCCACTCAGAAAGCAGGACAGATTGATATACTCATTAGTAATCCCGCTTACAGCAAACGCGGCCAATTTCTCGATTACCCTGCCGAAGAGTTTGAGCGGACGATTCAAGGGACACTGACGAGCGGGTTTTATCTTAGCCAACTCGTCGCCCAACATTTTGTCAAGCATCAGATCGCAGGAAGGATCGTCTTCATCTCCAGTGTGCAGGCAGAACTTCCCGTCGGGCTATGTTGCGCTTATGGAGCTGCAAAGGCCGGCCTCAATCATATGATGAGGTCGATTTCTGTCGAGCTGGCAGAATATGGGATTCTGGTGAATGCGATTGAGCCCGGCTGGATCGACACTCCAGGTGAACACGCCACTTTCAGTGCGGAACAAATTCTGGAAGAAGGCAAGAAATTACCACTGGGACGCCTCGGCTTGCCAGATGAAATTGGTAAAGCGGCCGCATTCCTCTGTTCCGCGAAAGCCGACTACATCACAGGCACGGTCTTACCCGTTGATGGCGGCTATCGCTATAAAGATTGTCGCGTCGATCAGGGACGGCTGCGCCCCTAGAGCGTTTGAATCTTACGACTTGTATGTTACGGCTTGCTACGATATTCGAAGAGGAGATGTGAGGTACGCAGTCAGCATTCTCGATTTAGCTCAGGATATCTATGACCACGTGCGCGGGGCGTTTGTTGGTGATGATCTGCTCTTGCCCACTGGACAGATAAAGCAATTCTTCGTGATTTAATCCAAACTGATTCATTAGAGTCGCCTGAAAATCGTTCGGCGTGACTACATTTTCTACGGCACGATGTCCCACATCGTCGGTTTTCCCGTACGCTAATCCACCTTGGATGCCACCTCCGGCGAGCCAGATACTAAATCCCTGACCGTTATGGTCTCGGCCCGCTTTCTTGGCAGCACCATGATCCTGAGTCACCGGAAGTCGTCCAATTTCACCACCCCAATGCACAATGGTACTATCGAGAAGTCCTCTTTGTTTGAGATCTTTCACAAGTGCGGCCGCAGGTTGATCGGTCTTTTGACAGACCGATGGCAAGCCGGTCGTGATGTTACTGTGGTTGTCCCATGGCTGTCCGCTGTGGAAAAGTTGGACGAAGCGAACTCCACGTTCGACAAGCCGGCGGGAAATCAGACAGCGAGTGCCGTATTCCCGACATTTTGGATTATCGAGGCCGTACATTTTTTGCGTGGCCTCGGTTTCCTGTGAAATATCAAGTGCTTCCGCGGCGGCGGTCTGCATGCGGGCCGCAAGTTCATAACTGGCAATGCGGGCTTCAAGTTCCGCTTCGCCGGGGCGTTTTTCGAGATAACGTTGATTGAGTGTTTGCAGGAGTTCGAGATTCTGCTTCTGAAATGTCCCTTGCAAATGAGCGGGGGCTTCGAGATTCAAAATTCGCGGTTCTCGCGGACGCAACACGGTCCCTTGGAACAAAGCTGGCATGAAGCCATTCGACCAATTGGTCACGCCGTCAACGGGCAATCCGCCGGGATCGCTCAACACCATGTAGGCTGGCAGGTTCTGTGTTTCAGAACCAAGAGCATAGACGAGCCATGACCCGAGTGTCGGACGCCCTAGTACTCCGGGAATACCACCATGAAAGTATCGAATGGAAACTTCATGTCCGTTGGCTCCGGTGTGCATACTCCGTATCAGACAGATGTCGTCCACGATTTCCGAAGTATGAGGAAGCAGTTCGGAGAGTTCGGTACCGCACTCTCCATGTTTCTCAAACTTCCAAGGTGAGCCCATCAGTTTCTTGCTTGCCTCATTCACAAAACTGAACTTGATGTCTTCTTTGTAATCGACTCCGTTGAGGCGGGTGAGCTCCGGCTTTGGGTCGGTAAGGTCCATGTGGGAGGGGCCGCCATGCTGGAACAACGAGATCATCGCTTGCGCCTGGGGCTCAAAATGTGGTTCGCGAGGCAGTAGATCATTGTGGGGTTCACGCAATGTGACACTTTTCGGTTTCGCACTGGCTTGCTCCTGCTTCAGAAGCCAAGCGAGAGCAACCGAGCCAATTCCCATGGCTTGGTGAGACAAGAAGTCGCGTCGGGAAAAAGGATTCATGTCAATCGATTTCTGAAATCTGGAAATTCGTGAGTTATCTGATTGCGGCGGAGCGAAGCTCAATCGATGTAAATAAATTCGTTGGAGTTGAGCAGTACCTGACACAAGTTAATCAATACCTGACGACCTGCCGTGACTCCGGAAGGCGTCCCGCGATCATCTTGATGTAACTCGTTCAATTGGTTTGCGACAAACTGCATGGCAAGTTGCAACTCTTGGGGTGTTGGAGATCGCAAATAGGCCAGTTCCCACGCGGAGGCAACCTGTTTCGGCAATTCGGCGTAGCTTTCCCGTGTTTGTGGCCCATGAAAGTCATCGGTGGCACTAAAGGCCCGACTCTCACCAGCAGGAGTTTTCAGTGTGATGGTGACGGGCCAAGAGAATGAATCAGATGTTTCATGAGCGAGGCAGTCGGTGATCAAATCGATGGTGTCGCCCGGTTGAACATCTAGTTGGGGAACCTTTGTGGCCGCTTTGCCATTGTGGGCTTGCCACTCTCCGGCCAAAGCAATGCGCGAGGAAACAATACGTCCGCGCACTCCATCGCCATTTTCACTGCCATGTGACAGAGTTCCTGAAATGGTGAGAGTTCCTGCTGCGGGA
This sequence comes from Planctomycetota bacterium, assembly GCA_030836185.1. Classification (GTDB taxonomy): domain Bacteria; phylum Planctomycetota; class Planctomycetia; order Planctomycetales; family Planctomycetaceae; genus JABURQ01. The sequence goes on from JAURQH010000016.1 coordinate 35,641, forward strand.
GCAATCCAACGACGGATCGCGCTATACTCTCGCCCCGGATGACCACCTGATTGATTGACAATCACCCAACCAATGGTTGGATCGGGGCGTTTTGATCCCCCTTGCCAATCCGATCCCGTCCAATGCGGGAGCGGAGTGAATTCGGTCAGCTTGGCCTGTTCATTAAAACGTCCGTAGCCGTATGCCCAGATGGCGGGAGGAGGCAAGGGAAGTTGTGGTAATGATTTCAGCAACTCCGCATCAAGCGGTTGCGGTTGATCGACAGCGCGTCCCGCGAGCTTCGCCGCTTGATCGAGCGTAAACTCTCCATTCATCAGCATCAAAGACTGTGTGGCAACCGTCGATACAGGACGGCGTTCGCAATTGACGTCCATCACGGGAGCATCGAAAGTCTGTAACATGGCCACCGGCTGAGAACGACGGACTTTGATATAGAGACTTCGGCGAGTCTGCGGACCATCAACAATCACCTGTCCTGTTTCATCTTCCTTGATAGCGACAGGTCTCCCAAAGAGTTCGCGATTCAATGTCCCGGAAGCAGACATCATGCGGTCTCGCAGGATCTCGGCTTCCAAACGCTGTATTGGTTTCCGCCAGTAAAATTTGTTCTCAGGATCGATCTTGTTCATTTCAGGATCACGCATTGATGTTTGACGCCAAGCGGTCGAAGTCAGAATCAAACGGTGAAGATGTTTGAGACTCCATCCTTCTCGCATGAACTCATCAGCCAGCCAGTCGAGGAGTTCGGGATGTGTTGGAACATCACCAAGTTTGCCGAAGTCGCTCGGCGTCGAAACCAGTCCACGACCAAAGTGATGCATCCAGACGCGATTGACCAGAACTCGGGCCACTAGAGGATGTTTTCCACTCGTCAACCACTCTGCGTATGCAAGCCGACGACCTGTGGTGGGAAGTTGATCATTGTTAACCGGAATACTTGGGCCAGCTCCTTCAGGGGCAGCGATCGTGAGTCCTGCCGGTGCAACTTCCTGTTTGGGTTGTTTGTGATCTCCACGATGAAACAATTTCGTGACCGGAACGTGACCTGGCTTTTCGTTGAGAACACGAAGAAACTCTTCCGGCTTTTTTTGTTTGCGGAGTTCGGCGATTTTCTGATCGAAGGTCTTCAGCTCTTTTGCGGCCTCAGGCAGATACTGGTAGAGAACTCCCGGGGTGATATTCACGCTCGGGTGCTTTTTCAACAATGCATTCTGATCAGCATTCCGTTCCTTGACGGGCGTTTCATAAGCCAGTCGTAGTTCCGCTCGCAGAGGCTCTTCGTATTTCTCTAACTCTTTGGACAATGCCTGAGCCATATATTCGGTTTGTTTGACCGATTTTTTAGCGGCGATCTTCTTCACCTCGGCTTCCACTTCGGCCGCTTTTTCTCGATCAGCGGCTGTGTAGAGAGAAATTCTACGTTGAGTGGGGATTTTCCACTGCTGCCAGTCATACGCTGGTTCGAAGACCGACCGGAGCGCGAAATAGTCAATTTGCGAAATGGGATCGTAGCGATGATCGTGGCATTGGGCGCAAGCGACGCTCATTCCCAGCAGCGATGAACTGACAATTTTAATCGTGTCTGCCATCACTTTGTTTCTTGCTTCAGGGCTGTTGTCACCTGATCCCGTTCCGTCTGCCGCCATCCGCAGAAACCCCGTTGCAGTCAGCAGTTCAATTTGCTCTGCCGTGAGGTCTCCTGCAATAGGTCCGGCAAGTTCATCTCCCGCCATTTGCTCAGTAATAAATTGATCAAACGGCTTATCCTCATTCAACGACCGAATGACATAATCGCGATATTTCCAAGCCCAAAGACGTTCCTCGTCGCGAAGTGTGTTCCCTTCGGAATCGGCGTAGCCAGCAACATCGAGCCAGTGACGCGCCCAGCGTTCGCCGTAATGGGGTGAGTCCAGTATTGAGTTGACGAGTTGTTCGTACCAATCATTGCTGGCATGGTTGTGCCAACGGGAGAGTTCATCCGGTGACGGAGGGAGTCCGGTGAGATCAAAATAGACACGTTTGATGAGAGTCAACCGGTCCGCATCGGGGGAAAAGGAAAGTCCCTCAGGCATTGCCTGTCGTAAGAAATGATCAATGGGTGTTCGGCTCTGATTGTCCTGCTTCACGGTGGGGACTTCCGGTCGATTGATCGGTTGGAAGGCCCAATAATTGCGTTCTTCAAGAGTAATCGGGATTCCGGGACCAATGGTCTCAGGTTCTGGTCGAAGAGTTTTTGCTCCTTCTGTAATCCAGCGTTCCAAGGTGGCGATTTTTTCTGCGGGAACGTGAGCTTCTCCCGGTGGCATCTCTCCACTCTTCACCCGGTCCAATAGATAGCTCGCCTCGGGGGCACTCGGTTCGATAGCGGCTCCCGAATCGCCACCCTTTAGCATGAACTTCACCAATCGTAAATCGAGAGAGCCATCCGGCTCCGAGGTCGCTCCATGGCAATCAAAGCAAAATTCGCGAAGGATCGGTCGGATGTCTTTCTCAAAAGATGTGGGAGACTGCGGTTCTTTCGCCTGCAATTTTTGAGGAGTGGTACTAATGACAGCACACAACATCATAAACTTGATCGACAATGAAGCAGGATTCATGGCGGGAGCCTGATACAGCTTGGACGACTTGAAAAAACGACAATCGGCGAGTGAGAACATTGAAAAGTGGAGGAGGGACGTTTTGGGGGGTGTGTCTCTATTATCGACTCTGAATACATACATGCAAGAGCGTTCTTCAGACGACTTGCTTGTAAATCATTTTTACCGGAAGAAACTCAACGAAATTTCTCATGGAAATCGCATCATTCACGGCGTTCGCAGACATGGAACAAGCCCGTGGCATCATCGTAGCGATAGCCGGCATACAAAGTTTCCCAGTCGTCGTTTTGTAACTCCAATAATCTTTCAACCAGCGTGCCGTCGACATTGGTGTCCCGCTCTCTGACCATCTGGACATCGACATAGCGGAGCCTCCAGACATATTGTCGATTGAGTTCGGTGTCGGTATCAATGCTTTTTCCGTTCTCTTTCAGAGGAGACCCGATCAAGTTTCCATCAGTTTGGTGAGTGCCCCAAACGAGTGCCCCAAACGAGGGAGTCAATGCGGGTGTCAGTCACGCATAGCACAGCATGCCAGCGCATAGAGAAACCCCTTGTCTGCAGGAGTTATTCGCTCCAGAGTAAGGGGTTTTCTGCAAATGGGGCTGACAGGAATCGAAC
>JAURQH010000017.1 GCA_030836185.1 Planctomycetota bacterium
CAATTATGGTCATCCTTGCGTGCATCTTCTCATTAGCTTCTGTTGAGACCGCACAATCGGGAAATCGAAGATGTATGGAGATCGCAGATTTCTGGTGTTCGGGTAATGGTGGCGGATGGGAAGATTATGCCGAATGCATGGACGATCTCTATATCGACTGCGCTTACTAGAGCTTCCACAACTCAAGTCTTGCGACTGAAGATGCCTATTTTTTGAATTGGTGGATTCGTTCTCTCATTGAGATTTATGAGGGGGGGCTATTTCACAAACATAACAACTCGCCAGCCGATGAATATATTCCATTTAGCTCTTTGCGTGATGACGTATGATCTTCATGACTAACTTGCTAACACCCACGAACTTCAAGTTACCTCAGTGAGTTTCTGGAGATGAGTATCAACGCTTTCCGCGAGTGCGTGAAGGTTGTAGCCACCTTCCAGGATGCTCACCAGTTTTCCGTTACAATATTCGTCGGCTGTCTTTTTGACAACTTTTGTCAACGAGGCAAAGTCCACACTCTCCAATCCCAATGATCCAATCGGATCGTCTTTATGGGCATCGAAGCCTGCTGAAATGAGAATGAGTTCTGGGCGACACTTTTTCGCGGCGTCGGCCAACATGGAAGCAAACTTTTCGTGATACAGCTTTCGTGAAATGCCAAATTCCAATGGCAGGTTCCAGGTAGCACCAAGACCGTCTCTGGTTCCGGTTTCGTGGGAGTCACCCGTTCCGGGATAAAAGGGAAAACGGTGTGCCGAGAAAAAGTGGACGCGATCGGATTCGTAAAAAATGTCCTGCGTCCCGTTACCGTGATGCACGTCCCAGTCGACGATCAACACACGATTCAATTCATGCTTGTCGAGTGCCACCTGAGCGGCAATGGCCACGTTACCAAAGAGGCAAAACCCCATTGCCTGCGCGGGGCGACAATGATGTCCGGGCGGCCTCACCAGGCAGACCGAGTGATCAGCCCCCTGTTTCAGCACATCATCGACCGCAGCTACAGCCGCACCTACGGCATGCAGCGCGACATCGAACGACTCTTTGGAAACGACTGTATCGGCATCAATTCTTCCACCGCCTCGAAGAGCCAGTTGTTCGATTGTGGCAATATGTTTTTCGGGATGAATCTGTTTCAAGATTTTGCGGTCTGCCTTGACCGGTTCCCGGATCTGCCAATTCTGTTTGACGTCCGGTCGGTCTATCAGCTCCCGTAAGACCCGAATTCGGTCGGGGCATTCGGGGTGTTTTCCGGTTTTGTGATGCTCAACAAGCTCCGAAGTATAGAGTGTATGCATGTCGTAACTTCCTATTGATACTATGTTTTATGTCTCAATAGGGTCGGTTTGTCGACACATAGACACTGGATAACTGAATGAAGATTCGAGCTCCCTGCGATCGCTGTAATATGAATTTCTGTCAGGACTCCTCCGGTCCGAGCCGTCAATCGCTGAATGCAGAGTGAAAAGGATTGCTTCCGAGGCAGAATTCGGGGTATTCTACAGGAAACCGCAAGTCGTGTCTTCATTTCCCTTTGCGGCAGATTCCCAGATCCTGTCCCAGCCATTTTTCAAATCCATGATCACACACACTTATCAACTGCGTACAGCGAAATACCATCGTTCTCTCAAGGGTATCTTGCTCGTTGTGTTCTGCATATCCGTCACCAGTTCTACTGTGATTGCGCAGGATACGTCGCAGGAACAAGCGAAAAAAGAATCACTTCCACCTGTAGTCAGCCTGTCTGGTGCTCGGGATCCCCTGAAGGATTTGGAGAAACCGCTGATTACTGCCCAGGAAGTGAGCGAATTCAGGCCCAAGCAGTCTGATTATGTACAAGCCTTGCGCGCGGGAGAAACGACCGGTCGGAGTCGCGAGATCATTACAGAGGGGATCGAAGTTCGCTTGTATGTCATGACTCTGCCAGAGCAGATTGAAAATATCAACACTCTTCGTCAAACCTTTCAACGCGAACTTGTGAACTATGCTGGAGCCAATCAAATCAATCCTCGCCAGAAGCGCAAGTTTCGCGAGATGGTGTTAACCGAAACATTGCGTGTGCTCAAAGAGTTGCTCGAAAATCAACTCGATGTGCGAATGACGGCCGCGACGATGGCGGGACAACTGAATATAGTGGAAGAAGATCGTCGGACACAAACTCCGGCGGAGCCGTTCAAGCCGAGCCTTCAATTCCTCAACGATATCCTACGAGATCAAAACCAGCATCAGGCTGTCAAGATTCTTGCCGTCCATGGCATCATGAGGATTCTTGGACGCGATGACATTTTGAAGTTTCCAAGGAACGAGAAGCTGCAAACCGCTGAGCTTCTCGAAAAAGAACTGCAAAAAGAAAAGACCTTCTTCTGGTATCAGCAGAAACTGATTCAAGGCTTGCGATCAACTCAAATGGATGTTGATCGTTCCGGGGCACCGTTTGTCGTGCAGATTTTGGCGAAAGTCATAGGCGATCCGAATCGCGATCCACGTGTTCGTGCGGAAGCAGCTTACGCAATTTCCCGCGTCCCCATCCCGGCCAATGTGAATTTGGGGATGTTGGCTTGGCAAGTAGCCAAGGCGGCAGAAGGGTTGGCGATGGAATACAATAAAGCCCCAGAGCAAGCTCACTGGATCAATTCCTTCCTCAAAATTTATGGTGCTTTTCAACCTTTGAAAAGGGGAAAAGAAGAAGGACTCATCTTCATGACGACTCAAGCGGCTTATAGTGCTCACCAAGCGAAAGTGAAAGAGGCGTACGACCTGACAGTGATCATTGTGAAAGCCATCTGGGACAACAACGGGGGCGTGAAGTTGGCTCCAAATAAACTTGTCCCGCTTTCTGATTGGTTAAAGGCCAACGATCCGGGGCAGACAGCCTTGTACCCTGGTGGTCCGACGGCTTCACAACTGAATGCCAAAGATCAGACGGCAGCAACGGGTGGTCCTTAATTTGCATCGCATTTCTTAGAGTTTAGAATAACCTCCTCAGACGACATCAAGGATGATCAACGATGAGTGATCCACACGACCAGGAAGACTTTCGATTTGAGTGGCACGGCAACACGTTAGTGATTACACCGGCTGCCAATGTCGAACAAATGCGATGGGATCTGATCGAACAAGCGGCCGACATTGTGATGACGCCACTTGCCGAACAGCAGGCACCAATCGTGATTTTCGATCTGGGTGAAGTGAACTATTTCGGTTCCGTCTTTCTTGCCCTTTTGCTGCGTTGCCACAAGTATGTTCGTAGCCGTGGTGGAGAAATGGTTCTTTGCGGAACCAGTCCCGGAGCGACCGAACTCTTGCGGATCACTGCTCTTGACACCCTCTGGGCACTCTACGATACCCGAGATGATGCTTTGGCTGCCGTCGATTGAACTATTCGATGGCTTGCTTGGCACGTTTTTGAAGATCGACGGGAACTTTTTTGATCAACAAGTCGATGACATCATCGGTGGTGATGTTTTCGCTGTTGGCCTGAAAGTTTGTGACCAATCGGTGTCGCAGGACAGGTTGTGCAACCGATTTGATGTCGTCCGTGGTGACGTGAAATCGTCCATCGAGAACGGCTTTGGCTTTCGCTCCCAAAATCAGGTATTGCCCGGCACGGGGGCCTGCTCCCCAAGACAGATATTGTTTGATGGCTGAAATCGCATCGCCATCGTCGGGGCGAGTTGCTCGCACCAAATCACGAGCATAAACAAAGACATGTTCGGGGACGGGAACTTTTCTGACCACTTCTTGCAAGGCGAGAATCTGCTCACCATTCAGGATCGGTCGAAGATTGGGTTCGACTCCACCGGTTGTCTGTTTGAGGATCAATAACTCTTCGGCGGCTGAAGGGTACTTGACGGTGACGTTAAACATAAATCGGTCGAGTTGAGCTTCGGGAAGCGGATAAGTCCCTTCTTGTTCGATGGGATTCTGAGTGGCCAGCACGAAGAAAGGTTTCGGCAATCGATAAGTGTTTGTGCCGACGCTCACATGTCGCTCCTGCATGGCTTCCAAAAGAGCCGCTTGAGTTTTGGGAGGCGTTCGGTTGATTTCATCGGCTAAGAGAATGTTGGTGAAAATCGGTCCTTGCATGAACTCAAACTTTCGATGCCCCGTCTCTGGGTCGTCTTGCAAGACATCGGTCCCCGTGATGTCAGAAGGCATTAGGTCGGGGGTAAATTGAATACGACGAAAAGAGAGTTGCAGTATTCGAGAGATCGTGCTGACTAATAATGTTTTCGCCAAGCCGGGAACCCCGACCAACAAACAATGGCCTCTGGTAAACATGGCGATCAATAATTCGTCGACAACTTCACTTTGCCCGACGATAACTTTGCTGATTTGCTCGCGCATCTGTTCGTAGGCGGTAGATAGCCCTTGCAAGGCCTGTTCTTCTTTTTCGCGGATCTGTTCGGGAGTGAGTGATGATTCAACGGCGCCTTGTTCGTTCATATCAGTGGAGTTTCAAAAGGTTTCTTAGAGTTATCCTGCAGGATCAGTGTTCTCTCATGGTGACTGCTCAACTCGGTCATTATGATAAATTGATCTCTCCACACATAGTAACGGCATCGGGAACACCTAGGCAAAGGTGGAATGCCACGACTGGCAGGAAATCTCAGAAAGCATTTTATGGCAGGCTCGCAAGACAATGTGGCATATTTGGTGTTTGATGTGGAAACGGTCGCCGATGGAGACTTGATCTCTCGTGTCCGCTATTCCGGCGAAGGGCTCGACGCTCAAGCGGCCATTCAGAAATATCGCGAAGAACTTCTGGAGGCAACGGGAAAGGATGTCATCCCTCCCACATTCATGTTGCCAATTTCTGTCGCTGTGGCCAAAGTTGATGACCACTTCCGACTCCTCGACCTGACCACTCTCGATGAACCGAATTACGATCCGTTTCAGATTACCAAAAAATTCTGGCAAGGTTACATGCATTATCGCTGCCCGACGTTTGTCACGTTCAATGGACGCGGCTACGACATGCCCGTCATGGAACTGGCGGCTTACCGTTTTGGCCTCTCCTTACCCAGATGGTTCAATGTGGATGCCCGCACTTACGACCAATCACGCAACCGCTACAACCACAAATCACACCTTGACTTGATGGACCTCATTTCGAACTTCGGCGCATCTCGTGTGACCGGTGGTCTTAATCTGTTAGCCAACTTGATTGGAAAACCAGGTAAGATAGGAGTCGATGGCTCGATGGTTCAGGGAATGTACGATGATGGCAAGGTGAACGAGATCAACGACTACTGCCGTGGTGACGTGCTCGACACCTACTTTGTCTTTTTGAGGACTCGAGTTTTGCTTGGCTTACTCACACTTGATCAGGAACACGAACATGTTGAAGCCGTTAAGTTATTGCTTGAACAACAGGCCGATCAATCCCCCGCGTATCAAAATTATCTCGATCACTGGGGAGATTGGAAGAACCCCGAAGAGTCGGCCTCATAGCTCAACCGACCCATCAATAATATTTCCATGTGCATAACGGAATTTGCTGCGATGATGACACGATTGACGATTTGTCTGAACTTCATTTTGCTTCCTGTATTTGCGTGGGGAGAGGTTCCCAATCCGTATCCTCCACAAGCGGGTGAGAAAACTTTGGTTGTGCGATGGGGCTTTGAATCGGGAGTCGAAGGTTGGACGACGCATCAAGATGTTGTGATGTCGCACGATGACGGTGTGATGAAGCTCATGACCTCGGCTCCCGATCCGATCATCAGCTCTCCAAAGTTTGATGTTGCTCCGAATTCGCTGGTCACCATCACGCTCCGTATCCGTTCGCAAGTCTCGACTGAGGCACAGTTTTTCTGGAACAGCCATCAAATTCCAGGCTCGACCGAGACTCGCAAGACGACATTTCTGATTACGAAATCCAATGATTGGAAAACCTATCAGTGTTCGATGAGTTATGAAGGACGATTACAACGCTTACGATTTGACCCTGCCACGATTGATGGAAAAGTCGAAATCGACTGGATTCAAGTTGAAGCATCTCCTCGCCCTGGGTTATTGATTGCAGCGGTTGAGCAGAAAAATGTCGGATTACAGGCAGTCATTCAAAATCGGACCGCAAAACTGGTGGAGTTTGACCTGAATGGCTCGACTGTTTCTCTGCTTGCCGACGCTCAAAAAAAATTCCCATTGGACGACTCTCTCGTTGGTTCACAATTCGTCAAACCGGTCAAAGTGACCGTTCAGAAATCAGGCGATCCGACTCAAAGTCGCACCGCGGTGTTGATCAATCCCGCAGGCAAAGACGACTGGTTTCGTTTGACCTCAGGGGACTTGACACTCGAAGTCGCCTCTAACGGTCACGGGGCAAGAATCCTCAAACGAAAACAACCAGTCGCCGTGATTGCTCCACTTGCCTGGAAGCCGGGTCATTTGATCGATCTAAATGTCAGGCAGGAAGGGGAAAGTCTTGTTTGTTCGGGTGGTCCCGTGACAAATCTGATTCTCCGTTTCAAGGAAGGAGAACTCAGTTACGAACTTGAGGCGAAGGAAGAGATTGAAGGCCCCGTCGTCCGTGCGCTGGGTCAACTCGAACAAGGATTGTTGCCGGGTGTCGAGCATCTCGGACGCGGAGAGTCCTCTTCTTCGACTCTCGATATTCATGGCCCGGAACATATTCGCTATCAGCCTCCCTATTGGCACGTGACGATGCCTTTGATGTCTTATATCACTGATCTTGCTTCGATCTCGTTGGCATGGGAGAAGACAAGCCTCCAACCAACATTTGCGACCCCAAATTTCTTTGATGGGACCGATGATCACCGGATGTCTTTGCAGGGATCCCAGATCTCGGCAACGCTCAGAATCGGCGACTCGTTTGCTGAAGGTGAACGACTCTCCGATTCGATTCTCTGGGCCGTACGCAGAGCGGGGGGATTTCCCGCCTTGCCGAAAACTGACATGACGACTGAGCAGGAATGGGATTTGTCCCGAACAGGACTCATGAAAAGTGATCTTTTCGAGGAAGGGGCCTGGTATCACGCGATTGTTCCCGGACACCGCAAGATGCCCGACAAGCCCAAGTATTTCTCAGACATGGCGTCGGCACTCTTTCGGCTTGATGGCACATTACCGAACGCAAATCACCTTCATCGTGGAGGAGGACACATTCGCAATGACACGGCCTTTTTTGTGACGGGTCAGGCCGAACAATGGTTGCGTCAAATCGATCAGCAGGCGGCCAACTCGCGACGAATTCAGAAAGAAGATGGTTCATACCGCTATGACGGTGAATTCAAAGCAGGGCATTTCGAGAATACTTCGAGTGGTCAATGCGCGCAGCATGCCGTGATTCTTTTACAACATGCGAAAGCCACTGGAAATACGTCGTCTCTTTCCGTCGGTTTGAAGTCGCTCGAATTTATAAAGCGGTTTCGGACACCCCGAGGTGCGCAAGTCTGGGAATGTCCGCTGCATGCTCCCGATTTGATGGCCAGTGCGAAGATGGTGACTGCCTATGTCATTGCCTACGAATTGACTCAAAGTCGCGAATACCTGGATTTGGCGGTCCAGTGGGCATTAACGGGTGTGCCCTATATCTATTTGTGGAATGAATGGCCAATTCAGCGATACGCGAGCATCGCCACGTTGTGTGCCACCCATTACCAAGCTCCCGTCTGGATCGGTCGACCGGTTCAATGGGTTGGCTTGGTATATGCCGATGCACTTCTCGATCTCTATGAACACGATCAAACACTGGATTGGAAACATCTTGCGAACGGAATACTCATCAGCGGTATCCAGCAGCAATATCTGGAAGGACCAACGGTTGGCTCTCTGGCAGATTCGCTCAACCTGCCGTCCCAAAAACTGTTGCCAGCAGATATCAATCCCTGTTCTTTGATGTCATTACGAATGCGTCTCGAAGGGCCTCAAGATCGTCCGAGAACGGTCATCAACGGATCACATCGGATTGTCTCGCCATTTCCCACCAAGTTTTTGTCGGAAACTGAAATCGAAATTTCAGCGGTGCCGGGGCTTACTTATCAGATATTGATCGATGGTAAGCGGGTTCGATCTATCAACTCGGCCGGTCGCGACGTGATCAGTCTCTCACCGGCAAAGAAAAATTAAAGAAAGTCATCTCATTGCTTTTGTGGCGAGATGGAGATGCGTTTCTCACAGAACTTGTTGCCAGGCGGGTTGGTAACGCATGCCGAGGTTGATGATTTTTTGCAGAAGTTTTTCGTAACTGAGATCGACAGTCGATGCCGATTCTGCAAAGTCTTCGCCGTAAGATAAGTTGGGGTTCGGGTTGGCTTCTAATGCGTACACCGTCCCGTCTGCCGCCATGCGAAAGTCCATCCGAGCATAACCAGACAGGTCGAGAGATTTATAGATTCGTTTGGTTTGATGTTCGATGGCTTTTTTTTGCTCGGGAGTCAGATCGACGGCTGGCTCTGTTTTGATGCCAATCTGTTTTTGATATTCGGGATCCCATTTCACCTTCGCCGTGGCGATGGGAGCGGTGTTTTTTGGGAGATTATCGAACTTCAATTCCCAGATGGGGAGTACCTGAATTCGTTGATTTCCGATTGCACCGACATAAAACTCTCGCCCGGCAATATATTCTTCGACAAGAACATCGGCCTTGTGTGTTGACCAGACGTATTCAATGCGGTCTTTGAGCTTAGTTTCGTTGGAGACAATGGATTCTTGAGAGATTCCGAGCGAAGCATCATTAATGGAAGATTTCACCATTAATGGATATTTGAGCCGTTTTGGGACACGGATTTTTTTGTCTTTTGGGAAAAACGAAAATTGCGGCGTCGGGATGCGATGGTAACTGAGTATTTTTTTACACAATATTTTGTCGTGCGACAAAGTCAGTCCACGAGGATTACAGCCGGTGTAGGGCTGTTGCATCAATTCCAGATAGCTAACGATGTGTTGATCGTAATGGGGAACGCTATGAAACTCTTCCAGAAGATTAAAGACAATATCGGGTTTCTTCTCGACGAGTGCATTTCTCAGAACGGAAAGATCGTCGCTGACTCCCAGTGATTCTACACGATGTCCCATATTTTGCAGCGTGGCGAGAACATCGTATTCAGTTTTCCATTCCAACATTTCTTTCTCGGAAACCCCCTCGATGGAATCGGGGGGAACCAGCGACTCATGCATTAAAACCTGGATATTGAGGGACTTCATAACTGATACCGATTAAATCCACGATGCAGGTAGTTCATGGTTTGAACTGCCAGCAAAACCAAGGCGTCACGTTTTGTGTCCCGTTCTGAGGACTTCAAGCGTAAGTTGAGTTCTCGACAGCGGAAGATCAAGTCTTTCAAAACCTGGTCGATGGTGTATTTATATTGCCCCGACCATTCCGACACGACTTGCCGAATTTCGGCTTTGTGCTTGATGAAGAAGGCGGCTGCCTTCATTGTTCGACGTTTCGGATCGTCGGTAAACAGTTGCAGCAGGGCATCATCATCAATGGGAGATTCTCCCATATATTTTGCTTGTCGCTCTTCGTAATGGTCCCGAAGCGTCTTTTTCAAACGGGGTAGAGAGTCGACTCGCATTTTGGTGCGAGAGACCGGTTCCATGTAGGGAACCTCGTCCATCAAGTCTTCCACGTATTCGAGTTTCTTTAATGCGGCCCAGCCTGCGTAATGTTTTCTCCAAGCCGAACGAGGTTTTAACCAAACCGCAAATGTTTCGGCGAAGTCTTCCGCAGGGTGGCTTTGAGCGTAGAAGGGATCGAGATGCAGCACGAAACTTTTGCTGTACGGTTTCGGCTGGTAGTTTTCCGGGTAGGGTTGTGAATATTTACCGAAGGTGTTCGTCCATGATCGTTTGCGGTGGAGGCCATAAGCATTGTCGATAGCGTGACCACATTCATGCCTAAGAATTTTCATGCACCAATCTTCGGTTCCCCCTTCGACCTCCATCATCATACGGCGTTCGAGCCGCATCAATCGCGAATGTGCCAAATAGAACGGGATGGCAATTCCTGGGATTCCGTCCGGTGAAAACCACTCTTCGGAAAGCCAACAATGTGGACGAAAATCGAGTTCGCGAAGTTCGAGTTCGTTGTAGAGGCGTTCAACACGCGGTTCAAGTGAGGTGCCTTCAATCTTCAGCCCCAGGTCACAAATTTTGACATCGAGTAGTTCTTCAAGGGGAAGATCTTCCCAGTCATGGCGCTTCGTCTTTTGACGGCGTTTCATCGGTTGCATTTTGCGTGAAGAATAATTCTTTCGGGACATGGCATCTCTGACTGTTCTCGTCCGGGGAACGCCGGCGCCGTGGCATGACATTTAAGCTATTCGCGGTCTCCTGCCCGCTGCAAGGAGAGAACCCGACAATTCCCACAGTTCGTGAGGAAAAAGTTCTGTTCCTCTCAACGAAATCGTCGGAATGTGCGTTTGAACTTGAACCGTTTGGAGCAGGATCGACCGACTTCTCGAAATCGTAACATCTGTTGCCGTCAGGGTTTCACATTTTCAACCAGAAATCAGCTTCTTCTGCATTTTGCGGGTTGGAATGCCATTATGTGGGGTGATTTTTGGGGATTAGTGAGAATGCCCGTGATGGTCGCCAGAGTCTTTCTGATGCGCCGAATTCGGCATCTCGTGAGAGTGACTCGGTTCTAAAAATCCAATTCCCCAAGCAAGCAGAATTCCCATGACAAGTGCCGTCGAGAGACGAACACGATTGTGGGAATGAAATTCCATTTCTGGTAACAGGTCGCTGAGTGAGATACAGATGAAAACTCCTGCTGCAGCGGCTAACGCTCCTCCGATGATCCACGCTTGATTTCCCTCAAACTGGCTGACTCCCAGAACGAACGCCAAAGCCCCTAAGGGGCACATCATCGAGAATCCGAGATTCACGAGGTTCCGCGATAATTGCGACCAGCCACCCGCCTTCATCAAACTGGTAATCGACATGGCATCGAGTGGTTTGTGCAACACAATGGCCAAAAACGTACCCAGTCCAAACAGAGACCACATCACCTCGTGATGAGCGTCGGCTTCGACGGCGGCTCCCAACGCAAGGCCGTCAATCAGCGTGTGCAGACACAATCCCACAGAGATACCCAACCAACTCAATTCGTGAGCATGATGATGGCCATGGCTATGAGCATGGGAGTGTCCCTCGTCGTGATCGTGATCATGGTCGTGAGAGGGGTTCAATGCCTGTTCGTCGTCCAGTAATTGAGCTGGCTGTGCGTCGTGTTCATCAACGACAATATCATGCTGGTGGAAATGGAATGTTCTGAGCAAAAAGAACATGACTAACAATCCAAACATCATCCAGCGCGCGACAAAATTGATATCTCCCACCTCGTGCAGGGCATGAGGTAGCATGTGGAACACACCAATTCCCAACATCAAGCCCCCCACCAGGCTGATGATGGTTTGTGTGCGGTTGTGGTCGAGATGGATTAAAGAAGGAAGATGCCCACCCGCAAAAGAGCCCAAAATGATCAGAACACAATAGGCGAGCAACACCTTCAGCTTATTACTGCCGGGCTCGGAGGTTGTGGTCTCTTCAGCATGCGTCTCATTATCCGAGTGATCGTGGCTCTCATGGCTATGCGCATGAGAGGCGTGATCGTCTGCGGCGAAAGACAATGTGTCAAAATTTCCTGACAAGCAAAGAGCGGTCATTGTCAGAATTGTCAGCATCGTTAAGCGAAACACGCGCATTCCTTGGGTTGGGATCTCGATTTTATTACAATTCAATTGCAATAAGTCATTGTGACGACCTTTGCGTCGGGCAACAAGTCTGGAACGCTCGAAAAATAGACCCAATCTGCTTTCGTCATCACGTTGATTTCTGGATCCGAGAACCACATGATAATTTTCCCAAGATCAGGACCTCCTCGAGGAAAGAGACTCTCAATATGACCATCGACACTGCAAAGCTGACCAAACTGGCCCAGTCATTGGTGAATCAGCAACAGGCCGGCATCATCGTCGAGCCCCAAGACCGTGCCTCGGGATTCTGGTTTGGTGGAGGAAACATGGTGGAGTTGCCAGATGGTTCGTTGTGTGTCGTGGGACGTTACCGCAACGCGGGAGATTCTCGAACCGGCGTCGCAGCAGGTGAGAGGGGTCTGGAATTGGCCATCTTTCAATCAAACGACAAAGGACAATCGTGGAAGAAAGCCGTCAGTTGGACGAAGGCAGAACTCAATGTAGGTGACTGGGAAGTTCTCTCTATTGAAGGTTCCGCACTCAATGTCACTGAGAGCGGCATTGAACTGTTCATCTCTACCGAGAAAGACCATCTTGGCTATCCCGCAGGGTTCGAGCAGTATCTCAAGCCGGGAACAGGAGTCTGGACGATTGAACGAGTCGCAGCCGACTCTCTCGAAGGCCTCAAATCAGCCAGTCTGGAAACAGTGGTTCAATCGGACGACCCGGAGTACCTTCATATCAAAGACCCGTTTGTTCACACGACGCTCGATGGTGATTTGATTCTCTACTTCTGCACACATCCGTTTAATTGGTCGAGTTCCAATACCGGGTATGTGATTCGTAAAGCGGGAGAATCGACATGCAGTGAGCCCGTCTATGATTTCTTCCCAAGAGGCACAACCTGGGATGTCGCCATGACCCGAGGGACGGCAGTCGTCGATGTTCCCAAACTTGGTGAATTCGCACAGGAGCCAGTTTCGTTGTTCTTTTACGATGGCGGCGAGTGTGTCCGTGATCTGGAAGAGCACAATTCGGCGGTCAAACGCCCCCGAGGTTATTCGTGCGAAGAATTGGGCGGATTGGCCTATGTGATGGCAGAACCTGTCGAGCAAGTGACGCGATTATCACGCTATCAGCCGATGTTTGTCAGTCCGCAGGGAACGGGTTGCAGTCGATATGTAGATGTCCTCACCACGGCGGACGGCATGTATGCGACTTGGCAACAATCACAGTCCGATCAGTCACAACCGCTGGTGATGAATTTTGTCCCGACCGCCGAGATTGAGGCAATTTTAAGTTGAGGATTGGAGACAGTATTTCAACGATGAGCTATTTACCCCGTTACAACATCCAAGAATCGTATCGTTGGAACTACGAACACGCGCCCGAACCGGTGGAAGTCGAAGTTCCCGATATTTCTGGGGAATGGTTCTATTGTGGATTGCCCATCGGGTCACCTCTGGGAATTCCCGCCGGGCCTCTTCTGAACGGAAAGTGGGTCCGGTATTACGCTTCTCTCGGCTTTGATGTGCTGACATATAAAACGGTCCGCTCACAGTCCCGCGAATGTTACCCACTTCCCAATTTGCAGCCGGTCACGTGTGATCAACTGACGGGAGCAGAAAAAGAGATCCCAGCCACTGATCAGATGCAGGGAAGTTGGGCGGTTTCGTTCGGCATGCCTTCCTCCGATCCTGAATTCTGGCGACAAGACATCGAAGAGACTCGGAATCTGTTGCCGAAAGAGAAAGTTCTTTCGGTTTCAGTAGTGGGAACCGAGCAGGAAAACGGAACTCTCGATGATCTGGCCGACGACTACGCTCTGTGTGCCAAGTGGGCGGTGGAGAGTGGTGCCGATGCGATTGAAACGAATTTCTCGTGTCCGAATGTTTGCACCAGTGACGGACAGCTTTATCAATCGGCACACGAAGCCGCGGTCGTGGCAGAACGTGTCCGAGATGCCATCAGCGAAGAGGTTCCCTACATCGTCAAAATTGGACATGTGGCCGACGAAATTCCGGCTGCGTTTTTATTGGAAGCATTGGCCCCGTACATCAGCGGTCTCGCGATGACGAACAGTGTCGCGGCGATTGTCAAACAAACGACGACACTGGATGAAGAGTTGCTGTTTGATGGTCAGGCGAGGGGCATTTGTGGTGATGCCACGCGGACTGCGTCAATCCAGCAAACAGAGTTGTTTTCCCGACTGATTGCGCATCGTGGTCTGACGATTGCAATTCTGGGTGTCGGTGGTGTCTCTCAAGCATCGCACGTTCACGATTATTTGAATGCGGGAGCCGACCACGTGCAGGTCGCTTCCGCCGCAATGGTGGATCCAGAGATTGCCATCAAAATACGACGCGACTGGAATGCAGGATCGAACTGAAAAGATTTCGTCTTCGCAGACTACCCACAGACGGTCGTCGCCCTAGAATAGGGACACGTTCAGACGATTTATCACTAGCGACCGGAGACACCATGTCCGACCATCCCGCCCATTTCAAAGACGCCCTGGAGACTTTCCCGAATCCACACCCCGAGAAAGATTACATCAGCGAGACGATCTGCCCCGAATTCACCAGTATGTGTCCGAAGACTGGCCAGCCTGATTTTGGTGAAATCATCATTACTTATGTCGCCGATCAAGTTTGTTACGAGTTGAAATCGCTTAAACTCTACTTACAACAATATCGCAATCATGGTGCGTTCTACGAACACGTCACAAATTGCATCCTTGACGATCTTGTCGCCGTCACGCAGCCTCGGTGGATGCAAATTGAAGCCAGTTTCACGCCGCGCGGCGGAATTCGTACCAATATCACGACTGAATACTATCAGTCGGACGAGAATGATAGCGATGAAATCGAGCAAGCAATTGAAGCCTGAGTGATTTGCATCATTGATTCTTCGGCAACGCTCTCGGCTTTGGTAAGTCGTTGACCAGTTTGGCATCGGTCCGTTTCAGTTCGGCGACCATCGCTTTCCGCATCTTCTTGACTTTGCTGGCGAATTTCGGATCGATGGCCAGGTTGTTTAATTCCTCGGGATCCTTTTTGAGGTCGTAGAGTTCTTCCAGTTCGTCGTCGAGCAACGCGCGGATGTATTTGAATCGACCATCCATCATTAAAATCCACCACGGCACGCCATTCAGGTACAGGTCATCGGGATCGGTGGGAAGCTGATCGGTATCGCTGCCATATTTTCGACCAGTAAACGCTAACATCACCGAACGGTCTTGTTTCTTTTCCGGTTCCATCAGCAGTGGTTTCAAATCGTGACCGTGCATTTTCCACGGCAGATCAATGCCAGCGAAACTGAAGAATGTCGGCGGGATATCGACGCCGGCTACTGGCTCTTTGCAAAGTTTTCCCTGCGGGATTGTTCCCGGCATACTGACGATCATGGGCGAACGAATATTGGCATCGTAAGGAGCCAGCTTCGTACAAAAACCATGTTGTCCCCAGGCAAAGCCCTGATCCGAAGTGAAGACGACCAGTGTGTTTTCCAGTTGTCCGGTTTCTTTCAATGTTTTCACCAGACGGCCAACACTATCGTCGAGAGCCAACACACCTTGATGATATTGGCGCGCCCAATCGGTCAATGTATTCCCGTGAATTCCACGAGCGCCTTCCACAGTTCGGCCTCCGAACGCTTCCCCTTTCATGGCGGGTCGTCCTTGGTCGTCTTTCACCCAGTAGTTAATCTTTTGTTGCCAATCCGGTTTTCCCGCTCGCGGTGAAAAGATGTCTGCGGGTGTTGGAATGCTAATGTCGGGATAGGCATCCAGATGACGGTCTGCCGGTGTGAACGGTCCGTGAACGGCACCAAAGCAGAGCCACAAATACCACGGTTTTTCTCCGTCGCGATTTTCCCCTTTGATAAAATCTTCTGCCAGGTCGGTGTATCGGTCGGTTGTGTAACCTTTGGTCATCACCGGCTTACCGCCGTTCGTTTCAATCAATTGATTATCAAAATAGTTGCCCGAATTTTCCGGGTAACGAGGCCGATTCCAGACAACTTGATAATCCCAATCACGACCCGGTCCGGTATCAACACCCGTGTGCCATTTGCCAATTTGAGCCGTTTGATACCCTTCCTGTCTGAACACTTTAGGCCAGAATGGGCACTTCTCGGGATCGTAAGCGCTGCCGGGATAATCGCCTTCCATCCGCATCGATTCGATGCCGTACTGTTGATGCCCGGTGAGCATCGTCGCTCGGGACGGCATACACCAGGTGCCGATGTAGGCATGAGAAAACCGCACACCATCGGAGGCAAGCTCGTCGATATGCGGTGTGTTGGTGAATTCATACGCGCCGGGGTAACAACTGGTGGTGCGATAGGAATGGTCGTCGGTATAGATGAAGAGAATGTTGGGTCTCTCAGCAGCGGTCAACAGACGACCTGAAATGGTCAAACCGAAAGCCAAAAGGCACATCCAGAGCGAACGCGACATAATTCAGATTCCCGAGCGTAAAATAATATAGTCAGACAGTGATTTGACCCACGTTAACGAACTCTAGCCTTAAATTCACCAATTATCTGATAATAGACTCTCGATCCCAGGACCAACTGTACCCTCACTGCCGTGCCACGAGCATTGATTTGACTGGCGAGTTTCAGCCCTGTAATCGACAAAAAGTCACACATTATTCATCAGAATCGGGATTGACGAAATTTCGACTCTGTTCGACAATAGAGGCGATTCAAAACCTGACACGCCAAACGCTTGCGCGGATTTACAAGGATTGTGAATTCCACCCGGCAAAGGATTGCACCCGTTTATGTCATATCATCTTATTGATCTCGTCGAAAATCTGGGCCGACCGAAGATTCTCGTCCTCGGTGACATCATTCTCGACCGTTATATCTGGGGAAACGCTGATCGTATCAGTCAAGAAGCCCCCGTCATTCTGCTCCGCGAAGACCGCGAAGAGATCCGCCTTGGCGGTGCGTCGAATGTGGCAAACATGCTCGCCGGTCTCGATACCGATGTGATCATGGCGGGCGTTGTCGGCGAAGATGCTGATGGAGATGTTGTCCGCGAACAGTTAGAAGATGCCGGCGTTGAAGTGAGTGGTGTGATCAGCGATCCGTCGCGACCGACCACCGTCAAAGAACGATACATCGGTCGCGCACACCATCGTCATCCGCATCAAATGTTGCGAGTTGATCGCGAAGTGAAAACGGCCATCAGTTCAGAAATCGAAGTCAAACTGCTGAAAGCCGTCACCGCGGCTTTACCGGAATGTTCGGCGGTCTTGATCTCGGATTACGCCAAAGGTGTTTGCACGCCGGGAATGCTCGACCTTGTGATTAAACGAGCCCGTGCGGCAGGACTCCCCGTGATTGCCGACCCGGCTTCTTCGGGGGACTATAAAATCTACAGCGGTGCGACAGCCGTCACTCCCAACCGATTAGAAACTTCTCGCGCCACAGACATCGAAGTGGAATCGATTGAAGACGCCCACAAAGCGGGTGAAGTCCTATGCGAACAACTCAATCTTGATTATGCGTTTGTGACGATTGATTCGGACGGAATTGTTGCCGTACGCAATGATGGAAGCTGGGCGCATCACCCTACTCGAAAACGTGAAGTGTATGACATCACCGGCGCGGGAGACATGGTCCTCGCAATGATCGGTGTGGGAGCCGCCGCTGGCTACTCTCCCGACGATCTCGCCAAGTTGGCCAATGTGGCCGGTGGACTCGAAGTCGAACAGATTGGGGTGGTCACCATCAAACGGGATGAAATTATTGGCGACCTGCTGTCAGGAAATCGTGGCACAGGAGGCAAAGTCTTCGAGCTACCGCAACTGGGGCGTCAAGTTGATGCCCGCCGCCGGCTTGGTCAGAAAGTGGTTCTCACCAACGGCTGTTTCGACGTGTTACACGTTGGTCATGTCACCTACTTACAACAGGCTCGACAACAGGGAGACTGCCTGGTTGTCGCGTTGAACAGTGATTCCAGCATCCGTGGACTTGGGAAGGGTGATGATCGTCCGATCTTTGCCCAGGAACAAAGAGCCATGATGCTCGCGTCACTGGAAGCCGTCGATTATGTCGTCGTCTTTGATGAACAAACACCTCATAACGTAATCGAAACGGTCAAACCGGATTTGCTCGTCAAAGGAGGAACCTACCTCCCCGAAGAGATTGTCGGCAAGGAAGTGGTCGAAGCTTACGGCGGAGAAGTACGAGCATTGGGTGAAGTTCCCGGCATCTCGACGACGGAGATTCTCCGGTTGATCCGAGGCGAACCGTCTCCGCCATTGCAGCCATTCGTTCCCTCCGAGGAAAGGAAAGCGGGATGAATCGCATCGGAGTGTTTTTACCGAACTGGATTGGCGATGTCGTCATGTCGACACCCGCCCTCCGCGCACTCCGCAAGCAACATCCCGAGGCCGAGATTGTTGGCATTCATCGACCATACATTTCCGATGTCCTCGACGGTACCGATCTCATTCATCGTTCGATTTTGCATGATCGCAAAAGTGATCTTCCCGAACGACGAGGATTGGGTTTTACCAAGCTACTCAAACAGGAACAGTTTGACGAAATCTACCTATTCACAAACTCTTTACGAACGGGTTGGGTCGCTTGGTTAGCCGGTGCCAAACGACGAATCGGCTTTGCCAATGAAGGTCGTGGTTGGATGCTGACCGACGCACTTCCCGGTTTTGATCGCGATGTCGTCAAGTCGGCCCTCGATCATTACATTGAGATCGTCGAGTACGCTGGATGTGAAGTTGATTCCAAGCAGACCGAACTTGCCACCACCGACGAAGACGAACAAGGTTGGCAGCAGTTCCGCGATTCGTTACCTGCCGAGTTACAACAAAATCCGATAGTCACTTTTAACGCGGGCGGCGCATTTGGAGAGGCCAAGCATTGGTCAACGCGCAAATTCGCCGAGCTGGGACAATCCATCGTTGATAATTATGAACGTACGGTTGTTGTCTTGTGCGGGCCTGCGGAACGAGATATGGCGCAAGCCATTGTCCGAAAGGCGGATCGCAACCATGTTGTCAGTCTGGCTGATCAGCAATTGACGATTGGGCTTTCCAAGGCAGCCGTGAAACATTCGGAATTACTGGTCACGACGGATTCGGGACCGCGTCATTTCGCTCAACCCTTTGATGTACCGGTCATCACGATTTTCGGACCGACCCATATCGGCTACAGCGAAACGTATTACGAAAAGGGGACGCATATTCAATTGCCGGTCGATTGTGGACCGTGCCAACAACGCACCTGCCCGCTCGTGCATCACAAGTGTATGCAGGATTTAACGGTTGAGCGGGTCTTTCAGGCGGTGCGTGACAATCTTGATCGCTATCGTCGTCAGGTTGCTTAGTGATTTCCTTATAACGCAACTTTCCTGACGATCGCTCATCGCTTTCACCGATTGCAACCGATGACAATCACTGAGGAACCTCACGTCGAGGTTTATGATTTCGATCACTCAGGGATTGTCGAGTATGCCCCCCCGTAAACGGCCCACAGGACGACATCTTGGTGCTCTGCTTGAAGCCAAGCAGGCTGATCGCGGTCCGTCTGCGTGCATGCACTTCGAGCCGTTTTTGCACTATCTTGAAGCTGAATGCGGTATGTCGGCCAACACGATCAAATCGTATCAATCCGATCTGCAACAGTTTCTTGATTGGGATCAATTGCGGGGAACGACGCCTCTCAAAAATATCGATCTCAAATATTTGTCGAGCTACATGCAGCACCTTTATGATCGTGGTTTGAAAGCCACTTCGATTGCGCGACAACTGGTTTCCATCAAAATGTTCTTTCGATATCTGGTTCTCGAAGGAGTTCTCCTCGAAAGTATCGCGGAACTGGTTAGCTCTCCCAAACTTTGGCAATACTTGCCGAAGGTCCTCTCTCCTGATGCCGTCAATCGACTGTTGTCGGCTCCCGGCAGTGACGACCAATACCCACTGCGCGACCGGGCATTGCTCTGTATGTTGTATGCAACCGGGTGCCGAGCGTCGGAGATTTCGGATTTGAAACTTCGGGATGTGTATCTGTCAGAAAGTTATTGTCGTTGTACGGGAAAAGGAAACAAGGAGCGCATGGTCTCTTTGAATCCGATTGCCATGAGCGCATTAGAAGCCTACTTATCACACGAACGCCCCACGATGGTTGGTTCGGATGAAGCAAATTGGTTGTTCGTCACTCGCTCGGGAGGTCGATTGTCGCGCATCACGGTTTGGAATCTGGTCAAGAAGTATGCCGGCAGGGTTGGTTGCTCCAAAGAAGTGAGTCCCCACACATTGAGGCACAGCTTTGCCACACACATGTTGGCGGGCGGAGCCGAGATCCGCGCCCTTCAGGAAATGCTGGGACATGCCAGCATCGCCACAACGCAGATATATACACAGGTGGAACACAGCCGCCTGAAAGCCATCCACAAAAAATTTCATCCTCGCGGATGACGACTAATTCGCGGGATCACACTGCAATCGTTCATGTGCTTTCTTCCCGGCAGACCTTTTCGTTAGACTGGAGTCAAACCAAACTCAGAATCTTACGAGAGGGGACTCATGATTCTTCGCACGTTGATGACGTTCATCGTCTGTCTGACCGGATTGATCACGCTGGGTGCCGATCCTGAAACCAACCCGTTCGCAAACGCTCGTTTTGTCGATCTCGCCTATCCGTTGAATGCCACGAATCAATATTGGCCCGGCGATGATTACTCGGGCTTTGAATTGAAAACCATCGCCACTCTCGAAAAAGATGGCGTCCTCTCCAAAGCGATCTCGCTGCCCGAGCATCTGGGAACGCACATCGATGCTCCCAATCATTTTGAACCCAATCAACAGGATGTCTCTCAACTGACACCCAAACAACTTTTCGGGCCCGGCGTGGTCATCGACATCAGTGTTCGTGCTGAAATGGACGCCGATACGATGCTGACCGTCGAGGACATTCGCAACTGGGAAAAGCAACACGGAAAAATCCCGGATGGAGCCATCGTCTTGCTCAATACAGGGTGGGGACGATTCTGGAAGAACACAGTCCGCTATCAAAATCGCGATGCCCGTGGACAATTGCATTTTCCTTCGTTCTCCGCTGAAGCCGCCAGCTTCCTGGTTGAAAAACGAAAAATACGTGGCATAGGAGTGGACAACCTGAGCATAGATCGCGGAATTTCGACAGATTTTGCCGTTCATCACATCATCAACAAGGCCGAAAAGTTTGGGTTAGAGAATGTCGCTCATCTGGACAAATTGCCCGCAAAAGGATTTCAGGTTTTGGTCGCACCGATGAAGATTGAAAACGGAACAGGTGGTCCGACGCGAATCTGGGCCATGCTGGCAAAGTGAGAACAAACTCCAAAGCGGTTTCCTCAGCCTGTGCGTCGCTGTGGATGACCTTTAGCCCGGATTATTCACGGTCAATATTGAAATCAACATCACGTTCTATCCCATCTTCAAGGATGCAAACAGCTCAAAATACAGCGCGTAAAAATCAGCCGGAACGCGCTAGCGTCCGGTTTTGGCTGCTTTATAGAGAAATCTGATGAACCGTGGGCTAGCGCCCAGCGGCTAATGAATAATCCGGGTTAAGTCACCCACAGAAAGTCGTGATTCACTGGCGGCTTCGCTCAGTTCGCAGGTTCAATTGACACTTTTGAAACCTCTTCTCACAACTCAACCTCATTCGGAATCGATCGAACGGAGTTGTTCAATAAATTCAGGAGTAAACCCAGCGGCAAGACGCGCGTCATGCTGGAAGTCGTTCCCGATTGATTTTTCAGGTCGCATCGGCCAGTGGAGATGGTCGGTCCAGGTGGTCCAGTCGTCGTTCGTGTCGGGTTTGAGCTTTCTTAGCCATTCGATGCCGAATCGTACATGTTCAATTTCGTCTTCATGAATCCGTCGCATCAGTGCCGCACTTCGTTTGTCGCCCGCTTTCAGAAATGCCTGCTCGAATTCGACAGTGTGATCGAGATTTCGAGCTTCAAATGTGAGAGGTAAACCGGAGAGATAATCGAGTACCGAGTGATAGTCCTGAGCCTTCTTCCAGATATAACAATTGACGGGCAAATCACCGAAATCAAGTCCTAGCATCGAGGCCCGTTCCGCGTGCATGCGAGTGTGTCTTTGTTCGTCCTGGATGATCTCGATCAGTCCAAAACGGAAATCTTGGGGAGCATCGGGAAACGCCAGCAACACAAACGCCATCACCTCGACCGCCTGCAATTCATGATTCGCCATGATGTGATGCGCGACGGCTCGTTTTTCGGGATCGGTCATCGCGGGTGCAGCAGGCATCGCGGGGGCCGTGCGACGTGGAGCAAATTGTAAATTTGCAGGACGACTCGGTTCGACGGGACGAAATGATTCGCCGGGAGCTTCGTCGGTGAGTGAATTATTTGGGGGACACAGTTTCGCTTCGAGGCTGCCCTCGAGCAAAAGTTGTTCGGCAAACGCTCGTAATTCCATAATATGTGCTAACCCCGACCACCTTCGCAACAAGTCTCGCAAATGGTGCGACAACGGGTGCATTGCAGCTTGTGTTTGATCTCCATGAGCGGTGCGCCGCAGACCGGGCAGGCGGGAGCTCCACCCTTCGTGGTACACTCTTTGGAAGAGGAGTTATTTTTTGTCGAGGAATCGGACACAAGCGCCTCCTAGCTATGAACGAAATCGAAGGTGAGAATACAAAGTACGGTCGCACTTCAGCCAACGACGGGCATTATAATCGATTCTTGATCAAAAACAGGCCTGAATCGGCCTCTCTGTGAGAATTGCAGAGGAAATGTGTCTGTTCAGAGTCACCCGCTGCTCCTAAACTGGATTGGAACATTTTTTGAAGCGAGCTGGATCACAACTTATGAAATGCCTGCCTTTCATTATCGTAATGAGTTTATTGTTTGGAGTTGCGAACTCCCCCCTTGAGTCTGCCAAGAAAAATGAGAAGGTCTCGAAAGCCACCAATCGTGCGCTCGATTGGCTCGCGCGACAGCAGAAGCACGGGTATTGGGAAGCCAATGGGAGTCAGTATCGGGTTGCCATGACCGCGCTCTCTGGCATGGCGATGCTGTCCGAAGGTTCGACGACGACTCGTGGTAAGTATGCCGACAACATTGAGCGGGCAGTGGACTATCTAATCGAGATGTCTCAACCGAATGGGCTCATCGGTTATTCGCAAGATTATCATTACACCTACGGACACGGCTTCTCGATGCTCTTTCTTTCTCAGGTTTATGGAGAAGAAGAAGATATCGGACGCCGAAAGGAACTTCGCCGTGTCCTGACAGAAGCGGTCAAGTTTGCCGCCGGTGCACAAACTTCGGCAGGAGGGTGGGGATACGTCTCGGCGAAAGATGGCAACGACTTTGATGAAGGCTCCACCTGTATCACTCAAGTTCAGGGATTGCGGGCCTGTCGCAACGCGGGCATCCCTGTTCCCAAAGAGATCATCGAGCGAGCCAAAGATTATATCGAGAAGTGTATGACTCCCGATGGCGGGATTCAGTACAGTTTGAAAAGTGGTGGAGGTTCTCGTCCACCCATCACGGCGGCCGCATTAGCCGCGATGAATAACGCCGGTGAATACGAAAGCGACATGACCAAAAAGATGATGAAATATTGCAAGGACAATGTCTGGCCCGCAGCCGGACATTCTCTACACGGTCATTGGCATTACACACATCTTTACTACTCTCAGGTGATGTATCGTCAGGGAGAGGATGACTACAAAAAATATTATGCAGATGTCAGCGAAGATATTCTTCGTAAACAGTCAGCCGACGGTAGCTGGAAGGAAGGGCATGTTGGCCCCGTCTATACCACAGCATTAAATGTGACTATCCTGTTGATGGACAATGGCTATCTTCCCATTTATCAGCGATAACTCTGAGACACATTCTGCAATATATCCCTTACAACTCTCGTTTCTGAATGGGACTCATGGCACGTGACGAATCAGATCGGGAAGATTTGCTCCGTGAAGCGGTCGCGTTGCCTAGACGTGCTGAATTTGAGTTTGCACATTGCGATGAGCCGGTGTTTCTTGGCTTCAAAAAAACGGGTGGCCTGTCCATTTATTTCGGTGCCGATCCCGTTTATCAGTTCAACTCTTTGGGACAACTTCGTCGCGCCTATCGCAACGGGGCGCTCTACCGAACGCAGGGAACGACTCTCGCCGAACTCAAACGTGATCGCTCGGATGACGAAAAAGTAGTCCTGCATCGCCGGGACCTGGAAGAAGCCGAGTTACGTCGGTTTCTCGATCAGATGAAGCGGGACTTGCATGATCTCCAGCAACATCTGTCCGCGCGGACGTATCAAAAAATGCTGACTGTTCCCGAAGCCGAAGATCTTCTTCCCGAGTTTCTGTCGGCCCTGGAAGTTGTCTTTTCTGCCGATCCGGTCCTCGCACTGGCTATCAAAGGGCGAAAGTGAACCTTTTCCCAAATTGACGATCTCTCCTGACAACAGTTGTCAGAGAGTCTCTCTCTCGGGCATAATATCTACAAGCGGTTTCAGAAGTGTCTGGTTATGGGTGGCTGGTGGACTGAGCGAAGCGAAGCCCCCAGTGAAGCCCCCAGTGAATCATGGCTTTCTGTGGGTGACCTGAAGGTCATCCACAGCCACCCCTGAGGAGACGAAACCGCTTTTAAACACGTATGATTTGGAAAAGACCGGCCACAACATGATCTTCGTTCTCGATAATTACGATTCCTTCACCTACAACCTTGTGCAAAGGTTCGGCGAAATCGACGATACTCTCGATATTCGTGTCGCGCGGAATGATCAAATTACGATTGAAGAGATCGAAGAGCTCAATCCCGAACGGATTGTGATTTCTCCCGGGCCATGTACGCCATCCGAAGCAGGGTTGTCGAAAGAAGTCATCGCTCATTTCGGTTCCAAGATGCCTGTACTGGGTGTTTGTCTGGGGCATCAATCCATCGCAGAAGTTTACAACGCCAAAGTGATTCGTCATGAACGCCTCATGCACGGCAAGGTCTCTCCCGTATTTCACGATAACGAAGGCGTCTTTGCCGGTCTCGAAAACCCCTTCATCGCGACACGCTATCATTCACTGATCGTACCCGAGGACTCGATCCCCGACGATCTGATCATCACCGCCTGGTGCGAAGACAAAGAGTACGGCCACAAAGAGATCATGGGATTGCGTCACAAGACGCATCCCGTACACGGTGTTCAATTTCATCCCGAGAGCTTTTTGACCGACGCGGGCATCAAACTGCTGCAGAATTTCCTCGAACTGCCGCTGCTGGAAGCGCAGTCTTCCTGATTGCAGAGAAATTACCTCAAAATGGCGTAAGTCTCTTATTAGTAGTTTCTTGCGTTCACTGATTGGTCTCGGAAACCTGCACCGCTGGACACGACCCCTAAGATATCGCGTTACTCATTATTCACCGTCGGTACGCTCATTCGTTAATGAGGACGGAATCAAGATATGCGAATCGCCATTATTGGATCAGGAATCTCGGGAGTTGTTGCCGCGCTCAAGTTGCACGAGCAACATGAGATCACCGTGTTTGAAGCGAACGACTACATCGGCGGTCACACGCATACTGTAGATGTCTCTATCGAGGATCGACACTACGCGATTGATACCGGTTTCATTGTCTTAAACGACCGTACCTACCCGAATTTTCAGCAACTTCTCGACGAACATGGCGTCGCTTATCAACCCTCGCCGATGAGCTTCAGCGTCAAGAATGATCGCAATGGTTGGGAGTATTGTGGGTCGAATCTGAATGGACTGTTCGCTCAACGCTCGAATCTTTTGAATCCCAAATTTTTAGGGATGATTCGCGATATCCTGCGATTCAACAAACAGGCAACCGGGGCGCTGAGAGAAAGCGAACAAACGGTCGGTGATTATCTAAAGAAACATCGATTCGGACATTCATTTGGTGAGAGTTATTTTTTGGCGATGGGTGCGGCCATCTGGTCATGCCCACAAGATCAGTTTGCCGAATTCCCGATCCGATTCATCGCAAAGTTTTTTGAGAATCATGGGTTACTCTCCATCACCAACCGGCCACAATGGTATGTGATTCGTGGAGGTTCGCGTGAGTATGTCAAGAAATTCACAGCTCCATTCAGTGACCGAGTTTATCTCAACTCGCCTGTCGAGCGGGTTCATAGAGTGGATCAAGGGATTGAAGTTGCTGTTCGTGGAGGTGATTCGCAAATTTTCGATCATGTCATTTTCGCCTGCCATAGCGATCAAGCGTTGCGAATGCTTGAGAATCCGACACTCATTGAGTCCGAAGTCCTGAGTTGTTTCCCTTACGAACAAAACTCGGCCGTCCTGCATACAGATGAAACATTATTGCCAAAAAAACGATCCGCTTGGGCGGCATGGAATTATCATATTGGCGAAGATCAGCCACGCGCTTCGACAGTCACATACAACATGAATATCCTACAGGGTATCAATTCTCGCAGAACATTTTGCGTGACTCTCAATGAAGATGATTTGATCAATCCAGACAGAGTTCTCGGACAGTTCAACTACGCACATCCGCTGTTTACTATGGAGCGAGAGTCGGCACAAAATCGACATCGTGAATTGATTGATCTCGATGGTGTTTCGTACTGTGGAGCCTATTGGGGGAATGGATTTCATGAAGATGGCGTCAATAGTGCCTTGGCTGTGACCCAGGCTTTAAACTCTTCCGAAAATGAATCAGGAGCAACATGCACAGCGGCCTCTATGAAGGCCGGGTCCGCCATCGTCGAATGACGCCCGTGAATCACGAGTTCACCTATCGCTTGTGGTTGGCTTGGCTGGATCTGGATGAAATTGAAGAGGTTTTTCGTGGTCGACTTTTGTGGTCGACATCACGACTCGCCTTGCTGCGCTACAAACGGAAAGATCATCTGGGTGATCCCGGGATTCCACTTGATGAAGCGGTCCGTGATCTGGTTTTTCAGAAACTTGGACGGCGGCCTGATGGTCCCGTTCGGTTGCTGACGCAACTTAGATATGCCGGTTTCTTGATGAATCCCGTCTGCTTTTACTACTGTTACAAGATGGATGGGGTGACGATTGACGCGATTGTCGCCGAAGTAAATAACACACCCTGGAACGAACAGCATTGTTACGTGCTTGACCCAAACGCCCCAATTTCCGGTGATTTGAGTGAAAAAATGGGCGCGCACTTGACGGGGGTGAAAGAATTCCATGTTTCCCCGTTTATGGGTATGGACCAAGAGTATCATTGGACCCTCCATCAACCGGGTGAATCATTATCCCTGAAGTTGGCCAATCACGAACATGGCCAACAAATATTTGATGCCGACCTGAATTTAACACGCCGGGAACTGACAACATTCCGAATGGCTTGGATGGCTGTTCGTTATCCGTTTCAATCGATGCGGGTGTTCGCATCGATTTACTGGCAAGCACTGAAGCTGTGGTGGAAAAAATGTCCTCCGTATCCGCACCCCGATCATCGTCAACTCGATCCGTTAAAACCGAATTCTCAGAGCGAGAACTTGCCCCGGTCGCCCTCTTCGATGGCTGGTGCCGAGACCGATTCGCCAGCTACCTCCGAGACGCCAACCGTCGCGAGCTGACGATCAATGACTCGCGTGGCACGCTAGACTTAGGTAATGCCTCGGGCGATGGTGTCGAAATGACAGTCCATAATCCGAGATTTTATCGACGCACGGTGTTTGGCGGAGCGCTTGGATTTGCCGAATCCTACCTCCAGGGAGAATGGTCGACCGATGATCTGACCGCTGTTCTGCAATTTTTCGCAGGTAACATGAGTCAATCGAAACGCGCTGATGGAACACTTAGTCGATTTGGTCGCTGGGTTGCCCGTATGGGGCATCAGTTCGCTAAAAACACAAAACTTGGAAGCCGTAAGAATATCTCTGCTCACTACGATTTGGGGAATGATTTCTTCCAGACGTTCCTCGATGATACGATGATGTATTCCAGTGGCATATTTGCTGATGAAAATGTGACATTGCACGCAGCATCGGTCGAGAAACTGGATCGCATTTGTCGCAAGCTTGATCTTCAATCGACTGACCATGTGATCGAGATTGGAACCGGATGGGGAGGATTTGCGCTACATGCGGCAAGTCAATATGGCTGTCGAGTGACCACAACGACCATCTCTCGCGAACAATATGAGATGGCGACCAAACGTGTCCAAGAGGCAGGTCTTGAAGATCGCATCACTGTTTTGATGGAAGATTATCGCGATCTCACCGGTCAATATGACAAACTGGTTTCCATTGAAATGATCGAAGCGGTCGGTCACGAGTTTCTCGATGGCTATTTTGAGAAATGTAGTCAGCTCTTAAAACCGAACGGCATGTTGGCCATTCAGGCGATTACAATTCCCCATCAACGGTATGACAGCTACATCAAATCGGTCGATTTCATTCAAAAGTATATATTTCCTGGTGGATGCTTACCCAGCGTAACACGAATGAACGACGTTCTTGGACGACGGACCGACCTTCAGATTGCCGAAATTGCCGATTTTTCAGAGCATTATGCGAAGACATTGGCACTTTGGAAAAAGCGTTTCTTCCAACGATTGGACGAAGTTCAAAAACTTGGTTACGACGAACGTTTCCTGAGATTATGGGAATATTACCTCAGCTACTGCGAAGCCGCTTTTCGTGATCGTCTGACTGGCGTTGTACAGTTATTTGCGGCCAAACCAGACTGTCGCATCGAACCTTCCACGATTCACTGAGTCTATCAATGAATGTCTGGTTTCTCATTTTGCTCTGCTGGCTGGGTGTTGCCGTGGTGATGGCGATGCTGTGGGTGTTGCAGCGCGTTCAGGGAGACTCGGGTGTTGTTGACGTTGCTTGGGGGTTGGGTGTGGGGTTGATTAGCCTCGTCTTCGCGATCTTCAGTGATGGTGATCCGACTCGTCGAGCGATTGTTGCCTCGTTAGCGATTGCCTGGTCCGTCAGACTCTCTGGACATATCTTAATACGACTCTTTCAGCTTCCTGAAGACGGTCGATATGTAACCATTAAAGAAAACTGGGGTGAGAAAGCTCAATCCAACCTCTTCTGGTTCTTTCAGTTGCAGGCTTTCTGGGCGGTCTTGTTTGCCTTGCCGATGTTGATGGCCAGTCGTAATGTGTTGCCGTTTCCAACAGTTTGGGATTTCATCGGATTAGCCATCTGGATTATGGCGATTGCGGGTGAATTCGTTGCCGATCGACAACTGGCTCGTTTTCGAAATGACCCTGCGACCAAAGGGGAAGTTTGCCGAACGGGTTTATGGAGATATAGTCGCCACCCAAATTACTTTTTTGAATGGATTCATTGGTGGGGTTATGTTTGTTTCTCCATTGGTGCCACATTCTGGTGGACCACGTTACTTGCCCCCCTTTGTATGTTGTACTTTTTGTTCAAAGTGACCGGCATCCCGCCGACAGAAGCACAATGTCTTAAAAGTCGCGGCGAAAAATATCGTGAGTATCAACGAACAACGAGTCCCTTCATACCTTGGCCCCCGAAAACGGAGCAGCAGTCATGAGTTTTATTTCTCTGGGCATTGACTGGATGGAACGTGGTTTCATTCCTGATTGGATTCTGCGTCCAGCGATTCGTCGTTTGCTCAAGCAGCGTCTCAACGGTGTCACTGCCCGCAACTGTGAATTACAACAACAGCAGTTTGAACACTTTCTGGAGATGACTCGCAGCGGTCCCGTTGCGGAAGTCCCCGAAGTCGCCAACGAACAGCACTACGAAGTCCCGACAGAATTCTTTCTTTTGTCTTTGGGCCATCGTCTGAAATACTCCTGCTGCCATTATGGGGACGATGTGAAATCTCTTGATCAAGCGGAAATTTCAGCACTCGCGGAAACGTGTGAGCATGCAGAACTCGAAGACGGCATGAAGATCCTGGAACTCGGCTGCGGTTGGGGCTCGTTGTCCTTGTGGATGGCAGAAAGCTATCCTCACAGCGAGATCACCGCTGTCTCAAACTCGCGCACTCAGCGTGAATTCATTCTCAATCGAGCCGAAGAACGCGGGCTCCATAATTTGACAGTCTTGACCGCCGATATGAATGAATTCCAGATTGATCGAGAGTTTGATCGAGTGGTGTCGGTCGAAATGTTTGAGCATATGAGGAATCATGAAGAATTGATGCGACGAATTGATGGCTGGTTGAGACCTGATGGAAAACTGTTCGTCCATATCTTCTGTCACAAAGAGATTCCTTATTTATTCGAGACAGACGGTGAAGCCGACTGGATGGCAAAGTATTTCTTCACGGGAGGCATGATGCCTAGTGACGATCTGCTCTCTCATTACAGCCGCAACTTGCGATTGACCGATCAATGGCGATGGGATGGTCGACATTACGAGCAAACATCGAATCACTGGCTCGAAAATATGGATGCCAATCGCGACCGTATTATGACTCTCTTTGCAGAAACATATGGCGAAAAGAATGCTGTTCGTTGGTGGAACCGCTGGCGCGTCTTTTATATGTCGTGCGCTGAACTGTTCGGCTACAAGGACGGGCAGGAATGGTGGGTCTCACATTACCTCTTCGAGAAGCAGACCGCGATGAGTCCTCAAGAACAACTCTCGACCAATCTTCCCTAATTTTAAGTTTCGTTGGGAGTAGATCGCGCAGGTTAAGTTGTTTTTGCGTTCTGCGATGACTGTCGTTATTCTGTAGGGATTGAGAGTTATCCAATTCCTGTGAGACAACATCATGATTCAGCGCACTGCGATTCTTGCTTTGATGACACTGACGTTTTCCCTCTCTGTTGAAGGGGGTGAAATCAAAATTCTCAAAGTATGGCCCAAAACTCCTCCCGGACCCGCCGCCAAAGTCAACGGTCCAGAAGTGGATCGACAGAAGCCCAATGATCGACTTGTCGGTGGAAAAACGGTGATGAAAATTACCAACATTGCGGACGCCGAATTGCACATTTACCCGGCTCCAAAAGAGAAAGCGACCGGAGCGGCTTGCGTGATCTGTCCCGGTGGTGGATACAACATTCTGGCCTGGGATTTGGAAGGAACCGAAGTCGCAGAGTGGTTCAACACCATCGGCGTGACGGGCATTGTCCTGAAGTATCGGACACCAACCGGACCACATGGCGATCCAGGCAAATGGCAAGGGCCCGTGATGGATGCACAAAGGGCGATCAGTCTCGTACGAAGTCACAGCAAGGAATGGAACCTCGATCCTGAACGTATCGGCGTGCTGGGATTTTCTGCGGGCGGAAATCTTGCCGCTCATGCGGCTGTAGAAAATGGCAATCGGCTTTACGAAGCCATTGATGACATCGACAAGACCTCTTGTGCTCCCAACTTTTCCATGCTGATTTACCCGGCCTATATCGCAGAAAAAGATGGAACTCTTCGCGAAGGATTTGATAAAGTGAATGAGAAAACGCCACCCACGTTCTTTGTCCACGCGGCCAATGATGGCGTGACACCTCTGAGCAGTGCCATTCTATTTGCTGAACTGGAAAAAGCAGGTGTACCTGCTGAACTACATATTTACCCAACTGGTGGACACGGCTACGGGTTACGTTCAACGGATCAAGCAGTGACCCATTGGCCCATCCGAGCAGCAGTCTGGTTGAAAGAAACGGGCGTTTTGGGAGATTAGAGTGCGTGAAAAGTAAATACGATCGCTAAGAATCATGCCATCTCGGGAGCCGATTTTCCCAAACAATGAACGCCCGTTTCAAGATGTCAAGATTTGGAGATTCGGGGACACACCTTGACCGAATCTTGACCAAATGTTGAATCAAATCTTCCCGAATCTTGATTCCAAATCTTGTGTACTCTTGAGCAAGTCGGTGAAGACATTCTGTTTGCGTCGATCTTCATTTTGTGAAGACGTGTTACTTTTTGTGGGTGCGCATTTTCCACGTCACGCGAGATCGCTCTCTTTCTCACGTTGCAGCGGTCGTCATTGATGAACAATGAATGACACTCGAACC
>JAURQH010000018.1 GCA_030836185.1 Planctomycetota bacterium
CAGGCTGCGGTAGACCAACAATACCGAACGAATCCACCAGACGTTAAACTACCAGACGCCTGAGGAATTCGAGAAAGACTACGCAGCCAGGCTGGCTGCGTGAATGAAAGATTTGTTCTCCGTTATTGTTGGTCTACCGCATCCCAGCACAGGAAAACTTGGATCATGCGCTTCTACAAAAGATCTCGCGAAGGTCAAATTTTCTTTTTCACTCTTGTGACACATCAGCGTCGAAAAATTCTAACGACCGAGTTGGGGCGTCAATTTAGCATTCACTGGCTGCGAGGCGATGGAAAAGAAGGAGACCTCTCGGAAAGCCGACGTCGTAAAGGCGAACGAGCTGTCTGGCAGCGACGTTACTACGAACACACATGCCGAGATGAGAGCGACTTAATACGATTTATGGATTACCTGCATGTGAATCCATTGAAACACGGCTTGGTGATATCGGTTAAGGAATGGGAATGGTCTTCTTTCCATCGTTACGTCAAGCTGGGGGCACTATCCTGAGGATTGGGGCAACTCAGATCATTGGTACGGCGATGAATTTAATGACGTTGAATGATGCTGGGATTCGCTATCGCTATCCCAGCCCACAAGAACTGGATACAATAACACTTCTCATATAAAACGCATCTTCCATACACTAGGGATAAACTCCCATGAAATTTTACCACTTACTCACCTGTACCGCGCTGGCGCTGTTCTGCTCAATCTCCGCACTCTCTGCCGATGAGTGGACGCCCCTGTTTAACGGCAAGAACCTGGATGGTTGGAACAATCCTTACGAGTGGGGAGAAGCCAAAGTGGTGGACGGTGAGATTCATCTTTCGGCCAGCAAAAAGTTCTTCATGGTGACCGAAAAGACTTACTCTGATTTTGTCCTCGAAGGCGACGTGCATCTTCCTGAAGGCAAAGCCAATTCAGGATTCATGTTCCGATGTCATGTCGACAAAAACAAAGTCTTCGGCTATCAGGCAGAAGTGGACGGTTCTGATCGACGTTGGTCGGGTGGATTGTACGACGAAGGACGACGTCAATGGTTGTGGCCCAGCCAGTCCGGACGAACGAAAGATAAAAAAGCCCTCGAACATGAAGCTGAGTCGAAAGAGTATTTCAAAAAGCCGGAAGTCCGAGACGCTCTCAAGAGAAACAGCTGGAACACCTACCGCATCACCTGCAAAGGGAACAAACTCAAAATTGAAGTGAACGGCGTTGTCACGACGGATTACGAAGACGATGTTGATGCCAGCGGCTACATCGCCATTCAACATCACGGCGAAAAAGGAGCCACCTACCGTTTCCGCAACATCCGCATCAAAGAATTGAGTGAGTAGTTCAATGTAGAGGTGCTGTAGACCGGGATAGCGCAGCGTCACCCAACATGTAGGTCTGTCCTATGTTTTCTACACATACGAGATAACGAGGAGGACTGACATGACAAAACTATTCACGGCGGTTGTATTGTTTTTGGTGATCACCTTTTCTGCGTCTCTCGCTTTGGCAGAAGAGAAGCTGAACGTGGTCTTTATTCTGGCCGATGATCTCGGCTGGTCCGATACGACGCTCTACGGCACCTCCAACTTCTACCAGACTCCCAACATCGAACGACTTGCCCGACGAGGCATGACGTTCACCCGAGCCTATTCGTCAAGTCCACTTTGTTCTCCGACAAGAGCCAGTGTGTTGACCGGGTTGTCTCCGGCACGTCATGGGATCACATCCCCTAATTGTCATACGCCGTTGGTGTTACTCACTCCGACGGTGAAGAATTCCGCACATCCGGGATTAAAGCAGGTGGGTACTGAATCGGTTTCGAGATTGAAGACCAGCTATCAGACATTGCCCAAGTCGTTGAAGTCGGCCGGTTATGCAACGGGACATTTCGGAAAGTGGCATCTCGGACCGGAGCCATATTCTCCGTTAGAACATGGATTTGATGTTGATGTACCCCATCATGCCGGTCCGGGACCAGCGGGAAGTTATGTGGCTCCGTGGAAGTTCAAAGACTTTGATCACGATCCTGGAGTTCCCGATCAGCATGTTGAAGACCGCATGGCTGAGGAAGCGGTCGTCTGGATGGAACGACACAAAGACAAGCCGTTCTTTCTCAATTATTGGATGTTCAGCGTCCACGCACCGTTTGATGCCAAGAAAGAACTGATTGACGATTACCGGAATAAGGTCGATCCGAAAGATGCACAACGTAGCCCCACGTACGCTGCCATGATTGAAAGTATGGACGATGCCGTCGGCACATTGCTCGATACTCTGGACCGACTCAAAATCGCCGACCAAACGATTGTGATATTCGCTTCGGATAATGGCGGGAATATGTATAACGAAGTTGACGGGACCACGCCGACCAGCAATCGACCGCTACGGGGAGGAAAGGCGACGATGTTTGAAGGGGGTGTTCTCGGGCCGTGTGTCGTGGTTTGGCCAAAGGTTGTGAAATCGGGTTCACACAATGAGACTTTGATCCAGAGCGTAGATTTCTATCCGACACTTTTGGAAGCGTTAGATATTTCTGTCCAACCTAATCAAACTTTTGATGGCGTGAGTTTGGTGCCGACATTAAAAGATGGTTCGATCGATCGTGAGGCCATCTTCACGTACTTTCCCCATAACCCACCAGTACCTGATTGGCTACCTCCTTCGATTTCAGTCCATCGCGGTGACTGGAAACTGATCCGGGTCTTTCATGGTGGGCCGCATAATAATGGGAAGACATCGCACGACTACAAGTTGTACAACCTCAAAGACGACATCGGAGAACAGAACAACTTGGCCGAGGAGAATCCTGACCTCGTTCGAGAGTTGGACAGTTTGATTGAACAACATTTGCAAGAAACTCAAGCCGTGGTGCCGATGGCAAACCTCAATTTTGATCCGGCACAGTTTCATCCTGAACGAATTGGTATTCCCGCGGATCGAAACAAACCCAGACAAACCATCAAAGCAAAACCGATTGCCGGTTGGTCACCTCGCAACGCAGATTTGAAAATCAAACAGGGACGACTTGTGGTGACCAGTCGAAGCAACGATCCATATTTGAGTACATCACTCAAGAAACCTGTTCCCCCGGGTGATTATATTATGGAGGTGACAATGTCTTCAACGGCTTCAGGACGCGGCCAGTTTTTCTGGCAAGAGCAGGGAGTAAATCCACAGTTTTTCCGCGACCGTAGCCAATCGTTCGACATCAAACACGACAATCAAACATATACCTACAGTATTCCTTTCACCTCGGCTCACCCGGTCTTGGCTGTCCGACTCGATCCAGGACAGGGAGTTGGAGAGGTTCAAATTTCAGCAATCCGCCTCAAATCGAGTGTAAACAAGGCTGTGCATGAGTGGGTGTTTCCCCTCAGATGAAGTAGAAATAGGCAGATTGTCTTTCCACTTATTCTGAAAGTGTTCGTTCTGGTGACGGAAAGCACTCTCAAATCGAGACTTAATTATTCAACTGGCGAATTTGGCGGATATGATTGTTAATCACCTACGTTGCCTACATTTTAAGCAATGGTGTTCTCAATGCGAGTACCTTGAAAGTCGTTAACTCCTTATTATGATAGGGTTAACGATTCGCGAGAAAAATAGAATCAATTGGATCCATTGTTGCTGTCTTTAAGATCAGCTATTCACATTCTGAAAAATGTCCTGATATGTCCTTGATGATCACGCTCCATCTTTTGGATCCTTCTCAGACTTACCCGCTGCAAAGTTGGGAGTTCGCTGCTGGGGATCCAATCAACTTGGGGCGATCAGAGCAAAGTGAAGTCAAGATTGGACATCCATCAGTCTCAAGATCACACGCCTCCATCCGGTATGAGCAAGGTGGATGGCTTCTGGAAGTTTCCAGTCGAAACGGTGTGGTGATAATATTCAAAACATGAGTGATCAGTTTTGAATGAAGTCGTCTCCATCAAGAAGAAACTTATTCGCCATCAATTGGGGCAGTTTGCCCCTCATCTCTCGGAGAAATCACCCTGTAAGTCACGATGGATTCCAGTTTTTTGTTGTCTTGAGTCTCGGGAAGCATGATGGTCAATCTGACTTTGTACTCAAGTGTCGAAATCAGATTTTCCTGATTGGGTGACGTGCAGCTTAATCCCTGCAAAAACACCGCGAGTTGCCGGGGAGTTGCGCCTGCTTCGATTTGCAAATCAAATGACGTTCCCAGATATTTTGGATCTTCAAACGTCTGATTGAGCGTGCCTATTTTTTTGTGCAAAGTGTCCGACTCGCGAGACCGGATGTAGACTTCAGTTTTCGCTCCGTCTTCAGTTTTTTCAAGCAGAACAAACTTGCCGTTGAGTTCGAAAGACAAAGGCGAGGCTTCCTTTTCGGAAACTGCAGCATCGAATATCTGATTGATCGAAAGAGAAACCACGCCTCCTTGCAAGGTAGGGGCAACCGGATCCCGAATTTCGAATGCTTGGCCGATCACCGTGGATTGCCCAGGACGAAGATCGAGGGAATGATAATTCCCGATAATTGTGGGGTCGATTGGCGCGGATGACCAACGGATGGTTTTTCCATCTTGCGATGCAGTAATCAGATATTGTCCAGTGTGGTCAAACTCAACAGCCGTCACTTCATCAACATGTCCGCTGAGAGTGAGTAATTCTTCAATGGTCGGGGTGTTTGCCGATGTTTGATCGACGGGTTTGTCACCGAGTGCCGTCCATCGAGAAATATCCCAGAGTTTGGCGGTGCCATCGCGACTCCCGGTCAACAATCTGCGTTGATGAATTGGCGAAAATGCCGCGGCAGTAATTCCACCAGAGTGCCCCATAATATTCGAGACAGATTTCCATTGACCTTGATCTTGTTTCCAAAGAATTCCACGTGCGTTTTTGTCGTCGCTGCCAGTGACGATCAATTGCTCGTCTTGTGAAAACACTCCACAATTGATCGGTTGTGAATGCCTGATCGCACCCTGCATCCGAGTCTCCAGAGACAGATTGTCGGCATTCCAGACTTCGCAGGCACCGTTCTGCGATCCCACCAGAAGTTGATTTCCCGAGGGTGAGTAATCGACATACGAAATTCTCTCGTCGGGAGTTAGTGACTTTCGTTTTTGTTCAATCCATTTCTCACCATTATAAGTCCATAAAATGAGCAAATCTTCCCACGCGGTTAACAGAGTTTTTGAGGATCGCGGATGAAACTGAGCCGCAACAATTGTTCGATTCGACTGTCGGGGAAGTCGATACTGTAGCATGTAATGCTCACCCTGAGTTTCGAGTTGCCATAACTTGACATGTCCGCTACGGTCGCCGGTTGCAATTCGGGAATCGTCGGGGGCAAATGAGACTTTAGAGATGCCGTAATGAGGTCCGAGAATACGTTTGGATCCCAGTGATTCATCGTTGGATGAAACGACTTTTTGTTGTGAATCAAATTTCCATAACTGAACTCGTCGACCACCAATTGTCACAATTCGTTGCCCGCTGGCATCAATTCGTGCGCAATAATTCTCTGTACCGGTATCAAACTTTAATTTGTCTTCTCGTCCCGATTCCCAGTCCCAGACAGAAACTGCACTTTGATTATCTGTCAGCAGTAACCAGTTCTGATGGTGGAAAAAATCAACGGCTAAAAACAAACGATTTTTCTTCGAGAAGGTCCATAGGATTTGAGGATCTGAATCAAGGTCATAAACCGTGACTTCGGATTTGATCTTGATCTGTTCTGTTGGCTCGGAGTCACTGTTCTCCAACTTGATTTTTTCATAGGACTGTCTGACACAGGCAAAATACTGACCGTTTCGAGAAAGTGACGACTCGATGACTTCACCAGTTCCTTTGAGACGTCGTTCCATTTTGAGGCTGACTTCGTGGGTCTTCGTGTCTGCGGAAAAATTCCAGATTTTGATCGAATAATCTTTGCTGGTGGTAATGACTGTTTGGCCAACGATATGAATATTGGTGACTTCCTCACTGTGTACAGGCATCGAGAAGACACTCGTGAAGGGATTTTCATGAGCTTGCTTGAGTGGATTGACCCAGACTCGTAACCCTCCTAATTTATCAGCGGTGAGAATCCAACGTCCATCGGGTGTGAAGCAGGCAGCAGTCACAACGTCCTTGTGACCAGACAGCGAAAGCATCTCCTCAGCCTCTTCAACGACCGACGAAGCTGGCTCAAAAATGATGTTTGGTAATTTGCCAAGTAAAGCGAGATTTCCGGGGCCTCCCGTA
The DNA here is from genome assembly GCA_030836185.1 of Planctomycetota bacterium. GTDB lineage: Bacteria > Planctomycetota > Planctomycetia > Planctomycetales > Planctomycetaceae > JABURQ01. The sequence continues at coordinate 6,210 of JAURQH010000018.1, forward strand.
ACGATTTGCCTTTGGTCGGGGGAAAGCGCGATAATCGAAGTTCGACCGCTTTCAGGATATTCTCGAACCGAAATTCCTCTTTCAAGATCCCAGACGATGACTTTGCCATCGGTACCAGCCGTCACGAACCATCGTTCGGGTTGATCGGGAGAAACGGAAACAAATTGGCCACGATTGGCCAGATAATCGTGACCTTCCTTTCGAGCTTCGGAGGCGACCTCCTGTGATTTCGCTGCACTGCTACGATTCGACTTCAAGTCGGTAATGACTAGCGTTCCCTTCGAGGAGACAGAAGCAATTTGATCCGAATCGTGATCAAATGTGGCATCCAGAATCTGAGCCTGAGCATTCCATTCGAAAGTTTCTTGTTCGTTGTACTCCGCTTCATTCCAGAGCATTACCCGATTGTCTTCACCGACAGAGAGGAACAATGATGCGCCTTGGTTTTGTAGAGGAAATGAAGGCACGGAAACACAAGCGTTGATTCGTGCACCGTGTCCTCGGAACCGCTGAATCAGTTTAGCTACGGGGACTTGATTACGATCGGTTTGCTCTGAAGCCGATTCTTCTTCAACCGCAAATAGTTGACTCTGATTGATATCCCAAATCTGCACAGTTCGATCATCTCCACATACGAGTACCTGAAGCTCAGAGGTATTGGCTTGGTCCGTTTGCGAACGAATAAAGTGAACTTCTTGAACGGCCGCGTTATGTGTAGGAGGAATAAGCGTTGTGCGCGGTGGAACACTTGTCAAATTGTTGGAGGGAACATCATCGAGATTCCAAAGATGGACGCTGCCATCACGCCCACCGCTGACAATCAACAAACGACCTTGATCGTCGAGAATTGTATCCAAACTCAGAACGGCTCCCTCGTGCATCCAATAGACGGTCTTCCAAATTTCATAAGGTTCGACATTCGAGGATTGTTTGATTGTTGTTGTCGAAACAGGCTGAGAAGGATGGCGAGATTGATTCGACCAAATTTGTATTTTGTCATCTTCCCCTGCTGTTAAAATAAAACTTCGGTCTGAAGTGATGGCAATCTCTCGAATCTCTCGGCGGTGGCCCCGCAACGTGGAGCCTCTCGGAAAGTTGAGCCAAGTCTCTGCCTCCAAATCCCAAATTGCCCCTTCTCCATTTTCAGAAGCCACCAGTAGCCATCGAGATTGCTTGGGAGCGGTTGCTTGATTTGTCAGATAAGAAAAACAAATACTAGAGATGGGCGCTTGTGATCTCCAGGGGCGAGGCAATTCTTGCGAAAGTTCGACATCAGCATCCTCCGAAATCTTCAACAAAGAAACGCCTCCGCGGCTATCACCTGTCGCCAAGAGTTTGTGATCCGGTGAAAATTCAACGGATGTGATTGATTTGACTTCTCCGGGAGGCTGAGGGCTTTCCCAAAAAGGGAGAGGGTTTTGTTGAGTTCGGAATGCCTCAGTTTTCCAGAGTTGCAGCAGTCCTTTGTCTCCGGCAACGGCAAAAAGTTGACCATCATCCGAGCAGGAGACATCCTGAAGGATTGAGTTCAATTTAAGATTAACTTCTGAAAGATTGCAGAAGTCCCAAAGATATCCCCATTCCCAGCCTACGATCGGAGAATCTTGATAAGCACTCAGTGTTTCTCGGGCTTCTTCAAAACGGTTTTCTTCAATTTTTTTGGCCGCCAATGCGATCTGTGCAAGATAAGACTGAGCCTCTGCACGTTTGCGATTCTCGTCGGCAAGAGCTCGATTTTGTTGCGCAATCTTCTCGGACTTTTCAGCTTTGATTGTCGCCACTCTGAACTTCTCTTTTTCATCAGCCAATTTAATATTAGTGCCGAATAGCAATTTATTCGTTTGCTTCACTTCTTCATTGGCATCTAACGCCTCTTGCGTGGCGTCTAATGCTTCTCGTTTGGCGATGGCTTCTTTTTTGGTCGCGGCTTCTGCGGCTTTCATTTTCACGTAGATCATGAGGCACGCGCACGAGAGCAACAAAACGAAGGATAGCGACGCCCAACGAAAGACCATTTTGCTTCTGGCCAATTGTCGTTGGCGCGAATCCCGCTCGTATTGGCCCTCTTTCAGTCTTTCTACTAACGGAAGGTGGCTGGCTTCGTTTTGGTCGAGAAGAGAGAGACCCAGTTCAAAGTCACCATTAGAAAGCGCAGATTCGGCATATGCTTCCCGGGCGCGAACTTGTCCGTCAAGAGCGCCGTGATTGTCTGCCCAAAGGGAAACGGATTCTTCAAATCCGAAGATTGAGCGTGCAAAATATTTGTACTCGCCAGTTTCATTAGCCTGGGTTAAATCTTGCTCAGCTTGTGCTGTTAATTTTAAGCTTTCGGCGTGAGCTTCAAAATTTTTCAAAGCATCCCGAAATTCGATCGCCGTTGCATATCGGTCTTCGGGTTTTGTGGCCATCGCCTTCATGGCAATGTCGATCAGTTCCCCGCGAAGCTCAGTTTTTTGAATCTCGTTTTGAGCGGCCGATTTCACACACTGCGTGACATTCTTTCCGGCATGCGGCGCTTGACCAACAAGAACACGATACAGCATTGCTCCCAAAAGATAGATGTCACTACGATCCGTAATCATTTTGATCGGACCGGTAACCATTTCCGGTGCCATGTAAGCGGGTGTGCCTCCGAGTCCGGGAGAGCTTTTAATTGTATTATACTTTTCCGATTTTTTCGTCACGAGGGCCAAACCCCAGTCCATGACGAGAACTTCACCAAAATCCCCCAACATCACATTGTCGGGCTTCAAATCTCGATGAATCACCCCCTTAAAATGTGCAAACGCAATGGCATTGCAAATTTTGACGAGAATGTCGAGGTTCTCTTCAATAGAAAGTTCATCGACAACATCCGACCAAGGCGTCCCCTCCACCTGTTTCATAGTATAGAAGAGGTCGTTGTTTTTGTTTTTTCCCAAATCATAGATTGGCACAATCTGGGGATGATTCAGGTCGCCAATCACGACCGCTTCAATCAGAAATTTACTCCGATGATCCTGATTCTTCGACATTTTGGGATGCAGCATTTTGAGTGCAACATTCCGATCAATCGAAGTTTGTTTTGCCGAATAGACAACGCCGACGCCACCTTTACCCAGCACGTCAATCATTTGGTAGTCGTTGCCGTCAATTTGCGATTCGTAAAATTCTCCCACTGCGCGAGATTTGACGACAAGGGAACTTTTTGAACCTGGAGGTGCGCCATCAGGATCCGAGTCTAAAGTTGATGAGAAGTCGGCTGACTCGTCGATCATCGTCTGGAATTGGGCGCTACCATCTTTGATGTCGTTTTGCGTCACATCGCGCGGAGTAATGGTCTGTCCGATATTTTTGTCTTCCGCCAGGTCGTCGAACATTTCTGACTGTAATGTTTTTTCGAGCCCCTGCGGTCCCTCCTGCGCATTGTCTGCTGATTTTTCGTTTTCCAAAGAGACATCGATAAGGGTGTCTTCAACAGTTGTGGGCGCAGATTCGGATTCGGAGTCAGTGGGAATCATCACCGTTGCCGCATTTTCTGATTCTTCTTCACTCGAAGAGTCTTCGGAGTCAGCCATTAACTCGGATATTTTTCGAGTATCGATATCGGCGATGGTTGGTTCATTGTGAGGATTTGTTTTTGCCAGCTCCGGCGAATCTTCAGATTCTGTTTCCTCGGGAATCCCATCCGCAAGAGTTTCTGCATTCGCCTCTGCTTTCTGATCAGAGAGTGCCCTTTGACACTTCGGGCAGTGTCCCTCTTGGACATCCACTTGGGAGAGTTCCAAATTACAAAACGGACATGTCAACATGTTCAAACCTCGGTTTGAAGAGTTTTCGGCATGATGCGAAACTCTTGGGAAAAGCAGTATCAATCAGGTATTGTGAGGGGGTGGCGTTGGGGAATCTCAAAATCATTATACAGAAATATGTCCGACATTATTGCTTGAAACCATTTCGATAAAGTGTTGCCCATAATGAGCTCTTTTTGCGATCAGTCCATCGCGCGGTCTGGTTTTTCAAAGTACGGGACTGATCTGGCAAAGGACGTTTTTTTCGATTCGCAAATTCGAGGACAGCCAGCGAAGAGAGCGACATGGCTCCGGCTGCTGAAATCTGCTCTGTCTGTTCATTTTGAGGGACATCTTCAGAGGATCCTCCCGCATCAATTTTTGGGCGGTTTGTTTCGGACATATTCTCAGGATTATTTTCAAACTCTTCTTGGTCTTGCACTTCAATAATTTGACCATCTTGCACGATCACGTCGAGAATGATTGTCTCTGAGACATTCAGATCCCCACGGTTTTGTCTCAAAATAATTTGATAGCGATTATCGGGAAGCTGGGAAATCCGATCCAGGAATTGTTCCAACCGGTTTCGCGCGTAATCAATGGTTTGTTCACTTGCTTCTGCTTGATCATCATCGGATTCAAACAGATCGATGTATTGATACAGCGGCTCGTCATTCTCTCCGTTCCCGCCATCATCAATCACGATGCGTACCAGCACCTCGTAGGTATCTGCTTCAATTTTGTTACTCAATGGTATTTGCGGAGTCACAATGCGTTTGACAACAGTCAATGCCTGCGCCACAGCAGTACGCACTTCTTCCAATACCGGATCAGCAACAACTTCAGAGTCAATAATCACCGGTTGTGTAATTACCAGAGCTGGGAAATTGACCAGAATGTCTGAAATTGAGGATTCCCCATCATCATTATCTTCAACACTGAATGTCGCCCGCAGTGTTTTACCGGACAAGCTGATTAAGTTAGAGGAAACCGGCACCGTAATGGTCACGCTATAAAAACGTCCAATCGTGGCATTTCCAGTTGGGATCTTTCCGTCACTATCAACTGTGGTTGTCAGCAAGTCGATCGGACTACCAGGCACAATCGTCAGTCCTTCAACCAGAATCTCATTGGTTTCGTCGTCAATCAACTTTCCTGTGAGTGGATCTGTTTGTGGACTTCCCGTTTCCAATACAAATCCTTCGACCGTCGTGACAAACTCGCCACCGACCAGTTCAAAATCGATACTGGTAATGTTTGGTAGGCCCTGAAGTTCCGTTGGAAGAACGACGGGACTCGTTGAACTTGGATTAAAAATGAGCGGCGTATAGTTGAAGAGTTGATACGCGGGGTCCATCGACGTGAATTCATACTCAGTAATGGCTTCCTCGACTCGTGCTTCAAGAATGTCTTCAAACTGCAAGACGAAGACAAGTTCATCCACAGAGGTTCCCGGCGGAAAATCGTCGATAATCTTGGCGGAAAAGTCCTCACCAAACAATTTGTCTGTTTTCGTAAGTGTTTGTTCGGAATCAAGGAAGACCACACGCGGGTCATCGGCATTCAACTTCTCGTTATTCATCATCGCTTCGTTGTAGGCATCTCTAGTCACTAAAAACAATTCCGCACCAACAGAATCGCCATTATCGGGATCATAAATGGTGAATGATAGCTCTATATTTTCTCCTTCAACAATCGACAATGAAGGAAGTGCGGAGAGATCAATTGGTTGTGTAAGATCAATCCCGGAAAAATCGGGAATGTCGGGGCCATCTGACAATGTGTTATGAAGATCGCGAGCAGTAGCATTTCTGATAATGTTGAGATCAGTAAGAACGAGAACCGGTGTATCGTTCGCCCCCGTGATGGTGATCGTGACCGTTTCGGTCGCCATGGCACCTTGCGAATCGGTGACCGTGATCGTGTAAGTCAGAATCAGCGTCTCGCCGTCGGCCAAATAATCGAACGCTTCGCTGCCGCTGTCAAAGTCCCAACCCAGCGTGGCACTGTTCTCGGTCGCGTCCAGAATGGCGGACGGATCGAGGGTCAACATCGCCAACAGTTCGGCGTCGGTCGGAGCAGCAGAGTCCATCCGGTTGGACGTTCCCGTGACGACGAGTGTGTGATCGGCGGTGACGGTATCGGTCGTATCGACATCAGAGATCGTCAACGTTCCGTTGGCCGTGAGTGTGGTGTCGGTCTCATCGAGGTCGGCGGTGTCGGGGCCGTTTGTGATGACGGG
>JAURQH010000019.1 GCA_030836185.1 Planctomycetota bacterium
CAGAACGCTCCCACACTGATCAACGCCAGCACCGAAAAAGTGGTCATTACAATCGGTTTCCAACGCGAGGCGGTTCTTCCAGAAGGAAAGGCAAAGATCGAAACGAGCAGACCAATCAAAGCGCCCATCGTGGCCAGTCCGGACCAATATTCAATTTCCGATTTGACCATCTGATAAGTGGTTCGTGATTGCACAACCGATGTTTGGTCTACTTTCAGGCCGCGAACGAAATCGGGATCAGTGATATTAACAACCATCCAGGGTGCCGGAATCAGCATTACCCCCAGCAAACACAGCACCGCCATCAACATCGGCACGGCAGAGTTGCGATCAGAAGTCGAAGACTCTTCCGTTTTCGAAGAACTCTCCGACGCGGGCGTCGCTCGCATCCAGTCCCAGGCGGCGGCCACGCCGCGTTCCATGATTGTAGAAACACCCATACGAGAATGTGCGGGAGAGGAAACAACAGGGAAGGGAAGTGTCCCTTCCGATTGGAGGGCCTGTAGAATTTCCTCGGCATTAGCGAAGCGGTTTTCCGGACGGTTTGCCAACATTCGCATCAAGATTTCATCAAACCGGGGATCGAGATCGCTTTGTTCGGAGGGAGGGGAGAAATGTCCGGCGGGGATGTCTCCCGTCAACATTTCATAGAAGACGACCCCCAAAGCATAAATATCGGCACGGCGATCGACTTCGCGCGATCCCGCCATCTGCTCGGGTGCCATGTAGCGCGGCGTTCCCATCACCTGATGAGTGCCAGTCAGAGTGAAATCATGTTCGCTGGGTGTGGCTAGTTTGGCGAGACCGAAGTCGGCAATTTTTACCGCACCTCGTTTGTCGATAAGAATATTTTCGGGTTTGATGTCACGATGAATCACTCCCTCCTGATGAGCGAACTGAAGCGCTGCGCAGACTTGGGTGATGATTGAGATCACCCGTGTTGGTTCTATTCCACCACGTTGCATCGTTTGACGCAGATTCTCTCCTTCCACATACTCCATCAAGATGTAATAGAGTCTTCGGGGGAGACCCTCAGACGTGTCTGAGTTGATGAGAGATTGAACTTCTCCAAAATCGTGAACTCCGACAATTTGTGGATGGCTCAAACGGGCCATTGTTCGCGCTTCGCGATTGAATCGTTCCGCAAATGTTCCGTCTTCTGCCGAGTCTGGCTTCAGCATTTTGAGAGCAATTAAACGATCCAGCTTGATCTGCCGAGCTTTGTAAACGGCCCCATCCCTCCTTGTCCCAACAACTCCAGGATCTCAAGTTGCTCGAATAAGGGAGACAGAGATTCGACCGAGAGAGGCTGTGGTTGTTGTATCAACGTGGGTGAATTCACATTGCTGGATTCCTTTTGCAGACCGGCCAACAACAGGCAATGGGGACAGATCCCGGCAGGTGCGTTGTGCGGCAAAGGCCGTTGACATTCGGGGCACTCGTTCGTCATCAAAGTGATTCCTGAAAGGGTGTAACACTTCTACTTGACGGAAAAGATCCCCATTGTGACAACAAAAATCCGAGATTGTTCACAATTCGAGTGACTGAAAGAGTTTATGAATTTCATCTTCAACTTCATCGGAACTCGATACGGTCTCAGCAATCTCTTCATGCAGTAGTTTTTGGTACTCTTTTCGTAAGCGGGAGACAGCCTGCCGGATGGCAACTTCAGTCATTCCCAAACATTCTGCGGCGGCGCGATACCCCCCTGGTTGTCGCTCTCCAATCAGGAATCGCTTTATTGTCTCGAATTGAATAACCTGCTGACGTTCGTTGGCCTGTTTTTGCAGACGTTCCATTGTACGGCTCAGAAGTGTCATCGCCCATTCTCGGTCGTAGAGTTGCTCGGCGGTGAGGGTGGAGCTCGTGGGCTCAATGCGAATCGACGAATCTGCCTTTTGGAAGTCGAATGAGAGAGTTCGATGACCACCACCACGGTTTTGAGCTTTCGCTTTGTCCCATTCTTTGGACAGAAAATGCTTAAACGCCGTGATCAAAAATGATCGGAACCGCCCGCGTTGTCGGTCTGCATCACCAATGTAGTTCTTCTCCAATAATTCGGCGAAAAACGCCAGCGTTAACTCCTGAGCTTCGTGCGCATCGACAACACGACGACGAACGTAGCCGTACAATGCGGGCCAATAAAGTTCGCACAATGAGGCCAGAGCTTGGTCAGATTCCGGCTCACTCCGTTCAGCCGCCGCAACGACCATGCTCCATCGCGTTGTGGCAAATGATCGATTCGGTGAGAAACTAGCGGGATGTGGAGTTCCAGATGACATGGACTTGATTGTAAAGCGCAATCATCGACGAAACGAGACTGTTTTTATTCCCTGAGTTTTTCGTCAAAAAAGAACTTCAACTTTGGGAAGCAATCACACGAATCGCGGCTGCCAAGCTTCGCATTCCTTCATCAATCCGGTCGGGAGGCAATACACCGTAACTGAGCCGCATATGGTTTCGTTCCACTGCGTCTGCTGCAAAGCAAAGCTCACCTGGGACATACATGACATTCTGTCGTTGCACGGCTTCTTCAAAGAGCCGCGAATCGAATCCTGTGGGAATGTTTTCGGGGAGAGACATCCAGACATACAAACCGCCGTGCGGATGTTCCCAAGTCACTCCTTCGATGTCACTGAAATATTTGTCAGCAGCAGCGAGCATTGCATCTCTTTTAAGGGTGTAAGACGCTTTCACTTGATCAACGTGAGGGGCATATTTTCCGGAATCGAGAACTCCAGCCATCAATCGTTGATTGAGGTGGGCCGATCCGAAGTCATCATTTCCTTTGAGATCCGAAAACGGCTTTTTCAATTCGTCTGGGACCAAACCGAACCCAACTCGCACGCCGGGCGAAAAACTTTTCGAGAATGTTTGTGTGTAGATGACGTGTTCTCGGTCGGTATCGAAACTCCAAATGGAAGGATAGACTTCTCCATCATATTGCAGCTCGCGATAGGCGGCGTCTTCAAGGATTATCAGCCTGTGAGACTTCGACCATTTTTTGGCCAGTTCGACAATTCGTTTTCGACGTGTTGTGGCCAAGCTCACGCCACTCGGGTTCTCATAGTAGCTAACCAGATAAATCAGTTTGACGCGATCCAGTTTTCCTTCTTGTTCCAAGCTCGCCAATGTTTCATCAAGCGCATCGGGACACATCCCGTCACTATCTGTCTTAACCGAGATTGCTTGAGCACCGACGGCTTCCAAAGCGCCGAGAAATACAAAGTAGGTGGGTGCTGCCACCAGGCAAATGTCACCCGGGTTGAACAGTGCATCGCATGTCAGCGATAGTAATTGTTGGGAACCGGTCGTTAGCAACAGATCGTCAGCCGTCAGGTCCAGTTCTTGGGGTGTGGACTTCTCCAAACCGGCAAAAAATGGGAGCAACTCTCTCCTGAGATGTTCTGATCCGGGAGTGGTGCCGTATTGCAGGCATTCTCGCGCACGTGCATCATCCGCCAGCAGGTCAGTCAACTGCTGTTGTGCCAGTTCCACCGGTAATGTCGTAGGGTCGACTAGTCCGGCAGCCAGTGATAACACACCCGGATTTTCGACACCTTGCTGCATCAAAAAACTGATCGCGCCACGTGATGCCCAATGGCTGCGATTGCTGAGTGAAAGTGGGGAAAAAGAGTTTGGGGCGTTCATAAGTAAAGATCCCATCGACTGAGAGTCGATTGGCTATTTGAGTTGTGTCATCCGCTGAATGGCGATGGGCTTCAGTTCGGTTTCCTGTTTCGGCCAGTAGAGATTAAATTCCAACTGGTCATACTCTTCAAATTGAGGAAGTGAGGTTTTGGCGAGTTCGAGGACTTTCTGTTCGATGGCAATGACCCGGTCTTCATTCTCAATGGGATCATAATCGACTTTCATCGTGACCCGTAATGTATTGGGAGCGTTATCCTGTCCTTTGGCACGCCCGCCCTCCACAACCGGTCGGCTCTCAGAGAATTCTTCGGTTGCCACAATCACCTGCTGCAACGGAAGAAAGGGAGCCAGGTTCATTTTCCAATAGAACCACATCAACCCGGTCATTACGGCGGCGAATGCGAACATGCCAACCACCACCAGCTTTCCTGAGATGAAGACAGGTTCTGTAGTTTCAGGACGATCGGTCACGGTGCTTCTCCCAAGTAGTCGCGAATAAATTGTTGCGGATTCTCAACGGGCTTCGGCTTGCTGTTTTTGAAATCGACATTACCGGCTCGATCAACAAAAATGAGACCGGGTTGTGGTTGATTGGTTTCCAGGTCGTAGCGACCCCAATTTTGATGGACGGCGTAACCAAGATCTGTCAACAACGGATACGGAAACTTATTACGTTTGTTGATTCGTTGACCATCTTTTTCAACAACTTCCGTTGTGCCGATATTTTGTTGCGGCAACGCTCCACTGATGCCGAAGACCTTCGCTCCTTTGCGATCAAACGCATCTTTTCGTTGTTTCAAAAACTGCATCATCTCGGAATTGTCGACGCCTTTATCTCCATTGTAAAAAACAACGAAAATATCGTGGCGCGATAAATAGGAATCAAACCTCACCATCTTCGATTCCTGATTATACAACGGAGGGATTCGAGGAGCCGGTTGTTTGAAGATCAAATCTTCGGCTCTGGGTTGTGGAGGATAATTACGGGTCAATTTCCAAGCGCAGGCTGCCCCAATCAGGCCACCCGCGAACAAAATGACGAGGATTCGTTTATCCATAACAATTGATTATAGGCAGATCGCCCATTACAGGTTTGCTTTCTCTTTTTCAGTGGATTGAGACCCTCGATCATCCCAGGCACGATTCAAGGCGTGCAAATATGCCCGCGTTGAGGCTTCGATGATATCAGTACTGATGGCGCGGCCGTGATATTTACGTCCGAGATAACTGATCTCAACGATCACTTCTCCCTGTGCGTCTTTTCCACTGGAAATGCTGCAAACATCGTAATCTTCCAAACGGGCTTCAATCCCCACGATGCGTTCCAACGCCCGAAACGCCGCATCGACAGGACCGTCCCCGGTTGCTGCATCGGAGACCGGTTCCTCCTCATCGTGTTGAAGTTCGACGGTGGCTGTTGGGATCATGCCCGTTCCGGCCGATGTATGAAAGCTGTTGAGGACCCAATGCGCTTCAAAATCTGTTTTTTGTGATTCGATCAGCGCAGTGATATCGGAATCGTAAATTTCTTTCTTTTTGTCAGCTAACGTAATAAAAGCATCGAAGACTTTTTGGAAAGTCTCGTCATCGACTTTGTAGCCGAGCTGATCCACACGATCTCGAAAGGCGTGTCGACCGCTATGTTTTCCCAAAACGAGATTCGTTCCCGTCAAACCAATATCTTGCGGTCGCATGATTTCATACGTTGTACGCTCCTTCAACATTCCGTGTTGATGAATGCCGGCTTCGTGAGCGAAGGCATTTTGTCCCACGATGGCCTTATTGCGTTGCACTTTCATTCCCGTGATTCGGGACACAAGATGGCTCACGGGATGCAATCGCTGGGTGTTGATATTGGTGTTGATGCCATAATAATCATGTCGAGTGCGCAGTGCCATGACCACTTCTTCCAACGCGGCATTCCCGGCGCGTTCTCCTAAACCGTTGATGGTGCATTCAATCTGTCGAGCACCCGCTTCGACGGCAGAAAGACTATTAGCGACGGCAAGTCCCAAATCGTTATGGCAATGTGTGCTGATAATTGCCTGATTAATGTTGGGGACGGCACGTTTCAAAGTCGAGATGACGTGATGGTAATGTGACGGCGTGGCATAGCCGACGGTATCGGGTATGTTGACGGTAGTTGCACCGGCGGCAATCGTTTTCTCGACAACTTCGCAAAGAAAGTCGAGTTCGGTACGGGCCGCGTCTTCGGGAGAGAATTCGATGTCGTCGCAATACTCTTTCGCGCGAGCGACCATCTCGACTGCCGTATCGACAATTTGCTGCTTGTCCATTCCCAATTTGTGTTCGCGATGAATCGAACTGGTCGCCAAGAAAACGTGAATCCGTTTTTTCTCGGCATCCAACAGTGCATCGCGTGCTCGGTCAATATCGTCTTTGCGACTGCGAGCCAAACCGCAGATCGTCGTTTGGGCGCCGCATTCGCGAGCAATTCGTTGAACGGCTTCAAAGTCACCCGGCGAAGCAATTGGAAATCCGGCTTCGATAATATCGACTCCCAGTTCCACGAGTGCCTTGGCGACTTCAATTTTCTCATCGGTGTTCATGCTGCATCCGGGGGATTGTTCCCCGTCGCGAAGCGTGGTGTCGAAAATGATGACTGTCTCGTTGTTGGTGGACATCGTGATTACCTGTGTTCAATGTCTGTCGTGTCAGTAAGGAGCAACAAAAAAACCCTGAGGTCTTATGAGAGACCTCAGGGTTTTGATCGATTCGTTTTGAATTGTCTCAGTGCAAACCCTAAGCTCTCCCGCAAAGTAGCAGGCCCGGTAGGAGCAAGTTCAGGAGATTTGTCGTTTGCATAATTGAGACTCTTCGTGTCAGACACTAAAATTAACGTCGGGTTCGATCCTGGTCAAGTCATGAATCAGATCCATCCTGAACTCGCGACAAATCTCACTCGAAATAGACCGGAGATCATGACTTACACTTGGCCCGAATATTTCGATTGGCTCCATAAAAAACCGCTGAAATGGCCGAATCCACCACCCATACAGCCCATTTCTGCAAAGGCATCGATTCGCCCCTTACCTGATATCAAAGTTGTTTTCTGGGATTTTTACGGAACTATAATCCGTGTCAGTGATGGGGAGTTAGTCAAACTTGTGAACGACGATTTTCGTATGCAAATTGCAATTGAGAAGACCTTAGAAGAGTTCTCAATGTGGCAAAGTATGACTCGAAAACCGGGAGCACCCTGGAAATACTTACTGAATCAGTATCAGGAATCACTCGATCAACTGACAATGACCAGAAGTTGTAGTTCGGGTGATACCCCGCTGGTTTGTTTGAGTGAAATCTGGTCTCGAATTCTGGACCGCTTGATGAAAAAAGACTTCAGTTGGGACAGAACGATTCATGGAGATCAGGAGCGCCTTGCTCAACACATAGGATTCTTCTATCATCTTTCTCTGCAAGGAGTTGAGGCTTCCCCTGAAATCTGCGAGACCTTACTGACGCTCAACAATCGGGGGCTTCGTCAGGCCGTTTTGGGAGATGCGGAAGAGTTTTCATTACCGCATTTTCTGTGGTTATTACGGGAAAAGACAGGAGGCGAGGTTCCCGTCGGACTGTTTGATTCGGCTCTTACCCTGATGTCACACAATCTAGGGCTTCGCAAATCGTCACAAACTTTTTATAAAACAGTAGAGAAACAACTGTCGGAACAACGAATTCAGCCTCATCAGGTGCTTTCCGTTTCGACCCGATTAGAAGGGGATCTCGAACTTGCCAAACAGCGCGGTTGGAAAACGGCACTCTTGGCGAATGATCGATTGTCTCTGCGTGCAAGTTCCTCACAATTGAAAGAAGAACATTTGAAGCCAGATCGGCTATTAACTTCTCTTCGACAAGTTATTGACCTCATCTCCCCATAAATTGCCAAGCGATCGATTCAGACTGACAGAAAGTGTATCGAAGATGCCTGAAGCACCGTTTTTTGATCCCGAACAATTCCAGGACAAAGAACCCATGTTCGACCTGGACGAAATTCGTAAAATCAATCCACAACGACATGCCATGGAGCAACTGTCGGCGATTTTAATGGTTGATCGCGAGAGCAATTCTCTGGTGGGATATAAAGATGTCACCAACGATGAATTTTGGTGTACCGGTCATATGCCCGGTTTCCCCTTGATGCCCGGTGTGATTCTTTGTGAGTGTGCGGCACAACTCGCAGGCTTTTATGCTCGCAAGTACGATATTCTCGGCGGCGGGGATTTTCTCGGTTTTGGAGGGATGGAAAACGTTCGCTTTCGTGCTCCCGTCTATCCCGGCAATCGATTATTGATTATGGCCAAAGTTTTGAAAGTGAAGCCGAAGCGCCGTGCCGAATTTTCTTTTCAGGGATTTGTTGGTAGTAAAATGGTCTTCAATGGTCACATGATTGGTGTCCCCATTAATCGATCCAGTTCGCTGGGTAGCGAAAATTAACCAGTCAACTCATAAAACACGATTAGTCTGATTTCTGGTACGATGCGAGCACCTCCTGGCGAGATCATGTTTCCTTGGCTGCGACGCAGTCACGAGATGGAAAACGAACCCATCGATTGGGCCGAGTTCTTTGGAAACGACAATCCTGTGGAACTCGACATCGGGTGTGGTCGCGGTCTCTATACCTGGAAGGCCAGTGAAGCCAACCCACAGATCAACTATCTGGGGATCGAACTTGATTACAAAACGGCACGCCGAGCAGCCGGCAAGTTGTACAAGCGAGAGATTCCCAACGCTCGTATTATCTCGGGGGATGCACGAGAGATTCTCGACAAACTCATCGTGAACGGATCGGTCCAAGCAGCACACTTCTATTTTCCCGACCCGTGGTGGAAGCGCAAGCACAAATCGCGGCGATTATTCACGGACGACTTTGCCGATCAGATCGCTGAAGTACTTCAGATGGGGGGAATTCTCCACTCCTGGACCGATGTTGAAGATTACTTTGAAGTGATCTCGGCACTCATGGAACACCACACTCAGTTTGAAACATTGCCCGAGCCCACAGAAAAGACGCCCGAACACGATTTCGATTATCGCACCAGTTTTGAACGCAAGAAACGCAAAGAAGGCGAAACGATCTACCGCGGGCGATGGAAAAAGATCGCGGAACGCGAAGAGGGAACTTCTCTTCGTAGTTCTTATTCTTAAGTTTGTGATCTGAGGTTATCTTTGATCACTGCTTCCAAGTTCAGAATTTCCTGTTTGAACTTGAGTGTCACGAGCCGTTTCGTTTCACTCGAATAGACTGAGAAAGAAATTAACGCCTTATCCTTCTGTATGAAGTGACCATCTGATGAGCAAAATCCGATTCGGTATCTTGAGTACGGCAAACATCGGCACGGCAAAAGTCATCCCCGCCATGCAACAGGGAGAATTCACCGAAGTCACGGCAATCTCATCACGTGGGCTGGAGAAAGCGCAAGCCGCAGCGGACAAATTGAACATTCCCAAAGCTTACGGAAGTTACGAAGAACTATTGGCCGATCCCGAGATTGACGCCATCTACAATCCGCTGCCTAACAATATGCACGTCGAGTGGTCGATCAAGGCGCTCGAAGCGGGCAAGCACGTGTTGTGCGAAAAACCGATTGGTTTGAGTTCTACTGAAGCACAAAAACTGGTTGATGCCGCCCAGCAATACCCCAATCTGAAAGTGCTGGAGGCGTTCATGTATCGCCATCATCCGCAGTGGCAGAAGACAAAAGAACTTGTCACCTCGGGAGCCATCGGAACTCTGACCACTATTCAATCGTATTTTGCATTTTTCAATCGCAAAGAAAACGACATTCGTAACAGCGTGGAAGCGGGTGGTGGATCACTGATGGACATTGGCTGTTACTGCATCTCGCTTTCGAGATTTCTATTTGGTGAAGAGCCACAGCGAGTGAACGCAAGAGTAGAACGTGATCCCGATTTCGGGACCGATAAACTTACTTCGGGCATTCTCGAATTTTCCGCGGGAACGTCCACATTCACCTGCTCGACACAGACATTTCTCAGCCAACGAGTGACCGTTTTCGGCTCGGATGGTCGTATCGAAATTGAAATTCCGTTCAACGCGCCGCCTGATCGCCCGACAAGACTTTGGCACACGACCTCTGCAGGAACGGAAGAAATCACCTTCGACATCTGCGATCAGTACACGATACAGGGAGACTTGTTTGCGCAGGCGATTCTGGAAGACACCGAAGTCCCAACGCCTTTGATCGATGCCGTCCAGAATATGCAGGTGATCGAAGCCGTCTTCGCAAGCGGCAAGAGCGAAAACTGGGAAGCCGTCGGGTGATCATTTCGGAGAATAAGGTGAGATTTCGCCTTCTTCCGAAACTTGATAAATGGTTTTCTTGTGAGGATCGGCGACCAGCAAACCGTTCTCTGAGAGTGAGAGGCCGACGGGATTTTTGAACGGCTCCCCTTCAGCGAAAGCAACCGGGGCATTGCCGGCTTCAATTTTCCAGACGGTCTTGGCGTAACCATCCACGACAAATGCGGTCGTATCATCTTTGAGTACAATATCGTGTCCGAACTGAAACGCCATCCCTTTGACGACCGTTTCAATTTTTCCATCGGCAGGGTTTAATTTGAGCAGGTGATCGGGACCATGGGAGACGATCCAGAGTATTCCGGTTGAATCGACAGTCATACCACGAGGAGCGCGAACCACGGCCACTTCTTCAGGCTTACCTCCCTCCGCGGGGACTTTCCAAATGCGATGCAGTTCCAGGTCGGCCACATAAATCTCTCCCGACTTGGCAATCGCCATCGCCATTGGAATACCGATCCCGCCATTTGTTAATGGGACTGGTTTCTTGTTTTCATCGAAACGATATATTTCGCGTGTCGATGAATCTCCGGCCATCAATCGACCTTTGTTGTCAATCGCCAAACAGCGAATTGCATTCAATGGAGTACGAAACTTCTTTGAGCCTTGAAAGAAAATCTCAGCTTTGCCTTCTGTGATCTTCCAGACGCCGGGCAAATTGCGGTCGGCGACGTAGGCGGTCTGTTTATCGGCTTCTACGACATCCAAGGGATATTGCATCTCTTGCGCGGAAAGCATCGAGGCGCAGGCGATCAAAAATGTCAGGCAGTACAAAGGGAGTTTCATAAGTCTCTCAATCAAAACGAACTGGGTAATCAATAAGTTCAAGGGCGATTACGGTATCGATTTCCAATCTCGGATTTCGGTACGGAATGATGGGCGCGGTTGATGACGGGTTTGATAGTCTCGCAAATAATCGCGATGCCTGGGTGTGTCGGGAAACGATTGTTCCGGCTCATAAGGATACGCTTTCATGCCTCTAAAAGGCAACGGTTCGACCTGTTGCCCCTGCACGGTGTTCAAGTCGGCATCTTTATCCCAACCAATATTGTACAAGACAAAGTCTCTCACCCAGCCTGCAGGAAGTTTTTTCTGAGGCACGGCAAAACGGACCGTCATTTCGTCGCCCGCCCCCATGACGACTTGTAAGTCGTCTCCTTCTTTAATCAACTCGGTCACGTCGCCATAACGGGTAAAATTGCCTCCCATCGGTGGCCAGAGGGGCTGCGTAGTCACACTCTGATAATCAAAGAATTCGGGTTGATTGCGTGGTTGAGGAATGCGTTTTGAGAAGCCCCGATAATGCAAATCCGCTCCCAGTAGCTCTAGCTCGGTCAGATCGAACTGAGCCGGTGTTTCGTCCACAGTATAGAAGAGATGATCCCAACGAATTTCCATATTGGTGACGATGCGAACGCGGTAGTCGTCCGTCAAAAATTTGTCGGTTAAATCGACGACAATCGTTTTCGTCTTCCCTCCAGGAAAACCAATGTAGGGTGAGACAGTCTGCCAGTCGCCATTTTCATCGGGAACCTGCAACATCGGTGGTTGAGGCCGAGGCATTTCGGGATTCTGCGAGATGGCGATATTGAGTGAAGTGTCGGTTGGGAAGACCCAACCGGTCAAAAACAGTTTGAGACTTGAGGGCGGCTCCTCGTAATCACCCACGCTGAATTCCAACCAATGCGTTTCGGTAAGTCCTTGGGTATAGGATTTATCCCACGTCTTGGAATAAAGTCCGTCCGGTGCACAGACATATTGACCCACATCATTTCCATTTTGATCAAGAACGACCCAAGGTGTGAGTCGCCTTCGAACGGTGTGAATCTGAAACTCGGCGATCTCCGCAGGACCGACTTTTTCATTCGAGAAGACTTGCAGACTTGACGGATGATCGACGGTTATCAATTTGACCGAATCATAATAGGCGGCTTCCCAAAGCTCTTCGGTCATTTGTAGAACATACTCTCCCTCTTGGGGGACGAGCAGGTCCTCGGAGATTTTCAAATATTCCCACTCTCTGGCAGGTGCGAGAACTCCCTGAGCAAACTGCAAACCGATCGGTGACGCCCAGAGGCAATCGGTGGCAAAGACAAATTCGGCTCCGTCCCACGTGTAAAGATATGGGCAAGAGCCTTTGAGTTGCTGTTGCTCAAAGATGACGCCGTTGGTTTTGGGTGAGAGTACATTGTGGGGAATCCCGTTCGTCCACAGCACTCGCAGAATATCAGCATCCGTTTGTTGACCGAGTCCAAAATGTGTCAGCGGGCCGTTGACTGTTCGGGACTGATACAACCCTCCGGCTTTCAGTTCCAGCAAGCTTCCTACGCCGTGCATGTTGCAGCGTTCGCGAGGAGTTTGAGCGATCTCTTCGGCTCGTAGGCGGACATCAATCCAGTTATTTTTGTTGCCACCTTCGTTGGTCACCAAATGAACTTGCCCCTTTAAGAGCAAAATCAAATCCTGATCACCATCTTTGTCGAAGTCGAGCACTTCTAACTGTTCTGCCCCCGGCAAGGAGTCAGTGAGCTCTGCCCGATGTTGCAAACCCTCATTGAGATCCCCTTCATAAATTTGGAGTCCCTCAGCATTCCAAGTGATCACATCAAGAAGGCCATCGTTATTATAATCCCAGTTAGACAACTCATCTCCCGCAATGTCCGAGATCTGCTCGGTCGCACCCGGCTTCCAACCTCCCGCTTGAAGCGTTGTGCCGGGGATGAACGTCAGACCGGTTTCTCCCACCGACAAAAGATCCCATGACGCATCCCGATTCAGATCGACAACAACGACCGCAGAAGCCGCGTCTTTCGCAACATTGAGCGGACGTGACACATATCGGCCATGCAGATTGTTCTCTAAGAGGAACAACCCCGGTTCAGAGTCTGCGGGCACGACAAAGTCGTTGAGCAAATTGCGGTCGATGTCGGCGGCGGCAATTGTCTGCAAGCGTTGATCGGCTTGGGGAAGATGCGAAAACGGCGTGAAGTTGGAGAAACTCCAGTTGCCGTTATTCGACCATAATGTCATTCCGGCTTGAGAGAGCACTGTGAAATCGAGGTCTCCATCATGATCAATGTCGGCGACGTGGGCATCGTTAATCTGCTGCAACTCTCGTAACTCGTCTGGAAGTTCGACAAGCGAAAGCTTGACTGCTGTATCTGCTTGTTGAAATTCATTTTGGATCAGTTGTACTCCTTCTTGCCCCCAGACAATCAAATCGAGATCGGTATCAAAGAGTCCTTCTTTGACTTTTTTGAGAGCTTCGTCTCGTGTGGATTGATAATCGCGGTCGAGATCGGCAGCCACAATTCCCGAAATTTCAAACGGCAGATCCAGTTGAAAGAGAGGTTCTTGCGGCTGAGGAAGTGCATACACAAGCAGTCGATTGCCGGCACCAATAATGAGTTCTTGCTGGCCATCAAGTGTGAGGTCGGCAGTTGAGAGGGCAGTGACACCAGATTCGATGCCGCTTAGTTCTAATGTCTGTGCTTGAAAAGTCACATCTATTGGAGCGGGAGACTGAAAAAACGGCTCTGTTGCAAGATTGTAAAAGGCATCCGAAAAGTCCATCGCGACATATTCGAGAGGATGCGGATTCAGGCGGTTCAAATCGTTGGTGTAGGCAATCTCGGCCAATAGCAAATTGCCCGTGAATCCGAGTTGAGTCTGAGCGGTTCTCCAATCCTCCTCTTTCACTGCGCTGGAGGCTTTATCTAATATCTTGGGAAGGGTCTCACGCACTCGAACAGAGAGGGGTATGAACAAATCTCGCGCTTGCTCCAGAACCTCAAGAAACAAATCGTCTTGAGTCTCCGCCAGAAAACGCAGATAAGCCACGACGATGGCAATGTTTTCGGGAGACCGTTTATGGGCCTCTTGAATGGCGGCCTTCTTTTCCGAAACATCGTATTCGTCGGGACGTTGCTGCATCAATTGGAACGCTTGGTAAGGCAACTCGGGGTCGGTCTTACTGAGTTCGGCTGCGCTCAAATACGCATTGATGGCAGCTTCTCGATCTTCAATCACTTCGTACATTCGCGCAGACAGAATCACCTGTTGCGGAGACTCCCCATGAATGGAGGCCCACGACGTGAGCGTTTCGGCAAGTCCTAATTGGGTAGAATCGAATTCTTGAGGCTCTTGTGCTTTGTTGAGAGAAGCCAATTTTAACAACAAGGTGATTGCCAGGTTTTGGTATCCCAAAGATTCTTTGGGTGTGACTTCAATGACCATCCAAAAACCTGCGGCTGCTTCTTCCAGTTGATTGTTTTCCAGATGCCCAATGGCCCGGTTTTTGCGGTCGATGATTTCGAGCAAAACAGCCATTCGACTGTCTTCTGGTGGTGGATCTTCGCGCGGAATCAAGAAGAATGCGGCCACGGCAACCAACATTACCACTGCCCCGAGCAGCCAAGGTCTCCAAGAGTTCGAATTGTGTTCGGGCGAGTGATCGGTCATAGCGAGTCGGTTCAGGTGAAATGATCAAAATTTCGGTCAAAAACGATTATGAACGAGTCCACTGATCGATGGAACTGTATTCTCCTGCCAAGCTCAGGAGGCTCCAAGAATCACCCATTTAACAGCCCGTTGAGGAAATTTTCCTGTTAATTTCGCTCCAAATGGGTTCTTATGAGGTTTAGGTTGAATGTAGACAGTTCTCGATTCACCAGCCATCCTGCCAAAACACCCGCCAGAGGAAAGTCCAGCTCATGCAAAACCAAAATAATTGTCACGACTGTGGAGATGGCGTCTCACGCCGTCAATTTGTTCAGACTCTTGGCACGGCAGCCATTGCCGGGAGTGCCATGCTCAACACGGGCAGCCTGCTGTCGGCGGGTGACAAGAAAAAGGCGATTGCCGAAACGGCCGTCACCGAACTTTACTCAACTTTGACGGACAAACAAAAACAGACGATGTGCTTCTCGTTCAATCATCAGTTGCGCACCCGCATCAACGCAAACTGGGCCATCACGAAACCGACCATCGGCGGTGCGTTCTACACCAAAGAACAACAGGCACTCATCAAGAAGATCGTCCAGAATGTCACCAGCGAGGATGGCTTCCAACGATTTCTCAAACAAATGGACGAAGATTCCGGCGGTTGGGATCTGAATCACATTGCCATCTTCGGTGAACCGGGGACCGGCAAATTTGAATGGGAACTGACCGGACGACACGTGACCTTACGAGCAGACGGAGATTCCGTCGAGGGAGCCGCCTTTGGTGGACCCATTGTCTACGGACACGGCGAAAGCGATCCCGCACAAAATGTATTCCACTATCAAACCCAAGCGGCCAATGAAGTTTTTAAGGCACTCGATACCGATCAACGCAAACTGGCCTTGCTGCAAAAATCTCCCAAAGAAACACAGGTCCAATTGCAAGGTAACAAACCGGCTTTCGGCGGTGTTTCTGTCGGGTCACTGTCTTCCGATCAGGTGGAACTGGTCGAATCAGTCATCAAGACAATTCTCGCACCTTACCGGGAAGCCGATGTGAATGAAGCGTTGTCATTCATCAAAAAGGGTGGTGGTATGGAAAAACTGAACATGGCGTTCTATCAAAACGGCGATCTCAAGAACGACAAAGTGTGGGACATCTGGCGCATCGAAGGGCCAACATTTGTCACTCACTTCCGCGGCGCGCCGCACGTCCACGCTTACATCAATATTGGCATGAAAAACGCTTAAGCGTTCACGGCAAATTGAACTTCCAAGAGCGATCACTTTCGAGTGGTCGCTTTTTTTATGGAAAGAATAAAGCCACTTCTTACAGAAGCTCTCGGATTGGTTCGCCCTCATCCACCAGATATTGAGGACGACCGCGCGGATCGAGAAGAGTCGTCTGCAAGGCGTCAATCCCCAACGATTGGTAGAGCGTCGCAAAGACATCCTGATAGCTGACCGGCCTTTGTGTGACTGCGGATGCAGTGCGATCAGTCGCTCCGATCACCTGGCCGGTGGAAAGCCCACCACCCGCCAAAATCGCCGGTCCTACGCGGGGCCAATGATCGCGACCACCTTTGTCGTTAATTCGGGGTGTGCGGCCAAATTCCCCCCATGCCACAATCGTCACATCATCAATTAAGCCACGTTCGGTCAAATCATCAACCAAAGTCGTCAAGCCGTGATCAACGATGGGCAGTAAATTCCGCAGTCGCGGAAAGTTCGACGAATGTGTATCAAAGTCCGAAATCGACAAACTGACGACTCGCACTCCCGCTTCAATCAGCCGACGTGCCAGCAGAAATTTCAAAACAGATTCTGGACCTTCTGCCGTACGGAAACGGTCTTGATCAATCGAAACTTTGGGTGTGTAGCGGGCGATGATTTCCGGGCGTTCTTTCGACAGATCCAAAGCATCCGCCAATCGCCCCGAGGTTAAAATGCCGACCGCCTGCTGCGTGAATTGATCCATGGCATTCATCATGCCACTGGAATCGACAGTCCGTTGAATCGAATCGAGCCCGCGTAACAATTCGGTCCGCGATGTCAGACGGTTGACCGTGAGTGATCCGTCCAATGTCAGCGAGGTACTGTGGTCTGCTCCCAAACGCGCAAGCTCCCCTTTCATTCCAGCTTCAAGTTCGCGATTGAACATGTCCGATATATCGGGTCGGAAGGGCGAAAAGGAAGGACCGAGAAATCCGGGACGCGCACTATTACGAACCAAAGGCCGTCCCTGCATCAAGTCGATGAAGGTGGGAGCATCATCGTCTGGAGTACCCACAAGTTTTGACATAACCGAACCGAGGGCCGGTCGGCCTCCCATCGATTCTAAATCTTTGTAGTGGAATCCTGATTGGCATTGAAAGCCATCGTGCCGACCTGCCGAGCCAACCAAAGATCTCACAAAAGCAAACTTCTGACTTTGCTGCGCCAGTTTTGGCATCAACTCGCAGATTTGGATCCCGGGAGTTTGCGTCGCAATCGGAAGAAACTCGCCGCGCAGTTCAAGCGGTGCGTCTGGTTTGGGATCGATCATGTCCATCTGTGGTGGGCCACCATCAAGATGCACAAAGATCAAAGATTTTTGGCGGCGTTGCGAGAAGGCGTCCGCTCTTAGCAGGTCCGGCAAAGTGAGCGCACCGAAAGCCGTTGCACCTACGGTCAAAAAAGAACGTCGGCTAAAAGTGAAGTCGTAGTGTTGTGCAGCGTGATGTTTCACGGCTTTGGTGTACCTGTCTGTAAGTATCTCAGAACAGAGAGCTTAACACATCAAACGATGTTGATGGAAATCCTTTTCTGACCAGAAAAACATTCATTGTACAAAACACTATTATTTCAGTGCGTTTCATTAATCCTTAATCAACAACCTTGAGTTATTGCAATCCAACTGCAATAATAGGTGTGTCACATTTGGAATCATTGTCATGTTCTCGCGTTTTCACAAATCGACTTCTTACCTGCTATTGGCAGCCTGGCCGATGATGATCGGACTGGCGACCGGTTGGCACGTCCACAGTCACTTAGTGAATTGCGAGAGTGAAGAGTGCCAACAAGAACTGTCTCAGGTTGAGCATACTCACCATGATCACACTCACGATCATTCTGATCATGGGCATTCGCACCACAAGCATTCACACTCGCACGACACAGGCCTAGAACAGAATACCTCGTCGAACGAGACGGATGATCCTTGCCCAACCTGTCCTCACGACTCTGAAGATTGTCAGTCTTGCCAAATCTTGGCTCTAACGGGTTCCGTCTTTGCCGTGACGTTTGTGGAGCCTGAATCCAAACCTTTCGCCACAGAAGACTCTCTTGTCGAGTCATTGCTTTCTTCTCTGAATCCTTCCTGTTTTTATCTGCGGGGGCCACCCTCCGGGATCGCTGTTTGACATTTCTCCTATTGTGAGCGCAAGCCTGTTGATCGGATTTGCGCAGTCAGACTCAAGCTGTCCCATTCATCCAGATATTACCAGGAATAATCACTCATGTTCTTTTCTCAAAAGCGCACTGCGCGTGGCTTCACACTCATTGAGCTGTTAGTCGTCATTGCCATCATTGCGGTTCTCGTTGCCTTATTGTTACCCGCCGTTCAACAAGCCCGAGAAGCGGCACGTCGTTCTTCGTGCAAAAACAACTTGAAGCAAATTGGATTGGCGCTCCATAACTATCACGATACTCACGGTGCTTTCCCTCCCGGTTGGATTGGCGTAGAACAAACTGCTCCCTTTCGACCTGATGTGGAAGGTCCATCAGGAATGAGTTGGCACGTGATGATCTTGCCGTTCATGGATCAAGCACCGCTTTACAATCAACTCAATTTCAGTCAACCAGTGATTCAAACGGTTCCGAATCAAAATAGCATTCTCTTCAATACGACAATTACAGGCTATCGCTGTCCTTCTGACCCTGGTCCCGAGCGTTGGGATATCGAAGAAGAAGGCTCACCAGGACCCCCCCTGCAAACCAATATGCCAACCGCAAACTACCCCGGTGTGTTTGGAACCACAGAGATTCATGACTGCGAAACCGTCGGTCTCGGCAATAACTGTTGGGGTAATGGCGTATTCGGACATAATACGGCTTACAAAATGCGAGATCTGATTGACGGTACCAGCAATACGTTTCTTGTGGGCGAGCGAGCCTCTCGATTGAACGTCCCTGCGGGTGAACCCGCCCATCTTTCCACTTGGGCGGGCGTGATTCCCGAAGGGGAAGAAGCCTTCGCCCGTATTCTTGGTGGGACCGATCATCCACCGAATGACCCTGCCGGTCATCTCGAAGACTTCAGCAGTTTCCATGAAGGAGGCGCTCAGTTCTTATTGGGAGATGGACGGGTACGATTTGTCAGCGAGAACATCGACGGAGGCGTGTATCAGGGACTTGCGACTCGTCAGGGTGGAGAAGTTGTCGGTGAATTTTAACCAGACACTCGAATTGATCTGAATTCATGCCGCGTTACGCAATTGTCGTGACTTCGACTTTGGTTTTTGTGCGATGCAAATCACACTTAAGCCAAAGCCAAAGCTGACATTGTTTTCGATCCCCCGAAACCAGGTGCGCAATCCAGCAGCGAGACTTCTTTTCAAGAATCCTTGTTGTGAATCGTTTCTGAGAGAGGTATTCAATTCTTTTTTCAAAACTCGTTCTGAAAACCAGTACGGAGCCACTCCCAACATGTTCCAGAAGCGGGAAGACTGCACTTCAAAACCTGTCTGCTGAACACGTTCGATAAGTACTTTTCGAGAGTAACGACGAAAATGGCCGACGTTTCGATCCCGTTGTCCGTACAACCACTGATGAGCGGGAACGACCACCACCAACCGACCTCCTTCTTCGAGACGGTCATACATCAACTCTAATTGTTGAACATCGTCCTCGATGTGTTCAAGAACGTCGATAATGGTAATTGTCTCGAACTGCTCAGGGATGGTCGCGAGGCGGTCCCCTTCGCCCTGATAGATCTTCAACTCAGGGTTCATGCGTTCGGATAACGCGATTAACTCTTCATCCGGCTCGATCCCCACGGGAGAAAAACCCTCCTGCTTGAGGGCATTGAGCAAACGTCCGGCTCCGCAACCAACATCGAGAATCCGTGATCCCTGAATGTAGCCACAAATCAAACGAATGAGATTGGCATTGCGGAAGTCACGCTGTTGGTCTCCTAACCCTCCATAGAGAGTATTGAGATGAACGGCGGCTTCGGTAGAAGGGATCTGCTGATTGGATAAAGATGTGAGGGGCATGAGTCAATCCTTGACTTCAAATAAGATAGATCAGGACTTATTTCTGAGGGTTTTAGCTTAACCTGTAAGTAATGTAAACGGAGATATCTCCGTCCCATCGGCAACATTGACATCGCGAATCACAGCATGCGGGCCGACAATACAATTTTCACCGATGGTCACTTCGCCTTCGATGATGCTAAACGGGTGAACGATCGTATCTTGCCCAATTGTTGCTCGTGGATCGATATCCACGAGAGCGGGATTCACGATTCCAACACCTTCGGCCATCAATTTTTCCAAACCACGTTGATGTAACACGTCACGCACTTCAGCCAGATGTTGCCTGGTATTAACGCCTATCGCTTCATCAATTGAGAAACAGGGGGAGGCAACAACCGTCTTGCCTTCATTTAATAAAATGGCCGGGCAATCGGTCAGGTACAATTCGCCCTGATTATTGGATTTATCGATTTGGCCAAGCGATGAAAGTAAGTCGGCTGTTTCAAACAGATAGCAACCGGTGTTGATTTCGGTGATGGCGTCTTCGTCGGGCGTCGCGTCTTTTTGCTCGACAATTTTTTGAAACGCTCCAGAGCCATCACGGACAATACGCCCAAGCCCATGATTGTTTTCGGTGATGGCGGCCCCGATCACACAAGAAGCGGATTGATTCTCGTTGACCAGTTTTCGTAGCGAGTCGCTGGAAAGGAGAGGCGTGTCTCCCGCGAGCACCAGTGTTTGTCCCGTGTGTGACTTGAGATATTCCTCACACATCATGACCGCGTGACCGGTCCCTTGTGGATCGTGTTGCCAAACGAACTCCAAATCTGGTTCACCCGAAAGTGCGGCCTGCACGGCTTCGCCTTCATGCCCGATTACGACCAAAAAACGATTCGCTCCCGCCTCTCGTGCCGAGCAGAGGACATAATCGATCATTGGCCGACCAAACAAAGGGTGTAGCACCTTGGAAGTTCGCGACTTCATGCGCGAACTCTTCCCGGCAGCCAGAATGACGGCAACGATCTCTGACACGATTCCGCTTTCGTAGAGTGAATGTTTTCAGTGTTCCTGACCGAATAACCCTTATTATCGGAATATTTTGACATCTTCTTAAGCCTGCCTGTTGAATCTCCGCCATAAATCCTTAATTCAGCAGGTACTTGCGTAGAGACGCAGGCTCCCCGTAAACTGAAATCTCCTTCACACACAATCGGGAGACGAATCACATGTCTTTTCGCGGAATTTTTTCCATTTGTCTGAGTCTCTTGACTTTGAATTCTGCGTTTTGCGCAGAACGTCCTAACATTCTCTGGATTACCAGTGAAGATAACGGCCCGCATGTAGGCTGTTACGGTGACGAATACGCCGACACTCCACACATCGACAGTATTGCGAAACAGGGGATGATCTACCAAAACGCCTGGTCGACTGCTCCCGTGTGTGCACCAGCCCGGACAACCATCATCACGGGAATGTACCCTCCCAGCTTGGGAGCCCAACACATGCGGTCATCAACCAGCATCCCAAACGGCTTCCATCTGTATCCACAATACCTGCGAGAAGCCGGCTATTATTGCACGAACCAATCGAAGCAAGATTACAATCTTCCCGGTGGAAATGTGTGGGATGAGTCAAGCGGGAAAGCACACTGGCGAAATCGAAAAGTGGGGCAACCATTTTTTGCGATTTTTAATTTCACGACCAGTCACGAATCAAAAGTTCGCAAACGTCCACATACTCCCGTACATGATCCTGCCGGTGTCACCGTCCCCGCCTATCATCCAGACACTCCCGAAGTGCGTCGCGATTGGGCGCAGTATTATGACAAGATTACTGAGATGGATCTGCAGGTTGGAAATACTCTGAAACAACTCAAAGCCGACGGCCTCGAAGACGATACCATCATTTTCTATTACGGCGATCACGGTGCGGGTATGCCACGAAGTAAGCGTTGGCCATACAACTCTGGCTTACGAGTCCCGATGATTGTTTCGTTTCCGAAAAAATATCGCGATCTTGCCGGTCAAGATTATCAGCTAGGAGGATCTTCAGATCGATTGGTCGGATTTGTCGACTTGGCAGCCACGGCACTCAGCTTGGCCGGAATTAAACCTCCCACCCACATGCAAGGTCACGCATTTCACGGCCAATACGAAACGAAGCCTCAAGAATACATGTTTGGTTTCCGCGGACGCATGGACGAACGATACGACATTGTTCGAGTCGCTCGAAACAAGCAGTACATTTATCTGCGACAATTCATGCCTCATCGCATTTACGGAGAGCATGTTGACTACATGTTCCAAACCCCGACCACTCAAGTGTGGTACCAAATGTTTCACGAGGGAAAGCTGAATGCGGCTCAATCTCGTTTCTGGGGGCCGAAAGAATCCGAAGAACTCTACGATCTTTCGGCAGATCCTGATGAAGTGAAAAATCTTGCCGAAAGTCCCAAACATCAGACGATCCTGAAAGAATTGCGGACAGCATTGCACGGCCATTTGCTGTCAACTCGCGATGCGGGCTTCTTGCCGGAACCCATGATGCACGCTCGCGCGGGTGACGACACTGTCTGGGAGATGGCTCAGGACTCCAGTCGGTATGAATTGAAACAAATCCTGCATGTGGCCGAGATGGCGACGGATCGTGATCCCGAAAACATCAAAAAGTTGACAGAATGGATCAACGATCACGATTCAGCCGTCCGTTACTGGTCCGTTCTGGGTATCAATGTTTTAGGAGAATCAGCCGCGAAACCGCTGCAATCTCAGTTGGAACCGTTGCTCGCTGATGAGTCTCTTTCCGTTCGAATCGTGGCAGCCGAGGCACTGGCGAAATATGGGCGTGCAGCGTTACAAGAACGTGCGATCTCTACTTTGATCGATTTGAGTAATGTGGGAACACATGGCCCCTATGTTTCGACGCTCGCTTTGAATTCTTTGGATGCCGTCTCCCCTAAGAAGTTGACCAATTATGTCCAACAAATTGAGCAACTCCCCACGAAACATCCCAGCTTGCAACAGCGACTTCGCATGTCGGCAGTGACACCCAATCTGACGAAACATCTGCTTTCGAAGATTCACGCCGTCAAATAATAATTCGAGTTTGCCTGTCGCCAAAGCAAAAACCCCGTAGGAAAATTAATTCCCTGCGGGGTTCTTGCGTCCGTTTGGTATTTTCAGTGCAGATCAGAATCTCAAACCGGCTCTTGCCATGAAACCGGAATCGATGTCTCCACCCAATCCGACAGGGCGACCGATTTCGATATCACGTTCGAAGACCCAGCCTCCTTCAAAGAAGCCAGCAGTGACACCATTGTCAAATTGCCAACCCAAAGTGGCTCGCATGTCTTCCACTTGCAGTTGAGTATCGAGCCCCGGTAAATGCTCGATTTGATACGCTTCGGAATGAAGGAAATCGACTCGGGCATACAGCCAGTGTGACCAACCCCAATAATTCCCCATGAAAACTTTGGCTTGAGATTCGGGATACATGATCCGAAACTCCCACAGTTGATTCGGTCGCCAGACAGCACCCCCGTAAGGCAGAATTCGGTCGTCAACACGATCCAGATACATGATTCCACCGACCCACGTCATTTGTGGTCCCCATTGCCACATCAAGGCACCGCGACCATCGAGATTCAGGCCGAAACTCTCATCAATATTTCCACTTAAATCAGTATTGATCGAAGGCTCAAAGGCCATCTCCATACCCCAACCACCGACTGACGGACTGACCAATTTCATGTCCCAGCCGAACTGGAAAAGGTCTTCCACATTCAAGGGTGCGGTAATCCCATTCACATTTCGCCACATAAAGTTGGGCGTGTGAACGAAGACCCATCCCCCGGGTCCTAAAGGCATTGCGTTTTGAGCTTCCACATTCAAACCGAATGATTCTGCACTTCCAATCGGTACGCCACCGAGATTCTGTGCTTCGTCAGCCAGATATTCAAACTCCGTTCTTAGAGTCCAACCGAAACGATAAGGTTGCGGACCATTGACTCCGGGGAAAGCCTGGATACCGGGTGCCTGTTGTCCGTACATCGCTTGCGGATTCAAAAATGGATCCACCTGCTGACCGGGAATGATCGGTTGAGCCGGCATAATGGGTTGTGCAAACTGTTGACCATTCACACTGCCGTTGTTGAATGTGGTTCCGGTATCGTCAAAGAAGGGAGTGCCTCCTGTGCCGTCATCGAATGTAGGAGTCTGCCCCCGAATGACCGGCTGATCTGTATTGGCTGACAACATGTCAGGCGACAGATTCTCGCTGAAGTAATTCGTCGTCAATCCATTTGCTCCATCATACGACTGAGCGGATAACGTCGGAGTGACGGCAAAGATCGTGGCGAGTAAAGTGAATAATTTTTTCACGGGAACACCTGCTGTTTAGTGCGGGATAAATCGGCGGGACTGTTCTGGGGGAGAGGACCGCCGATGAAGGGATCGGAAATTTCGTGAAAAATTGGAAATTGGTCAACATCAATTTCAAGATTGAGGACGAAAAAACCGACATCGCCACGATTTCAGATCACCGAAGGAGACCCGCAGAATCACTCAGAGCAGACGTATCTTCAGCCGAGAAGAGAACTTACCGAAGATTGTAGAGATTGTAAGAATTGCTCAAATACAGCGTGAGTTTCTCACAGGAATGCCGACTGATTACTTATGATACCCCAAGGATTTCACCACATTGAGAATTTCTTCATACGTGATGAATCGGCGGCGGTTGGCCATTTTGTAATTGTCGATCGCTTCCGCCAACTCGCGGACATCGGAGTCGCCGTCGCTGTGAGAATCTCGAAATTGGCGACGTTCCCGCCCACCCGGGGCAGCGCCTCCCCGATTTTTACGGCGATCAGTTCCCGAGTATTCCTGATTGGGAGTATTTTCGTCAGACATATCAACCTCATTAGATGGACTACTCCCAGAGTAATGCAGCAGTTACGGCTGGGCAACTCGATTTTAGTACTTCGAAAGCAAGTTATGAAACTGAGAGCCCAGGAATCCCAATGCGCGGTTTAATCAGACATGTTGACGAAACAAAACGCAGCAGGGATTTCCCGGTAATGGAATTAACGGTTAAAACGATTGGCATTACTGCCTCCAGCCGTTATTTTCAATCTCTCCGATTTTCGGTTGGAACATCACCAAGAAACGCGGTTTAACCCGCAAGGACATCGCAGATGACTGATACAAAACTTGCCATTCTCGGTAGCGGAGCAATGGCCACTGCCTGTTCTATTGTATTAACCGATCACCCCAATCAATCGGTGAAAATGTGGTGTCACGATCCCCATCAGGCAGACGATCTCAACAAAGCTCGCGAGAATCGACAATTTCTGCCCGGCATTCCACTCCCCGATCGAGTCACCGCCACTGGTGATATCGCCGAAGCTGTGGAGGGTGTCGATATGCTGGTGGCGGCAATTCCCTCAAAGTTTTTACGGTCTGCACTGGAAAGCCTTACCCCCCATCTCACTGAATCACGGCCTGTGGTGAGTGTCATCAAGGGGATTGAGAATGGAACATTTCTAAGACCCAGCCAAATCATCAATGAAATTCTCGGCGACAGAACCATCATCTCGTTAAGTGGTCCGAGTCACGCAGAAGAAGTCGCGATGCGGCTTCCGGCCAGTGTCGTCGCAGCGTGTGGCGATTTGTCGTTAGCACAAACCGTTCAAGAGAGGTTCAATACTGATCGCTTCCGCGTCTACACGAATTCCGATCTGGTCGGTGTGGAACTCGCCGGCGCCCTCAAAAATGTGGTGGCGATTGCTGCCGGAATTTGTGACGGGCTCGGTTATGGCGACAATGCCAAATCCGCCTTGATGACACGCGGACTTGTCGAGATGACACGTTTCGGAGTCATGATGGGAGCCGAAGAATCCAGTTTCGCCGGACTCGCCGGAATGGGTGACCTCATCACCACTTGCACCAGTCCCCACAGTCGAAACCGGAGCGTGGGTGAGCGACTTGGCAAAGGCCAGACACTCGACGAAATTCTTGCACAAATGCATGCGGTTGCGGAAGGCGTGACAACGGTCAAAAGTCTGTATGATCTCGCCGAAAGTCGTGGCATCGATCTTCCGATTTGTCAGGAAGTTTACCGAGTGATTTACGAGCAGAAATCTCCGGCAGAAGCGACCGATTCTTTGATGTCACGCCCACCCGGAGAAGAATAATCAATCCGTGATGCGTTCGGGCGTATAGAAATCGCGAACATCGATCACCTGCATGCCCGCCGCTAATCCCGCTTCAATCCCCGGTTGTGTGTCTTCGTAGACGAGACACTCTTCGGGCGGAACATTGAGCTGCCGGGCCGCTTCCAGATAGGTGTCAGGAGCCGGTTTATGATTGGTCACATGATCTGCGGCAACGATGGCGTCAAATCGATCTAGCAAATCCACTTGTGTCAGCATCTCTCGACAAATTCGGTCAATGGCGCCGGTTCCCACAGCGAGAGGAATCTTACCATGATGGCTTTCCACCACGTCAACAACCGGTTGGATGATTTTGATCCGATCAAGATTCTCTTCAAATTTTGCTTCTTTGATGTCGGTCAATTTCTGAGCGGAAACATCCTTCAATTGATTCTCATCAATGGTCAGTTGAGCGACTTTCAAAGTCGGCCAGCCGCCCAATGCGTAAAAAAGATCTTCATCAAACGTCAACCCGTAATCGGCCAAAGTTTGTACCCAGGCGATGTAATGTGAGGGCATGGAATCGACAAGAGTGCCGTCACAATCGAAGATGATGGCCGATGGCTGGAAGAGTTCGTCGTTCATGAGAGGGAAAGTTCGTCGTGTTAGGCGGATAATGTGGGCTGAAAAGGTTGTAGGAGGCAACTCTTTCCAGCGTACGCGACTTACGGCGTGTGTCGACCGACAGGCGTGTTAATATTACGAAAACATTCATTTCAAGGCCCAAGACGTGTCATCTCCCCTGTCTCTCTCTGTCATTATTCCCACGTACCGTCGATTCGGTCCGCTGTTGGAGACGCTCGAAGATTTGGCCGCACAGAGTTGGGATACCCAAACGATTTCCTCGGTCGAGATCATCATTGCCGATCAAAACCCGGAATGGCCCGAAGAATTTCAGGAACAAAAATCTACATTCACAACGCAAGACAATATTTGTTGGATGACATTAGAAACGCCGGGGGTCGTGAATGCTCGCAACTCGGCAGTCGAAAAATCGACCGGCGAGATTCTGCTCTTTCTTGATGATGATGTTCGCATTCTGAATCAACGCTTTTTGGAACGTCATGTCGCCAATTATCGCGACCCGGAAGTCTCCTCAGTCTCGGGACGCGAGTTGAGTGCTGCCGAGTTGGATCAGCCCGACCTTCCTTCTGACAAGGATCTTCCCGGGCATCCTGAATCCGCAGAGACACCGATATGGTCGGATCAACCTGCCGTTTTTCACGCCTTATACTTTGGACGAGAAGGGCATAAGAGATATCAAGTGAATACGTTCTGCACTTGTAACGGTTCCATCCGTCGCTCGGAATTTCTACGAGTCGGTGGTTTTGATGAGAACTTTTCCGGGAATTCTTACGGCGACGATTACGATCTTGCAATTCGACTGGCCGAACTGGGTAGCAAACTGATCTACGATCCGCAAGCCGCTTTGATTCATCTGCAATCACCGATGGGAGGGTTACGACTGAAAGATCGTCGTAATTCGTTGAGTGAGAAAGAAAAAGCAATATCTGCTTGGCTGTTCTTTTTGCGACATGCTCAACCCGGATGCCGGTGGTTTCTGTTTCGGAGTCATCTACTGCGAAAAACGGTCTTACTCAAAGGGAATCTTATTCGATTCTAGCGACAACCGCGCGTTTGGTGGGGTGTCTGGTCGGCTTATTGGGAGGCGAAGAGACGTATCAAATCAGGACCGGTCTCGCGATTTCAAACATAAGTGTGCTAGACTGGTATTTCGCCGGTGAGAACGGACTTCCGGCGTGATGTACCGTCACCTGTAATCGCCCCATCATGTCGACCGAAAAAACGGAAGCGATCATCATTCGACAGGTCGACTTCTCCGAAACCAGCCGTGTGGTCACTTTTTACACACGCGAATTTGGTAAGGTTCCGCTGTTAGCTAAAGGAGCGAAACGACTTAAGGGTCCGTTCGAGTCTGGTCTTGACCTGCTTTCGATCTGTGACATAGTCTTCATTCGTAAATCCTCGGGAAGTCTGGGGATTTTGACCGAATCACGTTTGAAGAAACGGTTTCAGAACACTCATCGTGAGCTGATTCGATTGTACGGTGGATATTATTTCGCCGAACTGTTAGATGGTTTGAATGAGGAATTCGATCCGCATCCCGGATTGTATGATGCCGCCCATCAATCATTGATTCGGTTAGACAATGAAGTTTCCATTCCACGGTTAGCCATCATTCTGTTTGAGTTGGCTTTACTGCGGGAAATTGGACATTTACCGAATTTTGAAACCTGTTTGAAATGCGACCGGCCCACTACTGAAGGGGCACCGTTCGCTTACTGGGTCTCTCAGGGAGGGCTCTTATGCCGTCGCTGTCAGACTCGAGAATATGAAAACAATCGAATTGGGTTAGAAGCTGTCCAATGGTTACGACAATTGTCGGTACCGGCGGCTATCGAACCTGAGAACCTTGATGAGAAGATTTTACGAGATATGAACAACGTGACGACCTCCGCAGTCTCTTACGACTTGGGGCGTCGTCCGAAAACATTACGATATTTGCAGACCCTTTCCCGATAATTTTCCTGTCATTCGACAATTCCCCTCCCACAGTCCCATCCTATCTGTTACAAATCCGGCCCGGTTCAGGGACGGTTATTCAGATCTCCCCCCCGAAATACTTCCGGTCTCAAGGACGAGTCTCGGATCATTTGAAGAAGTGGAACCGATGGATCGACATCCCATTTGCCACAGTCACCTGAAATCGATGCTGATACTCTGCGCAATCATGACAGTATTGCCAGGTTGCAGTTCGTTCAGTTTGTTCGGTCGAAAGTCTGAAGACGAACGACTGGGAGCGATGAGTAAAACAGACAACGTCAAAGGACCACTCGAACGAGTGCTCTCTTGGACCGAGAAAACTGATATTGAAGAGCTCCGCCGCAATCCCGGTTACTACGAATTAGGACGCGATGAATTTCAATATGCCGAGAAACTTTATCAGCAACGTGACTGGAAAGCCGCCGAAGGAGAGCTGAAGTCTGTTGTGAAAAAATACGATGACTATGCTGTCAAAGAAGATGCTCTGTTTTTACTGGGTGAGCTTTATTTTGAAACAAAACGATACCCGGAAGCAACAGACGCTTTTGCCGAGTTAACGAAAGACTTCCCTTCAACTCGCTATCAATCAAAAATCAGCAATCGCATGTTTACGATTGCCGGTATCTGGCTCGACTTCCCGGATGTGGTACAAGCCAGCGATATCAAACTGGCATCGAATCTCGATAACACGACCAGCATGAGTGTTCCCGATCACGAACGTGATTCCTGGGATCCGACTCTGGCTGTTCCATTTTTACCGAACTTCCACGATTCGACTCGTCCGACCTTCGACACCGAAGGTCGCGCGTTGGAATCTCTGAAATCGATTTGGCTCAACGACCCGACCAGTAATCTTGCCGACGATGCCTTGATGATGACGGCCAGCCATTACCTGCGTAAAGGGGACAGCGTCCGAGCCGATGAATACTTCGCCGCGCTGCGTCAGAACTATCCTGATAGCCCCCACTTCAAGAACTCGTTTATTCTTGGTTCTCATGTGAAGCTCATGAGCTACGAAGGAACCAGTTACGATGGAACACGTCTTGATGAAGCGGAACAGTTGAAAGAATCGGCCTTACGGATGTGGCCCGATTCAGAAATGAGAGGCCGCTTGAAACAGGAACTGCAAATCATTGAAGAAGCAAAAGCAAAACGAGAATGGGCTCGCGTGGAATTTTACAACAAGAAAGGTCGCGACGATTCAGCCGCCATCTACTGTCGTGAAATCCTGCGTCTGTATCCCGATACCAAATACGCACAAAGTGCCCGTCAATATTTAAGTACCAACGAGATCAACCGACCAGCGGAAGCAAAACAGTCTGCCCGCAGTTGGAACTGGAGCTTGTTCCCAAGGCTGGAAAGTGTGCCTGAAGAAGAGACTTCGGGAAAGTCGGAGTTTACTCCCCGCGATAATCCATCAAGTTCTGAACCTGAACCGCGTCCTTATGATCAAACGGGACGGGTTCGATTATAGTTTCATTGAATCTGCGTTATGACCCACAGCTCTGCTAAAATTCGTCTTCGTATGATGCTTGCATTTCTGCTGTTCCCTCTTTGTGGGAATATCGGTTGTGGGTACATGATGGGTTCGTTTCATGCACGCGATGTGAGGACGGTTGCGGTCCCCGTTTTTGAATCAAACAGTTCACGCCGCGGAATCGAATATCAACTGACCGAAGCGGTTCAAAACGAAATCAAAGCTCGCACGCCATTTCGTATCGCCAAAGAACCGTATGCCGACACACGGCTTGTAGGCCGAATCGTTGAAATTCGCAAGGCCCCACTCGGTGAGAACTTTTTTGACGATGCTCGCGATTTGCAGTTTTCACTGGCAGTGAAAGTCGTCTGGGAAGATCTGCGCAACGGTAACGTCCTTGCCGAACAAACGATTCCCGTTGATCAATTAGGACTCTCATTAGACGCGACTGCGAGCTTTGCTCCAGAATTGGGACAATCTCAAGCCACCGCAACTCAACGAGCCGTCGATAAACTTGCCATGCAAATCGTCGACCGTATGGAAGCTCCCTGGTGAGATCGCATTCAGCGAGATTTTGAGGGTTTCTTTTGGCTTTGCCCTTTCTGGGCGTTCAGTAATTTCCCCAACTCGTCGATTTCAGACGAGAGGGATTTTTGATCAATAACATTGTGGTCTTCCTCTGCGTCCGCACGGTGATCGTACAGCATGCGGCCTAACATTTTCCCTGTGGGTTGGGTGTATTCGGTGTAGCGATACTCGGCAGTCCGTAAGGTATCTCCTTGCTTGTAACGGCCAATCGCAAACTCTTTCCAGGACTGATCGGGGTTGGAAAACAGTGGCACAACACTACGACCGGTCAGGTGGTGGGGACTTTCTAACCCACATAACTCGCTTAAAGTCGGGTAAAGATCGATCGATTCAACCAACGCAGCAGTGGTTTGTCCCGAGGTCACGCCCGGCACACGAATAATCAACGGAATGTGCATCGAGGTTTCATAGCAACTGTGTTTGCACCACAAGGTGTGCTCTCCCAGATTCCAGCCGTGATCGCTCCACAACACAACAATGGTCTCTTTCGCCAGATCGAGACGTTCCAACTCATTCAGGATACGACCGACTTGAGCATCGGTGTAACTCACACACGCATAATAACCGTGAATCAATTTTCGGGCCGTCATGTCGTCGATAGGGCCTTTGGGCGGAATACCAGCGTACGAGCGAAGCTCTCCCGAAGAATGAATCGATATTGAGGGAGCGTTTTCAGGGACATGGTAAGTTTCGGGCAATTGAATCTTATCGAAATCGTAAAGATCCCAATATTTCTGCGGAGCCACGAATGGCAGGTGCGGCTTGAAAAATCCACTCGCCAAGAAGAACGGTTTGCCAGCTTTCTTCAAGCGTCGCAAATCGTTAATCGTTTTTAACGCGATACGACCATCAGC
This sequence comes from Planctomycetota bacterium, assembly GCA_030836185.1. Lineage (GTDB taxonomy): Bacteria > Planctomycetota > Planctomycetia > Planctomycetales > Planctomycetaceae > JABURQ01. The sequence goes on from JAURQH010000019.1 coordinate 31,363, forward strand.
ATAGGCATCATCTTCGACATCCGCGGATTCAAATGCCGGGCCGCGATTGCGACGAGATTTGATTTTCTTGCGTTCCTCAACAATGCGTAAGCTCTCGGGATGTTGATAGGTGGAAATCCCTTTTGGTCTCCACGCTGGCTCCGACCATCCATGAGCTTGATCGTCGGGGTGATGGTAGATCTTGCCATTAGAGATTGTGGTGTAATCGTGATTTTTGAAATGCGTATTCAACGTGGTTGTCTTGGGAGCATCTTCTGAAACTCGCGTGAGATAATTGACAAACCGATGATGTGTGGGACGTAAACCCGTCATCATTGACGCACGAGATGCTCCACAAGTCGGCACCATGCAATAGGCTTGAGTAAACAGCAGCGATGACTTGGCAAGTTTGTCGATGTTGGGCGTCACCATATGTTCTTCGCCGTAACAGTTCAGCATCGGTCGCAAATCATCGATAGCGATGAACAGAACATTGGGCTTGTCAGCACCCTTTGCTGTCATGGCTGAGGTTGGCAACAAAACGAATATTAATAGTGTCAAAAAAGCGAGCGGCGAGCGTGACATCGACAAAGCCTTTGCTGATCCCAGTGAATAGAAGGCTTTACTCCACCCGTCTCGCATCATAATGTCAAGATCATGGCGTCGAGAACATCACGGCAAGATCACACAATAGTTGATCGGGAGTGATCTCATCACGCAACTTTATCGAGTGTGCCGGGCGTGTAGCAGTATTCGATGGCATTCCCTTTTTTCCCGGTCACTTCCACGCTGCCCGCTTTTCGCAAACAATACGCCATTTTTTGCGCCAACCATCGCGGAACCGAACAGCATCCAGCGATTTCTTTTGTGGTGAATGGCTCTTCGGGAAGTTCGGGAAGTAATCCCAGCAAATCGACCGGCGATGCCACTGAAACCCGATGCTGAATTTCGGTCAATTCGCGATCAATGACTCGATAATCTTTACGCCAACGACGAGATTTCTTTTTGGGAACACGATGTTCCACTTGTTCCGTCAATAAAATTTCGATGATGAGATTCTCGTGTGGAAAGATATCCTTAAAGTGAACTAATTCATCGAACAGATGTAACAGCGATTCTTTTTTGGGGCTGTACCGCTTGCTGAGAATTTTTCCGTCTGGCGTTTTCCGCTTGATAATATATTTCTTGGCCGCCAACGGTTTCACCACAGTCAGGGAATGGCTTTTCAAAAGTATTTTGACTTTCGGAGCCAATGACGACAAAGACGCCGCCTGAATTTCGATCAACCTTCCATCGGCGATGGCATCGATACGATAGCCGTCAACGACCACCTCCGTCTCGTCAGCCGAGGGAGCGTACAAGGTTTTAAGTTGTCGATGCAGGGTCGATTCCATGTCGGCCCGAATCCATTCTGATGCCAGTCCTGGAGATGAATTGGAAGTGTAGGTGACGAATACTGTTGCGCGAAGAGAGGACTCACACGTCGGTTTCTCGAAATAATGCGTGAGATCCCAACTGTCCAAGAATGTACAAATCATGTGAAATAATCGCAGATCCGAAGAGATACGGGAAAATCTCTGCCATGACGTGCGGATTCTCCGTAGAATGGCAACATCCTTTCTGGTCACGTCTTACGTCAGGTGTCTCATGTCTCAGGCAATCGTCAATCCCGAAGAACTTCGTCGCTTCGCACAACAACTGAAACAGTTCAACAGTGGTCTACAGGAACAGATGACGGCACTGGCCGGAAAGATGGAGTCTCTGTCGACTTCTTGGCGGGATCAGGAGAACAAACGCTTTGCAGAGGAGTTTGAGGAGAATCTCAAATCGATGGCCCGGGTCGTGGAAGTGAATGACGAGTACATTCCGTTTCTGTTGCGAAAAGCGGATCGCATCGAGGAATATCTTCAACAACGCTAAAGGATGACTGTAGGAGAAGAAGACTGTGGGAGAATCTGCCAACATCACATCAGTGGAGGCCATTGCCAATCTTCAGGCTGGGCTGCGCACTCAGCGTGACCGTGCTTCACAGGTGCTCGATACCTACAAACGCGAAATGCATCGCGTCGTTCAATGGTTTGAAGGAGATCTTCCACTCACCTGGAAACAGGAACTTCGAAGACGTTACGAACAAATGTCCGAATCACGCACAGAGTACGAAAACTGTAAATTGCGGACGGTTGCCGGTCAGCGATCGAGTTGTTTTGAAGAAAAGAAGAAATACGAACGAGCCAAAAAACGGTTGCAAGAAGGGGAGCGAAAGGTTGAAAACGTCAAAACATGGAGCAGGAAATACGCCGAAGAAGCCGAAGAGTGCCGTGGACGACTGGGCAAATTCCAAGGTGTTCTCGACAACGATCTCGAAAAGTCACTCGCTCTACTCGAACGAACGATTCAATCTTTAGAAAAATACCTTGGTCAGTCGGTCAGTCCGGCTGACTCTGAATCAACGGGAAGTTCTCGCTCGGCTGAGGAGAGATAACATGAGAAATTTCGATCTTACCTCACATATTGGCCGTCTTCGTGAGATCGGTGAATCGATTGAAGAAGAATGGAACGAGACTGCCGAGTCCTGGACCGATTCCAACAGTCAGACGTTTGAAAAAGAACATTTGCAACCGTTCTTCACCGAACTTTCGAATGCCCTCTCGGTCATGCAACGGATGTCCGACTTAACGCGACAGGCACAACGCGATTGCGTCCCTGATCGTGAGAGTGATTATTGATAAACAATTTTTCGGAAAGACGGCGGGCCTCATTCCATGACAGACAAGAGATTAAAACTCAAACACCAAGGTGCCCGATGAGCGAATCACCATTGATCGGACAATACGAAAGTTTGTTGAATCAACTTCAAGCCACGGTTAGCCGCAGGCTCGAACACGAAGCACAACTTCAAGCCATCGAAAACGCTGCTGACCAACCTTATCCCCAACAACTGGAGACGGAACAGGAACAGATCTCGGCTGATTTTGAGGCTCGCCTGCAAACAGTTTACGATCAAAAAGCCGACGCGGTTTCTCAAGTGGAACGGACTTTTGAGACGGAAAAGAATCGCATTGAAGGTGAGTACCGTAACACGATTCATCAACTCAATACAGAATACAAATCTGAGACCACACAAACCGGAGACGAATTTCAGCAAAATCGCTGGATGATGAGTTCCATTGTGGATGACGATTCCGAAGAGAGCCCAAAACGCAAACTCGATAATTTAATCCATCGCCAACAAAAAGTGCGAATGGAAATGGGGGTCGAACTCGATCATCTGGAAGAGCTCAGCGATCAAGCCAAGCAGATTGTCGAACGCCGCAAGCACGGCATCACGGAACCCGCTCCCAGTGAAATTCAAAAATCAAAAAATGCCGGCGAAGCACATGATCTATTTCTCGAAGCCGAGGAAAAGTGTCGAAATTCGTACGAAACGCTCAAAAAACAACAGTTTGCATATTGGTTTTCAGGTCCACGGTTACTGTTATTGATGCTGATTCTGGCCGGAAGTGTGGGTGGCAGCTTGGTCCTGTTTCTGGATCGCAGCGCACTTGGTTTTTCCAGCATCGATCAGAATATTTGGTACGCCATGACGGGAGGCGCGGGTGCCATATTCAGTATCCTGACGGCGTTGATTTGTTGGGATGTTTCGCGACGACAGACCCGCGACGCTTATGAGGAATTCGTCACTCGACTGTATCAAGTACGTGCTGCCGTGACACGTTGGGAAGCGATCTCTGAGCGAGAGCAAGCGAAGCATGAAGAAATCTACGAAACGCATTATCGCAAATTGATGGAACATCGTGAACGCTCCATCGAACAGTTCGAAGAACAGCGCGACGACCGCATCCAATCGCTCGAACAACAACAGCAGCAAAAGCTCAAAGCGGCTGAAGAAGAACGACAGGCAGCATTGGCGCCCGTCATGTCACAGCTTGAACTCAGCAAACAAGAAATTGAAACCAGTTATCAAGAGAAAATTGATTCGCTCAAGAAGAAAAAGAGTGCAGCCCTCCAGACAGCTCAAGAGGCATTCGATCAACAAATTCAACAGCGGACTGAACTCATCAACTCTGCCCGCAATCAGCTCATTCAGGGCTGGATGAGCGGACTCAACGAAGCGGCCGCAATCTGTGAACAAATTAGCGAGCAAGCCACTCCCCCAACCGATTGGGACCGCATTGCCGCCGATGATTGGCAGCCACCGGAAACCATCCCTGCCGACCTGCCGCTGGGCATGTTTGGCACGATGCTCGGCTTCTTTGAAAATGGACCGGCCACGCAAAACTTTCTGCCACCTCACGATTCAGATTGGACAGTCCCCGCCTCATTGCCGTTTCCGGCAAAGCCTTCATTTATTGTGAACTACGAGGGTGAGGAAGGTCGATCAGCGGCAGAATCGTTGTTGCAAATGTCCATGTTGCGATTGCTGACGGGCATTTCTCCGGGGAATTTGCGATTCACTGTGCTCGATCCCGTAGGGTTGGGAGAGCCCTTTTCTTCCTACATGCATTTGACGGATGATAACGAGTTGCTGATCACCAATCGTATTTGGACTGAACCGAATCAAATCGATAAACAACTCGCCGATCTCACTGAGCACATGGAAAATATTTTCCAGACATACCTTCGCAATCAATTCGCCAACATCGAAGAATACAACGAACATGCCGGGGAAGTCGCCGAGCCCTACCGCGTGTTGGTTGTTTCTGGTTTTCCGCAAAGCTTCAGCGAACGAGCCGCACAACGTCTCGCCAGTATTGCGAGTAGTGGCCCACGTTGTGGCGTCTATCTATTATTCAGTCACGACACCAGCCGCAAATTACCACGTGATTTTGAAATGGAGTCGATCACGGCCAATGCCACCGTCATCGATTGGAGACAGGATCATTTTGAAACATCCAGTTTTGGTCAACCGCCGCTGTTACTTTCTCCCGATGAATCACCCGCGCCGTCTGAATTTTCTGCAATTGTCAAAAAGATCGGGAAGCTTTCCACGACGATGAAAAAAGTGGAAGTTCCCTTTCATCGCATTGCTCCCAACGACGCGGAATTCTGGTCCCATGATTCACGCCACGGCATCGATATTCCTCTCGGACGTGCCGGTGCGACACGGTTACAACATTTGCGGCTCGGCAAAGGAACATCTCAGCATGTGTTGATTGCCGGTCGAACCGGTTCCGGGAAATCGACGTTACTGCATATCATGGTGACCAACGCGGCTCTGTTTTATTCCCCCGATGAACTGGAATTTTATCTGATCGACTTCAAGAAAGGGGTCGAGTTCAAAACATATGCCTCGCATCATTTGCCCCATGCCCGCGTGATTGCCATCGAATCGGATCGCGAATTTGGTTTAAGCGCGCTGCGAAAACTTGACGACGTGATGAAAGAACGGGGAGACCTCTTTCGAGACGCAGGAGTCCAGGACATCGCCGGTTGGAGGAACAATCATCCCGATCAAAAGATGCCTCGGATGATTCTTATGATCGACGAGTTTCAGGAATTCTTCGTCGAAGATGACCGCATCGCTCAAGATGCCACGTTGTTGCTCGACCGTCTCGTCCGGCAAGGTCGCGCGTTCGGGATCCACGTTTTACTTGGCTCCCAAACACTGGGAGGAGCCTATTCTCTCGCTCGAACCACTTTGAGCCAAATGGGAGTTCGCATCGCGCTGCAATGCAGTGAATCGGATGCGCATCTGATTTTGAGTGAAGAGAATACGGCGGCCCGGTTACTCACTCGGCCGGGAGAAGCCATCTACAACGATGCCAACGGCATGATGGAGGGAAACAGTCCCTTCCAAATTGCCTGGCTGGAAGATAAAGAACGAGAATCACAGCTCCATCGAATCCAACAAGCAACTGACCGCCTGCGTCAGTCCGATGCTTCGTTTGCCGATGACGAATGTGTGGTCTTTGAAGGAAATATTCTGGCCGACCCGGCTCTCAATCCCTCATTGATGACTCAAATTCGTGGCGAAACAGAACCGACTGAGCCGTTGCGTCTCTGGTTGGGTGATCCGGTCACCATCGGCAAGCCAGCTTCACTTTCGCTCTCTGCTCAGCCGGGCCAAAATGTGCTCATGGTGGGCTCTGATGGAGACGACGTCAGTGGATTGTTGTTGCTTGGTTTACTGAGTCATCGCGACCATTCTTGTGAAGATCTCCCGAGTGGATTTTTACTCGATGGGGGAACGATCACCAATGAGGGTTGGACGGAGGCATTAGCTCGTGCGGAGTCTCATTTGAAAATTGCGACACCCAACCATGTCGATGAAATTCTCGAACAGATCACCACCGAAATCGAGTTACGCCGTTGCGATGAGGATCGTGCCGCTATTCCCGTTGTCGTCACGATTGTCGATATCACCAAGTTTTCGCAATTGCGGAAGAGTGAAGACGATTTTGGATTTGGAGGTTTCGACAAAGAAAAAACCGTGAGCCCTTCAGCACGCTTTCAGGAAACTTTGAAAGACGGACCTTCGCTGGGTGTTCATGTTGTCCTGTGGTGTCACTCGTATAACAATTTTGATCGCTGGTTGAGTCGTAGTTCGCTGAGAGAGTTCGAATACCGCATCGCCTTTCAGATGGGGGGGACCGATTCCAGCAATCTGGTCGATTCTCCCGCAGCCAGCCGACTCGGTCGCAATCGCGCGTTATTGTATCGCGATTCGATGGGCACACTGGAAAAGTTCCGACCTTACAGAACACCAACCATCGAGTGGCTGGAGGAAATCATGTCGGTCGAATCGGCAGCCTCCACTACTGAACCAGAAAACGACACAGAATCTCCTAATCTCGATGATTTTCAGGTGATGTAAGGTTTTCTCATCTATCGAGGTGGTGTCTCTGCAAGATGGCCAAGTTACTCGCACAAGTTGGTTCGACGAAATCAGCCGCTGGGCGCGAGCCTGCGGTTCAAAAAATCACTGGATGCTATCGCGTTCCGGCTAATGCCGACGGGAGAAAAGCGTCTCACGCAGAGGCGCTGAGGAAAAAAAGTGTAAGCGTTGTTGTAGGCCGACAGTCCCCTGTCGGCATGAACGATGCTGAATTGTGCTTGTGCATCGATGAGCTGTTGGAATCAAACGAATAAAGAAAAGGGTGGCGGCGGGCGTACCGTGAAACGGAAGCCCTCGGAACTTATCCACGAAAGGTTTTACCGCCGATGACGCGGATCAAAAGAATCAGTGGTTGAGTGCAAAGGTTCTTCGCTGACAGATTTGAACCTCCGAGTTCGCAGGGAACGCAGAGAATTTTACATTTTGGGTGGGCGTGTCTGTTGGAGTGCGGGGACTTGTCACCGCTTTCTTTTTCATTTCAGAAGCAACCATGTGGACAACGCGGAATGAGAGAGAAAGCTCCGTCGAGCCGGAGCACTCCAAACTGGCGATCAGATCGGAGTACTGATTGTCTCACGCGGCGGCGCAGAGGAAGAGATAAAGCTTGAAAAATGGAACCGCTGATCAAAAGAATCAGTGATTGAGTGCAAAGGTTCTTCACTGACAGATTTGAACCGCCGAGTTCGACGCTAATCTTTCGGCAACACCGTGATGGAAATTGGCTCGCTGCTGTAGGTCCATTTCATTACAAAATTCAGAGCAATATTGGCCATGATCACGGCCTGTTGTTTCTCGGCCACCTCGGCATTGTCGGCCGCTTTCAAAGTGATGTGCCCTTTCAGGTCTTTCGCCGTCAGCACAATTTTACTGTTCTTTTTGTCGAGTGCCACGCCGGGAGGAAGCGTGTCGGCGAACGGTCGATTCAAATGTTGAAACAGAACATCGAGCGAGATGTTCTTCGTGAAGCCTTCCGCTTTTTCGACGGTGACCTCGATTTTTTTCGATTCGCCCGGCTTGAGGACCACTTCGTTGGTATCGAGTGACATTGACAAAATATCGACCGGTTCGGTGGTGGCAATAGTATGTGTCAGTACGGGCCAATGACCGCGACCTCCGCCCGGTTGATAAATTTCCTGATACGTGGTGGCCGTCGAAACAAGTTCGATGGGTTGCTCTTCTTCTCCCATAGGAATTTCGGACGTTCCCCAAACTTTGATGTTCCACATATCAACAGGGGTTCCTTTCGGAGCGTGAAACACAATACAACCCGCCGTCGGTTTACCCGGTAATACGCGACCTGCCGATGCGGTCACTCCTTCAGGAAGTCCTTCGACGTGAAGTTGAACGCCACCCGTAAAGCCATTTTTACGAACGACATTGGCAAACATTACACCCCAACCCCCCGGCGTGATTTGGGTTTTGTCGGTGTCCAGATAGAGTTCAAAATACGGTTCGGGTTTGGTCACTTCGATGACATACACAAAGTTGTCTCCTCCCCGAAGATGTAAGTCACGAATCTCGATCTGATAGTCACCATCCGCAGGAGCGGTCCAGTTTTCTAATCGCGAGTCGGCGAAGGTCCGTTTATAGAGACTGAAGTCGTCATTCTCGCCACGCGATTTCCCGTCTTTGTCGAGAATACGAATGATCGGATCGAGAGCCGAGCCATGACGGCGAGCTTTGACTTCAAACGTGAACTTCTCCCCTTTTTTGGCCGTAAATCGATACAAATCGATTTCTGTTTCTTTGGCAATGCGACCGTTGATGGCTGCGGGAAGAGTGACTGTTTGTAGAGAATCTGCTTCGTCATTGGCGGGCACCGATTCCAGAATCGTCGGCAGTTCGGTAACGACCACAGGAACCGCATTCGTGACATCGTCGGCGAGGGGAAGTTGGACAAGTTGCCCACCTTTGATTTCTGCTGGTGCTGTCCAATCGACTTGACGTTGATCGGGAAGATTGAAACCAATGAGTTCCAAACTGGTTTTTTGACCCGCAGCCACCCCCAAAGGGTACACGTTACTGACAAACGGTCGGCTATTCGCTTCGATGCTGTATTCCCAATATTTGTTACCCGTATAACGTACGTCTCGAATCTCGATGAAATACTCGCCTGCCTGTTTGAAGGTATGGCAGATAAACGGGTCGCCGTAAAAATGATTATCAGAAGAAGCAATCGTCGAGCCGGCTGAATTGCGGAGAAACAAAATCGGATCGATGTGTTGTTGCAGGTCGTGAATTTTGTCTTGCAGACGTTGAGAACGGACATGAAAACAAACCGTTTGATTGGCTTCCACCGAAAACTTGAAGAAGTCGAGGTCTTCGTTCTTCTCGATGCAACCGCACAAAGTTGACGGCAATGTGGCGGCAGTGGCAGTTTGAGCCGTGTTATTGTCTTTGGTCTCCAAGACAACCGCATCGCGAACGACCACCAATTGGCCGATTGTGGAAGCACCACTTGCGGTCGAAAGCCGAAACTCTCTCACGCCGGGCTCTGCCTCGGGAGCGACGGTCACTTTGATTTTGAGAGAAGTTGCCGACTTCGGTTTCTCACCTTCTTTAACGTCCGGGTGAATCGGTTCCGCCGTCACGCCGTCTCCTGAAACCCAAATACGTCTTGTTCCCGAGAGATCGTAACGGGATTGAATGGTGAGCTCGGCAGTTTGACCAATTTGAGCAGAGTTCGGAGCCAGCGACATGATCATCGGGTAGCTGATTTGTGCGTCGCTGTTCCCAATGAGAGTGAACAATGAACAGCTCAAACACAAAAACATTATCAAATAACGAGTCATGAAAATATTCCCATCACAATATGTCGATGATCAAAAATCGGCAGATCAGAATTCAATGCACAAACAAAAAGTCTTTGGAATTGATTAAAGCCCACATCAAATCTTCGAAGCATTCCTTTTCCGTCGGATACTCTTTCAGAAATTCCTCGACGGCTGCCTCTTCTTCGGAAGTGGAATAGCGACTGAGCGTGGCGAGATAAATTTTCTCAACCAACTCAGAGTTCTGCATCTGCTCGTTCTCTTTTTTAGCTTTTAAAAGCTCGGCAACAAAACCTTTGGCCGAGGCGATTTTATTAGTCAGGATGTCTCCATTGAGAGTATGAAGAGCCTGTGACAAGTTTTCGTCCGGCATCCGTTCGCATTCACAGACAGAAACACGCCGTGGCTTGGCGAACGTGTTCAGGAAGTAGTTCGGGTACTCGGCATCAGGCAAGTCGATGGCGCGTGTGCCGGGAGGAAGATTCTTGAACTTGGTGGCATCACCGGTCACTTGATCGATGGCATCCAGAAGCGGTTCTGCGGGAATTCGTTTGACCAGATAATGACTGTAGAACTTCGTATCGGCGACATTTTCGGGAGTCGGTTGCGAACTGAGTTGATAGAGTCGGCTGGTCATGATGGTTCGGATCAATTGCTTCACGTCGAAGTCACTCTCAATGAATTGATCGGTGAGTGCCTCCATCATGGCGACGTTCGTCGGTGGATTCGTGGCTCGCATATCGTCAATCGGCTCGACCAAACCTCGACCGAGTAGATAGCTGGTGTATCGATTGACGATTGAGCGAGCGAACAATCGATTCTCTTTCGAGGTCAACCATTCCGCGAGTGGGATGCGACGATCCAACTCGGAGTCCACCGGTTCACCGCCGAGCGGTTTGGGAGGAAGGTTTTTACCCGTTTTGGGATGCCGGACTTCTCCCGAATTACGAACCAGTACCACGGTTTCTCGCCCAAACAATCCAAATTCTTGGCTGTTCTTCGTTCCGATGCGAGAGAAGAACGCCGCGAACGAGTAGTAATCGGCCTGCGAATATTTCTCGAAGGGATGGTGATGGCATTGAGCGCACTGAATCCGTACGCCGAGAAAAATCTGTGCTGTTGATTCCGCCAATTCAGACGAATTGCCATTAATACGGAAGTAATTGGCAGGCCCATTGGAATAGATAGAACCTTTGGCAGTGACGATTTCCTCTACGAATTGATCGAATGGCTTATTATTCAGGAATGAATTTCGCAACCAGTTATGGAACGCCCACATTCCCTGGTCTCCCACATCATTGGAATTGTTGCGAACCAGATCGGCCCATTTGAGAGTCCAATAGGAGGCGTAACGATCATTGTAGATGTCGAGGTTCGGGTCACCAGTGAGTCCCAACAGGCGATCAATCAACTTTTCCCGCTTGTTGGGATCGGTATCCTGCAGAAAGGCATCCGTTTCCACGGCTGAGGGAATTGATCCCGTTGCATCCAGAAATGCACGACGAAGAAAGGTCGGATCGTCGCACAAAGGAGACGGTTCGATTCCGAGTTCCCGGAACTTGGCCGAGGCGTGTTCATCGACAAAATTCTGATTCTGCCAACCGGCGAGTGGCACTTGTTCCTGATAAGGAACGGCAAACATGGCGATTTCCGCCTGTCCCTCAAAACGAACCATGACCGGTGCCTGTCCTCGTTTGAGAACATCGACACGACCATCTTCATTCACCGAGAGGACCCCTTCGTCCATTGAGTCAAATCGAGACCACGCGGTCACATCGCGTTGGGTGTCATCCTGATAGGTTGCGACGACGCGAAGTTGTTGCGAAGTTTCCGGCTTGGTCACTCGGCGGTTGGGAATGACTTCCAGCTTCGTCACTTTGGCCGGTTCTTTATCAGGAACGACGGCACCTTGTTCTAACCAGGTGAGCAGCAAGTTGTAATCAGCGCTGCCCTTCTGAAGCCGTTTGGCTCCACCGTGAGGAACGGCCATTGTCGGTTTCTGAAGAAACAGACTTTCTTCGGGCTTCAATAAATTGACGCGCCGTTGCCGACGGTCTCGAACAATCATCTCGTGATCGGCGCTCGGTTCGAATCCGAATACGGAGAGTTTAAAGCCGCCCTTGCCATACTGAGAAGCATGGCAGGCTCCCATATTGCAACCCGCTTTGCTGAGAATCGGGGCGACATCTTTCACAAATTTGATGGTCGTTTCTTCCATCATGCCCGAAACGGTGACCGGTATCGTGAGTGTTTCATTGGCGATTTGAATTCGCAACTGAGTCGAGCCGTCCATCACGGGAAACGCACGGCCCCGTTCATCAACACGGACGATGGTTTCGTTCAACGACTCATACTTTGCCATCGACGTTCCGTCGGCGGAACGATCATCGACCTGACCGTTCGTATTCTGTTCACGGACGATAAGCTGCGTCTGGTCAAACCGATTGCTGAGTTCGACGGATTCTGGTTGCACGATCCACGCACCATCAACCGACATCGGCACAATGAACGCCAGCAACGCAATCGGGAGAATGCGTAACATAAAAGAAACCTCCAAGTGGAGTGGTGCAGTTCTGTTCGAATCCTGTGGGACTCAAACGAGAACTAAAAAAGGCGGGAACGATTTTAATAGCCCGTTTCTTAACAGACTATCAGGTGGGCGGTGATCAACGTCAAAATCACATATTGACGTCAATTGATCTATTTTGTCGCATCGACATTCCCGTTTCCAGACTAAAATGCCGGTTGGATCATCTGTTTCAGGGAAAAAACAACGATTTTACGGTCTCGGCACTCTCTCCGGTTCTCATAACAATAGATATTGATTTGTTGCCCCAGATCCGATCATAATGGATACTAATGAATTTTCCCGCCGGGAGAATGCTTCATTCTCCTTCCAACTCCCACCAGAGGTTCTCTTCCACCGAGAACATCGGAGGACTGCCATGTTAAACTTTCTTCCCAATAACGATCAAAATTGCGAAGGTCTTTCGCGCCGGCATTTTCTGCAAATCGGATCCATTGGTGGTCTCGGCTTAACACTGCCCACATTTCTGGCAGGCAAAAAGTTACTGGCAGGTGGCCCGGCCCCCAGTGAAGATGTCAATTGCATCATGATCTGGACGCGCGGTGGAACCAGTCATCACGACACCTTTGATCCCAAACCGAACGCACCGGCTTCTGTCCGCGGAGAGTTTGGCGTCATCGACACCGCGATTCCGGGAATTCAATTCACCGAAATCGTACCCAACATGGCAAAGAACCTGGATCGCTTCGCAGTTCTGCGAGGGTGGAATCCCAAGAACGGTTCGCACGGCATGGCCGATCAATACGTTCTCTCTGGACAAAAATTCAACGCAGCCGTCCACTATCCAACATACGGCTCAATCATCAGTCACGAAAAAGGGTTTAAGTCGGCATTGCCGCCCTATGTTCAATTAGGAACTCAAGTCGATAACCGATTCGGCGGAGGAATGTCGGGAATTCTCGGTCTCGAACACAGCGCGTTCACGATTGATGCCGACCCAAATTCCACCAGCTTTACGGTTCGTGACATTTCTTTCCCCAAAGGAGTGACGGAAGATCGGGTGAGTCGCCGTCAAAAGATGTTGGCACGCATTGACGACTTGCAGCGCTCGGTCGATCTGCAACCGGTCAAGTACAACGCACTCGACGAACATTACAAAGCCGCGCTCAATATGATCACGGCACAAGAAACCAAACAAGCCTTCAAAATCGAAGACGAAGACCCCAAACTTCGTGATCGTTATGGAAGACACAAATTCGGACAAAGCTGTCTGCTGGCCCGTCGCTTGGTCGAATCGGGCGTCCGTTTCGTCACGGTCACCGATGGTGGTTGGGACACTCATCAAAACAATTTCAAATCGTTGAAGGACAGTCGCCTCCCACCCGTCGATCAAGCACTTCCCGAATTGCTTGCCGATCTGGAAGAACGTGGCTTGCTTGATACCACGCTCGTCTGCTGGTTCACGGACTTCGGTCGAACTCCCAACATCAACTCGGCAACAGGTCGCGACCACTGGGCTTCTGCTGGCTTCGCCATGATGGCGGGAGCCGGAATCCCGGGAGGTTCTGTGTTAGGCGCGACTGACGACGAAGGGGGAACCGTAGTCAAAGACGAGTATCATTCCGAAGACCTCGGAGCCACCATCTTCCGCAAGCTGGGTCTCCCCGGCGATTTGCACGTCCATGCTCCCGATGGTCGTCCGGTACGACTCAACAAGGGTCGGGTCATCGAAGAATGGTGCTGATTTCGTCAGTCGCCAATAAAACACCTGAAACGAAAACGCCTCATCGATTTTCAAACATCAATGAGGCGTTCTTTGAATCGTTTGTGAACGACGAAGCACCTACGGTTTCAGATCGAAATCGATGGTCTGGCCCGCTTCAGTTACCTTAGCCGTCAAGTCAGTGGAATTTGTTTGACGGTACTTTTGAGGAATATTGTCGACTTCTTTATAGTCTTCTTCGGGGGGTGAATCTGGTCCCAAATCGATTTCAATCCAAGGTGGTGTGACTGTCACTTTGTAGTCACCCGTTGCTGTTTCCAATGTGTAGGCTCCTTCGGCTCCCAATTCTGCCGAGGACGAAATTCCCGTGGAGCTGTCTTCAAATTGGACAGAACCTTCGGTCACCGGAGCTCCTTCAAAAGTGACTTTTCCATTGATAGTGATCACCTCAACAACTGGCTCTGAGGAGCCACCACAGCCTAAAAATGTGATCACGCCCAGACAACAGCCGAGCGTTTTTAGTAAGGATGACATGCGCATATTTCCTTGGTTAATTGGTAATGTAATTGTCATAAAAAAAGCGACCGGAGAGTGCCCGGTCGCTCGTTGATCTCAGGCACCTCTGATTAGAAGGCACCAATCGGATTACCATCATTCTTATCGGCCAAGTCTTTCAACGTCGGCAGATTGACGTTGTCCGAGATAAATCGAACCCCTCCATCACCTAAGAGAACCTGAACACCTCCGGTATGAGCCGATAGTAACGCCGTGTTACATCGATTTGCACTATTGATGGAACCATTGTAAGTGGGTGGATTGGGACGTTGTCGGACAGTTGTCATCGTGTAACAACGAACATCGTTATTGGGAGATGCACCTGCCCAAGTGCTATCTCCACTGGGAATCCGAGAGTTCTTGCTGCCCATCCAGGGGCCACTACTTCCGAACGCGGTCCGCCAGTTGTTTTGTTGAGTCGGATGCCAGTTCGCCTGTTCGGCAACCATCATTGTGTTAGACAAGCCATCGGTACAATCGCGGAACGCAAATGAAGCTGTGCCTGGAAAAAAGCCACCGGAGGAATGATGTCCGTCTCCACCAGGATCAGTGAAATCTGTAGTGGGATGAGCATTACTCCCGGCAATCAATACATAACTGGCGACCATAGCCGGATTTGAACCTCCAGAGCTTCCAATGCCACGTGACTCTGGTCTGGGGTCAGAAGGACAACGATAGACGGGAACTGTGACACCTTGCAAAATATTTCGAACGGGCCCAGCGCTACCCGACCCGAGCCAGTAATTGACGCCGATGTTTCCAAAACCAACTCCCGCCAACTGATTGTATAACGGAGCCTGATCGACATAGGGCAACAGTCCCACGAAGGCTGTGTTGGCGTGTGCGCCTGATGTGCCTCCGGCAACTGCCGCAGGTGGGGTTTTTGTGAAGGTGTCGTGATAATTGTGAATCGCCAAACCGAGTTGTTTCAGATTATTCTTACAGGCGGAGCGACGAGCCGCTTCGCGAGCTTGTTGAACGGCAGGAAGTAGCAATGCGACCAGCACGGCGATAATAGCGATCACTACTAACAGTTCGATGAGTGTAAAACCTTTACGTTTATTCATTAAAAACTCCTAAAGAAGATTAAGAAAATGCGCAGAAGAATATCTGACAGCCAAGTCAGATACTATAGTCGATTGAGGACGAATTTCTACTGAAAGCATGCTGTCCATCGAGATGAACGAGGATCAGCGCCTTAGCCAAATTGATTAAATTCTGGTTAATAAGTGAGTTATACCTCTAATATTTTATTGTATACACACGAAAATATCGTGATCCGGGACGACTGAATCAATACCCGACAATTCTTTCACTGAGATTTGCCTTCCACAAAATGACCGTGTTAGGATGGTTGCTCACGTTCAAGTTCCCACCGCAGAAAATACCACCCCACCCGCAATTCCCGGAGGCATCATCAGGATGAGACTCTTCTCAACACTTTTTCTTCGCTCTCTCGTTCTCTGTTCGCTAATGTTTTTCACCGCGCAATCTGTGTTCGCTCAAGAAGCAGCCGACCCGGAAACTGAAAAACCCGCACCCGCTGCGGAAGAAAAATCGGAGGCCCCCGAGAACCCGTTTCCTGATCGCCCCAAAGCTCCACAACTCGAAGGCGGAGTGGGCTGGTTGAATACCTCGGGTGAAATCTCCATGCAGGATCTTCGCGGGAAAGTTGTCTTGCTCGACTTCTGGACCTACTGCTGCATCAATTGCATGCACGTCTTACCAGATTTGGAATATCTGGAAAAGAAATACGATAAAGAACTCGTCGTCATTGGCGTTCATTCTGCCAAATTCGATAACGAAAAAGAGACCGAGAACATTCGGCAAGCCATCGTCCGTTACGAAATCGAACATCCGGTCATCAACGATGCCAATATGACGGTCTGGCAAAAATTTGGTGTGCGTGCCTGGCCGACTGTTGTTCTCGTTGATCCCGAAGGAAACTATTGCGGCTATCTTTCGGGAGAAGGAAATCGTGAAGTCCTCGATCAAGTGATCGGCGACTTGGTCGAGTATCACAAGTTCAAAGGAACGCTCGACGAAACTCCCATCGACTTCGCCCTCGAAAAAGAAAAACAGAAACCAACTCCGCTGAAATATCCTGGCAAGATTCTCGCCGACACTGAAAATGATCGGCTTTACATTTCCGACAGTAACCACAATCGCATCGTCGTTTCGACACTCGATGGGCAACTGGTCGAGACCATCGGTGATGGCCAACTGGGACTCAAAGATGGCGATTATCAATCGGCTCAATTCGATCATCCGCAAGGCATGGAACTGGTCGGCACGACCCTTTATGTGGCCGATACCGAGAATCATGCGATTCGGACGATCAATTTGAAAACCAAAAAAGTGACAACACTTTCAGGAACGGGCCAACAATCACGAGTCCGTGTCAGTGGAGGACCATTGGCGACAACGGCTCTCAATAGCCCGTGGACTCTGTGTCATGTGAACGGAACATTGTTTATTGCGATGGCCGGGCCACATCAAATTTGGTCCCATGAATTGGGGAGTCAGCGAATCGGCGTCTTCTCAGGAACGGGGCGAGAAGACATTACCGATGGAGCACACGATGCGTCTGCTTATGCACAAACCTCGGGGATGACGACCGACGGTAAATACCTTTATGTGTGCGATAGTGAAGGATCGTCAGTTCGCAAGATCGATACCGATCCCGAAGGAAAAGTGACCACCGTGGTGGGGACTCACGATTTGCCCCGTGGACGTTCGCTCTTTGAGTTTGGTGACGTAGATGCGATTGGCGATGACGCTCGTTTACAACATCCGTTAGGTGTTGTTTATCGAGATGGTCAATTGTTTGTCGCCGACACCTATAACCACAAAATTAAACAGGTCGATCTCAAAACGCGGCAGCTCTCCAGTTGGATTGGAGATGGCAAACGTGGAAAAGGTCTCGAACCGGTCCAGTTTTCGGAACCAACCGGTTTGACATTATCGGGGAAGAAACTCTTCATCACCGATACCAACAATCATCGAATTTTGGTGGCCGATATTGAAACTAAGGCCGTCTCTGAATTGACCATCAAAGGTCTCAAACCACCCGCTCCTCCCAAAGCCAATTACACAGCGGCCAAGGCTCAGGAGGTCATCGACGTGAAACCTCTCTCAATCAAGCCCGGCAAACAACTTCCTGTCAGTATCGAGATCACGTTGCCTGAAGAATTCAAATTGAATCCACTGGCACCGGTCACCTATCGACTGAATGTCGATGGAGATCAAACATTGATTGCTGCCGAGTCGCTTGGTGCTCGCGAAGAAGCGACCGTCACCAAAGACGGCCAAGTGAAAGTCACCGTCCCCTTGCAATCGGGCGGCGGAAAAGCGACTCTTTTATTGACGCTCAGTTATAACTATTGTCGCGATGGGAAAAGTGGTGTCTGCAAGATCGGCATCACGACCTGGAAGATACCTCTGACATTGGCAGAGACTGGAGCTTCTGATTTGAAACTCTCTGCCACAGTGAAGTAAGGTCGAGTGATGACCGGGAATTTGCAGTCAATCATTCACTCTGAAAGTCAAAACTGACTCGATCAGAAAATTCTCGTATCATTACTCATCTATCGGTCGATTGCTCCCAAGCTTCGGAATTTTCGGCCGCATTTTACGAAGTTGATTCGGGCTACGATTCCGCGTCTTTCTGATCAACTGATGCATGCGGCGATTCGGACGCTTCGGCGGAAGTCTTAGGCTTTGCCGATGCGTGTCCGTGGGGAGTGTTCATTGCCACCAAAACAACGCCGACCACGGTCAGTGCGATCCCGCCCCACAAGAGAGGACTAATCTCCAATGGGCCATGGCTGCGGAGCTTGATAATCGAAACGATCGCTGTCACCGAGACGGCACCACCAAAGACGATTGGCATCACCAGTAATGCGTTGCCTCGACTGGTCATCATGGCAGTTGTCAGGCAAAGCGCACCAAGAGCACCCAAAGTCCCCGCGAGAAACCCCCATTTGGCTGTATTGAAGTGAGTGATTCCGTCAACTCCTGGAACCGTCGCGGAGAAGTTGAAGCTGTCGCCCCTGACTTTCATCATCACCGAACCGCCCACAACTGAAATCAAGAGGTAGGCGATGCCAATAAACACGTAGGGCTTAAAAGGCGTCCATCCATCGGGCGGGGCTAATGGTTTACCGTCGAGCCGTGGAGCTTGGGCGTTCCCAATCGTCGGTCCGTAACAACCCCAGAAAATTGCGGTGCCAAGGGCAAATAGAATTGGAATCAACATTTTACTCATGTAAACCTCGGAGAGGGGGGTATATGATCACACGCCTAGTTCGGCTCTTATTCTAGCATCGCGCCCCCCCCACGTCTAACGATTCGAAAATTTTCTGGTGTCTTTTGTCGCTGCGGAGATGGTGATGCTGTTCAAGCCAAAACCAACAGCCGCTCATGCCGCACCGGCCCCTGTCGTCACAGCACCGGCTGACAGTCATGTGGAGAATACCGCCGAATAGTGAAGTAATCACTACCCGTAGCTGGACTCACAAGAGTTCAGAACCCTCGACATTTTCCACCGTCACTCTGAAAGTCCTCTGCTCCCTACTCTTCTTCCGCCACATCGTCGCCTGGACGCAGGCAGCGACCGATTTGGCGTACGGCTTGTCGCAGGCGTTGGCTGTTCTCCACGATGGCGAGTCGTAAATAGCCTTCGCCATCTTCACCGAAACCACGTCCGGGGCTCACTGCCACGGCTGCTTCGTTGAGCAATTTCATCGAGAACTCAATCGAGCCCATCTCGGCCCACGGTTCGGGGATTTTTGCCCAGACAAACATGCCAGCCTTGGGACGTTCGATCTCCCAACCGAGACGTTCCAAGCCGTCGCAAAGTGCATCACGGCGTTGCTGATATTCGACACACAATTCGTCAATCGCATCGTCGCAATGACGCATGGCGACAATGGCGGCAATTTGAATCGGTTGGAATAAGCCGTAATCGTAGTAGCCTTTGATGGTGGCGAGAGCGCGGACCATTTCGGAATTTCCAGAACAAAAGCCAATACGCCAACCGGCCATGCTGTAACCTTTGGACATCGTCGTGAATTCGACGCCGACATCTTTGGCACCGGGAGAAGCCAATAAGCTGGGGGCTTTGTAACCTTCAAAACAGATATCGGCATACGCGAAATCGCTGATGATCAGAAAGCCATACTTCTTGGCAAGCTTGACGAGTTCATCGTAGAAACCTTGTTCGATGACCGTTGATGACGGGTTGTGAGGAAAGTTGACCACGACCACTTTGGGAACCGGGAACATGTGCTCGCAAGTGTAGGCAATGTTTTCCAGAAACTTCTCGGGCTCGCGAACATCGAGTGCAATCACGTTGCCAGCAGCCAGCATCACCGCATAAACGTGAATGGGAAATGAAGGTGACGGCACGATGGCAGAATCACCCGGTCCCATCAATGCGAGACACATATGGGAGAAGCCTTCTTTGGAACCGATACAGGTCAAAACTTCGGTATCGTGATTCAGTTCGACACCGAATTTGCGGTCGTACCGTTTGGCGACTTCTTTTCGAAGGTTGGCAATCCCTTGCGAGACCGAATAGCGATGGTTGCGAGGATCACCGACCGCTTCGTTGATCTTTTCCAGAATCATCGGATGCGGTGGATCGGTCGGATTCCCCATGCCGAGATCGATGACGTCGATATTATCGACGCGCATCTGATGTTTGACCTTATTGATTTTCCCGAACATGTACGGCGGCAATCGTTTGACACGATCAGCCACGGGAATTTTGAAGTTGTCGTCTTCAAACAGACTTTCGGAATCGCTACGCATGATGCTCTTCGTTACCGGCAGGATCCGCCGTCATCAGTGAGGAAGTGAAAACCGACCGACATGAGATTTGTCGACCCGGTTCGCGTCAGTCGGTATTGTAACAATCCCCCGGAAACCGGGAAGGTCGTACTGAGTGCATACCTACGAAAAAAGGCGTTTTGCCGAATTCGACAAAACGCCTGGGTGATGAGTCAATCGATCCGATCAGCGTTGTTGAGTCGCTGCGGCGGGTCGGACATTGGCGGGATTCTGGAACCCCGACGTTTGTTGAATGTTGGCGCCGGTGCTGGTGCGATTAAGGTAATTATCGACACGAGCTTCGGCTTTTAGTGCCTGGAAGACATCAGAAACGGCCTGCTGAACTTTTTCTTCTTTGACTTGTTCGTAGAGGTCGTCTTTAACCTGACTCATCTCGGAAACCACAGGCTCGGTGAAACCTTCACATTTCAGGATGACATAGCGTCCGTGATCGACTTCCAGAATTCCCGACACTTGTCCCGCTTTCAATTTGAAGGCCGCATTTTCGAGTGTTTCGTTTCCCGAGTAACGACGAATGTGAGGAATGGTTCCGCCCAACGATCGGCTATTCGGCTCAATGGAGTATTCCTGAGCGAGTTCATCGAAGATTTCAGGATTCTTGCGAGCTTTCTCGTAGGCTTCTTGAGCACGACGGAAGTTGTCGAGCATGATCATCCGCGATTTAACCATAGTGCCGTAATCGCGAACGAAGGATTTTTCCATGTCTTGCTGAGAGACCTGGACGTTATCGCCGGCCAGTTTTTTTAGTGCCAGCATCGGCCAAATGATATCGCGTTGATATTGTTCGGGCGTCAAACCACGTTCGGTTAGTAGCATTTGATACCAGGTTTCAATGGGCATTTTGAATTTTTGGGAAATGCGCGTGATCTCGGCGGTGACTTCACCTTTGCTGACCTGCAGGCCACGCTTTTCGCAGGCTTGTTGGATGATTGTACGATTGATGAGATTGTCGAGGACTTCCCCACCAACTCGCTTCACGCTTTCGTTGGCAACCGCATCGAAGCTGATGTATTGATCGTTCACACGGGCCAGATTTTGGTTCATCCGTGTGGTACCGGCTTGATCACCGCCAGTTTGAGCGCCCGCCGTTCGTGCGCTGTAAACCTGGTAGCCGATGCCTCCGGCAATCAAAATGATCGCCGTCCCAAAGACAAGAAATTTGAATTTACCGCCCGATTTCTTCTTCTGCGGCATAGCGGGTGTAGATTGTGGTTGTTCAGTCATAATGACACTCGTCTCCATACGAAGTCTGGATGCAATGCGGGTCCATACGCGCCATCCCTGGCGGTGCTGGTTTTTAGATCATCGAAGAAACGGGGTCAAGACCGGTCAAAATTGCCGGTTTTCGCGTTTTTTTGAGCAAAGTCACCGGGCCACACAGAAAAACAATAGTGGATAGTCCCGGTCGCTTGTCTATCGGGGTGCCGAAGCCACAAGAGGGTGCGTACACTTTAATAATGTTCGAGCCCATTCAGCATATGCCAACTTGAGGCGAAGATCAGTGCTCTGTTCCTTCGGCGTCGGCTTCCATTTCGACTTCGTGTGCCGTCGGCGCATCTTCGTCTTGGATGTAGGTTTTCCCTTTGTAGGTCTTGGCGACAAAGATCGATGCTATTGCTGCCATGAACATTAGGCCCGTAAAGAACCAGTAATAATCAGCTCCCGGAAGTTTCGACGTTCCGTCTTCGTTTTGGATGAATCGGTTTACACCCGCTGTTACCAGGTTACCTGCTGTCACCGATAGTAAATAGATTGACATGATGACCGACTTCATGCTGTTGGGGGCTTGCATGTAAGAGAATTCGAGACAGGTAATCGAAACCATCACTTCAGAGGCGGTCAAGATTGCGTAAGAAAATACCTGCCAGATAATATTCGGTGTTTCTCCCGCATCGATCCGCATTTCTATCCATGAACTCAGACACCAGGACAGCACTGCCAAGAAGAGCCCTACACTAATTTTTCCAAGTGCTGTAATTCCAAATCGACGTTCTAAGTACGGGTAAATGAGATAGGCAAAAACAGGGACGAGTATCAAAATCATGGCTGGATTGATCAACTGAAGTTGAGATTCGAGCCATTCCATTCCAAACAGATTTCGATCCATATGTGTGGCCTGTAAGACCCAAGCTGATCCTGTCTGATCGAAGACACACCAGAAAATTGCGATGCACGCATAGAGAGGAAGCAATCTCAAGATGACTCCGAGGCCATCACCCGTAAATGATTCTTTTAAAAACTCTTTCCCTCTGGCTGGGATGTGAACAAACTTCTTACGGCCCATCCAGAATACAACTGTAGCAATTGCCATGAGCACACCCGGCACGCCAAATGCCAAAGCGGGGCCCGGAGAAATCCAAGAGACACCTTTTAGACTTTCTCCAAAAATTTCATAGAACTTTTCTTCGTTAAGAAGTATGGGAGTGAGCCAACTGGATACGACTGCTCCAAGATTGATTGCGACGTAAAACCATCCGAAGACACGAGAGATCAAATGTTTATTGCGCTTTCCAAATTGATCGCCCACATGCGCGGAAACGCAGGGTTTGATCGCTCCGGTGCCAATAGAAATTAAGATTAAGCCAATCAGGAGGCCCGTTCTTGTTTCATCCATAGCAAGTGCAAGATGACCGAAACAATAAACAATCGAAAGAAACATGATCGTTCGATATTTTCCCCAAAACCAGTCCGCAACAATTGCACCAAGTAGCGGGAAAAAGTAAGCAGCACTCACAAAAAGATGAAACCATTCTTTGGCTTTGGCCTCATCAACGACATCGAGTTGACCATCTGAATCCATCAAATACTTTGTCATAAAGACAACCAGAATGGTTCGCATCCCATAGAAGCTGAAACGCTCGGCGGCTTCGTTCCCGACGATGTAGGGAATTCCGGGAGGCATGCCTTCGATGTCAAACGGCTTGGTGGCGTGTTTGGTTTCGCTCATCGTGTTCCTTTTTCAGTCAAAGTCATGCCGAGTGATTCGACCAGAAACGACCACTCGTCGGCCACTTCTTCAATGATCTTGGCGGTCGGTTTACCGGCTCCGTGACCTGCTTTGGTTTCGATGCGAATCATCACCGGCGCGTTGCCTTGGTGACATTCTTGCAGTCGAGCGGCGAATTTGAAACTGTGTCCGGGGACCACGCGGTCATCGGTATCGGCAGTGGTGACCATCGTGGGAGGATATGCCGTTCCCGGTTTCAAATTGTGATACGGTGAATACGCATAGAGTGCTTTGAACTCTTCGGGATCATCGGCTGAGCCGTAATCGTCGACCCAGAAACGTCCCGCGGTAAATTTGTGGAAGCGTAACATGTCCATCACGCCGACACCCGGCAAACAAGCGCCGAACAAATCGGGACGTTGCGCCATCACGGCACCCACCAACAATCCGCCGTTACTGCGTCCCTGAATGGCCAGCTTGGGGGTCGAAGTGTATTTCTCAGCGATCAACCATTCGGCTGCCGAGATGAAATCGTCGAAGACGTTTTGTTTATTGAGTTTCGTGCCGGCTCGATGCCAGGTCTCGCCGTATTCACCTCCACCACGCAAATTGGCAACTGCAAGAACACCACCCATTTCGAGCCAGGCAGCGCGTGAGATCGAAAAACCCGGTGTGATGGCAATGTTGAATCCGCCGTAACCATAGAGGAGTGTCGGGTTATTACCGTCTTTCTTGAGGTCTTTGCGGTGAGTGAGAAACATCGGGATCTTCGTGCCGTCTTTGCTTTCGTAAAACACCTGTTCGACGACATAGTCGCTGCCCTCAAAATCGACCCCCGCTTGTCGCAGCAATTTGCTTTCGCCGGTGGTGATGTCGTACCGATAGATGCTGGGCGGGGTATCAAAACTGGAGAATGAGTAGAACGTCTCGGTATCATTCCGCTTGCCCGAAAATCCCGACGCAGAACCGATGCCGCCAAATTCGACTTCGCGAACGAATTGGCCATCCATCGCGAAGACTTTGACTTGAGAGCGGGCGTCCTTCAGGTACTCGGCGAGAAAATGTCCGCCGACCAGCGATGTCGAACGCAATGTCTCTGCGGCCTGCGGAATGATTTCTTTCCAGTGCTCTTTATCGGGTTTGGTCGTATCAATGGCGATCACGCGACCGCGCGGTGCATCGACATCGGTCTGAAAATAAAAGACCGGGCCATCGTTGCCGAGGAACGAATACTCGTTCTCGAACTTATCGACCAGTTGAGTAAAACCGGCCAACGGTTCGGTCAGGTCGCGATAGAAAACCTGATACTTGTCGTCGGTCCCTTTCCAGACCGTCAGGACTAACCACTGCCCATCATCAGAGACATCGGTCCCGAATCCCCATTCGGGATTATCGGGACGTTCGTAAACCATGACATCGTCTGATTGTGGCGTACCGACGCGATGATAGTAAACTTTCTGATTCAGGTTCAGGTTTTGAAACTCGTCCCCGTCTTTGACTTCGGGATAACGATTGTAGAAAAAACCCTGGCTGTCTTTCGTCCACTCGGCACCGCTGAACTTCACCCAGTCGAGGACTTCGTCGAGAATCTTACCCGATGCGATCTCCAGAATTTGAAACTTCTTCCAATCGGAACCGGCTTCTGAGACGCCGTAAGCGACATACTTTCCGTCATCGCTAAAGTAGGTTCCCGAGAGCGACTTCGTGCCGTCTTTTG
This sequence comes from Planctomycetota bacterium, assembly GCA_030836185.1. Classification (GTDB taxonomy): domain Bacteria; phylum Planctomycetota; class Planctomycetia; order Planctomycetales; family Planctomycetaceae; genus JABURQ01. The sequence continues at coordinate 56,270 of JAURQH010000019.1, forward strand.
TCCATGTATTGGGATCGATCAAGACGCTTGGTTCACCGTTGAGAATCTCTGAAACATACAGGACATATTGATTTTGCAGGCCATCGTTCTTGTAGAAGTAGTAACGCCCTCCCCGTTTGAAAGGCGACGAGAATTTTTCGTAATTCCAGAGTTCCGTCAGGCGAGATTTGATCTGTTCACGTTCGGGAATTGCGTGCAGATAACCGAAGGTCTGCTCGTTCTGTTGTTCGACCCAGGCGGCGACCTCTTTCGACTCACGGACATCGTCTTCGAGCCAACGATACGGGTCGGCGACTTTTGTGCCGTGATAGTTGTCGGTCTGTTCGACGGTTTTTGTTTTCGGAGCGGTGAAGGTTGGTTTGTCGGCAGCAGAGGTGGAAAGATTCATACAGAGCAGGATCAATATTACATGTAGGGTTCGCTGTGCGGACCGATGTGTCAGCGTCAACATCTCATTTCTTTCTGGAAATCAGGACACTGCCATTTAAGCGAGTTCTGGCAGCGGAAGAAAGAACCGAATCGGTTCTCTTTTCAGATTTTGCGCGGAGGTTGAGTCCTTCTCCTTGAAGTTACTCGCTGTGCCGGTGAGGATCAGAACATGGTACTGTTCCGATAGATTGTCTCTCGCTCGTTGTTACGAGTGGATGAAGTTTGGAGTTATCTGCAATGAAGTTTCGAATCGTCTTGTTGTGTTTGTCGCTGTTCCTGGGGATGTCGGTTTTCTCATCGGCTGCGGAGCCGGAGACCGCAAAGAAACTGCATGCTCTCTTTGATCGGGAATGGGAGTGGTCCATGAAGACTTCCCCGACCTGGGCGTCACACTTGGGAGACTACCGCTACAACACCAAGTGGAGCGATGAGAGTCTGGACGCGCATCGGAAACGACACCATCATTACCAACACGTCCTTGATGAGCTGGTTGAGATTGATCCTCAAACGCTCTCTCAGACTGATCGTATCAACTTGCGACTTTTCCGACGTGACTATCAACAGAACGTCGATGGGTTCCAGTTTGGTTGGTATCTTGTGCCGTTGACCTCGCGTGGCGGTATTCAGGATCAGTCTTCAACGGCCGATGCTCTCCCCTTCGAAAAGATGCAAGACTACGAAGACTGGATCGCCCGGATGGAAGGGATTCCCGAGTTGGTCGATCAAACGATGATCCTGATGGAAGAAGGAATCGCACGAAAAATCCTGCCGGCGAAAATTGTCATGGAACGGGTTCCCGATCAGCTTGCGCGACAGGTTGTTGCTGATCCTGAAAAAAGCCTGTTCTACAAACCGTTCCGAGAGTTTCCGGCGGATATCTCCGACGACGAGAAGCAGCGTATTCGCGATGAAGCCAAACAAGTCATCGCCACTCAAGTCATCCCCGCGTATCGGAAGTTTCAGACGTTCTTCAACGAAAAATATTTACCCACCAGTTTTGACAAGCCGGGCGCTTGGCAGATTCCACAGGGTCAGGAATTCTACGCCCATCGTGCCAAGATGTTTACGACGACCGATCTCACGCCGCGCGAAATTCATGAGATCGGACTGAAAGAAGTCGCCCGGATTCGTGCCGAGATGGAGAAGATCGTCAAACAGGTGAAATTCGCAGGGACATTTGACGAATTTTTGGAACATATGCGGAGCGATCCGAAGTTCTATTGCGACAATCAACAGCAACTGATGAACGAGTATCAGGCGGTTTGCAAACGGATCGATCCGACACTCGATCAACTCTTTAAGAGACAACCGAAGATCCCGTATGACTTGCAAGCCATTCCCGCCCATCTCGCCCCCGATACGACGACGGCTTACTATCGACAACCGTCTGCCGATGGTCGCCGTCCGGGAACGTACTTCGTCAATCTGTATCGTCCCGAGGTTCGTCCTCGCTACGAAATGATGGCGTTATCACTGCATGAAGCGGTTCCCGGCCATCACTTTCAAATTGCGTTTGCGATGGAACTTGAAGGCTTGCCTCCGTTCCGTCGCTATGGTGGATACACGGCGTTCGTGGAAGGCTGGGCTTTGTACGCGGAATCATTGGGTGACGAACTGGGGCTTTATGATGACCCGTATTCCAAGTTTGGGCAATTGACTTACGAGATGTGGCGAGCTGTTCGGCTTGTCGTTGATACGGGTCTTCACTCTCTCAAATGGTCTCGTCAGGAAGCGATTGATTTCTTTGCCGCCAACACCGCGAAAGCAATTCACGACATCGAAAATGAAATTGATCGTTACATCGGCTGGCCCGGACAAGCTCTGGCTTACAAAATGGGTGAGCTGAAGATCAAGGAACTCCGTCGTCACGCGAAAGCCGAGCTGGGCGAGAAATTTGACTTGCGTGAGTTTCATGATGTCATCTTACGGCATGGGGCCGTGCCGTTAGATGTCCTGGAACAACTGGTCAACCAATGGATCAGCGAGCAATTGTGAGAGGCGTTCATCCCACGGATAGATAATCTTCTCCGAGTTGATAACCGTATTCTTGTAGCTCGGCGGCGATCACTTCGCGGGCACCGTGATTGGTGACGTAATTGAGGACAAACGGTTTTGGTGATTGATCTAACCAGTTCGATGCATGGACATCGGCTTGTTTAATTTTGCCGCCGATTTTATTGGGGTCGATGTCAATGTAGGCCGAGATTTCGACACCCAATGCCTCGATCAATTGGACTCTTTGGCGAGTTTTGCGTCCCGCTCCCCAGACAACAACCGGACGGTCTGAAAGTATTCTTGGATCACGGGCCAAGTACTCGGCCCGAATTCGATCAAAAGCGTTTCTGGAAAAGCGAGGGTCGTTTCGAGTGGCTCGTCCGGGAGATTCTCGCCAGTGAAGCAAGACTTCCGGGAGTTTTTCCATCACGATTCCCGCCGCATGTAGTCTCAACCAGAAGTCATAATCTTCGGGGAACAATCCATCGCGATACGGACCGTGCTGCTCATAAATCTTCCGTCGATACATGACGGAGGGGTTTGCGAGGGGTGATTCGACATAGATGTTGTCGGCAATCTCGTCGGGAGAGAGGCATTCATTCTGCCAACGGGCGTACTCTCGATATCCTTCCTGCAAAACGTCATCAGGAAACAGTTTGACTTGAGTCGCCAAAACATCGACATCGAGTCGAGCATGTAGGAAGTCAACCTGTTTCTGCAAGCGCGTGGGTGACATGATATCATCCGCATCCATGCGGGCGACCAAATCTGACTGGGTGTTTTCGTAGCCGAGATTGATGGCCGGTACCAAGCCGATTCGACCCGGAGAAAGCACCGTCACACACTGATCGCTGGCGGCGAATTGAGAAAGCAGTTTCGACGATCCATCGTCCGAACCATCATCAACGATGATGAGTTCCCAGTCTGCGAGTGTTTGCTCTCGGATTGATTCCAGACATTCGGGGAGTGTCTCAGCCGCGTTATAAACGGGGAGGACAATTGAACAAGCGGGGGTCACGTGGAACGATACTCCTGCTTATTGGTGAATAGATGGCGATTCTGCTTCCACTCAATCTCTATAAGATTGATGAATTTCTCAACAAATACCCTCTGTATCACGCCGATGTCAACTCCGTCACGGAACCGCTTCTGACCCAATACTGTTGCGTATTGATCAGAAAGACAGAATCGCCTAAAAATACGAATCGAATCTCAGTCATGTCAATCACACGGAGACCTCCACGGATGGAGATGCTTGTTGTTTCAGGTGGGCACCCACTCTCGGGAAAGGTCTCGATCAGCGGTGCAAAAAATGCGGCATTGCCCATTATGGCGGCGACGTTGCTGGCCGATGGCCCGGTGACATTGCACAACATCCCGCAACTGGTTGACGTGGCGACCTTGGCTCGTGTGTTGGTTTCTTTGGGAATGAAGGTCCACGGCGACACGTCTGGTGCTTTGCATTTCGAGACTGTCGATGACTCCCAAGAGATCGCAGACTACGAACTGGTGCGTCGTATGCGAGCCAGCATCTGCGTGCTGGGACCATTGTTGGCGAAACGAAAACGTGCTTGTGTTTCGCTTCCCGGTGGTTGCAACATCGGACATCGGCCTATCGATTTACACCTGAAAGGCCTGCGCGCGTTGGGGGCAGACATCTCTATTGAAAATGGATACGTGCATGCCGTCGCAGATCGTTTAGTGGGAGCCGACATTTATCTCGGTGGTGCTTTTGGTAGCACGGTGACGGGAACCTGCAACGTGATGAGCGCGGCGGTTCTTGCGGAAGGAACCACACACATTGAAGCGGCAGCCTGCGAACCGGAAGTGATCGATCTGGGAAATTTTCTGAACTCGTTGGGTGCCAATATTGTCGGCTTGGGAACTCCTTTTCTCACCATTGAAGGTGTCGAATCTCTCTCGGGAGGAAATTACTCGGTTGTCAGTGATCGAATTGAAGCTGCCACCTTAATGATTGCAGCCGGGATGACCGGCAGCGAGATTGAACTTGAAAATGTTCCTCTCCGTCACATGACGGCTGTTCTCGAAATTTTGAATCAGGTTGGATTGAAGATATCTCAATGTGGAGAGATTACGAAAGTCGATGGGCGAGGTGATCGTTCTGCGGTCGATTTTGTCGCTCAACCTTATCCCGGCATACCAACCGATGTGCAGGCGCAAATGATGTCATTATTGTCAATGACCTCGGGCAAAAGTGTGATCACCGATTCTGTGTTTCCTGATCGCTTCATGCATGCCTCGGAATTAACTCGCATGGGAGCTCAAATTCGACGTGAGGGTTCCACGGCCATCGTTCAGGGAATTCCCCGTTTGAGCGGTGCCAACGTGATGGCGTCTGACCTGCGAGCCTCAGCAGCGTTAGTGTTGGCAGCATTAGCGGCAGAGAGAGAAACAGTGATTCGTCGCATTTATCATTTGGATCGTGGATACGAACGACTCGAAGAGAAACTGAATACTTTAGGGGCCGTGATTCGCCGTGTTGACGATCAACCGGTCGAGTTGCCGATGGCTCCCTCGCTTTCTGAACAGATTGCTCGCCGCTCGAATCGTGCCGCTTAGAGCACATGAACCTTGCCTGTCACTTTTGACTTGCTGAATTGTACAACAACACAGGTAGCTGGATTCGCAAGAATTCAGACAACGGGCGGGGGCAAGTCGAAGTTTCTAAACTCTTGCGAGTTCAGCTACGGGGGAGGTCAGTGTCGAACTCCAATGAATCACTCTTCAAAGTTCATTTGAGCCATATTGACCTTTCGAGTCCGTCGCCAAAACGCGGTTGCTGTGCCCCACCAGTTGTTCACAATGCTGCCTTGAGCATTTTTGTACCAGCTTGCACAATCACCGGCCCAGATCGTGGCATCGAGTTTTTCTTGCAGTTGATGGTCGTACTCTTCCACCGCCTCGGGTTTCGGTTCTACTAATTGTGCTTGATGTTTTGCTTTGGCGTTGAGGCAGTTCAGGAGATAGTTTACCTGACATTCGACCATGAAGATGATCGAATTATGGCCGAGGTTGGTATTGGGACCGTAGAGCATAAAGAGATTTGGGAAGCCGGCGGTCATCATGCCGAGGAGTGTTTTGGGGCAGGGCTGATAAGCCTCTTCGAGAGACACGCCATTTCGACCGACGATGCGCATTGGTTGGAGGAAACCGGTTGTTTGAAATCCGGTCGCAAAAATTGCGGCATCCACGGGGATTGACTCTCCTTCCGCGACGACTCCTGTTGCGTCAAATTTTTCCAACGGTGCGGAGATCAATCGCACGTTCTCTCGGTTGAGCGTTTCGATGTAATCGCTGGAGAGCAAAATTCGTTTGCAGCCGGGAGGGTAATCGGGAATGACGTCTGATTTGATCTCTTTCGTCGCCACTTTGTTCATACGACGCGTCAACCAGCGACGGTACTCTCGATTGGCAAAATTTTCGCCGTTCGCGAAAGCCACAAATCGGGCTTCGGAGAGCAGAAAGATCCAGCCTCGGTGCAGACGTTGAGCCAACGGAAGCCAACGGAAGGCCCACTTCGCCCAAGCGGGGTAATGATAGTTCTTGAGCGGATGAATCCAGTTGGGACTGCGTTGAAAGAGAGTCACTGATTTTGCCTGCTCCGCCAGACCGGGCAGAAATTGAATGGCACTTGCGCCGTTTCCGATGACGGCCACATCTTTCCCGCTGAGATCGAGATCGTCTCGCCAACAGGCAGAATGCCAGGATGTCCCCTGGAATTCGTCCGCTCCGTCGATTTGCGGAACTTTCGGTCGATTGAGTTGTCCCACAGCACTGACGAAAACATCGGCCTCATGAGATTGGCCGTCACTGGTGGTGACTGTCCAGACTTTGGTGGACTCATCGAAAATGGCTTCTTCGATGCTGGTCTCAAATTGGATGAATGGTCGAATTTCAAACTTGTCGGCAGAGCTTTGAAAGTATCGGAGGATCTCCGGTTGTCGGGCGTATTTTTGCGACCAATCGTGTCGGCGGTCAAACGAAAACGAATAGAGGTGCGAAGGGATATCGCAACCGGAATTCGGATAGTGATTATCGAGCCACGTTCCACCAACATCGGAGGATTTTTCGAAGACCTGGAATGTCTCGATTCCCGCGCGCTTTAACTGAATCGCCAGACAGAGTCCGCTCATACCGGCGCCTGCAATGATGATGCGGGGGGGAGATGCCCGCAGGGCAGATAACGACATAAAGATCCTCGTGAAGTAAAAGGTGAAGAAAGTTTACGAGATCCCTCTTGTCAGGGGAACTGTGGGACTGTTGCGAATCGAGTCTCAAACTGGTTTCTACCGCCGTCAGGTCGTATTATGATTCCGTCACGGAGCGCTACTTATGACGGAATACCGACTTTGTGAGATTCGAGGGGAATCGTTAGATAATGTCTGAACTACAGCGAATTGCCATCACGGGAAGTTCCGGGTTTTATGGACGTGGGTTGATTGAGCGAATCCGTATGCGATTTCCCGCGGCGACGATTCTGGGGCTCGATGTGATCGAGCCTTCGGTTCATTCCCCTGATGAATTTATCCAGTGCGACGTGACGAGTCCCGAGCTTGGTCAGCATCTCGAAACCTTCGCGCCTGATACAGTCATTCATCTCGCATTTGTTGTGAATCCAATACGTGACACGAATCGAATGCACGCCATTAATGTCGGTGGAACACGGAACCTGCTCACAGCACTCACAAAGATTCAACCGGCTCGGTTGTTGGTGTCATCCAGCGCGACTGCGTATGGCGCGTGGGATGATAATCCGATTCCCATTCTGGAAGACCAACCGTTACGTCCGCGGACGGAATACCGTTATGCACACGACAAGGTTCTCGTCGAAGAGTTACTGGAAGAATTTCGAGAACAGTCACCCGATGTTGCCGTCAGTTGGACGAGGCCGGCAATCATTTGTGGAGAAGGGATCGACAATTATTTAACGAAGTTTATCGTTCACTCTCCGGTTATGGTTCTTGCTGACGGCCACAACGCCACTTTTCAGGCTGTCCATCTTGACGATGTTGTTGATTCGACATTAACCATTCTGGAGGCCGATGCCACGGGACCATTCAATGTGGCACCGCCCGACTGGATCACTTTGAGAGATTTGGCGAAGTTGAAACGACAGTTTTGCCTGAAGAGCCCTTTATTCTTGTGCAGGATGTTTACCAATGTTTGGTGGAGTTTGAGACTTCCCTTGTATTACTTCCCATCCGGTCTTTGGTATTTCATCCGCTTTCCTTGGGTGGTGACTCCCAATCGTTTGGAAAAAGAACTCGGATACAAGTTTCGCTATTCGACTTTGGACACCGTTCACCAGATGTTACGTGATGGTGGATATAAAAACATACCCGAAGCAGCAAACGATTCTGGAAGCGAGAGCGCATGACTCCAAACTCGGCTCCCGATCCTGTTGAACTTACTGTCAACGTAGCTGGGCATGAGATCGCCATCATTGATGGAACCGCTGGACGAACGGGGCCTTCTATCGTCTTTGTGCATGGAATTCTGATGTCGGTACGTCTCTGGCCTCTGTTATTACGGGAGACTTCACTGGATCGCTATCGCTGGATTTCTGTGGGATTGCCCGGACATTTCCCCAGTGTGGCACCAGAGAATTTCACAGCCGGCAGCGTGACCGAAGATCTCTTTTCGGAATCTCTGATTGCTGCCATAGATCTATGTTTCGAGGGGGAGACAGTGCATCTGGTCGGTTGGTCAACAGGCGGTTATGCCGCACTCATGACAGCCGCCAAGTATCCACAGAAAGTGAAAAGTGTAGTCAGTCTCAGCGGGTTTGTAAGAGGTCAATGGGGACACCTGCTCGGTTATTTTCAATTCGTATCACAAAGCTGGTGGAGAGGTTGGACTGTTCCTGCCGGGATGAAGTTGGTCGCCAGTTCTCCGCCTCTCTACCGCGCGTTTCAATGGTTGATGACGATCAAAGCGATTCCCAAGACTGAGTTAATGCGGGAGATCAGCGAAGTTTCTTACGCCGACTATCGGAAGAATCATTTTCAGGTGATGCGAAATTTGTTTTCGGGACTCAGAAATATTGACAGCTCGGCACGCCTGTCAGAAATTAAGACGCCGGTTCTTGTTCTCGGTGGTGAACGAGACAAAATCATCGTTCCGGCGGAAGCACAGCATGTCAGGGAACTCTTGCCGAACTCAAAATTGATCGAGCAAGCCGGTGTCGGACATTTGTTCTACGCAGAAGGACGTGAGCAGACATTGTTGCAAATTGATGAATGGATCTCTCAATACAGCTAAGTCGTGATAGCTTGATTTGCTATTCAGTCATCAAACCGGGCTGCCATTGGCATGCGACGACCGGTGCCAAAAGCTCGTTGTGACAACTTGATTCCCGGAGGCATTTGGCGGCGTTTGAATTCGTTGCGATCAAGTTTGTTGGCAACCCAACGTACGATTTCTTCAGGAAATTCTTCGCACAACGTGGTGACCGACTTATGTTGCTCGATCAAGCCAGCAAGAATCTGATCAAGAATTTCATAAGGCGGAAGGCTGTCTTCGTCTTTTTGGTCGGGGGCCAACTCGGCACTTGGCGGCTTGGTGATAATGTTATCCGGGATCACTTCTCGCTCCTCGCGAGTTTCGTTGATATAACGACATAACGCATAGACATCCCGTTTGAATAAGTCAGAGAGAACCGCAAAGCCTCCCGCCATGTCACCGTAAATCGTGCAATAACCGACGGCGAGTTCGCTTTTGTTTCCGGTCGCCAGCGCTATCCAACCGTGAGTGTTACTCCGTAACATCACACAGGCACCACGAATGCGAGCTTGCAAATTCTGATCGGGCAATCCTAACGGCTGCAAATTCAAATCTTCACCGATGACCGGTGTGGCTTCGTACGCCTGATGGATTTCGTCAATCGGAATGGTCTCGGCATCGACTCCCAACGCCTGCACCAACTTTTCGGAATCACCAATACTATGATCGGTACTGTATCGACTGGGCATCATCAGACAGTGAACATGATCGGGCCCCATTGCGGCAGCGGCGATGTAAGTTGCCAATGCGCTATCAACGCCGCCCGACAAGCCGAGCACACAATCGGTGAACCCACACTTGGTCATATAGTCGCCAAGTCCCAAGACCAGAGCATCCAACAACGCTTCTTCGTAGGGTGTTTCCGCATCGGCTATCGGCTTGGGAAGGTGATCAAGATCGACGACCTGAAAGTCTTCCTGAAAGGAAGCCGCTTCGACAACCATTTCTCCCGATTCGTTTAGCACAAAACTGTGTCCGTCAAAGACAAGATCATCGTTCCCTCCCACCTGATTGACGAACATAAACGGCCGGTGGTGCCTTTCCACATGACTGCGAACAAGATTAAGACGTTGATGACGTTTGTCGCGTTCAAACGGAGACGCTGACAAATTGATGAAGCACTCCACGCCTTGTGTGGCGAGTTCAAAAATTGGATCGGGATGCAGGGCGGGATTTTGGTGATAGCGGGTTGTTCGTTCCCCCCACCAGGCATCCTCACAAATATGAACTCCCAGCTTGCGGCCCTGAAAGATCATGGGAGTGATTTTTCGAGCGGGAGCGAAATATCGCTGTTCGTCGAAAACATCATAATTGGGCAGCAATGTTTTGTGGATCGTCGATTGAACTTCTCCGTCGGCTATCAGACTGGCCGCGTTGGCAATCGACTGTCCAGAAACTTCACGTCGTGTCGGATGACCGACAATCCCCGCGACTTGTTGGAAAACCTCTGCTTGCGCAAGTTGATCAAGAGCCGCATCACAACGACCGACAAACCCCTCGCGCAACAGCAGATCTTTAGGGGGATAGCCACTGATCGCCAATTCGGGAACGACCAACAAGTCGGCATCGGCTTCCACCGCTCTTTGGGCCGCCTCAAGAATGAGCTGACAATTGCCGGTAATGTCTCCGACGATGGGATTGATCTGGGCGAAAGCAATTTTCACGATGATGGGCCGATGTCTGTTGAGTGAATAATGGCGTGTCAGAGATGGGACGGTCTCGGGATCATTCTGGTTCTCCCTAGGCTCATTCCTACTACTATCAGTGAAACAGAGTGGGAAAGATGGAGAAACTCCCCAGAAAAATTGTTGGTTCAGGTAATATAGGAGGTTCGTGTTATGCGGATGGGTCCGGTTTTGTCGAAAACCCCTGTTTTCACTGTTGGTTGGGATGTTTCCCAGTCGAATTCGGTAATAGCGAAGTCCGATCCCCAAAGGTCTTCAAGAGCCAGATTGCGCATCAATCAGCATTTTTTGATCACAATCGGGCTCAACACTATCCTATTTATCATTCGGCTCCCACGGAAGGGAACGACGAGATGCGAATGGAATCACTGGCAAAGAAAACCCTTAAGATTTTCCTCATGAGCTGTGGTCTCAGCGGCATGATGACAGTCAATGCGTATGCTCAGTGGGGCTGGAATCCATTCAGTTCACGGTCGCAGAGCCAACCCCAGCCGACACAAGAGAAGTCGAGTTTTTTCAATTCTCCTTTTGAATTGAAGTCTCCACTCAACTATTTCGGTAGTGAGAACAAAACAGCTTCCACGAGGACCAACAGTACTCAATCGGCACGTCCGATTTCAGATTCCACGCGCCGCGCAATTGTTGAATTGTCACGCAACTATCCCATTCAACAGCGACAAGCGTTAATCAAATCGTTTGCCGGTTTGACGGATCAGCAAGCACAACAACGGTTACAACAAGTAGCGGCCTCTCAATCTGGCGGGCAGCGGGCTGGATCTTCAAACACACAATATGCGTCCCGTACACAGCAGTCGCAATTGGCTGAACAACAGGCCCGTTTGCAAGCGGAAGTTGCCTATCGAAACCAGCAAATTGCCGGTCAAAGCAGGCCATCTCTCCCCGCTGGTCAATCCTCGAGTGGATTGGGTCAAGGTAACCCCTGGGGTACTGCCAATTCCCGACAACCACGCATTGAACAGTCGACCATTCAGACGACCTACCAACAACCACAACAATCTGGAGTGTCTCAAACGCGACCGGTCTCAACGACGAATACTCAGAATCCGTTTCTTCGTCGCCAGCAAGGATTGGAGCCACAACCGCCGCAGCAAAATCTCCCGTCACAAGGACGTGCAAGCATGAGCCCCGCTCCTTCGGTCTTTCCTCCCACCACGGGATATGATCGTTCGAGAATTTCGCAAGAGAGCCGTCCGGGGATGGCAACGACCCAGCGTGATGTTTCAGTACAAGCAGTTTCAGTACAACCTGAACTCAAACAAAGCCCTTCAATGCCCGTGATTCGTCCTGCTTCGAGCGAGGTAAATACTTCTCACTATAAAGGAAGCTATCAACCCGCAAAGAGTGAAGTTGCCCCACAACGATTTGAACAGGTGAGAACTGCCGTTCCGGCACCAAGTGCAGGGAGGCAACCTGCAACTCAGTTTGGCTCTTCAAAAGAGATCGGTGGGCCGGAGTTGAGCCTGTTAATTTCGCGTGCAGAAGCACTGGCCGCTTCGTCATCCCCCGGACCTTCCGAAGCCGCCAAACAACAACACATCACTCGCCATGTTGACTTGCGACTGCTATACCTGTTGTCGGGACAACGGGATCGAGCATTGATGGCGATCCCCGGAATTGCCTCGAACGAGCAGGCTTTTTGGACTCGCACCTTCTGGGCGCTGGCCAACTATCTCGATCATCCCAACTATCCCGATAAGTCTGATCGAACGACGGTTGCTCTCGAACAACTTCGCAGTGCCATCAAATCGTTGCAAGGTGATGCACATCTGGTGGTGCGTAACGCGGCCTTCTGTTCGGAAATTGATAGCTTTGGAAGTTACCAACGATTCGAGCGAGAAGAGTTTGCTCCGAGCCAAGACATCTTGATTTACAGCGAACTGGATAACTTCAAAAGTGAGCAGACAGCCGAAGGGCAATATCGGACCGTATTAAAGTCTTCAATTCGCATTATTGAGGCCGGTCCGAATGGTCGAGTGATTGATACGGTCGATTACAGCCCGACCGAGGATCTCTGCCACTCACAACGCGGCGACTTCATGCAAGGCTACAAATATCAGTTGCCTGCTCGGATTACACCGGGAAGTTATGTGATGCAACTCGCCGTGGAAGACCAACTTTCCGGCAAACGAGCCAATTATTCCCTGAATTTTCTGGTGCGATAATGGCCGACCCTCACAGCGAAAACGCCTGTGAATCTGTGATGAATTCCCAACCGGGATCTTGAGAATCGCTCCGAGTGCTGTAAGATTGATCATGGCAGGAATCTTTCCTACCTAATGATTCGATTTTCCACGAGGTATCTCATGTCTTCAGATCGCCCTGAGCCCGGTGTGCCGGCCCCTGGTGAGTTCATCATCGAAACTGGTTCCCCAGCCATTGCGAAGAAGATTCGTCGTAAGAAGACGCCATTTTGGCGATCTCCGCTGATGATCATCTTCATCATCCTGCTCGGTGCGGGAGGAGGACTGTTTTATGTCTGGCAGCAGCAACAATCAGCTCAAGGAATGATGCTGACTGAAATCGAAGACCAAACGGTCGAGGAACTCTCAGAACTTTCGTTCAAACTTCCGTTTTCCGATGATTCGGTCGATCTGGAGTCACTCCAGATTTCACTGGTCCGCGCGCCCGAGGGAGCGGTGATTGATCCGAAGACTGGCGTGTTCCAATGGACGCCGAGTGAAGAGATTGGTCCCACCGAACTGGAAATCGGCATTGAAGCCCGACCACGCACCAATCCTGAAAATGTTAGTCGCCAACAATTCAAAGTGGTCGTGACCGAACAATTCACGGCTCCCGAGATCGAATACATCGATCCTCAAAATGTTCGTGCGGACGTGCTGACACGCGTTCCCATCAATGTGACCGATCCTGATATTCCTGCATCAGAGTATCGATTCGAGTTGGTAGGGAATGTTGCTGAAGGCGCCAAAATCGATCCCGATTTCGGTACGTTCTCCTGGAAGCCTGCTGAAGATCTGGTGAACCGCACTGTTGATTTCGAAGTGAAGGTCAGTGAAGTCGATCACCCGGAACTGTCGGCGACACGTAAGTTTCAAGTCAAGGTGAAGTCGTACGACCCGGTGAAGAAACTGAGTGATCTGCTGGCCGATGGTGGGGTCGATCTGGAATACCTCGGTCGTGAAGCGGAAGGACCGTTTCGCGGGCAGGGACAGGTCATGCGGGCCGGAAGAAATCGGCTCGATGTTTACACGTACGTTTCAAAACAAGCCGCCGATGAAGATGCGAAACTCATTGCTGCCGACCTTTCGAAAATGTTCGATGTGAACGATCCTTTCACTGTTCCGACCAAAATTTACCGCGATGATCGATTGTTTGTCGTCGCTGCTGGTGTCGAAGATAGGCTGCACTTTCGCCTCTCTTTTGTATTGGGTACTGCAATTGCCTCGACCAACGATTTTGATTCCAGCACAGTCGCTTCGAATGCGTCTCCTTCAAAGATCGGTGAAGCTGCGGAAAACATGATGCAAAAAGAAGAGGATCGGAAAGATCCTCTCGGCGACCAACAACTCGAAACGCATTACACCGAGAAAACGCTCTTCAACAAAAAAAACTACGACGAGATTCGCAAGATTTATGCGACTCGATTTGAGATTCATTTCAAAGATTCGATTGAATCTGCCTTTGGTGTCGATTTGGAAAAGGTCAACGCCTGGTTCGATGAGCACCTTGAAATCAAGGAAGAACTCTACACAGCCATCAACCCAGCCTACGACAATCCTGTGGAAGCTTTGCGTGTCTTTTATCAATTGTGGAAGGACAACCCAGATCGCGTAGCCGACTATGGAGCCTTGGCGATTGCGACGTCTGTGGTTTGGGATCTCCCTGAGCGAGGTGTTTACGATTACACCCGACATCAGAGACGCACACACTCCAATATGCCTGACGAATTATTAGAGTCCCCGGTTGAAAATTTTAACTATCTCATCGAGAACGAAAAATTCATGCAGGGGCGAGCGCAACTTGTTCCCTGGGAGTTCATGGTCCATTTGGTGAATCACAAAACTCCCACCAATGAACGAGGCTGGGCGTTACAAAACTATCTCCCCAAACGTGAAATGTTTGGCAGTTGTTATGCCGATGTGCCGTACGATAATCTCATGCTGGAAACCCAAAGTCAGGATTGCAAGCTGGACGGTGAAGACTACAGCCTTGTCAATTTGCGCTCGATAGGCGGAGTTTGTGCAATGCAAGCCGACTTCGCAGCACGAGTCGGTAAAAGTATGGGTGTCCCGGCGGAGTATGTCCGTGGAGAATCGGCATTCGGAGATTATCACGCCTGGGTGATGTGGATCGAGTTAAAGGCGTTGACGAAAAACGGCATCAACTTTTCACTCGAATCGCACGGTCGATATCGGGGGGACAAGTATTACGTCGGAACGCTTCAAGATCCGCAAACTGGAACCTGGATTACAGATCGCGAACTGGAACTTCGACTGCACACAGTCGGCCTCGATCCGATTTCCAAACGTCTTGCCGATCACGCCATGACTGCTTACCCGTTTCTCAAAGAGAAACGTAAATTCAGTCTCGACGAGCAACTCGAGTATCTTCGCACTGTGATCGAAGTTTCCCCCGGAAATGAAGTTGCTTGGTTGGAGATTGTCGAAATCTCGAACAGTGGCAATCTGGAAAAAACACACATGCGTCAAATGCGCAAGACGCTCGACATCCTGTTTTCGACGTTCTCGAACTTCCCGGATTTCACCTGGAAAGTCTTCGATAAACTCATTCAGTACGAAGAAGATCTCAAAGATCAGATCGACTTATATAATCGATTGATTCAACTTTATGTCTCGGCCGGTCGACCCGATCTTGCCAGTGAGGCGCGGTTGATGATGACCGGCTATCTGATCGATGGGGATCGGGAACTTGATGCCGTCGAAGGCCTTGCCGCGACCATCATGGCTTTCCCGGAGGAAGGCAGATATGTGCCCAAAATGCTCGACCGTTTGGAAGTTCTAGTGAATACGAACCCGAACTACTCTCGCCATTTGTTGAGCTTTTACAAAGTGTTCCTGCCAAAAGTTCCTCCCCGTCGAGGTGACAGCCCCAGCAAGTACTGCATGAAAATGTACGAACGTGGCATTCAACGATTCGAACAGGCGGGCGACGACACAGAAGCGAATCGCTACAAAGCGCTGTTAGGGCAATTACAGGGAACTTGAGTGCGGGAAGGATTTCCCGACATAGTTCTTGGACAAAGACTTGACTCGTGGGGGCACACTTTTGCGATTCCAGTCTTCAATGTAATCGTCTCCTGCGTGCTTGCCAGAATTTTGCATCTGTCATTGTAAGTCAATGATATGAATGATTTATTGGGTGGCTGTGGATGCATGGGACATCCATGAATCACTTCCACTCCTTGTTTCATCAACCACACCGACAGTCGTGTCACCTCACCCTGCGCTCCGCAACCCCACGGAGGCCCATGATCGCACAGGATCGAACGCGGCAAGCCATAAGTTCGCAAAATTAGCTCCAATTCCGGTCCTGCAAGGAGCTCACGCTCCCCCCATAACGCGCGAATTCTCAGCAAAAATCGCGAATGATCATCCAAAACCGTCAGTGGATGACATCGGTGACCGCTTTGCGTTGCAAAGTGTCCTTTGAAATCCATTTGCCACAGATCGTTCGACTCCTTACGCTCAAAATGTTGAAAGTCGCGCGTCGTTCGCTTGTGTGGCTTCAGCAATCCGTGACGTCGCGGCTTGCGCCGCAGGGCTCTCGGCAATTCAAATATCTACTCTTCTGTTGGTCGGTCGCGATTGGCCCAGTGTCCGCTCGCGTCTTCGCCGGCGACCCAGACACCTTTTTGATTCCAGTCGAGACCCGCACGAACATCGGCTGCTGCAAATCGCAAAGTCAACGCACACCGGCGACGTTCGGATTCGTTCGCGTTCGAGCCATGAAGCAATAAGTCGGAATGGATCGAGATCTGACCCGCTTTGAGTGGATTGTCGACCGCGTCGCCGTATTGTTCGACGTTTTCGATGGTTTGATTGAGTACATTATCTTCGTGCGAGCCACTGGGGCGATACGTCATATGTCCGAATTTATGCGAGCCAGAAATGAATCGCATGTTGGCGTTTTCGGGGTCGGCATCATCGATGGCTAACCAGACTGTCACAGCTTTGGAGGGAGACAACGGCCAATAGCTGGCGTCCTGATGCCAGGCGACTTGCTTGCCATCATGGGGCATCTTGCAGAAAAAGTGAGAGCCCCAACCGATGATGTTGGCTCCCAGGATGTCTTTGACACTCGCCACAATCTTGGGGTGATGCAATAAATCCCACACGCGACCATGGCGTAGGTGAGCCGAGCTGATGGAATAGCTGTCACCACCCTCGGCAATGTATTTCTCTAACAGGTTATCGAAGTACCCGCGTAAATCGATGACTTCTTCGTCTGAAAAAATATCGACAGGCCGGACATAGCCGCTGTCGTTGAACGCCGCGATTTGTTCGGCGGTGAAAACTTCGGGGGTCTCATTGTTGGTGGGATAGAAAGAGAGATCCCGTTCCATGGCATCTAACTCTTCCTGGTCGGGAATCATTTTGAAGGAAGCAGGTTTGTCGTTCATGGCTGTCAATCGGTTGATACAAAGTAGGAAAAACAGTTAAAACCGGACGCTAGCGCGTTCCGGCTGATTTCGTCGAATACAAATTCCGTCCCATCAGCCGCTGGGGATCAGTCGATGCTTATTTATCAGCGACGGCTTTTGGTTTCTCGAACGGGATGACCTTGGAATCGTCGGATGGTTGGCGTTCGAGCAATTCGCTGAGTTGAAATTGATGGTACTTTTGGTCGGCTGCCGGCTTTCCATCGGCTGTCGCATTGGCGACCCAAAAGCGTGTCGATTTGGGTTCGAACAAAACATTGTGCAAGTTCGATTTCATCGCGACGCCTCGGTCCATCAGTCGAAGTGCCTCTTCGGGACCAATGTTTCCATGTTTGGCTTCGACACGGCGTACAAGTTCTTCGTAGCGACCACCCGCAGAGAGCAGGGCACAATCTTTAACGGGAAGTGGCAAGAGATCGTGTTTTTCACCGGGGCGAATCACGCGGAACTTGTCCCAAGACGCTTCCATGCCGACCGCCGTGTTGTCTTTCGCGTCGGCAATCACGTAATAATATTCACAGGTGCGGGGGTTATCTCGGAAGACGCTGATCGCTTCTTCGAGCGTGTTTCCTTGTTCGAGCGCTTCGCGGACGAGAAATGCCATCGGAATTCCTTCCCAATGACCGAGACCCCGACCACCCATTTCGCCGATGGAAACGTGATTGGCGTTCATTCCCGTGACGCTGCCGATGAATCCCGCATAACTGACGTTTACAAAGGGAATGCCATCTTTCGGTTCCGCGACAATGATGACCGCATGCTCTTGCAGTTTCCAACCGATGGCATAGTCGAGGACGCGACCGTGATAAAGGGTTCCATCTTTGGTGGCGGAATCCATAACTGCAAAGCCGCTGCAATGAAACATCTCGGGGATAAAATTACCGACTCGGGCATCATGCTTGTCGAGACCCGAACCGTCTGCCAAGCCGTCCAATTCCTCGAAGAACTTTTTCGGAACATGGGGTTCCTGAATCCGCAGGATCGTGCCAATCAATTGTTTGGGAGTGACCTTGATGGGGCCAAAATCGATCAGCTTGGTGCCACCTTTTTCGTGAACCAGAAAGTTCATGTTTTCACGGACATCCTTTTTCATCAACGCTCCGTGTTGATATCCCATCTCGTAGGGAGTCCCTTTGAGATGCAAAACTGGATACCCGTCGATCAATTCCAGCCAACCTTGACCGCAACGAGCCACCGTTTGTGCGGAACTCGGACTGATCGAAATCAGGAATACCGCGCACAGGACAAAGCTGATCGAAAGATATCGGAGACAGGAGCGATTCATATCGGCCTCTTATTGTGATGCGGGAAAATGACTGATGCCGTGGGTTTTGGTTTTACGGCGGTAGACTTTATCGGAAGACGTCACATACAAGTAGCTGAGATCGGGGCCGCCGAAAGTGGCGTTTGACATATATTTCCCTTGCGGCTTGAGAATCACTCCTCCCATCCGCCCGGTGGGATCGAACATCTGCAAACCGGCTCGCGTGGAGACATACACACGACCATCCGCATCGACGGTCATTCCGTCAGCTCCGGGGATATCAAAAGAGGTATCAAGTCGGAGGGGTTGATAATACTTATCTTGAGAGGTGAGCGAACCATCCGCTTCGATGCGGAATGTCCAGAGCCAGGCATCTGGCCCGGCGGTCGTGACTAACGTCTCGTCTTGCTCCCAGAGAATGAGTCCATTCAAAGCAATCTCTTCGGCGACGACTTTGGGTTGTCCACCTTTGGGAAGAAACCAGACTCGCTTTGCTTTCGGGTCACTGAAATAGAGGCTGCCACTTTTGGTGACGGCAATGTCATTCGAATCGACATCAGAGGCGATCACGTCATGAGTTCCGTCTGGCTTATAGGCCACAATCTGGCGGTCTCCCATTCGGCAGGCGTACAACAATCCGTCTGCCCCAAACATGAGACCATTGGTTCGGCCCGAGTTTTTGATAAACAACGTGACTTCCCCCTCCAAATCTACTTTGTAAATTTTACTCCGTTTAACATCCGAGAAATAAATTTGCCCTTGCGCGTCGACCGCCGGTCCTTCGGTGTAGCCGTGCCCTTCAGAGACGAGTTCCCAATCGTGCTCTTCTAACAGAACTTGTGACAGAGGCATATCTTGCGCGCCTATCGCGGCGGGCAAGATCAAAGAGAAGACTGAAAATAGCAGGCCTGAAAATATTCTCATTACTCAACCTTACATAACTCGAGATATCTGCGCAGAGGTTCCCCTTTGCGATTCCCTCGAAAATAACTAAAAACGAGTCCACAAAACAGACCCTGCTTGCAGATTCAATCGAGGATGATGCCATCATGCCCAAATCGTTTAAACGCTCTTACCTTTGCCGAATTCTCATGGTTGCATCGATCTCCTTATTTTTTTGCGGTTGCCAATCAGCCGATTCCGGTGGAAATTTCAGCGGATTCAGTAATCCTCTGGGAAGTGGTGTGCCCACTCAATCAGAACCTCCCATTGCAACGCTCGACCCCGAAACAGAGGCAGACTCTACGGTTGAAAAAACCGACACCACTCCACAGAAATGAGCGGCACCCATTGTGATTGGTAATCTCCCGGTTGCTTAACCGGCTGTTATGAAGGTCAAATCATCACGGGCAGTAAGGCTTATTGCTGTCCAGGGAATGCCCTCACTGTCTACTGACTGGCATTCAGCCCCTCCGACGATTAAGATTCGTACTCTTGCAAAATGGTTGTTTCAGCCATTGAGAGAGGTGGTCTTACGATCACTTTATCGCAACTCACAAAATCCCATTCCGTCTGTTAACGCGGCGGCGGGCATTACGACCAAATAACCCAGCAGGCAGGAGTACAACCTCGTGCAATTAGAAGTGACGTGTCGACATGGTGAAATGAGCGACTTGGCTCACGATCATATCAATCAGAAGTCTGAGAAGTTCTTGACTTTTTTCGAGCGTGTGACCGCAATCACTGTCACTGTTGATTTCGAACATGGAAAAGCCGCCGTCGAAATTTTGGTGGATGCAGAACACAAACATAATTTTGTTTCGCACGATGAAGCAGATGATGTGATCAGTGCCTACGATGGTGCTTTTCACAAAATGGAACAGCAGCTTAAGAAGTACAAACAGAAACTCCAGGATCATCGGCGGGACATTCCAATGAACGAAGCCTTCCCTGGACCAAATGCAGACGACGAAGAAGAAGCCTAATCTGCAACCATAGTTTCTCAGATAAATCCCACCTAAAACATCGCCACACATCGTCCGCCATTGCGGATCGTTCAAGTTTTCGCATTCCGACCCTCTGGATTGGAAAACTTGGCACTAGAAGGAGAGATCATGAAGCTGTCAGATTTTGTTGTCCCTGAAGCCATCCTACACGACCTGCAGGTCGGCTCCAAAGAAGAAGCCATCCGCGCGATGGTTGCCAGTATGAAATCGGCTGGAAGTATTCCCGCAGAAGAAGAGGAGAGCATCGTCAATAAGCTCCTCGAGCGGGAGAAATTGGGTTCCACCGGTATTGGCAATGGTGTTGCCGTTCCTCATACGAAACATCCCAGTGTTGACGACTTGGTGGCTACTGTTGCGATTGCCAAAGAGGGTGTCGAGTTTGAAAGTCTTGATGGTGGCCCCGTTTATATTCTGTTCTTGTTGATTTCACCTCCTGACCGTTCTGGCGATCATTTGAGAGGCCTTGAAAACATCAGTCGTCATTTGCGAAATCAGAAGTTTTGCAGTTTTCTTCGGCAGGCTCGCAATCGAGAAGACATTATTGAGTTGCTGAAAGAAGCCGACAACAACGAATTGGACGACTGAACTTTCCATGAATCCGTGTGAATTTTCAACCGGATGCAGACTACGATGAGTGGACCATACCGACAAAATGTCAAAGTCAAGAACGAACAGGGAATGCATATGATTCCCTGTTCGCGGATCGCCCAATTGGTACGGGAAACAAGCTGCCAGGTACAAATATTTCGTGATGACCAAGTCGCCGATGCACGCAATATTTTGGATTTGTTGATGTTGAAAGCCGAGGTCGGAACCTCGCTCGTGATTGAGTCGGAAGGTGAAGGAGCAGAATCAATTCTGGCACAAATCGTCAAACTGTTTGACGATGATTTTGAAATCCTTTCCGAGAACTAAGCGTTCTTTGAAATCCTTGTCGGTTCCTCATATTTTTCACGAAATACGAGGAGCCTATGAATGTGAGCCAGTCCCATGATGATCAAGCAGGGAATTCCCGTCTCGCCCGGTGTGGCGATCGGCCCAGCCTTCATTATGGGGAACGAAGACTATCGGATCCCACAGAGGTTTGTGAGGATTGACGATGTCGAGAAAGAGCTCCAACGTCTCGATGCAGCCATTGAGCAAGTCTGTTTCGAACTCGGCGAGCATGAAGAACTCGCCTCCGACCGGCTGGGAAAACAGTACGGGGCAATCTTTGCCGCTCATCAGCAGTTAATCCAAGATCCCAAAATGATCAGCGAGATCCGCGAGCTGATCCAGGACAAATGCTTTTCCCCCGAGTACGCCACCTCCAAGGTTCTCGAACAATACGCCAAGCTGTTTCAAAGCTTGGGGAACCAATACTTTGCCGAACGCTCGGCAGATATTGTCGACCTTCAGCATCGCATGCTGAAACACCTCTTGGGTGAGCGACGCGAAGATTTATCAAATCTGACCGAACCGGTTTTGATTCTCGCCAATAATTTGACCCCCAGTGAAACCGCAAATCTTGACAAGAAACATGTCTTGGGATTTGTGACGGAAGCCGGGGGACGCACCAGCCACACTGCAATTCTTGCAGGAGCTTTAGAGATTCCTGCCATTGTGGGTGTGGGTGAGTTTTTATCAAATGTTTCCGGCGGAGAGATGATCATCATTGATGGTTATCACGGAGAACTGATCATCGACCCCGATGAAGCGGTTCTCGAACGATTTACGGCAAGCCGTCAACGACACTTTGAAGAGCAGGAACGGCTTAAAACCTACGCAGATCTCGTCCCCGAAACACGCGATGGGGAACGAATCACACTCATGGGAAACATCGAGTTTCCGCAAGAAGTGGAACATTGTGTAGAACGAGGTGCGGATGGAGTTGGCCTCTATCGGACCGAATTCCTGTACTTACAGGAAGGCAAAGAGCCAACCGAACAAGTGCACTACGAAGCCTACTGTGAAGTGGTTCAAAGCATGCAGGGGCGGCCTGTCGTCATTCGTACGCTGGATCTTGGGGCGGATAAAATTCCCGGGGCTCTGGAGAAAGTTTTGCTTCAGAACTCTAATCCTATGCTGGGTTTACGCAGTATTCGTCTGAGTTTGCAGAATCAACCGTTGTTCAAAACACAGTTGAGAGCCATTTTACGAGCGGCGATGCTGGGTGACATTCGTATCATGTTCCCACTGGTTTCGACCTTAAGAGAGCTCAGACAGGCTCGAATGTTGCTTTCAGACGTCATGGAGGATTTGGAAGATGAGGGAATCGAGTTCCGTCGAGACGTTCCAGTCGGTATGATGGTCGAAGTTCCTTCGGCAGCAATTTTGGCTGAAGAATTTGCCCGCGAGGTCGATTTCTTCTCGATTGGAACAAACGATCTGATTCAATATACACTCGCAGTGGACCGGGCCGACCCTTCAGTCGCCAACCTGTACAGTGCGGGTGACCCGGCAGTGATTCGCCTGATCCAACAAGTGGTTCAAGCGGCTCATCGAGAGAACAAACCTGTGACCGTTTGCGGCCAGATGAGTTCCGAGCCACGTTTTTTACCATTACTAATAGGATTGGGAATTCGGCAGGTCAGCGTGACTCCCGCCATGATTCCCGAGTTAAAAGAAGTCATTCGCAATCTTGATGTCAAACATGCCAACGAGATTTCCAGTCATGTTTCGGGGCTCGATTCTGCCCGCGACGTGGAAAACTATTTAAGGGGAGAACTTCATAAAATCTGCCCTGCTTATGCAGTCGATTTTTAGAAAGTCATTGATCGCGAAAGCGAACCACAAATCATCGAAGAGAATTCACTGCTGAGACACAAAACTCAGAGGTGAGTCCCCTTCAAAACTCAACGGTGAGAGGATGTGTGTCCTTTCACCATATTAACACACTTATCGTACGAACAGCTTTAACGTCTTTTTCCCATCTGAAGATTTTCATCCCAGTCATGACACCGACTCCTCACGATCAAGTTCAGACAACCGCTTTTGCGATGTCTTTAGATCGTGCGCACTCGGCCCGTCAATCGGGAAGCTCGACATCGAGTGCATCAATCGTTCAGACAACTCTCAGTCGGCCAATTCGTCGTTCAACATTGAATGTCGAACCTTTGACACAGATCCGTTTTCCGAAGATGCGGGAGTTTTCCACGCAACCGGAACGGGTCTCTTTCTCAGGTGGCTACACATCCTGTCAATCAGGAGAGTTCTTCACTCGAAACCTGACGGATCGTGAGCGGTATGAATTTCATACGACGACCCTTCAGACGAACAGGGAAAACAGACAAGCTCATTCACGACCCTTCAACGAATCAAACCAGATTTGTCAACGGGATTGTGGATCTCACGTAAAGGCATGGGAGTCTACCTCCCTCAATTTACGGGCGACTCAAGCTGTTCGGCACGAGCTACGAAAGACGTGCCATGAAGAAAGAAATGCTTGTCAATGTCCTCCAACCGGAGGAGAGTCGAATTGCCATCCTCGAAGATGGCGTGCTGGAAGAGCTTTACGTCGAACGGAACAGTAACGAAAACTTCGTCGGCAATATCTATAAAGGAAAAGTCGTTAATCTGGAACCAAGTATCCAGGCGGCTTTTGTAGACTTTGGCGTTGGCCGTAATGGTTTTCTACACGTCAGCGATGTGGAATTCCAATACTACAAGCACCTGTTGCCCGAGAGCCAACGGAAAGAAATCGAAGATTCTCAATCCGGGAAGGGCAAGCGTCCGCGCATCAATGAACGCAGCGTTCGCAATAAGCCGTCGATTCAGGATATCTTTCGGAAAGGCAGCGAAGTTCTGGTCCAGGTGATCAAAGAAGGTATCGGAACCAAAGGCCCGACACTCTCCACTTACATCAGTATTCCCGGACGCTATCTGGTCCTAATGCCAGCGTTACAACGTGTGGGCGTCAGCCGAAAAATCGAAGATGATGACATTCGCAAATCTTTGCGATCCATTCTCCGAGAACTGACTCCTCCGAAAGGTCTCGGATTCATCGTTCGAACCGCCGGACAGACGCGAACCCGCAAAGACTTACAACGCGACATGAATTATTTGCTACGACTGTGGCGAACAATTGTGCGACGACTCAGAAAGTCCAATGGGCCTGAAGATATCTATCAGGATAGCGATATGATGATTCGCACCATCCGGGATATTTTCTCGAGCGAGATTGATACTGTTTGGATTGATGAGAAAGAAGCCTACGAACGCGCGCGCGAGTTCATGAAAATTGTGCTTCCACGTCATATCAATCGTGTCAAATTGTATGATGACAATGAACCGATCTTTTCGCATTACGGAATCGAAGAAGAGATTCTGAAAATCCAAGACAAAAATGTGCCACTCAAAGGGGGTGGGTCACTGGTCATCGAACAAACGGAAGCCCTAGTTGCCATTGATGTCAACTCGGGAACATTCCGAGTCGATGATAACGCCGAACAAACGGCTTATCAGGTGAACTGCAAAGCGGCTCGTGAGATCGCTCGACAGGTCCGCTTACGAGATTTGGGTGGAGTGATTGTCAACGACTTTATTGACATGAGGGATGAGCGTCATCGCAGAGGCGTCGAGCGGGAATTGCGAGAAGCCGTCAAACGAGATCGTGCACGCACCAAAATTCTCCGAATGAGCCAATTTGGTTTGATCGAAATGACCCGACAGAGAATCCGCCCGTCATTACGACGTTCGGTCTACGAAGACTGTGAAAGTTGCCAAGGTGCCGGTCAGGTGAAGACGACGGAATCGGTGGCGATTGAGGCGATTCGCCTGTTAATTACTGCCGCTCATCGTAAAAATACGGAACAGGTTCTGATTGAAGTTGAGGAACGGGTGGCTGATTTTCTCAATAATCGCAAGCGAAAGGAAATCACTCGCATCGAGGATGAAGCGAGTGTTTTGGTTCGTATTGCCGCCCGAACAGACGTCGGACCTGAGCATATGATCATAAAGGCCATTGATGGAAACGGTGGCGAGACAAAAATCAGCGTGCTGGCAGACTCGAAATCCTAATCGAAATCGACTACACTGCTCGGCCCTATCATTTACGACAGGCTGGGACGCGGTTCATCAGAGGATGTCCGTCACCGCCGCAACAGGATAAACACATGTTTGCAATTATTGAAAACGGCAGTCGTCAGTACCGAATTGAATCTGGTGCACACCTTCAAATCGACTATCAGGCGGATGCTGAAAAAGGTGGAGAGATTGTCTTTGATCGAGTCTTGCTCGCCAATGGTGGTGGAAGCAGCATGATCGGTGCCCCGACCATCGACGGAGCCAAGGTGACTGCTGAAGTCGTCACTCCCGAGAAAAAAGGGAAGAAACTGGAAGTCAGTTTCTATCGCCGTCGTAAAAACTCACGCCGACACATCGGTCACCGTCAAAAATACACAATCGTGAAAATCAACGCGATTGATGTTCCGGGACTCGAAGTACCCAAGGAACCCGCTTCTTCCGAAGCATGAGGCATTTCGTTCAGACATTCATTCTAACGGCCTTTGTGAATCGAAGGCCGTTTTTTATGCGCTGAAATTCAGTCCGTATCAGCTCACTTCAATCTCATTGGACAACAATCGACCACCTGCCGCCGATTGTGCAGCGTGCGTCGCAAGCTGTTCATTGTAGTAGGTCGTTGTGCGTCCATTGAGAATGATCGACCCTGAATCGACTTCGACTTGTAGAGCGTAAACCGAATCACCGGTTCGAGCGCGAATCACTTGTTTGATTTGCTCGGCAACATCTGGGGATTTCGGTTCAGTCAGATAAGGTTCTGGAAGCATGCTCAGTTCCTCCATGTCACATTCGATGTGTGTGAAAGACCAAATGCAAGGGATGCGAATTCGACGATCCATCAGTATTCGCAATGACTCAACAGTATCGTTCCCAATTTGAGTCGTCAAATTTTTTTCTCGGTCTGAACATTCGAAGATCTACAATGTTTCGAGTTCTTGGTACTCTGGGAGTTCGCCAAAATCTCGAAAACTCTCATGACCAGAAGGATAAACTGTGCAGGATCAACAACTTAGCTTTCTCAAAACACTTCTCGAAACGGGCAGTCCTTCGGGCTACGAAGCTGATATCCAAAAGAAAATTCATGCCCACGTGGAAACCTTTGCCGATCAAATTGATCGCGATTGGCATGGGAATCTTGCCGCCACAGTCAATCCTGAAGGAAACCCCCGCATTATGCTCGCCGGTCACTGCGACCAAATTGGATTGCTGGTGAAGCACATTGAGCCGGAAGGGTTTCTCCGCACGATGACCATCGGCGGTTGGGACATGCAAATGCTGTTGGGTCAGAAGGTCCAAGTGTGGACAGCCAATGGTCCCATCCCGGGAGTCATCGCTCGCAAAGCCATACATCTTTTGAGCAAAGACGAACGCGGCAAAATCCCCGAGATTCATGATCTCTGGATCGACATTGGCGCCAAAGATAAAGCTGATGCAGAAACCCGAATTGAGCTCGGTGACCCGGTGACCCTTAACCTCGGCTATCAGGAACTTCTCAATGGTCTTGCCTGTGCCCCCGGAATGGATGACAAGGTGGGGGTTTGGGTGGTGATGTCGGCATTAGAACGTGTGAAGGCAGGTACGGCTCAAGCCGCCGTCATCGGTGTCTCGACCGTTCAGGAAGAGATCGGCTTACGCGGAGCGACAACAGCATCCTATTCCGCAGATGCAAAGTTGGGGATTGCCGTCGATGTCACACACGCCACCGATACTCCTGATGTGAGCCAATCTCAACATGGTGATGTCAAAATTGGTGGCGGACCCGTGATTGTCCGCGGCCCCAATACTAATTCCAAAGTTTTTGAACGCCTGACATCAATCGCGAAAGCGGCCAACATTCCTTATCAAGTGAACGCACTGCCCAAAGCCGCCAGTAACGATGCCGCTGCATTGCAACTCTCGCGTGGTGGTCAGGCCACTGCCGTGGTGGCGATCCCCAATCGCTACATGCACTCTCCCGTCGAGGTCATTTCGTTACAGGATCTCGAACATGCTGCCGAATTGATTGCCCAGTTCTGTCTTTCTTTGACACCCGATTGTGACTTCACTCCTTAGGAGAGTTTTTCATGCGATCCGTTATCGCCTGCTTCCTGTTATTACTTCCAACAGCACTACGCGCCGATCAACCCAATGTGGTCATCGTACTTGCCGACGATCAAACCTGGAATGATTCAGGTTGTTACGGCAACCGGGATGTCAAAACACCGAACATCGATCAACTTGCTGAGGCGGGAATGCAATTCACTCGTTGTTTCACGGCGACAGCCATGTGTGCTCCGACTCGTCAGCAACTTTACACGGGTATCTTTCCGATTCGGAATGGCGCTTACCCTAATCATAGTCAAGTCAAAGTCGGCACGCGAAGCATTGTCCATCATTTTCGTCAGCTCGGGTATCGAGTTGGGCTTTCGGGAAAAAAACACTTTGGTCCCCAAAAATCATTCCCCTTTGAAAATCTAACGACAGATGGTGATCTTGATCTGGCCAAAATTCAGGAGTTTGTGAAACGAGATGATTCTCAGCCATTCGTCTTGGTCGTCACCAGTCACAGTCCTCACTTGCCTTGGAGTGAAGGAGACCCGACGAAATACGATGCTGAGAAATTAACCGTTCCCTCGTATCTGGTTGATCTACCTGCAACCCGAGAGGCTTTGACAAACTATTACGCAGAGATCACCGACTTTGATCGCGAAGTGGGCGACGTCATGAAGGCCATCGACGATCACGGCCATCGTGATGAGACCATCTTTATATACACCAGCGAGCAGGGTGCTCAATTTCCACACGGCAAGTGGACATGTTACGACAATGGGTTACGAACTGCACTCATCGTCCGCTGGCCCGGCCATGTTAAGCCCGGTTCTCGCTCGTCAGCGATGGTTCAATATGTTGATATTTTACCCACATTACTAAATGCTGCAGGTGTGAAACCCGCTGCGATCAAAACCGGACTTCCCGGTGCCCCCAATGGGGGAAGTGGGTTTGATGGTTATAGCTTTCTGCCCGTATTGTTGGGAAATAATAAATCGCATCGTGATTATGTTTATGGAGCTCATACGACCCGAGGCATCATTCAGGGAACCTGGAATTATCCCATTCGTTCCGTGCGTTCCCGAAACTTCAAACTGATCTGGAACCTCAATTACACAGAGAGATTTCGAAACATCCTGACGAACTCCGCAGGTAAGGAAGATTACTGGACAGCATGGAAGAAAGCCGCAGAAGAGGGCGATGAGCATGCTCAAAAATTGGTCAATATGTATCGAACTCGTCCCGAGTACGAATTCTACAACCTCGAACGTGACCCTGACGAATTAGACAACCTCGCTGAAGATCCTGGGTACGCACAGCCTATTCAGAAACTGAAAGCCGAACTCTCTGCCTGGATGGAACAGCAAGGAGACCAGGGAATCGCCACAGAAGATGCTGCGAAACCTCATCGAACACAGAAAGAGCCAGACTGAAGAAACTACGGTGGTCACTAAAGCCGGTAGGATAAAACCCACAGCACCGAAAAGACGACGAACATAAAGATCGTGATCTGAAAGAACAGTCGCATCGCGCGACGCAGAACGCTGTCTGTCTCTTCGTAACGGCTCGCTGAATAGACGAGGCTGATACCAACCGCGAGCGGTAAGATATACCAAAGGATGTTTTCAGATTGGGCCAACAGGCTCCAGGCATTCATGGTGATTCTCTTATCCGGGATTCTGGCTGGTCGTGGTTGCTGTTTCAGGAGAACTCTCTGGATCCTGTTTTTGCTCCGGTGAAACTTCCTTCCGAGTCAGCATGCGAAATCCATAAGCGGGACCCGCAAACGCATCCCAAATTGCCAAAATGTTCAAGAGGCCGGCAATCCAGGTAAAGACTTTTGCGAGAGTAAACTTCTTTCCGAGATCTGCGTGCAGTTTCTCGAGTCCTTCATGATCGGGCGGAACCAGAAACCAATTCAGGAAAGAACGCGAAATTTGTGCCGTCAAAACACCATCAATGAGTTCTTCTTCGCCCAGAGTGATCGCATTGACTCGTAAATTGCGATAACGATTTGCTCCAATGGGAGGATCCAGGCGAACATTACCGCGAAGCTGGACCTGGATTTCGCCATCTTCTCCAGAACCTTTGAAAGTTCCTTCCATCTCACGACCAAACTCACCCTCTTCAGGTGAGAGCTGAATCGTTCCCGAAACGGGTACCGAAAATTCGTTTCCTTCATTGTCAACATAATCGAGAGTTCCGACAACTTGTTGATCAATGGATTGTGATTCGGGGGAAACCGGCTGATTGCTGGGTGCGTAATACCGTTCTTCCTGAAAAAATGCGGGCACGGTAAACAACCCGACAGGAACTTGGGCATAATAGCCCCACTCTGTTTTTCCTCGTGCTCGTGTTGGCCCCATCTGATCCAATTGCTGCCGCATGTCATCAAAGCGTTCGGGGTCGAGTTGACGAAATCGTGCATCGTCAAAATCAAAATCAAAACTTTTTGCGGGCTCTAACCGGTAGATCAGTTGCCAACTCCCCATTTGCATACCCCAAGCAAACATGGAGAGAATACAAACGCAATAAACGATTCCCTTGAAGGTTCGCCCCTGATAGAAATGGCCCGCACCGGGTATCAGAAATCCCAACACGGCAGCCAGGATCGGATTTTTCAGATCGACCTTGGGTTCCGGGGAAGAGGCGCTCATAGAATGTCAATTTCTGAAGGAAGTCCGTCACCAGATGTCTCTGGAAAACGCTTAACGATGGTAATTGGTCAATAAGAATTTGAGTCGATTATTGTAGAAGTTCGCCGGGAATACCTCCAGTCCGGTCTCTGTGGATCCTGAAGAGGTTCATTTTCCGGCCCTTTTCAGCCGTTACGAGATTCTACTTCGCCGAAGAGTGCCGAGACTTTCCTTCAAAAACTGCTAAAATGAAGGATCGACACCTGCATGCCTTACCCTGCAATTTGACCATTCGTGGCACAAAATGACTGCTCCTCGTGAAAAAGTGAAATCTTTTCCCACTGGTCCCGGTGTGTACCTGATGAAAGATGCTGAGGAACGAGTGATCTATGTGGGAAAAGCCGTCAATCTCAAATCCCGCGCGGGAAGCTATTTCACCAAGGCTGCCGAGATCGAACGCCGAACGGCTGAGCTGACTACTGAAATTGCCGACATCGATTTTATCGAGACCGAAAGTGAAGTGGATGCGCTGCTGCTCGAAGCACGGTTGATCAAAGATGTGCAACCGAAATTTAATTCCGAACTGAAAGACGACAAGTCATTCCCTTATCTACAAATCACCACGAATGAAGAATTCCCGCGTGTCGAGTTCACGCGTACGCCTCTCTCTCAGGGAGTCAAACTTTACGGTCCCTTCACCAGTGCTAAAAAACTTCGCGGGACCATCAGCGTTCTGCAAAAGATTTTTCGTTTCCGAACCTGTACTCTCGACATCGAAGAAGAAGACGAGAAGTGGCGCTGGTTTAGGCCATGCCTACTCGCCAGCATCAATCAATGTACGGCCCCCTGTAATCTCCGCATCTCATCGGCAGACTACAAAGAAGATATCCGTCGGTTAAAAATGTTTCTGGACGGGAACAAAAAAAAACTGCTGCGTGATATGCAAAAGGAGATGGCAGCGGCCTCCAAAGATTTGAAGTTTGAGAAAGCCGCCCGCCTTCGCGATGAAATTAAAGCGCTCGAAAACATTCATCTGCGGGGTGACCTCGAAGAGCACGCTCAGCCCGAGGTCTTCTACATCGACCCCAAAAAAGGCCTCGCTGGTTTGAAACAAATTTTCAAATTGAAAGAAACACCCCGAGTGATCGAAGGGGTCGACATCGCCCATCTGCAAGGGGGAGAGACGGTCGCTTCGTTAGTGCAATTCATTGACGGCTTGCCATTCAAGCATGGTTACAAACGATACAAAATTCGAACTGTCGATGGTGTGGACGACTTCGGTTCGATTCGGGAAGTCGTCAGCCGACGTATCTCCCGATTGCATCGCGAGGGGCAAGCGTTTCCCGATATTCTTCTGATCGATGGTGGGAAGGGACAACTCAATGCGGCGATGGCAGCGATGAAAGCACTCGGTGTCGATCCACCGTTCACCATTTCCATTGCCAAACGCGAAGAAGAAATTTACGTCCCGGGTGAAGCCGAGCCGCGCAAACTCTCTCGACACGCCTACGGACTAAGACTCCTTCAGTATGTCCGCGATGAATCACACCGGTTCGCTCAAAACTATCATCACCTGCTCAGAAGTAAGTCTTCTCTCCACGACGAATAACAAGATTTTGTCGATGATCGCCTTCTCCAACGGCTATAACCGTTATTCTCGGTGTTCCTTTTCATAGGTTTTCGAGGACTTGGGAACAAATCAACTGGAGAGAACGCCCAATATCGTGAATTATAAGGATGTTCCATCTTCACCTGCAGGAATTTGATATGTCTTCCTACCGATTGATTGCCGCCGCTCATACTCCGTTTGATGCGCAGGGAGAATTTCATCCTTCCGCTGTGGAACGTCAGGCCGAATTTTTCTTGAAACAGAATGTCGCAGGCGTCTTCCCCGGTGGAACGACGGGAGAGTCTCTCTCACTTTCCTTGCAAGAACGCCTTTCTTTGGGAAAACAATGGGTCGATGTGGCGGCGGGAACCGATCTGGAAGTGATTCTTCATGTCGGAGCGAACGCACTTCCCGACGCGATTGCATTGTCGGAGCAAGCCGGACAAATCGGCGCTGCCGGAATTGCCGCGATGCCACCCACTTATTTTCGTCCCGACGGGATCGACATGATTCTTGCGGATCTCAAACGGCTTTCGGTAGCGGCTCCCGAATTACCGATCTACTATTACGACATTCCTTCAATGACGGGCGTTGCCGTCGATACGGTGGAGTTGGTCGAAAGAGCGACCGCAGAGATTCCTCAGTTCGGCGGCATCAAATTCTCTCGTCCCGATCTTCCCGTTCTCCAAGAGGTACTCGACTCACCCACTTTTCAGGGCGATGTCTTCTTTGGTTCCGATGAAATGATTCTCGCCGCGTGGATGTTCGGTGTCCGTAGTGCTGTCGGCAGCACCTACAATTTCATGACACCGATGTATCATCAAATGCTGGATGAATTTTCTGCAGGTCATATCGACGCTGCGAGGCAGTTACAATTGCAATCTGCCAAGTTGGTTTCTGCCCTGAAGCCATTCGGCTTTCTGGATGCGTCCAAATTGTTAATGCGATTTCTGGGCGTCGATTGCGGCCAAGTACGAAGTCCACTGCGAGCACTCACGGAAGAACAAAGTCGAACGCTGTTTGAGACTTTGGAACCGTTTGCTGATTTATTTCCGTCTTCGCTGACATTCACGCCAGCGGTCACCGTAAATAGCTAAACTCCTTCCGGTTACAGTTTCTTAGCCCGATGTGCGCAAGCACTTGGGATAGAGCCTGTAGGGCCGGTTCCACCGGCCAGAGTTGCCGTGTGTCTCACATTGTTTTTGGAACTGCCGCAGAAATACGGTTCCAATCTTTTATGACATTGAAGAAGCGTGAGAAGAATGAGTTGTTTTCAGGCCGGTCGAACCGGCCCTACAATTCTGGTTCAATCCAACATCGGCGTTGCCCGTTTCACCAATTGCAGAGTGATGCCCCATGGATCGCGAACGAACGTCATCGCATCACCACCGGGAAGATCTTCAATCCCATCCGTCACAGCGGCCGCTCCGGCTTTCAGCAGTCTCTCTCGATCTGCTTCGAGATCCATTGAAACAAATGCCAGGTGCATTGTGGCAGGCGCGATCTGCGGATAGTCGAAAACGGGTTGCGATTTGTTGCCATAAATTTCGATCATAAAACTGCCATGCTCATCGACGATGAAATGAGCCCATGGTGGTTCCATCACTTTCCGTTTAATGGAGAACCCCAGATGCTCGCAATACCAGCGAGCCATGCCGTTGGGGTCTGAAACATTGAAAGCAATATGCTCGACACGCATGCGAAGGAGTCCTTGATCGATGTGGCGAAAAATAGCTGGCAACATTCCGAACGATACTGCGTGTGATCTCAAAAGCCCAGCACAAAATATTGGGCAATCGGTGCGACGATAACAGCCACGATTCCCACACGAACATTATCATTGAGTCGCACGGGGAGTGATTCTGCGATGGCTGCACAGATCGAAGTGGGAGCGGCAATCAGAAATGCCGACATCCAATCGACTCCGGGATTCGCTTCACCCCAGTAAATGACAGAGGCCATGATGGTCCCCATCAAAATGAACGAGAACATGCCGGACACGGTTTTGTCATCATTCCAGGGAAGTGAACGACTGGGAAAGACCAAGCCGCCAAATGTCGCACTGCCATCACCAAAGGCAAGAACAGCCAACACGGCAAAGCCAATTTCGGGATGTGCCGGGAACAATAGCAAAGCACCCAGCACACTCATCACATATCCGAGAACTGCTTCGGCTCGATTTTCTGAACTGTCACGACTGACATGTCGGAACTTGACGTAAATACTCCCGGCAACAAGAACGGCCACCGCGAGAATAATCAGCTTGAGTGTTGGAGACAGTGGGTCAGCATGCTCAATCGGCCAGAGGACAAACGGGGTGAATCCCGGAAGCATGTGCCACATACGGCGACGTAATTCGCGTCGGCTCAGTTTCCCGGCAACCAGATTCAAGGGAACAGCGTTCTGTGAATCCGCAAGCTGCTTGGCGTGACTTGAATTTGGAACGGTACTCATCAGATATCCCCACCTCTCGAAACGGGTTTTTCAACCGGGATGGAGGCCGAATCCATGGACATCCACTGGACTATCATCGACGAATATTGCGGAAAATCTGCAATGCAATCATGACTGTATGAGGTAGTCGGTTAATCCCGACCGACCTGACAACGACCATAAAGCTTCTGTATTTCCTAAATTAACAGATGCTGGAGAGAAATCAGGAACAAATATCTGGAGTTTTGGGGGACAAGATGAGAGACTGACTGTACACAGTACTGGGTTTTCTCGACTCAATTCCGATATTTTCTGGTGTTTCTCATTCTGGTGGAACCCGAATCACGGCACTCTTCAACAGGCAATTTCATGCGGACACACACTCTTCACTCTTCAGCATTATTACTTTGTGCGGCCTTCTGGCTCACTGGATGTGGTGACGATTCCACCGACCAAACGACCACTCAGACACAAACAACACCATCTGCGCCATCCACGCCCGAAGCAGATTACGAAGCACAAATGGCGGGTGAGAATTACGGCTCACCTGAGATGAATTCTGCAGAAAGCAATCCCGCCCCACCTGCAATGCCTCCCCGACCACCTCGGCCTGATGACCCGACAGTTTGGTCCAGTCAAGAAATCACTTCCGCCGTCGAAGAGCGCGATCTTAAAGTCAAAGACGCGTTGAAGTCTTACACCGAAAATCACATCGGTGAGGATCAAGCCGCGCAGGAGATTGTGGCGTGGATGGAGATTCTGAAATTACCGCCTGTCGAACCTCCCAAACCTCAGGTCAATAATGGAGCTGGGCCAAGTGGATATCCGGGAGGATCGTCAGAAGGGTATCCTCCGGGAGAAGAACCCTACCCGGAGGGATACACAGATCCGGCAGCCTATGAATCACCTATGGCGGAAGAAGAAATGTATGCCACTTCAGGATCTTATGGCCAACCAAATTCTAACGCAAACAAGTCCAAGAAAGCCGATGACGAAATTGCTGAATCTTTGATCGATTCGTTGTTGAGAATTCAATCGTTGACGAGTTATCAAGCGGCCCGAAATTTACTGGAAGGTGAGCTGACATTATCCATCGAACCAGAAAAAACGGCGCGACAGATCATGACGGCCTTATTACAGAACATCCAGGGAGCTTCTGATCCCGCTGCAAAAATCTTGCGACAAACGATCCTCGAACCAGAGCTGATTCGGTCGGGCGGGGGAGACTTTGACAGCCGCCGATTGCAAAATATCTCGATGGAGGAACATTGGAAAAACGCAGTTTCTGTCATGGACGGAATGATGGGTGTGGAGACATCAAAAGCCGGTCCCCCCAAACCTCAACCCGGACAAGGCGACTATGGATATCCCAATGAGTCCCCTGAAATGAGCAGTGGAGAGCTTGGTCCTGATGGTCAACCGCTCAGACGAGACGAAGGAAATCAACCACCCGCCAAAAACCCCCTCCCCAAGAATATTCGGTTACCAAACTACACGCAGGAACAAGCAACCGCCGCACAAAATTACCTTTGGGCACCCGAAATGATTGATCAAATTGCCCAACGGTTGACGATCTCAGACACACTCATGCGTGAACCAGATCTGGTGATGTTGGCTGGTCAATTGCCTGCCACTGCCAGTCGCCACGCATTTCAGCAGTTTCTGGAGAAGAACTGGAAGGTGTCGGACGATTGGACTCGTAATCCCGTCGAGCTGGTGAAGCATGACGCTTTCAAAAAATTCATGAGAGATCCCGGTTTATTGATTTCGTTGAAGTCTCTGCCACACGAACAAACCAACCCTGCGGGAGCGAATGGAGGCGACTATGGGGGAGGATCGGGTGATGCGGGCGGAGGACGCTTGGCAGCAGGTGATCCGCGTGAAAGACATTCCAAAGGAGAATGGTTCAAAGCGACCGAACACATGATGCTTGGCTTAATGGATCGAATGCAAATCGCCGCATCGAAAGGATCACTTCCGGCGAGTGACGATAAAGAGCTCGACGTTCGACTTCATCGAAAAGCGGAAATTACGATGGGTTCACGTCTCGAACTGATACTCGGACATCACAGTGCCAATCCCGAAAAACCCCAACCTGATAAGACAACGGTGAATTATGTTCGCATCGAGTTGAATTCACTCACAGCAGCAGAAGGGGAAGCTATCGTCAAGCACTATCGCTCCGCACTCAAAAATGAAAACGTTTTCACAGTCCTCAATAACAATGGAATGTGGATGGAATCCTCGGGTGAAAATCGTCTCAGAGATGAATTGTACTCTCAGGATGTCCTGCTCTCTCGAAATAACTCTCGGAAATCGATCGAACAACCCGGTCGTCAACGTGCAAATTCCTTCGAGTCTTCCGCACCCACAGAAGGTTTTTCGGACCCAGGAAGTTACGAGAGTGGTGGAGGAGGAGGCCAGGGAGGATTTGTTGTCGAAATTCTCACGGTCCGAATTCCCGACCCGGAAGAGTTTTTGAAACCGCCAGAATCTCCGGCTGTTTCGCAGAATTGAATCTGTTCTGCCGGGCATTTGATGCACCGGAAGACTGCGTCTGTGTAATGAACTGTCTTTCCTTGCGATCATTTTCTTCGCTACCCTATCAGGTGAGGAGAGAAGTGGGTCTCAAGAAGGTCCGAAATTGTCGAGCGGTGCGCTATATTCTGGATAGCTGATCGAGTAGAACAGAAATGTTTGCGTCCCATATTCTCCACCGCGACAGACTGACGACTTATGAATTCCTCGACCGATCCGCATCAAATTGACTTGGAAATTAAAGACGCCCAGGTCATTTTTTCGACCATCTGGGAAACGCTGGAAGAAGAGCTCGGTCATGCGAACCTGCGTTTTCCCAAAGAGCTGATTCTGCTCGGTGGTGCTCCCGGCGCGGGTAAAGGAACACACACTCAATTCATCATGAAAGCGCGGGGCCTCACCTGTCAGCCGATTGTTGTCAGCTCATTGCTGGACACACCAGATATGCGGGCTCTCAAAAATCGAGGCTCGATGGTCGGAGATCGAGAAGCCGTCAGCATCGTCCTACGGAAGCTGCTGGAAGAAGATTTCCGGGACGGCGCTGTTCTTGATGGATTCCCACGCACTCGCGTGCAGGTCGAGTGCTTGAAGCTACTGGTCACAAAAATCAATGAGCTTCATAAAGAGTATCGTGAAACTCCGATGGCGATCCACTTTCGCCAACCCACGATTCACGCCATGGTTCTTTTCATCAGCGAAAAGACCAGTATCGAACGGCAGATTAAACGGGGAGAAGAAGCTGCAATACATAATCAAGAAGTTGAGGAAACGGGTGTCGGGCAATTGTTGCCCGTTCGTGAAACGGACCTGAATCCTGCGACTGCTCGTCGCCGTTATCGAGTTTTTAAAGAACAAACCTGGGACGCACTGAACTCCCTCAAAGAAATTTATCACTACCATTACGTGAACGCAGAAGGCAATGTTCTCGAAGTGGAAGAGAACATTCTGAAAGAACTTCAATATCAAAGCTCGTTAGAACTCGACCCACGTACGTTTGAAGTGGTCCGCAAATTGCCACTTGCCGAAGAGATTGTGCGTCATGCACGACAGGAATTAGTCAAACGGCTTGATTCGTATGTGATCGAACATGAACAGGTTTTCGTGAAAGTCGTCAATATCCTCCACGAGAAGTTCATGCCGATCATTATGAGGCATGCCTTGTCGGGACGAGCGGTGGTCAATTCTGAAGACCCGATTTTCGAAGATCCACTCGCCTTAACCATGTTGATCGATATCTTTTCCGAACGAGGTTATCACGCAGTGATCGATAAAGTGATCCGCGATATTCCCCTTCGGGTCGACTTGGAAACCGGCGACATCGAGCATCTGATCAAATTTGTTTATCGAGTTCAGGTTCACTTCAAGAGTTCGGAAATCCGCCGCGGGTAATCGTCTAGGATTTCAACGTGATTCCCATATCGGCAAACAATAACTGCATGTCTTCCCAGACAAACTTCTTGGCGGGTG
Source organism: Planctomycetota bacterium (assembly GCA_030836185.1). GTDB lineage: Bacteria > Planctomycetota > Planctomycetia > Planctomycetales > Planctomycetaceae > JABURQ01. Next base: position 94,265 of record JAURQH010000019.1, read on the forward strand.
GATTTCTCAGTAGATAGGACGGGTGATAGGTGCAGAGCACTTTGGCGCCTGCATACTCATATAATTCGCCCCGCATTTTCCCAATGGGTGTCTCGGTATCGAGCAAATTCTTGGCAGCCACCGATCCCCAGCAGACAATGTACTCGGGATTCACAATCTTGATTTGCTTATCCAAATATTCTCGACAGTGGGATGCTTCTTCAGGACTAGGGTTTCGATTTCCCGGAGGGCGACAACGTAGAATATTACAGATGTAAATTTCTTCTCGTTGCATGTCGCAGGCTTCAATGATTTTGGTCAGCAACTTTCCCGCACGACCGACAAATGGTTCTCCCTGAGCATCCTCATCCGCACCGGGTGCTTCACCAATAAACATGATTTTTGCGTTGGGATCGCCGACGCCAAACACCGTCTGGGTGCGGGTCGTGGCAAGTTCCTGGCAACGAGTACACTCGGCCACTTTTTTGGCAAGACGAGACAAGGCAGCTTTTTGATTGGCGGGAGGCATAATCATTTCAGGAGTTGGGGATGAATCGTGAGGAACATCAGTTGGTGTAGAAATCAGAAGTTCTGGCTCATTCTGTGAATCAGTATTCAAAACAATTGGAGCTTTTTGATAAACCGGGGCCGCTTGTTCCGTCGGTAATTCCATTTCTGGAAGCTCAGCTTCCGGAAGCTGTGTCACGCCTGCCATTTGCCAACCCGTCAGCCATTCTCTCAGATCGCGGGATGTCAAAGGGGGTAGGAAATCACTCACCAAAAAACTCCTTAGGAAGAATGAACAGACACAAGTTGATTCGACCTTAACTTGCGGGGTCGGCTGTGAAAAGTGACCGTCCATGGTTTTTTTGAGCCGCCATCCACAACCGCCATAATCTTTGATCGTAACCGAAATCCTCCTCGGTCAATTTTGCCAATGTAGCTAGAACTGTTGAGTTCTTCAGATTGCGGTGAACTTTCACGGGCTTCCACTTAACGCCAGCTTGCGAGGGTATTCCGATGGGTTCGTTGACCTGCACACCAAAGGGCAACTGTCCTGTGCGCGCGAGCAGTTCAATTTCTGCGGGCAATACTCCTGATCCCAATTGTCCATTGTTCGATCCATTCGCGCCAAATGTCACTCCCTCACGATAAGGGATTTGCACGATATATGTGTGCGAAGTGATGAGCGCATCGACCAGATGCGAAACCGATTCTTCAGTGCCGATCTCTTCCAAACCACGGGCGGCTCGATTCACGATTTTGTTATCGCTATGAGATAAGTGCTCGATATAAATTTTATTCGCTTGAAATTGGTATGATTTTGGAATGAAGCCGAGCGCCTGATTCCGTAATTGAGAACTGTCATCAAATAATGCCTGTCTTACAATGGCCTCTTTTGCATCTGGAGAATCAATCGCATCCAAAATTTCGAGCATCAAACCACGAGCTGCCTGATCCGGGTGGAAGGCAAAGATTTTCACCAACGCGGGCACTGCGCCGGGATCACGTAACGCCTGCAACTCGGCCAAAGCGGCTTGAGAATCATCTGAGGTTTTACTGTATAAAGCCGCTTTCCAGCGTTTCATCTGATCGAACCATTCCTGATTCACGTCCTGCTGTTGTTCTTCAGCAGCAATCAACGCCATCTCTTGCATGGTGATGTATTGATTTTGATACTTCACATACCCCTTCCGGGACATCATCTCTTCCCGCGGCATCCAGTCTCCTCGAAATTGCACATGGTCGAGCATTTTTCGAGCGCGTTCATGATTGGGAGAAAGTCTGACCACTTGTTCCAGGTGATGTTGTTTTTGTTTTTCAAGTTGATTTCGCACGCACCACATGACTAAGCCCCAATGATCGTCTGCGGTATTGAGCGCTTGTCGTTCGCGTGTTTCGTATTCTTCCACTCGGGGGGAACGAAACACAAAAAACTCAACATCTTCACGTGCAACTCTCATTTGAATACCGCTGAGAGAAACGATGTCGAGTGGCAGGTTTTCGCGGGACGCTTTTTGACGATCCATTGCACCGCGAATCTCTCCCCCATTTTTTAATCGAATGACATCGGCGCACAATTCTGCCGTTCCCCATTCCATTCCGAATAGGCAAAACAGGACCAGTAGTATTGTGAGACGATCTGGCATCATGACCTCATCTGTTGTCCGATTGTTTGGATCTTAACGGTTGAACGAGCCTGTCAGCAAAGGGAATTCGGCTGTTCAGGGCATTCCCAGTGGAGAGAGGCTGGCTTTCCACTGAAATGTCTGCCTAAAATGAATACTTCCCGGTATTTGTTCAAACGTCCTATCGTCTAATCTTTTTCTGGGAATCCTGTCAAATCTTGATGATTCTACCCGACTGGAATGATTACAGATGCGACCTTTGACTATGTAAGCTCTCTATTTTTGATTTCCCTTCGTGTAGAAGAGGCCAGAGATGATGTTTAGGCTCGGTACACTGACACTTCTATTTGTTGCAGGATTGATTCACCTGGCCACGGCCACGGTCGATGCACAGGTCAATCTGCCCTCCCAGCAATTGTTAAATCGCTATGGTTTGGAAGTTCTGTGGTCGTCGCAAGGCGTCCTGAATAAAAGCCGTGATCGCGTCATGAATGCGACGATTGATGAAGAGACAGTCTACATTCAATCGCAAAATGGTTTTATTTCTGCGTTTGACAGTGAGACAGGAGATCGTCGCTGGGCGCAGTTGGTCGGACGACTCGACAGCCCGCAACTACCACTCACTTCTAATCAAGACACTGTTCTCGTCACTTCGGGAATCCGACTTTTCGCAGTCGATAAATGGGAAGGTGTCCGCTTGTGGGAAATTGCCTTAGCGGAACAAGCCGGTGCCCGACCGGTTTCTGACAATGAGCGTGTCTATGTTGCCTCACAAGAAGGGTCCGTCTACGCCTACGACCTTGCAAGAATCTACGAATTGTATCACGCCAACAAGCTCCCAAAGTGGTCCGTCCAGACACAAATTTGGCGTCACGCCACCTCGAGGCCCATCAAAATTCCCCCCATCCTTTACGAGAACCAACTGACCTTCGCCAGCAAGACCGGCATCATGTACAGCGTTCGTCCCGAGGACGATAAATTGGTTTTTCAGATGTCGACGAATCAATCAATCAGCGCACCGATGGTTGAAAAATCTGGACGACTCTATGTCTGCACCGACGCCAATCACGTCTACTGTCTCGACAGCCTGCGTGGAACCGTCATCTGGGACTTTGTTGCTCGGGGACCGGTGACCACGCAACCAAGAATTGTCAATAATCGCTGTTATCTGAGCACAGTTGCCGGCACTGTCTATTGCCTTAACGCAGAAACCGGCATCAATGAGTGGGAATCGAAAGAGTCCTACAAATTTATTGCCAAGACCGAAAATTATGTCGTCACTGCCGACCGCTTGGGCAATCTATTGTTGCTTTCTCTCAATGCCACGGGAACTGATGTCACGGTGACTGCCCGTTTGCCCATGAAATCGTTCAAATTCAAAATCGCCAACGATTTAACAGATCGCATCTATCTGGTTTCCGAACAAGGTCAAACTCTCTGCTTGCGGGAACGTGGAAACTCATTCCCCAAATTCTTCCGCAATCCTGATCGTCGCCCGGTGGAACCAATCTTTGCGGATGAAAACGCCGGACAAAACTCTGCGACAGACGACAGCGGCAACAATTAACGGTTGACCTTGTCCTGTTTGAATAGTGAATGCAGTTGATTATCAGGACGCGGAATATTTTAACGCACGTCCCGGTTGTTGCTCGCCACTCACCACAAGTGGTTGAGAATTCTGCACAATGGACGATCCGTTAACGATAACATGCTCAATGCCAACACAAGTCTGTTGAGGGTCTGCGTAAGTCGCACAATCAGAGACTGTTTTTGCGTCGAACACTACGACATCGGCGAACGCATTCTCTCGCAATTCACCTCGATCTATCAGCCCGAAGCGTTTTGCCGAAACACCGGTCATTTTGTGGACGGCCTCTTCCAAAGAAAATAATTGGCGATCTCTCACAAGCGGCCCCAAAAGTCGGCCCGTTGACCCAAAGACACGTGGATGAACATGAGCCTTTTCGTGGTAGATTCCATCGGAACCCATCATGTATAAGTCGTGCTTCAAAAATGGTTCGATCTGTCGGTCATCTCCTTGATCAAATACCAATAAGACCGCCAACCCTTCTTCCAACAGCAGCCGAAAGAGTGCTTCTTCGGCAGGCAAATCCATTTCGACGACATATTGAGCGAGTGTCTTTCCTTGATGGAGAGAGTTCTCTTTACCGGCCACCCAGGCAATGCGGATATGATCAAGGTTGAGGCTGTACAGTTTGAGCCCCTCAGCAAACTTCGCCTTGATGGCGGGTTCGCGCATCTTGGTCATTGCCGCCAGGGGACCGTCTTCCCAGACCTCATAGGGAAGTAGATAATTAAGCATCGTTGAGCCGGGTTGATAGGGATACACATCAAACGAAAGATCAACTTCGTGACGAGCCTCGGTATCAATGTATTCGAGAATCGGCTCAATGTCGTCGGGTGAGAGTCCTTTGAGATGCGAGATATGAACTCGAACACCGGCTCGCCGTCCAATCTCAACCGCTTCCTTCAAGCCGTTCATAATTCCGGTTTTGTATCTCATATGAGTAACATACAAACCGTTATAAGGTGCAATAGCTTCGCACGCACGGACCAGTTCCTCAGTCGTCGAAAAACATTGAGCGATGTAATCGAGACCAGTGGAGAGACCAACGGCTCCCGCCTCCATTCCGTCACGAATCTCGCCGCAAATTTGCCGCATCTGAAAATCGTCAACGGCTTGTCGTCCGAATCCGCATGCCAAAGTTCTCACATTCGCATAGGGGACATGAGGAATGACGTTTTGCACATTTTTACCGTCGGCGAACTCCATGTAATCGCCCAAAGATCGCCAACCACGATATTCATCAAGTCGCAGCGCATTCAACGGACGCAGATAGAAGGTCCATTCGAGTGCCGTTTGATCGTTCACCGGAGCATAAGAGATACCGTCGGCCATGATCACTTCGGTTGTGAAGCCCTGCATCGTTTTGGCGGCAAGCTGTTCGGTTTTCAGCAACCAGCCATCAGTATGATTGTGGACATCGATAAACCCCGGAGCGACCATTTTTCCGGTCGCATCGATCGTTGTCGTCGCCTCAGCGGCAGAGAGATCGCCGATGGCCGTAATGCGATCTTGCGAGAGGCCCACATCGGCTTGGCGGCGGGGAGAACCAGTTCCGTCAATGACGGTTCCATTGCGGATTAATATATCGAACAAGATTACACTCGCTTTACTCTGAAGTAAGATTCGCTTCTATCATATCGATCTCACAGACCGGATCCATAAACCAGTCCCTAAAGATGGAAGGAGTATTCCCGAGAAATGGGTATCGACTTGACTCAATCTAACCGCTAATTCAAACTCAATGACTCTCGCACGCTTTCTCGGAGTGAAATTTCCATGAGAATATTGATCGCCAGCGTCTGCCTTTGTTGGGGATCCGTCGCCAACTCGGCATCTCTTCTTGGACTCCCGGCCCGAACACCCGTCCAAACAGCATCAGGGACCGAGGGAATCGTCGTCTCAAATTGTGACATCGCCTCACAGATTGGTGCCGATGTTCTCGCCGAGGGCGGCAACGCCGTCGATGCGGCAATTGCCACGGGATTCGCATTAGCGGTCACTTGGCCCGAAGCGGGCAACATCGGTGGCGGCGGATTTATGATGGTGGCTCCTCCCGACCAAGATGTCGTCTGTGTTGAATATCGCGAAACAGCTCCCTCATCGGTCAAAGCCGATTCCCTCGCAAAATGGACAAACCGTCGGCATGAACGAATGGTGGGCGTTCCCGGGACAGTTGCCGGGTTCTGGTTGGCTCATCAGAAATATGGCAAGCTTCCGTGGAAACGGCTTGTCCAACCGGCTGCCCAAATCGCGGCAGAAGGAATCGTCGTCGATGAGTACCTTGCCTGGTCTCTCAACAACTATTTGAGCCAACAGAACATTCAAACTGACAACAGATATGCCGAGTTCCGGCGTGTTTATGGTCCTCCCGAAAAACAGTTTTGGGAAGCCGGTGATCGATTGGTTCAACTCGATTTGAAAAAAACTCTCTTCCTCATTGCTGAGCAAGGTCCAAAAGCGTTCTATGACGGCGTGATTGCCGATCAGATTGTTGACCAGATACAGCGTGGAGATGGCTGGATCGCCAAAGAGGACTTGAAGAAGTTCCGAGCCAAAGTTCGCCCGGCGATTCACGGAAGAATTCGAGGCGTCGATTTCTACGGAGCGCCGCTTCCCAGTTCGGGAGGGACCACGGTTCTCATGGAATTGCGCATGCTCGATGAACTTGGCCTCAAAAAGGATGAGCAACATTTCTGGTCCGCCGATCACGTCCATCTGATGACCGAAGTGATGCGACGCGCGTTTCGAGAACGTGCCGCCCATTTGGGAGACGCCGACTTTGTTGAAATCAATCCGTCGGTCTGGTCTGACAAACATGCTCGCGCGTTGGTCAAGAATATCAATCCCCAGCAAGCAACACCCAGCGCAGAAATCGTTGGCGACATCGAGATCACCATCGGACCCTACGAATCGCCACAAACAACCCATTTCTCGGTCATCGATAAAAATGGCATGGGTGTCAGTAACACTTACACATTAGAGGCAAGCTTTGGCAGTGGTATTGTCGTGAAGGGTGCCGGTTTTTTATTGAACAATGAAATGGGAGACTTCAATCCCGTGCCGGGGCGAACTGACACCAGAGGACGCATCGGAACAAAACCCAATTTGATGGCTCCCGGAAAACGGATGCTGAGTTCACAATCGCCCGTGATCATCAAACAGGACGGTCAGGTCAAACTTTTGGTCGGGTCTCCCGGCGGACGCACCATCATCAACACCGTGATGGAAATTCTGGTCCAAACACTGTTTTTTGAACGGTCATTAACGGAGGCCGTGGATGGCCCGCGGTTTCATCATCAATGGCTTCCCGATGTATTGCGACTGGAAACAGATCCGACACTCCCCGAAAATATGAAATCACTTCTGGAAGAACGAGGTCACACGGTCTCTCAGCGAAATGACTCTCGACAAGGTTCCGCACATAGCATTGAAGTCGATTTGCCGACGGGTGTGGCCACCGGAGTGGCCGATTGGAGACGGGGGGGAGCCGCTGTTCGTGTCGAAAAGGAGAGCAGAAGGTTACGCCAGCAATAAACTCGCTAACTGCGATTTCAATTTTCTGCTATCTTTGCAACACTGTGTCAACAGCCCCCAACTTGATGTGATGGAGAATATAATGAAACCCAATGGATTGTTCAGTTCTGTCGGCCTGCTGATTATACGCATCGGCTTGGGTTTGATGATGTTATTTTTACATGGCTTGCCGAAATTTCAAACCTAACAGGATAAAGTGGAAACATTCCCCGATCCGTTGGGTATTGGACCCAAATGGAGTTTGATTTGCACCATTGCCGCAGAAGCCGGTTGCTCTCTCTTACTACTTTTAGGATTCGCAACTCGTTTGGCGGCTGCGGCCCTCACGTTCACATTCATTGTTGTGATTTTTGTCGTTCACAGCTTGCATGTCATTGATGGAGACGCCACATATCTCACGAATCTGAAAGATAACGAAAAGGCGATTCTGTACCTCTTCGGTTACCTGACACTGTTAGCCACGGGCCCAGGTAGCCTGTCACTTGATGCAGTCATTTCAAGGCGTCGTCGCAAGCAGAAAGAAAACGCCTGACTTGTCCTGATGAAATAAGCTCTCTGAGAAGAACCCAAGGCCGAGATTGTGAGCGAACCTACTCAAACCGACTGGTGCCAAGAACTAGATCAGATTGTCGAAGCCCAATTTGATCGGATTCGTCAGGTTCGCCGACACCTGCATCGGCAACCCGAACCGAGTGGTGAGGAGTTTCAAACCTCTTTATACCTCGCCGAGCGTTTAGCAGGATTCGGCCTGGAAACGACGTTCGGTCCCGACAAACGAGGTATTGTCGTCAACGTGGGAGACAACCCGCCCGCTTTGGGACTACGAGCCGACATTGATGCGCTGAGAATTCAGGATGACAAACAGGCCGACTATTGCAGCACGATTGACGGCGTCATGCACGCTTGTGGTCATGATGCCCACTCGGCCACAGTTTTCGGCGCTCTTGTGACTGTGTCAGAAATGGCCCAGCGAAATGTTCTTCCCTGGGCCGTTTCTTGCCGTGGAATTTTTCAACCTGCGGAAGAGACCAATCACGGTGCTTTGGAAATGATGGACGCCGGTGCCTTGGACGGACTCGATTCATTGCTGAGTGTCCACATGGATCCCTCGCGGATGGCGGGAACAATTGGTGTCCGTCAGGGCGATTTCACCGCCGATTGTCATGAAATGAGGATTGAAGTCACCGGACGAGGTGCTCACGCAGCGAGACCTCATGAAGCGATCGATCCGATTGCCGCCACAGCCCAGTTAATCAGTTCGATTTATCTGTTTGTGCCACGCGGAACCAATTCTCAAGATCCTGTGGTTGTGACATTCAGTCAGATTGAAGGTGGTTATGCCCCCAACGCCATCCCCGACAAAGTCGTCGTCCGCGGGACACTCCGAACTCTCGATACTGGAGTGAGCGAAGCGACCATGCGACACATCGACCGTTTAATTCGAGGTATTGCCGAAGCGTCTGATACCAAAATCACCATCGCCTGGACATCGGGACCGCCGCCCGTCAAAAATGATCGCGATCTGACTCGACTGTTGATTCATGCAGGTCGCCACACCATTGGTGGGGAACATGTCCAAACCATCCCGAGAGCCAGCATGGGGGGTGAAGACTTCGCCAACTATCTCTCTCATGTTCGTGGAGCGATGTTTCGGCTTGGCTGTGCTCGATCTACACAAGATCCCCCGCTTCACTCCTCTTTGTTTGATATTGACGAATCTTCGTTATTGGTGGGAGCGAAAGTTCTGGCATACGCGGTCATCGAATGGCACAATCCAGATCGAGATCATTCCGCAAAGTAATCACAAAAGCTGAGTCATCGCAATAGAAGGATAAACAGATGGACCGCATCGATTTCAATGCCTCTCCAGAACCGACACTCGGCGTGGAGATTGAGTTGGCTTTGGTCGATAAAAATACCGGAGAGTTAACGTCAGCCTGTCCGGAATTGATCGCCAATCTCCCCGAGCTCGAACGAGGTGCCATCAAGCCGGAACTGATGCAATGCTACATCGAATTGAACACCGATGTCTGTCACACTGTCTCTGAAGCCGCCGACCAACTGGCCAATAATCTCACAGCATTGGAATCTGTTGCCGACCCGCGCGGCGTAGGGCTACTTTGGTCGGCGACTCATCCCTTTTCGTCCTGGCACGATCAGGATGTGACCGAAGACAAACGCTATCATGGTCTCGTCGGGTTATTGCAGGACACGGCGCGTCAGTTGGTCACTTTCGGGCTGCACGTCCATGTCGGCGTCGACTCGGGAGACAAAGCGGTCATGATTTGCGACCGTCTGCTTCGTCATCTTCCCACATTATTGGCCGCCAGTTGTAATAGCCCATTTTGGGAAGGCCGCATGACGGGGCTTAGTTCGTGGCGAACAAAAGTTATGGAAGGTCTGCCGACCGCTGGGTTGCCGCCGTTCATGAGAAACTGGAGTGAATACGTCTGGTTAATCAACCATTTAATTGAAACTGGATTTATCGAATCGATCCGAGAGATTTGGTGGGATGTTCGCCCACATCACAATTTTGGTACGGTCGAAGTTCGCGTGTGTGATATGCCGGGAAGTCTGCAGGATGTCAAAGCCATGACGGCACTGATCCACTGCCTCGTCAAACAACTCTCCGACGAAATCGATCAAGGAACCTATCAACACGATTGCCATCCGATGATGGTACGTCAGAACAAATGGCGAGCCGCCCGTTACGGTCTCGATGCCGAATTGATCGACACGATGAGCCATGAAATGATCCCCGTACGAACAATTCTGAAGCAACATGTCGAGAAACTACGACCCATCGGGCAGGAACTGAATTGTGCCGACGAACTGGAAGACGTGCTGCGAATTGCCGACAGCCCGACTTGGGCCGAACAACAAATGCGTCAACGGATCGAATTGGAAAACCCCGCAGAACTTGTGAAGTGGATGATCAATCAATCGAGTCGCTAGAAGTTTCGTCTTTGTCGAATGCCGCACAGTCGACCACCGGCTGCGGTGGATACTTGGGATAGCGTTTATCCTTCTTCGATTTTTGGCACAACAAAAAGTGGGAGCCTTTTCCCGAAGTGACAACCTGGTGATGTCGGCAGTATTCACACAATGTGGGGATTGTCATTCGCTCAGCACACTCAATATTCGCGTTTCAATTGTTCTTCTTTGAAGAGCTTGAAACCGGCTTTCTGATACATTCCCAGTGCGGCGGGATGATCGAACGTGCAAGTGTGTAACCAGAATCGTTTCGGCTGACGACTCCAAACATGCTCAATCACCCAATTGAGAAACCAGGTTCCCAAACCTCGACCGTGATACTCTCCGATCAAACCAAATTGAACCAATTCAATCTCGGTCGCGTCTCGACAATCGAGTTCAGCAAAGCCAGCGGGAGAACCATCCACATGCAACACATAAATTTCTGTGTCGGGATGCTGGATGACGGCCACCAATTCGGCGTCGGTCATTTTACGTCGGCTGAGCCACCGATAATCCTGCCCCACCGCATCGTACAAAAAACGATAATAGGCGACGGAAGGTGACGTAACTTCTAAGACATCCAACCGCCTCTCGGGAACTCGAACCTCGCGTGTAGGCCGCGAAAACATTTCCAGGTGAGAGACGGTCACATCGACCAGTTCGAGATTGTCGTTTTCAACCGTCATAATCGTGTATCACTTCTCTGAATTCTAATATTCGCCAATCAGTTCACCATCGGCACGATTCCCCAGATGAGTGAATGTCATTTGATCGATATTTTCACTGAGAAAACTGACACTTCCATCACCGATCAAAAAATGTGCACCGCCGGTATGGTGAGAGCTGAAACCTCCGACGAGATTGTGAGCTGCTCCCTCTCCCTCTTCTGCTTCAGGTTCTTCTTCTTCGGCTCCATATTCTCCCCCGACACCAAACATGACGGAAGACCTGTTGATGGGGGTCCCCGTATTGCGTAAAGAAGCCCCTGTCCCCGACATCCAACCGAAGGGAGACGTTTCTGCTCCATACCCGCCGTAACCTCCCATACCGTACTCTCCCTCTTCTTCAGTCTCGGTTTCGGGCTCTTCTTCTTCGACAATCGCACCGGCAGGAGGCACAAATTCGGTGTTCGATTCTCCCACAAAGATTGTATAACCGCGACCATCGGTGATGTCATCGAAACCGACGCTACTATTCAAAAAGAGCACGCCAGTATTATCGACATCGATGGGTGCTTCTTCATGATGATGGACGCCGTAATAGCTTGCGAGAGCCGTTTCACCGTATCCTCCAAATTGTTGCGGGCTTGACGGACACGTCTGTATGCCGAACGAGTGAGTCCTGACCTGTCTGTTATTTTTGTGATACGCGCCGACGTTAAAGTCGACCTTATTGAAGGCATTTTGTTCTCCCACGTAAGGGAGAATCTGCACCCACCAACTCATCTGATACTCTTTTGTCGATGCGGTAATCGGCCGGGTTACATTTACGCTTCCCGGCGGCAGGACTTCAAACGACATTTCGTAGCTGTGTAAGGCAATGCCGATCTGCATCAGATTATTTTTGCAAGATGCTCGCCGGGCGGCTTCCCGCGCCTGTTGAACAGCGGGCAACAATAACGCCACCAAGACGGCGATAATGGCGATCACGACCAGTAGTTCGATGAGCGTAAACCCACGCCTTACCGTTGTTCGCCGTGGGCAATCAACTTGATTTGAGATGTCCATAATCTGTTCCTCGTTCGGTTCAGTTGTTGGTGGGTACTCCGACATCGACGACGATTTCTCGTCGCGTGCGGATGCGATGTTCAATGTCATTTGGATAGTCGGCGATCACAGTCACCGATTTTCCGTTGTTGTCTTTGTTGTCTATAATTTGAATTTCGACCTGGCCCGAATACTTTCCAGCCAGTTCGTCTTTACTGAGCTTCCAGAGTTCCCCCGCATAATCGGGATTGGTCCGTAATTGATACGCGGCACGCTCGATGCCCGCTTCGGCAAGCCAAGCCGATTGCTGACGTTCCTCGAATTGGAGGGTGCGTTCACGTTCTTTCAGAGTGGTCTGCAACATGGTGAGCCCGAGAGAGAAGATCACCAGAATGGCCAATAACACCACAACGGCAACCGCTCCCCGACGGGGTGATTGATCAATCACGTCAGTCGTGTCTGATTTTTCTTGGAGGCGTCTCATGGCGTCCCCTCCGCAAGATTCTGAAATCGTAGATCCTTCCCGCGGACAGCCACTATTTTGAAAGTGCGTATAGGAGATTCAGTATGCTCGCGATCTTTCCTTTTCGAATAAGACAACACCACTTGTGCGTTCTTTTCTCCCGCTTCGGCAAAAATGACCGTCTCACAACCCAAGGGGTATTGATCGCGTTGGGTTGTTGTTTCGCCATTAATCGCCTCACGCAAAACACGCCCTTCGTTGGATGTATAGAGAACAGCGGTCTCCGGTCCGGTTGAAAATTCGAGACCCATCAAGTCTTTCTCGATCTGGTAAATTCGCACCGCTGACGACGAGTGTGCGTCTTGCCGAAAACGAATGGACAGATCGCTGTGAGCCGTCGTATTGACCAAAGAGGTGCGATTGTGGCCATCAATACGCATCACGGCTGCCATGATCGTGGCACACATCACAGTGACCACGCCCAACACGAGAATCACGACCAACATCTCGATCAATGTTTTTCCATCTCGGCGATGATCTTTCATGGTTGACCTCCCGGTGGATAAACAATGGTGGTCAGTTTGACAGGACGTGCCGGTTGGCCAGCACTGTTCGTCCAAGAGAGGGAGAGTCTGATCTGTTTCCCGACCGGTTCCGCTGATGTCGATTTCACATTGAGCGTCAATTCGCTTTCAGGAAGTACCCGAACTTGCTCGTCGGTAAGTTCCAAGAGACTGGCATCGACTTCGGTCAATTCTTCATACGTTTTGACAGAAAGTTCTTCGAGCTGATTGGTGACAATCTCGGTGGCGAGAGTGCGACGTTCGGACTCGCGCTTCTGATGATCGGCCCAGCGGACCATCGGCATGATGGTGCTGATCAGCATCCCGATCAAAATCATCGAGACGATCAACTCCAGCGACGTAATCCCGTCGCGAGATCGTCGTGTTCGTTTTTTTTCAAATTGTAAAGCGGAGTCACGCATAACGAACTTCTAACTGAGATCCCTCAGCAATTTAACCAACGGCATAAAAAACCCGAGACAAATTAAAAACGTGATAATGCCCATGAGTAATACCACGGCAGGCTGTAAGAATTCCAAAATGGCCATCCACCGGAAGGCGAAACGCCGTTCGAGGGCATCGGCAAGTTGATTGAGGGCCCAGGGGAGGTTGCCCGCGCCTTGTGCCGATTTTAAGAGTGCCGACTCGGGTCGTGTGATCAAACCGGTCGTTTGCATCGCGTCCCAAAGATTGACTCCTTGCTGACATTTCTTATCGACGTGATTCATGGCCGCTTTGATCGACTTCTGCCGATGCGAACTTGCCAGGAATTGAGTCGTTTCGCGGAACGGTTTTTCAGAAGAGGCGGGCGAGGCAAACGCGCGTAGCAATTGAGACACATCAATTCTTCGAAACAGACGGTTGATGAGTGGGAGATTCAGTTCGCGAAAACCAATCATGAAACCGGCAATCAGGAACAAAACAAGACCCAGAATCAGGGGAAAAATCACAATGGCATATCGGGCAATCAAATCGGCGATACTGATTGCGATTATTGTTGGTTCAGGCAGCTCTGTATCAAAGCCTTGAAAGATCGATTTGAACTTCGGGACAATCGAGTAGTTGACATACATCACCATGTTCAAAGCAAATAGTGGTAGGAAGACAAGATAGACCGCAGCCATTGTGGGGGAAAAACCGGAGGCGGGGCGAAAGAAACCGGCTTGGCTATGTTGAACGGCCGCTTGGAGAGTCGCTTCACCCAATTTTCCATTCAACTCCCCTGTCCTCAGGATTAACAACGATTGGGAGGGAACGATACGGGGCACGCGCGATAGTGCACTTGCCACGGCAACACCTGATCGCAACTGGGGTATCAAGCGATTGACGCGGCGACGAAATCTGCGGGAGAGATTTTCTGAGACCGTTTCCAATTCGGCGACGAGATCAGTTTGATTGCGTATCGACAGTGCGAGCGTCCAGAGAATCGTGCTTTGATCCATGCGCGTGCGAGATTTATAAGCAGTGGTCAAACCAATAACTAATGGAACCAGCAGGAACAGAGACAATATCACTCCCGTACCACCGACAGTTATGATCAAAAACACGATGGCAATGATTAGCAGCAAGATCGGTATGAAATGACTGGCCACTCGTAACCACATCGCGAGAGCTTGGAAAGAACGCTCGCTACGACTGTCATCGATTTTGAGCAGATTGCCTGCCGCCATCATCAATAAGAAGCCCACGATGAAAAAATAGATCGCAAAAATTCCTGCAACGACGCTTTCCACAGAGGTTAAGACCAAAAGCAATGCGCCCAAGCTGAACGAACCCAAGCTGTAAACAAACAAGCGTGTCGCAAAACTGGAACTGCACTTGAGGCGCGAACTCGCCGCGATCTTGCCGGCAACCGCGAGTAACATAAACTCAATCGGCACCAGACACAGGATCAGGGGGATCAAAATGTGAAGGTAATCACTATCCATCAGGTGTTCTTCAACACTCCATCAGTTATGAATCTCAGGAAAGATCGTTTAACAATTTGATTAAAGGAGTAAACAATGCCATCACAAAAAAACCGACGACAAATAATGTCATAAATAACAAAAAGGGCTCTATCACGACCGGTAACAGGCTGGCCCCATCATCAGCCTGTCTGCCGTAGACTTCGCCCATTGATTCCAAATTCTGCTGGAACGACTCCGGGCGACTTGCCCAATGAAACGCCATCAATAAATTACTCGGGATCGTCAAACATGGCGTGGCCGCTACGGACAATGACTCTCCTCGATTCAAATCGCGGGCGATTTCTAAACTCTCATCTTCCAGGGTCAGATTGCCACTTCCTGATGCCGCCAATTTGACGGCGACATCCATAGGCACCTGATGCTCGACAAGTTCTCCCAACAGATGGCTGAACGTGGACAATGTGTTGGCTCGAAACGCTTTTCCCGAGAATGGGATGTGATGGATGAATTGTTGACGTAGTCGTTGAATCGAACGAGCGCCAAAGACACGTAATACGGTCAAACCAAGCAACAGATAAATCAGCCACATCCAATATTGACTGGCGAAGTCTCCGAGCGTCATGACAAACATGGAGAGCGAGGGAAGTTCTGTATCGAAACCGACAAAGATTTCCTTAAACTTGGGGACGATCTTGGCCAAAATGAAGACAGTTGCAAATAGTAACGCCGCCAAAATGATTTGGGAGTACAACAGCCCGGCCCAGATTTTACGAGACCGCCGCAACGAAGCCTGCTGAATCACCAGATAGCGACTAATGATGATTGATAGCCGTTCGGGAGGCAGTTTCAATTGAAATAATTCGCTGAGTACCGGAGGGAATTGCCGACTCGATGAGGCCGAGATTTCTTCCCATGTCTTCCCCGCTTGAAGCTGTTCGCTGAGAGACAAGAGCGCCCGGGAAACACGGGGCGAAGGATGCTCTTCCGCCATCATGCGCAAGCCCGCTTCCAGCGGTAAGCCGGCACGCGTGAGCGATGCGAATGCTTCTCCCAACTCCTCGACATTCTCGTCACTAAACACCACATCGGCGGCTTCATCATCCGACCTCTCGCTCGGTGAGTGATCGCCTGCGTTCCGCATTTGCAAAGTAATCTCAACGAGCCCCTCATGGGTAAGTTGCTCCTGCGCTGAGTGCAATGAATCCGCTTCCAGTTCCCCCGAAACAGGCTGCTGGTTCTGATTGATTGCTTTGTATTGATAGCGAGGCATACGGTCTGAATTCGAAAAGTGTTACTCGGTTCCCAACTTGGTCATCAATTCGATGATGGGGTAAAACAAAGACAATGCATATAACAAGACGGCGGTTCCCGCGATCGCGACTACGATCACGATTGGAAAAATCGTTTGAAAGCGGTCGCTGCTCAGCGAGGCTTTGCGGAAATACATGTCAGACAAATGTGCCAATGTGGACGGCAAAGAATTCTGGCTCGCTCCAATTCTCATCATCCCCACAATAAAGGGAGGCAACGCTTGGCCCGTGGGTAATTCATCGGCAGGTAACTTACCTTTCTCGGCGGCTTCTGCCCAGCGGTTTGCATCGGCCATCAACGCAGAGTCTCCGGTCGCTTGAGCCGCCAATGTCAACGCACGCGATTCGGGGACGCCGTATTTCATCAACTGCGATGCGAAATGTGTGAACGTCGACCAATGCGAATAACGGACAATGCGGGCGACTCCCGGAAGATACCGACTCCACCCATAATCGAGAGCCCCCCGATGACTGCGAGAGCCAACTCGATACAAACTGAACGCGAGAGCAAACCCCAGGACGATTAAGGGGATCCAACCCAGCAGCATCACTTCCTTCGGCAACTCACCGATCAACCGAATCACTCCAGAACCTCCCATGCCGAATCCTGCAAAAATCTCCTTCATTTTCGGAAGGATAAAAAAGCACGAAGACCAGAACAAAAACCACGCCAGCATCACGACCAAGGTGGGATAGATCATCGCCAGCGTAATTTGATTGCGGGTTTCCTGCGCGCGGCGTGCGTACTGAGCGACCGATTCCACGGCATCGGCGAGTTGTCCCGATTCGGCACCCGCTGCCAGGATCGCCTGATAAGTGGTCGGCATCTTCTGATCGACGGCAGCCAACGCATCGTGTAACGATTTTCCACGATCAATCTCGTCGGCCAAGGCGCGCGAGTAGTTTTGTAAGCGACCAGAAACGGAGGAGGAAAAGCCTTTCAAACCAATTGATAACGGAATGCCGGCACGCAGTAACGACGCAAGCTCCTCGTTCAAGGCGATAAATTGATCGGCTTTTAATGTCTGTGGGGTTGTCGGTTTTGAGTCTGACAAGCGCAAGTCACCTCAAACAAATTTCAGGAGTATCGTAGAGAAATTCTGCAATGCGTCAGGGCAAATTCAGCGATGGAGACTTTGTGTGAACGAACTCGCGGTGATTAAGGATCTTGCCTCTTTCCGTTTTTCGCGAGATCGAATCAGAATTCTCGAAATGAGAACAGCAGTGAGAAAATGATGACGAACGCCATGCTTAAACAGGAATTCTTCTCACCTGCCGTCATCGTCACTCATAGGTATCTGTTTGTCAACGATTATTTTAAGAACGGGATTCGGGACACAAACGGCCCACGCCATTAACTCTCGAAATGCTCGCGAAAACCGAGAATTCGACGAACTTCCGCGGGAGACGTTTTACCCGCGTTGACGGCGGCCGTCGCCATTTGCCAGCGAGAGTTCATCCCCGACTCAAGGGCCGCCGCTTCAATCTCGTTGGAGTCCCGATGTTCCAGAATTGCCTGACGCACTTTAGTGCGGTTGAGAGTCAGCATTTCCAGAATGGGAAACCGGCCCGCGTATCCGGTGCCGTCACAACTTTCGCAGCCGACCGCCACCCTCACTTTTTCAACGGAGAGCCCTAACCGCTCTTGCTCCTCGGAACTGGTCTGTGAACAGTCGCAAAGTTTGCGTGCCAGTTGTTGATTGAGGACACACAATAATCCACTCGTCAGTTGATACGGCTCGATACCCATATCGAGTAATCTCGAAACTGCTTCTGCCGCACTTCCCGCATGAAAAGTCGTAATCACCAGATGCCCGGTGAGCGCAGCTTGAAACACCAGTTGTGCCGTCTCCTGATCGCGAATTTCGCCCACCAGAATCACTTCAGGATCCTGACGCAGTAAGGACTTCAACGCGACACTGTAATCAAACCCACGAGCCGGCCTGATCTGCGATTGACTCGCCGCCGGGATAACGGCTTCAATCGGGTCTTCCAGTGATGAAATCGCGCGACGAATGGGAGAATCTTCGGCAATCGCTCTCAAACAGGCATAAGCCGTCGTTGTCTTTCCCGATCCCGAAGATCCCGTGAGCATAATGACGCCGCTCGTCTCAAACAGATTCTGGGTCAGTTGATCGAGAGTCTCAGCGGGATAGTCGAGTGACGAGAGCGTACGATAGTCGCCCGAGCCGACAAACAACCGAATGACGGCCTTCTCACCAAACATCGACGGGAAGGTGCTGACCCGCACCTCAGATCCGGCTTCCCGATTTTGTATCCGACCTTCCTGAGGCACATCCGTGTGATACGTCAATAACTCGGCGAGAACCTTCAAACGAGAAATGATATTGGCTTTGAGAGCCTGCGGGAACTCGGCCACCAGATGCAAGACGCCGTTGATGCGCCAATTCATTTCCAACGCCGACTCGCGAGGAACAAGATGAATATCGGTGGCATTGTGTCGTTGAGCTGATTGCAAGATTTGATCGACAAGTTCGGGGACTCTTTCGGGATCGGCAGACGCTCCTCCGGCGAGTTGTCGATCGGCAAGATCCTGTTGAAAACTATTTTGTGGCGTGACGGGCATGGAGCAAATCAAATGAAGTGTGTGGAATATTAAGGCTCCTCAATTGTGCCCGATCAAGACTGTGAATCCAACAGGAATATTTTGAAGCGAGATACTACTTGAACGCGCTTTCGGTGCTTTCCGGTGTTCTGATAAATTCAGCCACACAATCAATCTTTAATTTGAGACGACGATTGCAAAGCACTCTCCACACGTCGTTCTACATACTCCACATGTAATCGCAAGTTGTAAAACTCTTCCATGTAGGACAACGGGACCGACGTGATTTCATCCAACTCACCATGCATCTCCTTAATCGCGGCTTGGTGGTGCGTGAGAGATTCTTCTGTTGACCCGTCGCGTAAGTCGGCTTCGATCTCGCGCAGTAATCGATACCAACGATAGATGCGTGAGCGAATTCGCCAGCGGTAAACGGGCGGCGCGATTTTGAATAGTGGAAATAGCAGCGTCAACACAGGGATCAGCAATATTTTCCCCCGATTGATGGTCGATGCCACCCAGAACGGCAAGTGTTTTTGAAGAACCGGAGGCCCCGAGACGAAATAGCTTCTTGCCAGATCATTCAGCGGGAACTCAATTAATCTTTGGGAAGGAAACACTCCCTCGGGAACAAGTTCGTTTCCTCGTTCATGACTCTTCTCGGCAGCCTGCATAAATAGCGGCACAAACGCTTGATGCAAGTCGGTTGTCGCGACAAGATTGGCGGCCGGTGCGATTAGATGAGTGTCTTCTTCAGGAATATCTTTTTGCAGATCGATGACTCCGCGAAAAAGCGTCACATCGCTCAGGTAAGACAGTGATCGCGACCAGGCTCCATGACGATCAAAATCCATCAAGCGGATATTTTTATCTCGCAATAACTCTTGAATGGTTCGCGAACGGGGAAGTCCGACAAGAATCGCCGCGTCAATCTCTCCCGACTTCAGTTTGGACGACGACGCCTCATTGCCGAGGTCAAGAAATGTCGTGGTAGTTTCTGCTTCAACGCCACTGATGGATAACAGCCGGTCGGCAATCGCCTGAGTCCCACTTCCATTCGCTCCGAGAGAGACCGTCATCCCGCGAAGATCGCGGAGATCATTGATTTGCTGTTCGTTCCGATAAAATACCCAAACCGGCTCCAGATACAAACTTGCCAAAGATTCCAAGTTCGCCTGAAACTCGATTCCTTCAGGCGCAGTCCCACCTTGCACGATGGCAATATCAATCTCGGGATCTGACTTTAGTAACTGATAGTTCTCGACTGATCCGGCTGTTTCACGAACGACCAATTCAATGCCATGTTCGGCGAAGTATTCTGCGTACTCCTCAGCAATCTGATAGTAAGCCCCATCTGCAGGGCCGGCAGCAATTGTGATTGTTTGTGGTGGCGCTGGCTCGACAAAAAACCAGGCGATGCCAAAGGCGCAAATTGTAAACAGTAATCCACCTCCCCACATTTTCAGCCACAAGCTCCGCAATTGTCGTAGCGTGTGCTTCAACTTTTGCGTCAATATGCCGTTGGGTTGGGGGTCCGCGGTCATGCGGTCTCTTCCTTGAACTACGAACTCGTGAAATTCTTACTGGAATGCGCGGGGATTCTAACCCAGATTGCCAATTCGTGCAGCGTCATTTTTGACAAACGATGCTTCGCGCGCTGAGGAATTCAATAACTTCCCAAATAGCCCAAACACACAAATCTGTCATCATCCCGAAATATTGACCAGTTCGTACTACTGATTCAATAATTCCAATCATTATATCCCGGTTGATTGTCCGATATTGAATGAACTGAAGAATACCCTGCAAACGGTCGGATATCTTCGCGCTGGAGACTGCACAGTTGAGGTGTTTTACCCGCCAAAACATCAATTTAACCTTGTTAATGTTGCTGATCATTTCAGTAACATCAACGACGGTTTATGCGCAGCACGCGGGGCCAAAGACACGTTCTCTCACAACGACTTACTCTGTTCCTCAACAATCCACTCCAACGAGACAAACCCAAACACCCACACGTGGTGTTCAAAGATTTGAATCGTATTCCGAGCCGATACTTTTTTCGGAACCCAGCCCACCGCTCCAACTCCCGGAGCCTGAAGCGATTCTCGCGGGTCACAATGCTTTGAATCATCACAATGTTTCGAGCAAACCGACAACCGTCGACACCGCGAGTTTCCAAGCCAGCTTGGATTCCTGCGGCAGCGATTGTTGGACCTTTCAACGTCTCCCAGACGGCTTGATGTACAAGTCTTATCTCGCCGGAGAAAAAGAACCCCGCTTCGCGAGCTTCTGGGCGGATCTCGGTGGTCATGGGTATGTCTGGGATTCGACGATCGGTGGAAGAGTCGGCTTATTACGTTACGGCACAACCGACACCATCAAGCCACAAGGTTGGCAGCTTGACATGGAGGGGGCCGTGATGCCTCGACTCGATATGGAAAGCAAGAATGACTTGATCGCGGTCGATTTTCGCTTCGGAGCCCCGATCACTTATCGCAATGGTCCAACGTCCTACAAGTTTGGCTATTATCATATCAGCTCGCATGTGGGTGATGAGTTTCTCGAGAACAACCCCGCATTTGTGAGAGACCATTTCGTGCGTGAGGCGCTCGTTGCCGCCATCAGTCATGAACCGAACGACTTCGTCAGACTTTATGGAGAGGTTGCGTATTCCGTCATTGCTAAAGGAAGTGCCGAACCGATTGAGATGCAGTTCGGTGCAGAATACTCGGCCCAAGCCGCGACGGGTATCTATTCATCTCCCTTCGCTGCCGTGAATGCCCATTTACGAGAAGAAGCCAATTATGGGGGGAATGTCACAGTTCAAGCCGGTTGGCAATGGCGCGGTGTCACTTCTGACCGTTTGTGGCGAATGGGCTTCCAGTATTACAACGGACAAACCAGCCAGTACGTTTTGGGTCTTCAACACGAAGAACTTTACGGCGTCGGCATGTGGTTTGATTATTAAGTGATGTTTGATGTTTGCTAACTGATCACTTCATTCACCACGCGGCCCGCGACGTCGGTCAAGCGGAAATCGCGACCGGCAAAGCGGTACGTCAATTTCTCGTGATCGATTCCCAAGAGATGCAGAATGGTTGCGTGCAAGTCGTGCATGTGAACGCGATCAACGGCTGCATGATATCCGAAGTCATCTGTTTCTCCGTAGGAGATGCCCGGCTGAACGCCACCACCCGCCATCCAGCAACAAAACCCTTGTGGGTTATGGTCGCGACCGTTCGTTCCCTGCGCGGTGGGTGTTCGGCCAAATTCACCACTCCAGACTACCAGCGTATCGTCCAACAGCCCACGCGCTTTCAGATCGGCCAGCAAACCGGCAATGGGCTTGTCGGTCGCGAGTGAGTTCTTTTCGTGTCCGGCTTTGAGGCCACCATGTTGGTCCCAAACATTACCCGTGGAAAGTTCGACATAGCGGACACCCGCTTCCAGCAAACGCCGACCGAGTAAACATTGTCGCCCGAAGTTATCGGTTTCTTTAGTGCCGATGCCGTACTGTTGTTGGGTTTCTTCGGTCTCTTGCGAGAGATCGAGAACCTCGGGGGCGACACGCTGCATACGGCTGGCAAGATCGTACGCTTCGATCATTCCTTTGATACGACTATCGGGCCCAATTCGGTCGAGATGAGACTGATTGAAAGATTGAATCAAAGACAATCTGCGCTGTTCGCGTTCCGGTTGTTTTTCTGCCGGATTCAAAAACTCGATGCGTCCGTCCCCAAACTTTCCCTGACGACCGATGGCGGTTGCCTGATGCTCGGCGGGAAGAAACGCCGAGCCATAATTACGTGGTCCGCCATGTCCGCTGGAAGGGCCAATCGAGATGAATGCCGGGAGGTCGTTACTTTCCTTGCCCAGACCATAAGAAATCCAGGCACCGACCGACGGACGAGCCAAGTTGTCGCTGCCGGTATGCAACATCGACACCGCCTGTCCGTGTGATTGACCGCGACTGTGCATCGATTTGATCACGCACAAGTCATCCGCCATCTCGGCTATGTTCGGCAACAATTCAGAGACCCAGTGTCCCGATTCGCCATGCCGGGCAAACTTCCAGGGCGACCCCATCAATTTTCGTTGAGCGTCGATGTTGTCAGGAGTTTCAAACGGTAATTCACCGCCGTCCCGTTTCTGAAGTTCTGTTTTGTAATCAAAAGTATCGACGTGACTCGGCCCGCCGTGCATGAACAGAAAAATCACCCGCTTCGCGCGAGCTGGATGATGGACAATCTGGGGTTGAGACCCACCCGCCGCTTCGAGTGTACTTCCCGTGAGACCCGACATGGAGAGCCCAACACCACCAAGAGCCAGTTGTTTCAGATGATCTCGTCGGTTGATAGTCATGGTGATATTCCAGAAATGATAGCCCTGGAGCACAAGCTCCGGGGATGGGTTGTATATCTAAAATGGTCACGCCGCATTCGTGTACAACGGCGATCTAACACGCTCATCAATCCAGCATTCGAAATGCCGACGATGCCAAAAGTGCATGAGCCAAGTCGGCCCAGTTTGTTTTGGCGTCTGTCTCATTTGCTTGCAGGAAGTGAGTTGAGAGTTCAATTTCAGGATCGGTGGGTGGTCGACCAATCGTGATCAAGTAGAGGTACTCCAGAGATTCACTTTCGGTCGAATACTTTTTGTCGATCACTTGTTGGCTGATCTTCTTCGCTTGCTTCGAGAGAAACGGGCTATTGAGCATCCAAAGTGCCTGTGTCGGCACGGTTGTTTCGGGACGATCACCCGTGACAAAATCGGGGTCGGCAAAATCGAACACGCGCATCATCGTCGGCAATTCATTACGAATGACGGGCTGATACAGTGTGCGGATGTTGGTCGATTCGAGTTCGACCTGTTTATCATTCGGATTGTTCTGAGACACTAATGTTCCCAAATTACTCACCGGAGCAATCCCTTTCTCGAACTGCAATTCTCCCGTAGCCAATAACAGTGTGTCACGAATGGCTTCTGCGGGAAGCGGCTTGCGATGCATTCGCCAGAGTAACCGGTTCTCGGGATCAGCCTGCCATTGTTGCTCCACATGTTTCGTGGATTGTTGATAGGTACTACTGAGAACAATTTCTCGGACCAGCAATTTGGTGGACCAATTGTGTTCAATGAACTCGACCGCCAATTGATCCAACAACAATGGATGAGTGGGACGTTCGCCCAGATTACCGAAGTTATCCACTGATCGAACAATGCCTGCTCCCACCAGATGATGCCAGATTCGATTAACATAAACCCGCGCGGTGAGAGGGTGTCGGGCGTCGGCTATCCAATTGGCAAGTTCTAATCGTCCACTTCGATCTTTGGTGACTTTTGGGGCGCCTTCGTAGTTTGCCACTGTCAGGAAACCGCGAGACACTTTATTGCCCAAATTGCGGTGTTCACCTCGAATACAAACAAAGTAATCGTCGGGCTTCTCACGCTCGACCACAGCCAACGCTTTGGGAGCGGGTGCAGGTGCCTCTTTTTCGACCGCCTTTAATTGTGATTTGAATTCTTCGATTTCTTTCTTGAGCGTTTCAACCTCTGCCAATACGCCAGTGTCGTCCGTTTCCGCTTTCTGTTTCAATTCCTCAACCGAAACAATCTGCAAGGCATCGACGATCACATAGCCGTTGGTTTTGTGATTGGCGATTTCGACTACGAGATCCTGCTCGGCATTCAAATCATATTGGCCCAGCGGCTTGAGCATTGTCAGAATCGGTGCCTGTTTCGATTCGTCAACGGTGACTGTTTTTTCAAAGTCACCCTGAGTGATTTTCACCGGCACGTTCGAAGCCCGACCGCCCGAACCGGGGAACGCCAGACGAATTTCATACTTACCGGCTTTCGGCACTTTGGTGGTGAAGACGACTTTCTTCTTGCCAAGATCCTGTTTGTCGTCGTGAATGTATCCTTTGCCGATATAGTTTTTGGAGAACGTGGATGCTTTCCAGAAACCCACTTTTTCGGCCACTTCATCGTCCAGCACGATTCCCTGTTTCAATACCTGCGACTTCGACGACATTGAATCGAGCGTCTTCAATCGCGTTTCGCCGTCCTTGATCTTCTTCTTCAACGCGTTTGTCGTTTTCTGATACTCTGCCAAGGCTGTTTGATGTTCTTCCGTCATCGGTAATGGTTGACGCGTCCAATTCGAGACGTACTTTTGAATTTCACCATCGAGCGTTTGCGTGCTGCGAAAAATCCCCGCCAAGGCATAGTAATCGGTCGTCGGAATCGGGTCGAATTTATGATCGTGACAACGGGCGCAACCCAATGTCATCCCCATGAAAACTTTGCCAACGGAAGTGATCTGTTCATCGACGACATCCATGCGGAGCTTTTCTTTATCTCGCTCACTCAACATCTTCGCACCAAACATCAAAAACCCGGTCGCCACCAGATTTTGTTCTTCTTCGTCCATACTGGAAGAATCGAGCAAGTCACCAGCAATCTGCTCGACGACAAAGTCGTTATAAGGGCGATCTTGATTGAACGTATCAATCACATAGTTGCGATAACGCCAAGCATTATGGAATGTCGCGTTGAAATCGCCGCCGTTGGAGTCAGCGTATCGAGCCACGTCGAGCCAATGACGGCCCCAATGTTCTCCGAACTGCTGCGAGCCGAGAAGTTGATCGACATACTCGGCGATTTCCGCAGGGTCATCGCTGTAAGCATATTTTTCCACGACTTCTGGGCGAGGTGGTAAGCCGGTGAGATCGTAGGCGATCCGACGTAACAAAGTGGCCTGGTCAGCACGCTGCGAAGGCTCTCGCTGGTTCTCTTCGAGTTTAGCCAATACAAAATGATCGATCCAATTTTTGGGCCAATCAGATTGTTTGACTTTCGGGACCGCATGCGCTTCGGGAGGTTGAAACGCCCAAAACTGTCGACCTGCTTCTAAATCAATCCCTTTATCGGAATGCTTCGGCAGAACCATTTCGGTCCGCGGATCGGGAGCACCCATCGCGATCCATTTTTCAAAGTCGGCAATCACATTGTCGGGGAGTTTGCCGGCGGGAGGCATCTCGAACGAGTCATATTTCATCGCTTCCAGTAACAAGCTTTCGTCCGGCTTTCCTTTCACCAACGATGGACCGGAATCTCCCCCCTGCATCAAAGCGGGAGCCGAATCGACCAACAAGCCTCCCTTAAGAGCTTCACTGTCGGCAGAGTGACATTCGTAGCAATGCTTGACCAAAACCGGACGGATTTTGTTTTCGAAAAATGTGTGTCCCTCGTCATCCGCACCAAACGCTGGCAACGTGACAAAGAACAGGCAAGAGAGGGCAAGAGGCAATCTCACGATAGTAGACCTCGTTCGCAACGGAATTTTGTGTGTGGAGAACAATCAGGCGGGATGACCAATGGTCACACCTTATTATACACCATTTTCGCGGGCAAATGAAACAGGCAGTTTGCGAGTGAGCCGTTTTTGCGAAAAATTTGAGTTGGGTTATGTGGATTAGCGGGAGTCGATAATTTATTACTAAACTCCGATTTGCCTTCGTTTTAGGTGTTCAAAAAGATTGAATGCGTGCTCTGTCAACGAACGTCGAGAGCGATAAAAAGTGAAGTCGATGACATGCTGATTTTGGTCCTCAGCAATGATCGATTTGTAAAAGGGGACTTCAAATAGAATTTTTGCCTTCTTCATTCCGCGAATGAAGAGTCCTGATACAAATGTTTTGCATCTTCTCGCGCGCTGATTTAGGCTAGGCTTGTTCAGGTGTCGATGGTTGTATCAGGTTTCGAGCACTCTCCACCAAGACTTCAGTTTTTACGATTTCGATAAACTCTCGCGAGGCCCCAATGCCAATTCCCGTCACTTGCCCCCTGTGTGGCGTCAAATACCAAGTCCCTGAACGCCTCAAAGGTAAAAACATCAAATGCAAGGAATGTGAAGAATTGATTTCTGTCGGCGGTGCTTCTGCCGGCGGTGCATTACCACCACGCAGAAATTCTTCGAAAGGTGGTAAGGCTTCACGACCGAGCCAAGCATGATCTTCAAGCAGCTCAAGCAAAGGGCTCATGATTGGTGGGATTGCGGGTGGAGTGATTGTGGTGATTGCAGTCGCTGCATTTCTAATGATGGGTTCGGGAAACGATGATCCAAAAATAACCGTCGCTCAAACTCCTGCAGAAACCCGAACATCAGCACCAACGACAGCTCCAGTTACTGCTCCTTCTACAAATTCTTCGGGGAATACGTCGCAACCTTCTTCCTCTTCCCAGACGAATAGAGCGACCCGCCCCCAACCAACGAGCGAAAAATCTTCCCGACCGACATCCCGATCTGGGTTCTCTCAATCTGCAAAGCCCGAAAAGCCGTCTGTTTCGTTTACGAAATCCGAAGAATGGACAGTCAAAGCCGATCCGGCCCCCGAAGATCTCAGCTTCATGAGCGAAACCTCGCGACCGATCAAGCTCGATAAAAATAACCTGAGAGCCAATGGCGGAGGGATCGCATTTCCAATCTCTGCCAGCCCTTACGTTGCCGTGAAATCAGGTGATTATTCCAATGCGACTTACGAAGTTTATGAAGCGCATACCGGACGACGTAGTGCCGAAGTGCAAGCTCCAAACTCAGTCTCCGATGTCGCATTATCAGCGGATGGAGCTTACTTGGCAATATCTCATAACTCTGGGCAAAAAGTGGATGTTTGGGATATCTCGAAAGAGAAAACTCTCGGTACTCTCGTAACGGGAGAGGTGAAAACCAGAACCAATTTGTCTGATGTCTATGTCGCCGGAGAGCAATTGATTGGTGTTTCTAGTATCGGGAGAATGTTCAAAGTTTGGGAATTGCCTTCAGGAAAACTGCTTCATGAAATCCAAGGGCCAGAAAAATGTCGACCTACCTACGGCCATGCGATCAGTCCGGGCGGAAATTATCTGGCGGTGGTGAGTAATTTTCTGACTCACGAAGTGGAGATATTTGATCTCGTCACGGGAAAATCGGCCGGTGTTTTGTCGGTGAATAACAAGCCCATTTTGTCATCTTTAAGTGCCTTGGGTTTCTCACGTGATGGCAGCCAAATCGCCATCGTTTATGATTTTGGACCAAAGTCTCACTTGGTGGTCTGGTCACTCGAAACGGGGACGCAAGTCGCCAATTTTGAGGTTGGTTCCAATCTCAAAGATCAATTGGACCCCGTTTATCAATCCAAAACTCTCGAATCGTTTCCCGGAAATCAACGCTGGCTCGTTCACTCTCTCGGAATTATTGACACGCAAGCCCAGAGTCTCATCTACAGTTTCCCCAAACAGGAGAAAGTCTCGCTTTTTCCTTCCCGCAAGATACTCGGGAACGAACAAGTCATTGCCATCAATGTCGATGAAGGCGATCCTCGACTCAAACAGATCACTTTGACGGAAGCCGACTTGCAAGCCGGTGCGAACATTGCTGCCTCGGGGGGAATGGCCAGCGATTTGAAACTGCCACCCATCCAGTCCGTCGATTTCACGAAAGCACAGCCCGCGCTCACGAATAAGGATTGGAACGTCTCTCTCCAGCCACTCGCATTTCAATCACTCCCGGAATCAATCGCGATCCACTCCACGGGGGCCGCTCGCGATGTTGTCGTCTCACGAAGCGCTCAACCCATGTTTGCGGTGCGTACTGGTTTCAATGAAGACTTGAAAGAAACCAAATACACGTTCTCTTTATCAATTAGACAGAGCCCCCATGATTTCTATACGAATCATAAACCGATTCAACCGGTCGGCGAAAAATCGGAAGTGATGACCTTCGACGCTGACGGTCAAGAACTGGACCGTTTTTCGATTCCTTACTCGGTACAGCTTTATGGCATCTCTCCTGATGGCCAATGGGGGCTATTCGAACATCATCGTTCGCAAGGTCGTCTCGATCTTTACGAGCTGACGTCGGAGGGAAAACACATCACTAGTTGGAGACCTTATCAGGTCGCCGAACAGAAAGAGGACCGAGACATTCTCTCTGCCGCGGTGATTGATGACCAACATGTCGTCACTCATTCCATGGACGATGTTCTTGTCGTTTGGAAAGTTCCAGAACTGACTCCCGTCTGGAGTCTCGAAAAGGTCCAAGCGTTTGCTTTGTCTCCCCAAGGCGACACGATTTTGATCGCACAGGGCAATGAAATCATTGATCCGTCTATATCTGCCTTCGATAGCCAAACGGGTGAAGGCCAAGGTCGTCTTGAATTCCAAGAAGCCGCCAGCGCAATCGCTTTTCACCCCAATGGCAAATGGGCAGGATTGGTCCTTCAATCATCTTCAGGAAATTCTCTCGCCGTCATGGATCTTTCCAGCGGACAAATCATCGATCATTTTCCGGTTCCGGGAACGGCGACCGAACTCACCTGGGCTGGCGATGATTATCTCTTGATGAATCAATCACGTTTGATCAGTCGACCGTTGCAAACCATCGTCTGGAAGTATGACACGACCAATGTCGATCTCTCGCCTGTCCAATTGCACTCCGACTTGGTGATTGTAGAACGCGGAAAGCGTCTTACAAAACTTCGCTCTGTGAAAGTTCCTGCTGAGAACATTGCTGCGAAGTTGGATCCCAAACAGTTGGAAAAAATGTCTGTCTTGAAACCGGGAGGCGCGGTTCGCTTAGAGATCAAACTCGATTCTGGAGGTCTTCTCGAACCGCTCAAAGCGGAAGCACAAGCGGCAATTTCGAAGAAATTGCGCAGCTCAAATTTGAGCATCAACTCGAACAGCCCCATCGTTTTATCGGTGCAACTGAATCTGAATAATCAAGGAGACAAAGAACTTTCTAAAATTCGTAATCGTAACGAAAAAGAAACCGTCACTCAGAAAGAAATTATCGTGAAGGTCGCCTATCTCTATCAGGGAAAAGCTCTCTGGGGTACCTTGCGAATGTTCAACAACCTGCAAGGCGTTCTGGTCCGAACTAAGCAGGGCAAATCGACACAGTAGTCGATCGATGAAGAGATGGTCGATGAGACAAAACAGTTCTTAGGTCGGCTCAATCCTCCTGCGATTTTGTTCAAACCAGAAGCGAGACAAGGGCTCGGCCAATCATCATTGGCCGATTAGAACTCATCAAAATCTCGACAAACTCAAATTCTCTGATGTAATCACTGACAGATTTAAGTGCGATGATTGGATCGTCACTCTCGTTCACGCTCTAATAGGCTGCAACAAGTGACTGAGAACTTCCTAATCGCGACCTCAATACCATGCCCACCATCACCAACCTGATTGCCAAAGATATTCGCTTCCCTACTTCTCAGGAGCTTCATGGTTCTGACGCCATGAATCCTGACCCCGATTATTCGGCTGCGTACGTCATTCTGGAAACGGATGCCGAGGGTCTCGAAGGGCACGGCATCACGTTTACGATCGGTCGCGGAAACGAATTGTGTGTCCAAGCCTGTAATGCGCTGGCTCCGCTGGTTGTCGGGAAGACGCTCGAAGAATTCACGGCCGACATGGCCGGCTTCTGGAGAATGATCACCGGCGATAGTCAACTTCGCTGGGTCGGCCCTGAAAAGGGAGTCATCCATCTGGCGACGGCTGCCGTCGTGAATGCGGTTTGGGATCTGTATGCCAAAGTCGAAGAGAAACCTCTTTGGAAATTACTCTCGGATATGTCTCCTGAAGAGTTGGTCAATTGCATCGATTTTCGTTACATCACCGATGCCCTCACCCGCGAACAGGCACTCGAAATTCTCGAACACTGCGAACCGACGAAGGCCCATCGCATCAGCTACCTTGAAGAGCACGGCTATCCATCATACACCACCTCCGCAGGTTGGCTGGGATACTCGGACGAACAATTGCGTTCGTTGTGTCAGTCACTCAAAGAGCGTGGTTGGACAGTGTTCAAAATCAAAGTCGGTCGCGACCTGCAAGACGACATCCGCCGAGCGCGGATTATTCGCGAAGAAGTCGGTCCCGACGCGCGGATTATGATGGACGCCAATCAGGTTTGGGATGTGCCACAAGCCATTGAATGGATGAAAGAACTGGCTCAATTCGATCCGTGGTTCATTGAAGAACCAACCAGCCCTGACGATGTTCTCGGTCACGCGGCTATCGCCGAAGCAGTCGCTCCGATCAAAGTCGCCACCGGAGAGCATTGTGCCAACCGGGTGATGTTTAAACAGTTTATGCAGGCGGGCGGCATGCAGATTTGTCAAATCGACAGTTGCCGACTGGGCGGCGTCAATGAAATTCTGGCCGTGCTCTTAATGGCGGCCAAGTTTGAGATCCCGGTCTGCCCTCATGCGGGCGGCGTGGGACTTTGCGAATACGTGCAGCATCTTTCGATGTTCGACTTCATCTGCGTGAGTGGATCTCTCAAAGATCGCATCACGGAATACGCCGACCATTTGCACGAACATTTCATCGACCCGGTTGTGATGAAGGACGGCTGCTATGTGCCTCCGACCGCTCCGGGATACAGCATCACGATGAAAACGACTTCGATCTCGGATTACGAATATCCGCACGGCACGGCGTGGAAATCGAAGATCGTGTGAGGCTGCGAGAAATTTTTTTGATTCGTACCCATCCCCAGAGCTTGCGCTCTTGGGCTATCTCCGCGCAATAGTCTGGGCACAACAATAAATTCGCACTGGGAAGTTTGTTTGAGTATTGTGGAGAGTCTGACTCACACACCAGGAATCATCGCCATGAAATGCTTCTTTGCTGTTTGCTTTGTCTGTCTTATCGCCTTGCCAGGTTTTGCTAAAGAGACACACATTCTCATCGTGGTTGGTCCCAGCAATCATCCTCCCGGATCGCACGAAGTGGCGGCAGGCGGACGAGTCCTCAAACATTTGCTTGAACACACTAACAACGTCGATGATCTCATAATTGATTTGGTCAACGAATGGCCCAACGCAACTCTGAGAGAACAAGCCTCAACCGTTGTCTTCATCGGTGATACGTTTCCTGCTAATCGATTCCCCGATCCTCAACAGAATCTCGGCGACCTGTCCAAAATGATGGATCGAGGGTGTGGCATCGTCTGCATACATTATGCAACGGGTTTACTGGGGCAGGATGTCACCAAGGATGGCGATCATCCATTACTGCGTTGGATGGGTGGTTATTTTGCCAACCGGTCTTGTCCGCATCATGAATCGTTCGCCCGGATTTATCAGGAGGCAACCATCACACCCTCTGCTCCCGAACATCCGATCGCTCGCGGTTGGAAGCCGTTCACCTTGCATGACGAACCTTACACCAACAATTATTTCGGCCCCAACGACAATCAGCCCGCCCCCAATGTCACGATCCTTGCCACGTCGATGCTGCCACCTCAAGCTCCCAAAGAAGAAGCGGTCGCGTGGTGTGTCGAGCGTCAAGAGGGAGGTCGAGGCTTCGGCATCGTGATGCCTCACTTCTATAAAAACTGGAAACAAGACGACCTGCGCAAGTTCATATTGAATGCCATCATCTGGACCGCCAAGCGAAAGGTTCCCCAACAGGGCGTGGAAACATCACTGGAAGACTTGAAGCAGTTCGATCCTGCAGCGGTCGAGTTTGTGCCTCGTAAGAAAAAGCCCTGAACAGCAAATATCCAGGCTGCGACCCAGATCTTGACTTGTTATCGATTGCCGAAATTTATCCTCCCATTACGGGGAGTCAGAGCATATAATGTTGATTCCTACCTCATTGATCAAAAACCCGCCTCATTGCCGACACATTTCTGACGACAGGAGCAGCCTCGTGCCTTGCGTTCATCGACTGATTTCAAGTCTTGTCATTTTGGTTAGCGTCCTTGCCCTTTCGGTATCCGCCGACGAAAAGAAAACCGAAATCACACCCGAGCAGGCCGAGTTTTTCGAAAAGAAAATCCGGCCAGTCTTTGCGAACAACTGCTACGAATGTCACAGCACGAAAGAACAGGAAGGGAGCCTGCGTCTCGATAAATATGCGTTCGTGATCAAAGGAGGCGACACTGGTCCCGCAGTCGTACCCGGCGATGCTTCAAAAAGCGAAATCATCGATGCGATTTTGTACGACCCGACCGGATACCAGATGCCGCCTGATGGCAAGCTGCCACAGGAAGACATCGACAACATCATCGCCTGGATTAAAATGGGCGCACCATGGCCGGGTGCCGACAAAGAATCAGCCGAGGATGGACCCTCCAACGAATTCAATATCGCGAAACGATTAAAGCATTGGTCGTATCAACCCGTCAAAGAGTACGCCGTTCCCAAAGTCGATCATCTACAATGGGTCAAGACTCCCGTCGATGCGTTTGTGCTCGACAAATTAGATGAGAAGAAATTACATCCCGCCGAGCCTGCCGATAAACGAACACTGTTAAGGCGTGTCACTTTTGATCTCATCGGTCTGCCTCCCACCAAAGCAGAGCTCGATGCGTTTCTTGCCGACGAGAGCCCACAGGCTTTCGAAAAAGTGGTTGATCGTTTATTGGCTAATCCCGCTTATGGTGAACGCTGGGGACGACATTGGCTCGATCTGGTTCGTTTCGCAGAGACTGCCGGTCACGAATTCGATTACGTGATCCCCCACGCTTGGCGTTATCGTGATTATGTGATTCGGGCGTTCAACGACGATCTCCCTTATGATCAATTTCTGATCGAACATCTGGCGGGAGACCTGTTAGACAATCCTCGTCAACAACCCGAGACAGGCAACAACGAATCAATCCTCGCCACCGGGTTCTATTGGTTCGCTCAGGGGAAGCATTCGCCCGTTGATATTCGGAGTGAAGAATGCGATACAGTCGATAATCAGATCGATGTCCTCGGTCGAGCGTTTCTCGGATCATCGATTGCCTGTGCTCGCTGTCACGATCACAAATTCGATCCTATTTCAGCCCGCGACTATTATTCGATGGCAGGTTTTCTACAAAGCTCACGCCGCGATACGGCCATCATCAATGCTCCCGAGACAATGGGACCATTGGCTCAACAAATTCGACAAATGCAGGACGATCTTAAAGTTGAACTCCGACAAACCACTGCGAAAAGTCTCACGACGGCTCTCGACAATCTGCCCGGTGAATTACTGGCCGCCTCTGACGCTTGGACAAAAAACGCAGAAGCCGAGGGTTGGCCCAAATATCTCACGCAAGTGGCCGCCAAGAACGAACATCATCCGCTGTATCTGTGGTCGCAGCTCGGCCATGTGACCGACGAAGCACAATTCCTCGAACGTAAACAACACTTCCAACGTCATTGGTCAGGACGACTGGAAGCCTCTCAAAAATCACCAGCGGACTCAGTTGTCTTTGAAGACTTTTCGTCCCCTGAAATGACCGGCTGGTTCACATCAGGCCCCGCGTTTGAGGATGCCGTTACGATAACTGATGAATTGACGGCTGGTACGACAGATCAGCCGGTGTCACACGTTTGGGACGCTGGCAAACTCAACAGCGGTCTCGCGGGAGGTCAGTGGCAAGGATTCTTCCGCTCACCCACCTTTGAAATCAGTCACAACAGTATTTGGTATCGCGTGAAGCGAGTCGGGGGAAAACCGAATCTCGGTCGCCGTCATAAAAATGGACAGATCAACTTGATCGTTGACGGCTTCCAACTCATTCAAAATCCGTTGTACGGCATGTTGTCGATCAATGTTCCCCACGATGGCAACTGGCACTGGCTTCGGCAGGATGTCAGCAAGTTTCCCGGTCACAAAGCGTACATCGAACTCGGCGACGAAGACGACGGCACGCTGATCGTGGATGAAATTTTGTTTTCAAATCAGAAACCAACAGCCGATGCTCCCGACACGATGCAGTTCGCTCTCGTATTGGAAGAATCTGTAGTTGATCGTGAAAGTCTTGCACAAGCCTATGCCAACCATCTCAAACAAGCCGTGCAAAACTGGTCGAAGAGTGAGCGCGACCAGGCTTCTCTTGCTCTTAGCGCAGTCAACTGGTTACTGCAAACCGATCTGATCGAAAAGACCACGCCTGTTGCCATCAATCCAGAAACGCCGCTTGGTCGGTCACTGCAAACGATGACCAAGCTGCGGTCACAGATCCCGGCTCCCGCTTATGCTCTGACGATGACCGAGGGAACACCCGAGAACGAACATATTCTGATTCGCGGACAACACACTAAAGAAGGAAAGGTAGTCCCCCGCCGTTTTCTGGAAGCATTTGATCCCGGTCAAGACTCGCTCTCTCTGGAGTCGAGCGGACGTATGGAGTTGGCAAGACAAATTGCCTCTCCCCAAAACCCGTTGACCTCTCGAGTTATCGTCAATCGACTCTGGCATCACCATTTTGGCAGAGGGATTGTCCCCACGGTCGATGACTTCGGGCATATGGGAAAAACTCCCTCTCACCCGGAATTGCTCGATTGGTTGGCGACCGAACTGATGAAAAACGGCTGGTCACTGAAACACATGCATCGTGTGATGTTGTTATCAAACACCTACCAAATGACTTCCGACTTATCGGATTCCAAGATAGAAAAACTCGACCCCGAAAATCTTCTGCTGCATCGGATGAACTTGCAACGGCTCGAAGGGGAAGCAATCCGCGATGGAATTTTGCTAATCTCGGGCCACTTGAATACCGCTCAATACGGCCCGAGTGTCCTGCCGCATCTGACACCGTTCATGGAAGGCCGGGGGCGACCGGGCTCTTCTGGTCCGTTGGATGGTAGTGGACGACGCAGTATTTACATCAATGTTCGGCGTAATTTTTTGACGCCGATGTTTTTGGCGTTCGACTTCCCGACACCCTTCACCACCATGGGAAGCCGATCTGTTTCCAACGTGCCGGCTCAGGCACTCACTTTGATGAACAACGAGTTCGTAATTCAACAGGCCAAGTTCTGGTCCGAGAGTGTATTAAAAGAGATCCCCAACGAGGCAGAGCAAGCAAGCACCCAACGCATCAACGCACTCTACGAAACCGCATTGTCACGATTACCGACAGAACAAGAAATTCAAATTGCTCAAGAATTCGTTTCGGCACAATCGAAAGAGTACGGCACAGACGACAATCATCCCAACGCCTGGGCCGACCTGTGCCACGTGATGTTCAACCTGAAAGAGTTTTATTACGTGAGATGATGTAGAAACTAACAATTAGTAATTAGCAACTAGGAATTAGAAGATAGCCCTCGGGCGCGAGCACGAGGGATGCTTTCACTGATAACTTTAGACTGAACACGGCACTCACCATGCATTGCGGCAACTTTCAACCTCGACCTCTCAATCGTCGGCAGATGCTGGCGCAATCGTCCAGCGGACTCGGCGCACTTGCCTTGGCATCCTTGCTGAATGATCGCGCCTATGGCGTCTCCAACACTCCCATCGAAGGGCTCAACGGACTCCATCACCCCGCCAAGGCGAAAAATGTCATCTATCTCTACATGGATGGCGGACCGTCACAGGTTGATACTTTCGATCCGAAGCCACTCTTGACCAAAGAGAACGGCCAAAAGTTCAAGATGAAGGTCCAGCCGACGCAGTTCGATAACATTGGCAACACGCTCGGCTCGCCTTGGAAGTTCAATAATTACGGCGAAAGTGGTCTCCCCGTCAGCGACTTGTTCCCGAATGTCGCACAGATGGCCGACGAACTGTGTGTGATCCGTTCGATGACGTCCGAGTTTCCCGAACACACCAACGCTAACTACTTCCTTCACACTGGGCACGGCTTGCAAGGCCGACCGAGCATGGGTTCGTGGGTCACTTACGGTCTCGGTTCCGAGTGTCAGGATCTCCCCGGCTTCATTGCTTTGAATGGTGGTCTCATCCCGCCCGGTGGACTCGATTGTTTCCATAACGGTTTCCTTCCCGCCACCTATCAGGGATCCGTCTTCAAGAACGCCGCAGAGCCGGTTGCCGACTTGAAACGTCGTGAAAAAACAGACGCAGCCCAACTGCGCAAGCTCGACTTGATGCGCAAGCTCGACAAGATGACGGTCGCCAAAACTGGCAAACACGATGCCCTTGAATCGGCTATTGCCAATTACGAACTCGCGTTTCAAATGCAGTCAGCCGTGCCTCAAGTCATGGACATCTCGTCCGAATCCAAAGAGACTCAAGAGATGTATGGCCTCAACGAGAAATCGAAAGGGACCGCCAGCTACGGTCGGCAATGTCTCGTCGCCCGGCGACTGATCGAACGGGGTGTTCGTTTCATCGAATTGACTTGTCCCGGTGTCGGCCACGACCGTTGGGATCAACATGGCAACTTGGTAAAAGGTCACACCGATAACTGCCTGGCCGTCGATAAACCAATTGCCGCGTTACTGAAAGACCTTAAAGAGCGCGGCTTGCTCGACGAAACGCTCGTCATCTGGTCGGGTGAGTTTGGACGCACACCGATGGCACAAGGGACAAACGGCCGCGATCATAATCCATATGGCTTCTCACTCTGGATGGCGGGGGGCGGCGTGAAGGGTGGATACGCTTACGGAGCAACCGACGAATACGGCTATCATGCCATCGAAAACAAACTCCAAATTCACGACTTGCATGCCACGATGTTACATTTGCTCGGTGTCGATCACGAACGGTTAACCTACCGCTATTCGAGCCGCGACATGCGACTGACCGATGTCCACGGCCACGTCGTTCATGATATTATCGCGTGAATACAAACTGCGAGTCCTCTGCTTCAGAAAACGAGAGTTCTGTGATGCTGCAAGAAATATTATTCACGCAAAGGCGCAAAGATTTGTGATGAATTCAATTCATGAAACTGATATTGAAGTCAGCGATATCATCAAAAACAATCTCCGAAATGCTACCCAAGCGATGAACATGCAAACCGTTCGAGAGTAATTGTGACAGGCGATTTTCTGAGATTTCTCGCGTTGTTAATTACCTTTGCGACTTAGCGCCTTTGCGTGATTCAAATCTCTGCTTTCTTCGTTCCTTCTCGGTTCCCCAACCGTTAAGCTAAAGCGTTCAGGCACAGCCTGATCTACAAAAAACCAGCTCGTCGTTGACTCTGGCCGGTGGAACCGGCCCTACCAAATATTCTCATCTTCCGCGAGGAACATTCCATGCGATTGCTGCTCATCTTGTGCTCGTTATTGATCATTGCTTCCTCCGCAACCCACGCGGCGGACAAGCCCAATGTCGTCATTGTCTTCACAGACGATCAAGGCTTCGGCGATGTTGGCGTCTACGGACAGACCAACTTCAAAACGCCCCATCTCGATCGCATGGCGGCTGAAGGAATGAAATTCACCGATTTCTATGCCGCTCAAGCGGTCTGTTCGGCCTCGCGAACAGGCTTACTCACCGGCTGCTATCCGAATCGTGTCGGCATTCTCGGCGCACTGGGGCCACAATCGAAACACGGCATCAACCCCGATGACATCCTCATCTCGGAAGTCCTCAAAGACAAAGGCTACGCCACCGCGATTTATGGCAAATGGCATCTCGGCCATCATAAAAAGTTTCTGCCAATGCAGCATGGCTTCGATGATTACTTCGGTTTGCCCTACTCCAACGATATGTGGCCGTTCCATCCGACAGCCGGTAAACGCTTTCCCGATCTGCCGTTATTTGAGAAGAATGAAATCATCAATCCGAAAGTGACCGGCAAGGAACAAACTCAACTCACCACCTGGTACACCGAGCGAACCGTCGAATTTATCACCCAGCACAAAGACGAACCGTTCTTTGTTTACCTGCCTCATTCGATGCCTCATGTGCCGTTGTATGTCAGTGACAAGTTCAAAGGGAAATCGAAACAGGGACTTTACGGCGATGTGATCATGGAGATCGATTGGTCAGTCGGCCAGATTCTGGAGACGCTCAAGAAACTCAATATTGACGAGAAAACGCTTGTTATTTTCACCTGCGATAACGGGCCGTGGTTGTCTTATGGGAATCACGCCGGTTCTGCGGGTCCACTCCGCGAAGGGAAGGGGACCGCGTGGGATGGGGGACAACGTGAACCGTGCATCATGCGTTGGCCGGGAAAGATTCCCGCGGGTAGCGTTTGTCAGGAAGTGGCCTCGACGATTGATATCATGCCGACAGTCGCGAAATTGGTCGGTTACAAACTTCCCGACAATTACATCATCGACGGCAAAAATATCTGGCCTTTGATGAGCGGCCAGAAAGGGGCCAAGTCACCCCATGAAGCATTTTACTTTTATTGGGGAGCCGGTTTGAACGCGGTCCGTAGCGGTGATTGGAAGCTCCATCTACCTCATAGCTATCGATCTTTGACCGGATATCCCGGACGCGACGGCGTCCCCGATGGATACACACAGGACAAAACGGGCTTGGCTCTGTTTAACCTGCGGGAAGATGTCGGCGAACAATTTAATGTCGCCGGACAAAATCCGGAAGTCATGGCGCGACTATTACGTTACGCCAACGCGGCACGCGACGACCTGGGAGATTCGCTGGTGAAGAGGGTAGGTAAGAACGTCCGCGAACCGGGGCGCGTGGAATAGTGATTAGGATTTAGGGGTCAGGGTTTAGGAGTTAGTTTTTTTGACGCAAAGGTGTTTTCAATAGGTTGGATTAGCCGAGCGAAGCGAACCGTAACCCGACAATTTGAAGATCACGCAAAGGCGTCGGGAACGGCAATATCATCAAGTCAACGGGGTAGACAATGGCCTTGGTCCAATGTGCAGGTTGCTCGGCGATTCATGAATCGACGTCTCCCGTATGCCCCACTTGTGGTCGATGTCCGTGCTGTGGGGCGATTCGCATCTCGCGTGCAGAGTTAGAACAGATGGGCAACTGCCCTGCATGTAAGACTCCCTATTGCAGCGGGTGTGGGCGATGTCACCAATGCGGAGAGATTCGTTTTCAGGAATTGGATGCCCACGACTGCGGTTTTCCTGCCGACCCCGAAAGAGTTCGAGGGGTCGAAAAGTCGTTTGGACTCAAAGAGAAACGTCAGGGGTGCTTTGGGGTGTTGCTCACGATTGGCTTCGTTTTTTTATTCGGCCTGATCGGTATTGGATTCGTGTCTCAGTAATCTCAAGAAAGTTTCGTATTTTAATTCCATGCCAGATTACCCTCTCCCCAAGTCATATTTTCTGAGGGTTCAGATCTCTCGTTCACGGATCAGTCACCAACGCTTCAGAATAATTCCTCATCGCACATAGCGACTCGGAGAGTCGGCCCACAACAATGTGTCCACTTACTCATCTTCATCCGAGTGATCCGCAGTCACCCCCGATGATTCATTCGTTTGATTCGAGAGTTTCATTGCACGTCGATTTTCAGTGTGCCGATGTCTGTCTGCTTTTTTGATTCAAATTTTGGAACACAAATGATGGCTCATCTACACAGATCAGGATCAGAGATTATTAGCGAAGATAAGTGTTCCTTTTTATTCCTCTGCCTTTTTCCTCTGCGTCGCCGCGCCGCTGCGTGAGTCAATTTCTCACACGTCCGAACTCTGGGGGCTCACTGCGTTCGTCCCCAGCCACATATCTTGTCATTTCTCCGCGTCCTCCGCGAACTCTGCGGTGAATTAATTATGGTTCCCTCCCATATCACTGGCGGGCAAGCCGCCAGTGCCACCCAAGAAGAGAATGAACCCTTTGCGTTTGTTTGCTCTTCGAGGCTTTGCGTCAA
>JAURQH010000020.1 GCA_030836185.1 Planctomycetota bacterium
GTCCTGGATCCCGCTGCGTGGAGTCGGCCTGACTCGTTGCGGGATCTTGTGGGCATGGTTATGCCTCCTTTCGGAGGAGACATTAATGCAAGTCTCAGGCCAAACCGTTCACTAAAATAGATGTTTCAGGACAGGCTCTAACAACAGGTAATGAGCGAGTTCAATACTATTATGATGACATTTATGTGAAAGCCGAACAGGTCTTGGAGGAAGCAAGAGGTCAGAGGGCTCTTGCTCGGAGTGTTGAGGAGCGAATTTATCGCATCTCAGAGAGATTTGTTGATGATCATCGAAAGTGGTCGACTCAGAAGTTACGTGCTGACCCGGAAAACTATCAACGTCGTAAAACGGATCTTCAGAAAGCTTTTGATTTTGTTGAAGACATTGGATATGACCTGCCAAGTGAAATTCGAAAGACGTCGCTTGATAAGTTAAAAGAGTCTTACAAGAAAAAAGTTTATGAGCAAAAGCTGAGGGAAGAGCAGAAGGAGATAAAGAGACAGGCCAGAGAAGAAGAAAGGATACGCAAAGAGCATGAGCAGGCTCAAAAAGAAGCGGCAGCTAAAGAGCAAGAGATTAAGCAAAGGCTTGAAGAGGTCTTGGCTCTTCAACAAGATGCTCATTCCGCGGAGGTCGAAGAACTGAGAAAGCAGTTGGCGGAAGCGGAGGCAAATTCACAACGAGCAATTTCGATGGCTCAGCAGACAAAAAAAGGGCATGTTTATATTCTCTCGAATATCGGGTCGTTCGGAGAGAATATATATAAAGTTGGAATGACAAGAAGGCTGGAACCCGAATTGCGTGTCAAAGAGTTGGGAGATGCGAGCGTTCCGTTTCCTTTTGATGTTCATGCCATGGTGTCATGTGATAATGCCCCTGAATTAGAGAAAAAACTGCACCATGATTTGACGTAATATAGAGTCAATCGTGTGAATTTGCGGAAGGAATATTTTTCGTTGAACTTAGAAGTGATATTAGGAGCCGTCGAAAAGCATCATGGAAAAATTGAATATATCGCGGAACCGGAGGCCTTGGAGTATCATGAAACTCAAGAGATAGCGCCTGAGGATTTGGTGGAGTTGGAAGAGGATCTCATGGAGATGGGAGTCTATTTTGAGGACGCGGACGATGAGTGAATCTTCTCACTACACCTGGTCTGTTGATTGGGATATTTTCGCGATCTCGACGACGGGCGGTATCTGGGGTGAAGGTAATTTGTAAAATAACCGCACGCTGGCGCGTTGCGGCTGATTTCGTTATAGAACAGTGCGACCCGCTTAGCGATTCGTCATTCAGACCAGAGATGCTGCAAACTGGCTGAGTACGCCGCCTGAAAATTACGCCCCATCAGCCGCAGGGCGCTAGCCCGCGGTTCTATAGAATGACAGTATGACCGACCGAACACTCGTTAGTGCATTCTTTTTGGAATCTCCCCATGACAAATGATGAACCTCTCGCTTATTTCATTACCTGGACAGTCTATGGGACTTATTTGCAGGGAGATGAGAGATACTGGACACGACGTAGACAGGGAGAACAGATTCCTCAGCCTCGACTCGTTCAATGGCATAAAACACGACTCAATCACCCCATCATTTTACTCGATGACGAACAACAACAAATCGTGAACAATGCTTGTCGAGCACATTGCGAGCTTCGGGGCTGGAAACTTTGGACTGTCAATGCGAGAACCAATCACGTCCATGCTGTGGTATCAGGGGAAGAGACCAGCGGAAAAACAATACGTGATCAACTCAAGGCGTATGCGACGCGTTCATTACGAGAGAGTTGGGGATGTTTCAAAGATCGTCC
Organism: Planctomycetota bacterium; assembly: GCA_030836185.1. Taxonomy (GTDB): domain Bacteria; phylum Planctomycetota; class Planctomycetia; order Planctomycetales; family Planctomycetaceae; genus JABURQ01. The sequence continues at coordinate 1,813 of JAURQH010000020.1, forward strand.
TACCTGGACCCGAGGTGGAGACTGGAGATGTATCAACACCCAAGACGATCTTGAAGCAGTTTGTTTTTATGTCGATGAAGCTCAGGATCGCAAGGACCGCGGAAAGTAATCATTTCATGATTTCAACCGTGCACAGGGGAATTGTAGCAAACCGCACGCTGGCGCGTTGCGGCTGATTTCGATGAAGAGCAATTTGCGTGAATAAGCAATTGGTCGTCTACACGCAAGCCTTAAAAAGTGGCTGAGTACGTCGCCTGAAAATTACGCCCCATCAGCCGCAGGGCGAGTGCGCTAGCATTTGCCCTGCCTTAGCTCTCTCCGGTTAGGTTGATCTTTGACGGGGGATGGGCACATCCCTTTGGCGTCGAGCAATGACGTTTGAACGCTTCCCGCATGCTTGCGCAGGCGGGCTATGAGTGCAGGGGTAATAACCATCCCTTACCCGGCAATACGGTCCGGGTGGATTTCCTGGTAGCTGTTCAACTTGTTGTACAGTGTTTTCAGAGCGATGCCGAGTTCTTTGGCGGCCTTCGGTTTGTCGCCGTTGAGTTTGTCCAGAACTTGTAGGATCACTTCCATCTCGATCTCTTTCATCGTTTTAGGACGTTGAGAATCGAGTCGGAGTGTGGGAGCGTTGGGGATTTGGGCGGCGTTTCCTGAGAGCGAAGCGGGCAAATGTTCGATCAAAATCCGGTCGTCGCCAGCTAGCACCACGGCATGCCGCAATACATTGGCGAGTTCGCGAATGTTCCCCGACCAGTCATGTTCGATCAGTCGCTCCATGGTGGAAGGACTGATGGCGTCTTCCCCGACCTCAGCAAGTTTGCGGTGTCGGGCAATCAGGTGATTGGCAAGTCGAGGAATATCGTCTCTTCGTTCTCTCAATGGAGGGAGATGAATTTCAAAGGTATTCACACGAAAGTAAAGGTCTTCACGGAATGTGCCGGCTTGTACCATATCATGCAGATCGCAGTTGGTCGCACAGACCACTCGGACATCGACATGAAACGCATCGTTTTCACCAACACGGCGGATTTCTCCCGATTCGAGAAACCGCAGTAGTTTGACTTGCATGGACTTATCGAGTTCACCTAACTCGTCGAGGAACAGGGTGCCGCCGTTGGCGACTTCAAACAGTCCCTTGCGAGGTTGGTCGGCCCCTGTGAAAGCACCTTTGCGATGTCCAAAGAATTCACTTTCCACAAGTGTTGCCGGTAATGCGCCGCAGTTGACGGCGACAAAGGGGGCACTGGCACGCAAACTTCGAGCGTGAATTTGTTGTGCGACGACTTCTTTACCAGTTCCCGTTTCGCCGAGAATTAAAACTGTGGTGTCGGAGGGTGAGACCTTGTCGATCAGTTTTTTGACTTGCTCCATCGCAGGAGTTTCGCCGATCATCTTGACCGGACCTTCAGTGGCTTCCAATCGTTTTTCGAGAGCGATGGCTTTGTTTTCAATCGAACGACGTTCGGCAATTCTTTGCAGTGCTGCCGAGACTTCAAACAGTTGCAACGGTTTGGGAACGAAGTCAAACGCTCCTTCGCGGAGAGCGCGGATCGCGTCGTCAACATCACCGTGAGCGGTACAGATGAGAAAGTCGGTATCAGGGGCGACTCGTTTGATATGATCGACCACATCCCATCCTGTGATTTCCGGCATCCGCAAGTCGGTGATGACGGCGTCGTAGGTGTTGTTGTCGAGCTTCTCGATGGCTTCGTGACCGTCAGCGCAAATCGTGGGATCGTGTCCCATGCGACGGAGTTCCTTCTCCATCAGCTTGCGGATGACTGGTTCATCATCGACGAACAGAATGCGTAACGTGTGATTCGGTGTTGAACTCAATGCCTGGCTCCCTGGCAACGATTCGGCATCCTTGCCGAAGTGTTGTTGCATCTGTAAGTATTGCCTTCGTATGACTTCCTGATTGTGAATTATGTGTCAGGATCGGGTTGATATCAGATTTACAAAAACGTGACAATTGCGATCTGGTCGGTCTGGCCAGGAAACTTGAATTGTCGGCAAAAAAATCAGGCCACTTTTTGAGAAGTTGTATTTTTGGGGAGATGAATGTGAAAAGTGCTCCCCTGCCCCGGTCCGTCGCTGGTCGGCTCAATGGTTCCACCGTGGTCGGCGACAATACGGTGGGTGATGGCGAGTCCAATACCAGTCCCCTCACCCGGTTTGGCGTGAGTGAAAAATGGCTCGAATAGATGTTCAAGCACGTCATCTGTCATGCCGCTGCCTTGATCGATGATTTTGATCTCGATTTGATCGGTTTCCTCCCGCAATTCCACGGCCAGTTCGCCACCTTCTTTCATGGCTTCCAGTCCGTTCGCAACAAGATTGAGAATCACTTGCTTCATTTCAGAGCGGTTTGCTTCGATATAGCAAGGAGTTTCGTGTTCGAACTTGAGTGAGTAAGAGCGGTACTTACCGAGATGGCTGACGAGGTGGATGACTTCATTAATCGCTTGGGTGATGTCAAACTCACTACGCGTGTCTCCTTCTCCTCGGGCGAATTCGAGGAGTTTCTTGGTGATTGCGCGGCATTGTCGTGATTCAGTCAGGAGCGTTTCGAGATCTTCCAGCAGATCGTCTCGTTCTTCTTCCGGCATCTGGGCCAACAGGCTGTCTTTTCGCATGATGAGCGACTCGGCGACCATCGAGATGCCCGTCAGAGGGGTGTTGATTTCGTGGGCGACACCGGCGGCCAGAAACCCAATTCCTGCGAGGCGTTCTGAGCGGACCAGTTGTTTGACACGATCACGAACCTGTCGGTCGAGGTCATTTTTGATTTCCTGAAAGCGAACGGTCATTTTGTTGAACGAATCTGCCAGTTCTCCCATTTCGTCTTGTTGGTCGAGGTCGAGTCGGAAATCAAAATCCCCATGAGCGACACGGGAGGACCCTTCATAAAGCTCGCGAATCGGTTTGAAAATCCAGCGATATCCGCAGCGCATCAACCAGGCAAGTAAAATGACCGAGGCGATAAACGCGACAAGAATCACGTAACGCCCAGTACGATAGACACTGCGGGCTTTGTCGAGGGAAAGGTTCAATGATCCTATTGGTTCTTCCAGTTCCCAGACGCTGTCGAACAGGTCGTCGACACGAGGTTGTAGTTGCAGGAAGCTGCGATAAATTTCTGCTTGCCCGGCGATGCCGGCGTCGGTATTGATGTTGTCCAACTCAATGTCGAGACGCAGCATTTGCCCTTCAATGCTGGTGAGAACCTGGCTGACGAGATTCACCAAGTCGGTGTTGCCGTTGGCTTGCAGGTTCTGTAGGCGTCGTCGAAACTCGACCGTCGCGTTTTGAAGATTCTGGACATCCTGTTCCATCTCTTCCCGCCTCATGGCGATCAGGTCCTCTTGCCAAGTCTTGCGGTTTTCTGCCAGCAATGATTTCAGATGATTCCGTAGATTGACGACCGATTCCAGCATGACTTCGCGACGAGGAGCGTGGCTGATGAGTTGGTCGAGATCGTCAACGACCTGAGAGTAAGACCAGAGGACATAGGCCCCTCCCATCATCAAAGTGATCAGGATCAGGCTGACAAGAGACAGCCCAAACAGCAATTTGCGGCGGATGCTGTCTGTCAGCATCGCGGATCCTCCGTGACGGGTGAATACTCGGCTCAGCCGAGAGATGAAGTTCTGGGTTGATCAAAGTCGCCCAGTATTGCGGGAGAGACAACCTTGATTGCGGGCAGAATTGTAGCAGTAAATCCTGACTTGAGGCAAGATGCGGTTCGAATCCCGCGATCAATCTTTTTTTTGCTGTGTTGAGAGCTCTGACATGCGAAAAATCTTGGAATCTTTCTTCTTGACCTGGGTTTTCTTTTTGAGTCCACTCATCAGGGTATGGACCGAATCTGAAAAATAGGCGAAAGCGGTGTGGTGAGATTTGGATTTGAGGGCCTCATAAGCCTGTCCTGTCAGTTTTTCGAAGCGTTCGTGATTGTATTCCCAGGCCTCATCTTCCGCCACTTGTGTCATTTGCTGTTGAAGCTGGATAACTTCATTAAGAATTTGTCGAGTTAATTTTGCGGGTGAAGTCCGATACGGCCTCCAGAGAATTGTGGAGTGTGTTTTCTCGTTGACGAGAGGTGGGGGAAGTGTTCTTCTCCAACGATGAAGAAGATATCCAGCCGCTAAAATGGCTGCTCCTGCAACAGGAATCCCCGTGAATGGGAATCCCGTCAATGCCAGGATGACTCCCAGACAGAAAAATGCGGCAACGATCCAAGCCATACCAAGCCATAAACCGCTCAATTCGCTAGTATTTGTAGAGGGACGCCGAGTGCTGCTGGCAACGGCACCTCGAGGGATCGCTCCCACTTTCACAATCGTGACAGAAACATTATCCGTTCCACCCCTAAGATTGGTGAGGTTTACCAAAAATCGGCAGGCGGCTCGGGGAGAAAGTTCTGTGGCGGCGACTCCAATCTCTTCATCACTGACATGGTTGGTAAGGCCATCTGAACAGAGGATATAAGCGTCTCCCGGCATGACGGGATATGGGCCTTCAATGTCGACATTGACATTTTTTTCTGGTCCCATCGAACGCGTGATGATGTTTTTGGGTTGATGAAGGAAAATGTCTTCCGGGCTCCCCTGCCCTCGTCGAAGCATTTCCCATTGCAGGCTGTGGTCGAAAGTGAGTTGATCAATACGGTTGCTTCGAGTGCGATAAATTCGGCTGTCACCGACATGGCCAATCAGTGCTCCTTCCGGCCCAAGCACAAGAGTACTGCAGGTTGTCCCCATGCGTTCAAAATCAGGGTTCAGATTGCCTCGTTCAAAAATGACGGAATTTGTTTGTTCCATCGCATCGCGCAATGCCTCTCCATTGGTCGGGTGCGATGATTTTTTATAGGTCAATGGGAGCGTGTCGATGGCGATTTTCGAGGCGAGTTCTCCGACAGCATGTCCACCCATACCGTCAGCTACGATGAACAAATGCCCGGTTCTCTCCCAGTCTTCCCGTTCCAACTCCATCGAAGTCGTTAAGCTGTCCTGGTTGTTTTGTCGGCGCATACCGACGTCGCTCAAAGATGCGAATTCAAGCTGTTGTTCCCACAACATGGAAGCCTCTGAGAGGATGAAGACGTATGGACAGTGCTGTGACCAGAATGGAGGGGCCTGCTAATCCTAAGAGACAATGTGGCGATGCGTCATTAAAAAAAGTACCGTTGTGCGCATTATCTGAAAACAATCGTCAAATCCCTCTTGGCAACCTGGGCAGTGAAAACTATTCTTCCGGCCTGTTACTCTTCTGTTTATACGTGGTTTGACAAGGATGTCATGCACGATTCTGGTTTGAAAAAACAGCGAATCCTCGGGCTGCTGATCGCGGTTTGTACCATGATTGCGCCTGGTTGTGTGCATCGAAGAATGACAATTGAGTCCAATCCTGTCGGGGCTCTCGTACTGCTGGATGGTAAAGAAATTGGGTATACTCCCGTCAGTCACGACTTCATCTACTACGGTACGCGAGAAGTGACTCTCATCAAAGATGGGTACGAAACGCAGACTTATCCCGCAAGCTTGAAAGCCCCTTGGTATCAATGGGTTCCTCTCGATTTCTTCTCGGATAATCTTCTCCCTTATCAGGTGACAAATCGTCATCGATTTACCTATCAGATGCAGCCGAAAGACCCAATTCGTGATTCCGATCAAAATCTGCAACAACGCGGAGATGCTTTCCGGTCAGAGTCTCTGCTTTCGCCTTAAAGGGCTTTTGTACGGGCGTTTTTTTCTTCCCGTTTCTGTCTGAGGGTGGTTGAACTCTGTGGAAACATTGTGCAATGTTCTCATAATTAGGTCATTCAGTGCGTACATATATTATTCAGAAGGTGAGTCTTGCACGGTGTTTGCGGAGCTTGTGGTGTAACAAGGGTATTGCCACAACCTGAGTCTTCCGATACACTCTTTAGACTGCAGTCAAGGATTGATCTAACTGCCGATCTTAACCAATTTTAGGGCAAGTTATGAAGCAAATGTCATCGACCAGAGCAGCACGGAATCTGACTCTGAGTGTTCTGATTCTGTTTGTGTGTGCTGTGGGTGCACAACAACTGATTGCCGAAAAATCGAAAGATGAGAAGACAGCACACAACGTCTGTCAAATGATCACTCGATATCACATCAGTAAAAAACGGATTGATGATACCATTTCGGAAAAGCTGTTCGATAAATACATTTCTGATCTCGATGCTCAAAAGCTTTATTTTCTCCAATCAGATATTGATGCGTACGCTCAATACAAAACAAATCTGGATGATTTGTTGAAGGTGGGGAAAGTCGATTTTGCCTATGATGTTTTTGCTCTCTTTCTTAAGAGGCTTGACGCCAGAACGGACTATGCTCAAAAGCTGATCGATCAGGAGTATGATTTTTCCGCGGATGAAACTGCGATTCTCGATGGCGACGAACTTGAGTGGGCGAAGTCTGAATACGAACTGAATGAGCGCTGGCGGAAACGTATTAAGTTTGATTTGCTCAATTTGAAACTCGATGACACGGATATGGCCGAAGCGCGAGAACGCCTTCACAAGCGATATCGTCTGCTTAAAGAAACGATGCATCAGACCGAAGACTTTGAGACGTTTGAAACGTACCTCTCTTCGCTCACTCACTGTTTCGACCCACATTCGACATACATGTCGCCACAGACGCTGGAAGAGTTTCAGATTCAAATGCGTCTTTCGCTGCAAGGGATCGGTGCTCAGCTTCGTTCTGAAGATGGTGCAACCGTCATTAACAAAATTATTCCGGGTGGAGCTGCCGCGAAGGACAAACGTCTCGAAGCGGGTGATAAAATTGTCGCGGTTGCGCAGGAAGATGGCGAATGGGTCGATGTTGTCGAGATGAAACTCTCGAAAGTGGTCCGCTACATTCGTGGTAAAGCCGGGACACTCGTTAAGCTCAAGGTTCTTAAGGGGACTTCCGGTGAAAGTGTTGTCTATGAACTGACTCGCCAGAAAGTCGAACTGACTGAGTCGGCCGTCAGTGGTCAGATTATTGATGCACGCGAGTGGTTTCCCAATGGTGATACCGGTCGAGTGGGTGTGATTCATATTCCCTCGTTTTACCGGGACTTCAGTGGTGCACAAGCGGGGCATGAAGATTTTCGTAGCACTTCACGAGATGTTCTGACTGTTTTGCAGGAATTTCGTGAAGCAGGTGGTGTTGATGCCATCATGATTGATTTGCGATTTAATGGCGGTGGTGCTTTAAGTGAAGCGATTGATGTGTCTGGCTTGTTTGTCGGTCATGGTCCCATCGTTCAGATTAAAGATTCCAATGGTCGCGTGAAATCTCACGACTTTGACATCGAAGGACTTGAGGAACCGGTTTATTCTGGGCCTTTGTTGGTGATCACAAATCGACTTTCCGCATCGGCCTCCGAGATTTTTGCTGGAGCCATCAAAGACTATGGTCGTGGAATTGTGATCGGTGATACGACAACCCACGGTAAGGGGACGGTTCAAAACGTCGTTGAAGTCGGTGCAAGCCTTTTCAATCTCGGCAACTCGGATTCCAGTGGCGCGTTAAAGGTCACGATCAACCAGTTCTATCGTCCGAATGGAGATAGCACTCAGCGTGAAGGTGTGAAGTCAGATATTATCATTCCTTCACAGATTGATCATTTGGATCTTGGCGAAGCCTCTCTCGACAATGCAATGGCATTTGACCAAGTGGAAGAAGTCAAACGCAAAGAGTTTGGTTATGCTACGGATTCACTGATCGATAAAGTTGCCAAAGCCAGTCAGAAACGACTTGGTTCGAGCGATCACTTTAATAAGTTGAAAGCAAAGATTGGCCGGTATCTCGAACGGAAGAATCGCATCAAGATTCCATTGAAAGAGGAAGTGCTAAAAGCAGAACGCGAGGCTGACGAGAAAGCCGAAGATATCTCTGAAGAAGCTCAGGAGGACGCAGACGACGAAAATACTTTCAAAAAACAGCCCTACAACGAAGAGCTGATTCAAATCGCCGTCGATTACGTCAAGTTGCTCGAAAACCGAAAAACCGCCGGAAACTAGTCACACAGTCCCTGCTATTTGGCTCGCAGATTGTTGGGCTGGCGTCTAAGATGATGCCATGCCTGCCATCTCTGTCCATAATTTGCAAAAGCACTATAAAGTGTATCAGAAACGCGAGGGGCTTCTCGCTTCATTCACCGGTTTATTCAACCGTGAATATAAAACCGTCAAGGCGGTTGAAAAGGTGAGCTTTGAGATTGAGGAAGGCGAAATGGTCGCCTTTCTGGGACCGAATGGTGCTGGAAAAACGACTACTCTCAAATTGCTCGCCGGATTGATTTACCCCTCTGGGGGCGAGGCAACGGTGTTGGGGCATATCCCCTGGAAGCGAGAAAATGTCTATCGGCGGCGTTTTTCGCTCGTCATGGGACAGAAGAATCAGCTTTGGTGGGATCTTCCGGCTCAAGAATCATTTCGACTGCATAAAGAGATCTATCGAATTGAGACTCAGCAATTTGATCGACGAATTGATGAACTCACCAGTCTGTTGGAAGTTAAAGATCTGGTTGGGCAACCGGTGAGAGAGCTTTCGTTGGGAGAGCGGATGCGGATGGAGTTGATTGCAGCTCTTCTGCACAGCCCCGATGTTTTGTTGCTCGATGAGCCGACCATTGGTTTGGATGTTGTTTCTCAACGTCGCGTTCAGGAGTTCCTCAAGTTCTATCAGTCCGAACGTAAGATGACAGTCATTCTGACGAGTCATTACATGAAAGATGTCGAAGCGCTTTGCGAACGTGCCGTGATCATCAATCGTGGTCGGATCGTCCATGATGGCCCGCTGAAAGAAGTCATTGATCGTTTCAGCCAGACCAAAATTGTGGAGTTACTGTTTGCGGGGACTGAAGTTCCTGGTGACTTGTCTCGTTTTGGGCAAATTGTGGAAGTGAAATCACCGCGTGTGAAACTCGAAGTGCCTCGTACAAATATCCCCAAGTTGCTGGCAGAGCTGTTAGAGCAATACACGATTGAGGATGTCACCGTGTTGGAACGTCCTTTAGAAGAAGTAATTGCCGAGGTCTTTACGACGCCCGAGGATGAAAGCATGGCGGTGTCGGACAAAGGTTATGCCGTTGATGAGGGAGGCATTTAATCGATGTCCATCGCCTCACTGAGAATTAACTGGGTGATTTTGAAGACGTGCATCGAAGAGAAGTTGGTTTATCGCTCAGATTTCGCCTTTGCAACTCTTGTACGATTCCTTCCGATTGTCACGCAGATATTCTTGTGGGGAGCGATCTACGCCGAAGATCCGGGTCGGTCACGCAATGGATATAACTATGCAGACATGGTCGCGTATTACCTGCTGGCAATGGTGGGGCGTGCATTCTCCAGTATGCCGGGTTTGGCAAGTGGGATTGGGCGTGAAATTCGTGATGGTACGCTGAAAAAATATCTGACTCAGCCCATCGATATGTTGGGATTTCTTTTCTGGCATCGCATTGCCCACAAGCTGGTTTATTACATGGTGGCCGCTGGGCCTTTTGCCTTGGTGTTTTATTTGTGTCGAGACTATTTCACCGGTTGGCCTGACGGCATCACGATTGCCGCTTGGATTGTTTCCCTGATGATGGCCTTTCTGATCGGTTTTCTACTGGAAGCTTTGATTGGATTGATTGGTTTTTGGTTTCTCGAAGTGTCGTCTTTATTATTCATCTACATGATGCTGAATTATTTTTTATCGGGGCACATGATTCCGCTCGACTGGATCGGACCAGAATTTCTGGCGGCGATGCAGTATTTGCCATTCAAGTTTCTTGCCTACGTACCGGCAACGGTCATGTTGGGTAAGTATTCTCACCAGGAATTGTTGTTTGAACTCTCAATCGGCGCGTCGTGGATTCTTGTACTTCTCATCGCCAATCGAGTCGTGTTTCGGCTGGGAGTGAAGCGATATGGGGCTTATGGAGGATGAGAAAAGGGGCGAGCTTTCGAGGACGCTGCTTGGCCCCCTTTTCTGTCACCCCGTTACTTTGCTACAATTCAATGAACCCACCACTCGCTCGCATTGTCGTACGGAAGGATGTGATGACCTTCCACCACCTGACTCGTCTGAATTATGAGCATCTCGGAAAACTCAATAAATTCTTTTGCCGCGACCGCATCTGTTTATAACAGGCGGTTCTGGCTGGCTTATCTGGCGAACGTCATGTTGGTGACGGCCAATGCTCTCACGTTCCATTTCGCGGAATTGGTCGCTTATCTCGGTGGGTCGGAACAGTTGACGGGTTCTGTCATTCGAACCGGTTTGGTGGGAGCATTACTGATTCGTTTATGGATGGGGAACTACATCGATCGCTACGGAGTTGGTCCACTGTGGATGATCAGTTCCGCAGGGCTGGCATTAGGGCTTCTTTCGTTTACTTTCATTGACGCAATCGGTTGGGAGTTACATGCTGCCCGCGTGCTTTTTTCAATCTCTCTGGCGGGGATGTTTACCTGTTCGATGGTGCATATTCAAAATCATGTTCCGCCTGAACGAAGGACCGAGGTTATCGGTAACCTGGGAAGTAGCGGTTTCGTGGGAATGATCATCGGGTCGAATCTCGGTGACTTTTTGATGAACATCGACGCCGCTCCACCAGCGAAATTTCATTATCTGTTTGGGACGGCCGCTCTGATGGCCGTTGGCCACTTCTTCATCTCAGCAGCACTCACCTGGAAACAGCCTCACGAAAAGCCAAAAGACGGGCTTTCCTCCATACAACTTCTTGTTCGCTATTGGCCTGGTCCGGTGGTTGCCGTGGGCATCGTGATGGGAACTGTCTTCGCCGTGACGACAGCTTTTTTAAGTCGCTACTCGACCGCAATCGGATTGAATGGCATCGGTACATTCTTCACGGCATATGCGATCTCCGCGTTTTGCTTCCGTATCATGACTTCGGGTTGGAGTTATCGATTTGGCAGACACATGATGGTTTTGTACGGCTTGGCGGGACATTTCTTCGCGCTGTGTAGTTTGGTTTTTGTGACACAGGAATGGCACTATATTCTGCCTGCCATTTGTGGTGGTTTTGGACACGCGTTGCTGTTCCCGGCGGTTGTTTCATTGGGGGCGGGAGCGTTTCCTAAACGCTATCGCGGTATGGGAACCACACTGGCGCTTGGTTTTGTAGAAGCCGGTACGATGATTTCGGCTCCGATCTTAGGGATGATCATCGATCATTTCGCGACCGCAGAATGGTCCAATTATGGGTTCACTCCGATGTATTTAGGGGCTGCGGGAGTGACCGTTTTCGTCGCCATTTATTATGGGTTCACGGCGGCTCGGGTGCCGGACACGGATGACATTCACGTTGAGGATAAAATGGACGAACCTTCTTCCGCGAAAGTGGGTGGGGCTGTTTCGCCATTGAAGCCTGAACCCGCATTGGCCTGCGAATCTTCCGAACGCTGAGGCTGTTGTTTTGGTGAGTGAGCCTTGATAAGTTGATATTAATCCTTTGCTCCAACAGGTGATGTCTATGTCTTTCTACCGACTACTATTCTTGCTGGCTCTCACCGTTCCGGGCGTTTCGGGATCTCTCTTTGCTGCTGAGACATCGCCCAACCTTATTTTTATCTTTGCCGATGATTGGGGCTGGGGGGATTTGGGTTGTCACGGGCATCCCTATCTCAAAACACCTCATCTCGATCAACTTGCCGCTGACGGAACGGAGTATCTGCAATTCACGGTGGCAAGTGGTGTCTGTTCACCCAGTCGCGCAGCCGTGATGACAGGACAGTTTCCGGCAAGGCATTCTATTCATGGGCATTTTGCGACCGTAGAAAGTCATCAGAAGCGTGGTATGCCCGATTGGCTTAATCCACAATCGGTGATGTTGCCGAGGTTGTTGAAACAGGCCGGCTATACGACGGCTCATTATGGGAAGTGGCATCTGACGAACATTATGGTTCCCGATGCTCCTTTGCCTGATCAGTATGGTTACGACAAGTACGGCGTCTTCAATTGCCCCGGCCCTCAGATGCCCGTCCATGATGATGTGAAAAATTCGATTGCATTTATTGAAAATGCGGTGGCCTCGGAGAAACCTTTTTTTCTGAACTTATGGATTCATGAACCGCATACCCCCCACTACCCACAGCAGGAGTATTTGAAGCAGTTTGCTCATCTGGAGAATGAAGCGGACCAGATTTACGCAGCGGTGTTGGCGCATGCGGATGCGCGTATCGGACAGTTATTACAGACACTGAATCGATTGGAAATTTCGGAAGAAACGATGGTGATCTTTACGTCGGATAATGGTCCTGAAAACACTGGCCCTCCTTCGAGAAGAATTACCCAGGATGAATCCACCGGTCCCGGACTCGGCTCGTTTGCATCTGTGGGGACAACGGGGGGACATCGAGGGAGGAAGCGGTCTCTTTTGCAAGGAGGAGTAGGAGTTCCCTTCATTGTCCGTTGGCTGGGACAAGTCGAAGCGGGCAAGAAAGACAATGTTACTCCGATAACAGCCGTCGATTTACTTCCCACTTTTTGCCAAGCGGCGGGTGCGAAACTCCCCAAAGATTACCGCTCGGATGGTGAGAGCCAACTCTCTGTTTTCCTTAGTCAGTCAGCATCAAACGGAATTCGAGAAAAACCAATCTTTTGGGATTGGCGATCAGCCTCACCTCGCAATGAAAACTGGCCTGCTCTTGCTGTCAGGCAGGGAGAATGGAAACTGCTCGTGGGGCGAAATGGTCAACCAATGGAACTGTTTCGATTTCCTGCTGACCGGTTGGAGCAAACAGATTTAAGTAAATCGCACCCGAATGAAGTGACTCGATTGCGGAAGTTGCTTGCGCAATGGCAAACGAGCCTGCCCGTCTCCCCTGACTCTGAGTGCTTTTCAAAAGAGAGATTGCGCTAACGTATCAAGTCGTGTTATTTGATGTTGCCGTTGTTGAGGTCTTCGACAACAGATGCCAAGATCACGGGATCCTTTTGCTTCATGACGTGTTCTATGCGCGATTCGGGAACATTCAGACGCTTCATCAATTCTCCAACCGATTCCCACATTCTGACCGCTTTCTTCTCAGAGGCAAGATAGAGGGATGTGACTAACTCGGCGAGTCTCTGCGCATCAATCTGTTCGCGATTGTCGTAGTAGTTCTTGATGATTTTTTGCTGATATTTTGAATACTCTTTATCGGCCACGACAGAGATCCTTTAAATGAGACTATTTTGGTGACTTTCGTTATCCTGATTGAGGGAAAGTCAGGATTCAAGTCATAAGAGAGTGTCCATGGCTGTTGAGTTTCGTCAACACTTGCAGTACTAGTTCGCTTTGTAGCGGTTTTTCCATGTGGTCAATAGGGGGGATCTCCCTGCGAATGTGAATTCAGGGCGCGTTTTACCGATTTCTAAGCTATGCTTAGACCAGTCGCTCGACAGATTCCGGTTTGCGATTCCCCCTTCAAGTTGCTGGTTATAATTTATCTGACATGTTGATAGATGATCGCAAGTGCAACTTGAATGGGTCGGGAGTTGTCGTGGGGCATCGATAAATTCAGTTCTGGGAGAACTGTTGATCGAGTCAAACGCATGGGCCACGTATCTGATGACAAATCTTTCTGAAAAACTAGCCACCTCAACCTCTGAAATTTCAGAGGTCACTCAAGAGTTTTTCGAAAACTGTGGAGGCGACCCCAGGTATCAACTTTCTTGTTTGAATCTCGATACAAAAGAGGTGGAGTTCTTTCCCGTCGAAACACCCTGTTTGCTTTTGGGACGCGGTTCTGATTGTGACCTTCGTTTGAAGCAACGCGATATCAGCTACCGCCATGTCTATCTGCAGATGCTCAACCAGCGATTGCTGGTGGTTGATCTTGGCTCTCGAGCCGGAACACAATGGAGCGGTTCACGGCGACGTTCGGGCTGGTTGCTTCCAGGTCGAGATATTCAGATCGGCAATTACAAGATTCAACTTGTTAAATGGGATCAATCGGATGAGACCTTGGCTGAAGTCGGAGACAGTGATGTTAGTTTGAAAACAGTATTGCAGACTGATTCCAAACCGTTTCCGAGTGCTTCTCTGGAATTACTAAGTGCAAAGAACCAGTCACCGACGGGACGTTCGCTGGTTCTCAAACCAGGCGTGACATTGATCGGGCGGTCCCGGATCGCTCAAATTCGTTTGAAGCACGATAGTGTTTCTCATGTTCATAGTTCTCTTGTGCTGACGTCAGAAGGATTATGGGTTGTCGATTTATTGGGGCGGGATGGAGCCAAGCTGAACGGTGACCAAGTCAAGTTTGCTCGATTGCGAAGCGACGATATCATTCATATCGGTGCTTTTCATTTACGGGTAGAAACGAGCCTTACGAAGCCATCTCTCGGTGTGATGAATGCTCCTCACCTTGGTCAATCCAGTTCTGGAGATTCCCGATTGGGGCAGGATGCGGGTGATTCATCTGTCGTTCAATCCCGACCAGAGAGTTCCAGTTTGAAAGGCACAGACTTTAATCAGTCCGATGCAGATATCTCTATTAGAGATGGCGAAGCGACTGTCATGGATGAGGGCGACGATTCCGCGCGATGGTCAGATATCATCAATGCGCTGAAAACAGGTGGCTTTGGGAGTTGAATATTCTTATTTGAGCACTGCCTCTTAACGCTCGAACAAGCTATCATGGGTTCTTGAATTTGGTTTCTCATTTCCATGATCTGCCACCGAACTCATGTCGTCACTCATCAGCATCGAAGATGCCCATCAATTCATTCTTGACCAAGTCGAGCTTGCGCCTGCGCATTCCGTGTTGTTAGAGGAGGCTCTTGGGCTGACTTTGCGAACGGAAATGATCAGCCCACAATCATCGCCGCTGTTCGACAAGTCTCTCATGGATGGCTATGCCGTCAGGACAGTCGATTTGCAGGGGCCATTAGTGGACCTCAAGATTCTCGAAATGGTTTCAGCGGGCGAAGTTGGCAAACATCATCTAGGGCAAGGGGAAACGATTCAGATTATGACGGGGGCTCCCCTTCCGCCAGGGGCTGATGCGGTGATCCCGGTTGAGATGTCCGAGCGTGAGTCGGGAGAACCTTTGGTTCACTTGCAGACAGTGGGAATCAGTCCCGAGAAGAATCTGATTCGCAAAGGAACCATTCTTCACCAAGGGCAAACATTGATTCCCTCCGGACGAGTGATTCGCCCTGAGGAAGTGGCACTTCTGGCTGAGCTTGGTGTCTCCGAAGTCGGTGTTTCGACCGAGCCTGTGATTTCGATTCTTGCCACTGGCGATGAGTTGGTGGCGATTGATGAACCGCTCGGTCCTGGAAAAATTCGAAATTCGAATGCTCCGATGTTGATGTCTCAGGTACATCGAGCAGGAGGTATTCCCAAAAACATTGGTATCGGTCGCGATCAACTCGATGAACTCCGTACTAAGGTGATGTTGGGGCTTGAAGCTGACTTTTTGTTGCTTTCAGGGGGAGTTTCTGCAGGAGAAAAAGACTTGGTTCCGCAGGTACTCAAAGAGTGCGGCGTTCGGGAGATTTTCCATAAAGTCCACGTGAAACCGGGAAAACCTGTTTGGTTTGGAGTGTTGGAAAAGTCAATAGGTGAAAAGACTTACGTGTTTGGTCTTCCCGGAAATCCGGTCAGTAGTATGCTTTGTTTCGAGGTGTTTGTGCGTCCGGCAATTCGTCAGTTTCTGGGGCAGAATCGAGTTCTCCCACAGATGAGGAAACTGCCTCTCTCGAAAGCCCATGTTGCGGCGGGAGGCCGTCCGACCTATTATCCGTCACAACTCGTTTCGCAAGCAGATGGCTTGGCGGTGGAACCCGTCGATTGGAAAGGATCGTCTGACCTTTTGGCGCCCACGCGGGCCGATGCTTGGATCTGTTTTCCTGCAGGCAATCGAGCATATTCAATTGGTGAGATGGTTGATGTTTACACTCCCGATTGGTGATTCGAGTTTGGACAAATGATGTCTCCATGGAGGGAGCACCCCCGATGACGACGGATCTGATGACTGATTCAAAACCTGCCAAATCAACTCAAGACACCTCGACACCTTCCTCCGCGAAAAAGTCGACGAAGAATCTTGAACCAACTGTACAAGACATCCTTTCGAGAGCGAAAACGAATCGCCCCTCTTCCAAAGGTGCCTGGATGTGTGCAGGCCTCTCGACCATATTACTTTGGTCCAGCTTCACGCCGCTGGACTGGGGGGCGTTAGGTTGGGTTGCTTTAGTTCCGCTGTTGATGCTGGTCCGTCTCGAACAACCGACCGCCGGCTTTTACCGTGCGATTTGGGGAACGAGTTTTATAGGCTGGATCTGTATGTTGCAGTGGATGCGGCTGGGAGATGTGGCCATGTATCCCGCCTGGTTCGCTTTGGCGTTTTACGTCTCTTTATATATCCCCGTCTTTGTTTTCAGCACACGGACTGCCGTGCATCGTTGGAAACTTCCTTTAACACTCGCCGCTCCCGTGGTCTGGGTGGGTTTGGAGTTCTTTCGGGCTCACTTGCTGACGGGCTTCTCTTGGTATTATCTTGGACACACACAATATCGCTGGCTGGAGATGATTCAGATCAGTGATTTGGTCGGCGTCTACGGTGTTTCAGGGTTGCTGGTCCTCAGTTCGGCAGTCATCGCCTCTCTTGTTCCTGTCTCGGTCTTTGATAAATTCCGTTTGTTGATGGATACCAGTCTCGAACGAGGAACCGTTAAGAAGGTCAAGCGTCCCCTGCTCCATGTGGCCGCGTTGTGTCTGTTGTTCGCCACGGTTTTAGGTTATGGATATGTTCGTCGTGACGCGGCCAATTTTCAGCCCGGACCTCGTATCGCGCTTATTCAAGGCAACTTTGTGTCTTCACTGAAACACGATCCCAACCAGAAACCGAACATCTTTCGCACACACGATGCGCTCACAGGCATGTCGATTGAGCACCACCCCGACTTGATTGTTTGGCCGGAAACCATGTTTCCTGAGCCACTCGCGGAAGTCGAGGAAGGAATGACCGATGAAGAAATTCTCGCGATGGCTCCACCAGAAGCTCGTGTTCAGGAAGAAGAGTGGATGAAGTTCTGGAACGATAACTGGGCACAAAACATTCTCACCAACCGGTCGCAACTTGCGAACTCCGCCATGTTGATTGGACTGCAAACTCGATTTGGATCAAAGGAAGGCGTGAAGACATTCAACTCGGCCGCATTTATTCATCCTCAATACGGTTACACAGGACGTTACGACAAAGTCCATCGTGTTATCTTTGGTGAATACATTCCGCTGAAAGACTCTCTTCCCGGCCTACATGCACTCACGCCGTTTTCGGGAGACTTTGGAATCGATAAAGGGGACGGTTTTCAATCATTCTCATATCGAGCCGCTGACTCAGAACGAAGTTGGACGTTCGCACCGATCATTTGTTTTGAAGACACGGTCCCGCGAGTTGTGCGGTCTGCTGCCAAATCCGGCCCCAATGGTGAGACTGTCGATTGCTTGGTCAACATGACCAACGATGGCTGGTTTCATGGCTCCAGCGAACTGAATCAGCACTTGATCACAGCCACATTCCGAGCCGTCGAATGTCGGACACCCGTTGTGCGGGCCGTGAATACCGGTATCTCTGCCTACATTGATGGAGATGGCGCGATACTCGAACCGGAAGTCTTCGCCGGTTATGACGATGATCAAACCGAATTCTTCAGCTATCGTGATGACTCTGGAAACTTACGGAAAAGTCTCAATGCGGTGCTGGTCCACGAAGTTCCCCTCGATCCACGTGAAAGCCTCTATCTGCAATATGGTGACTGGTTCGGCCAATCATGCGGGTTCGGCACCATAATGCTATTTCTCACAGGTATTTTTCTACGAAAACGCTCTCCACAGGTGACGCCGGAGCAAAAGGCCGCATAATGGAAGCTGGTTCAGCCCCCAGTCTCTGAAAGCCGCCATGTTTGTTGATCGTGTCATTGTTTATTGCGAATCCGGTAACGGAGGGGATGGATGCTCTGCATTCCGTCGCGAACCTCATGTTCCGCGGGGTGGTCCCAGCGGCGGCGATGGCGGTCGTGGTGGAAGTATTATCATTCGCGCTGCCGCCAATGTCGATAATCTCTCTCACATCATCGGTCACAAACATTGGAAAGCCGATCGTGGCCGTCATGGCGAAGGGGATTTGCGGACCGGTAAAAGTGGCAAGGATGAATACGTTGATGTGCCGCCTGGTACGATTGTCCGTGATATCGAATCTGGATTTGTCCTGCGCGATTTGAAACAGATCGGTGAAATGGTCGAAGTCGCCAAAGGGGGACGAGGTGGTAAAGGGAACAAACATTATGCCACTGCCACTCATCGGGCTCCCCGAGAATTTGAGCGGGGACAAAAAGGGGAAAAACGAAATGTTCTGCTTGAACTCAAAGTGATTGCCGATGTCGGCTTACTTGGTAAACCGAATGCCGGAAAATCAACTTTGCTGAAACGAATTTCGCGAGCCGATCCTGAAATCGCCGATTACCCGTTTACGACGAAATACCCAAACCTCGGCATGGTACAGATCGATCATGCTCGACAATTCGTGATGGCCGACATCCCCGGATTGATTGAGGGGGCTGCCGAAGGGGTCGGACTTGGGCACGAATTTCTGAGGCATGTCGAACGGACCAAGTTGCTCATTCATCTCGTCGAACCGTCTCCTATGGATCAAACCAATCCCGTCGAAAATTATCTGGCGATTCGTGAAGAGCTGAAACTCTACAATCCAGAATTGGTCGACCGGCCAGAGATTATCTGCATCACGAAATGCGAGCTTCCCGATGCGGAACCGGCATTGGAGCTTTTGCGGGAAGAAATTGATAAGCCGATCTTCTTGATCTCTGCCGTGACTGGAGCCGGGTTGGATCCATTGCTCGAACAGGTTTGGAGCGGCCTGCAAGAGATTGAGGATTGAGACCTGGCGCGACGAAGTTGACGAGCCGCGACCGCCCTTCATTCCCGAACACTGAAACGCCGTTTCAAGATGTCAAGATTCGGAGATTCGGGGACACACCTTGACCGGATCTTGACCAAATGTTGAATCAAATCTTCTCGAATCTTGATTCTGAATCTTCCATACGCTTGAGCAAGTGGATGGCACCGTTCGGTTTGCGTTGATCTTCATTTTGTGAGTGTGTGTTACTTTTTGTGGGTGCGCATTTTCTACGTCACGCGAGATTGCTCTCTTTCTCACGTTGCAGTGGTCGTCATTGATGAACAATGAATGACACTCGAACCTATCCAATGTGCTTGCGCACAATGGCTA
>JAURQH010000021.1 GCA_030836185.1 Planctomycetota bacterium
ATCTGCTCCTCGCTGTACCCCTTTTGTACCCCTTGAGAGTGTCTCCGTTTGCTTGAGAGCATCAGAGTGCGTCGAGAAACGAACACTTCCAGAATGTCATGAGACCCTTTTTCTACCGTCTCTTTTCGATCTCCGGCGAGCAGTGATATATTGCGGCGAAGAATATCGAATTGAGGGCTGGGCGGTCTACGGAACCGAAGGCGTAAGAACCGTTACAAGGTGCCCAGATTCGCTCCGAATCGAGTCCGAGAGGACACTTTAGAGCGTCTCGGATACCGTCTCGGATACCGTCTCGAAATGGCCTTTACCGACGCCCGACTGATGCCAGACGGGATCATTCTCCGGCTACGGAACCGAAGGGTTTTGCTTGCGCGTCGTTGTAGGCATGGCCTGATTCTTGTGAATCGGGCCGTTTGCGGGAAGAGCTCAGCGGCATTTTGGCGCGTCCAGGGTGTCGAGAACTCGCGCGGAAAACTCCAGAATGTCGTGACATACAGCACGGCTTGCAGAATTGGGTGCATCCTAACTGCGAAGCCGAAGGGGCTTTACGTTGTTTCATCGTTCGATCTCCCTAGGTCAGTACTTCGGGAAGATAGCCGGGGTCGGGAAGCGGTGTTCGGGGTTGCTGCCGTCCCCGATGAATTCTTCGCGGGGAAGGTTGACTTGGGGCCAGCTGGCGGGGCAGACCCGCACGACTCTACCGGGACGGATGCCTTCGATGATCAGGTCGGTTTCAAAACGAATTTGAACGCCGCTGCTGCCCAGTGGCGTCTTTCCGTCTGTCTTTGTGACATTGAGGATCGACCCGCGCGATGCCATGTGCGCAGGGCCATAGTTGCCGCCAGCGTGCTTCAGGGTGTTTTCGGCCCCATTCATCATGGCAGAGACACCCTTTTTGAAGTCGTTGTAGAGTGAGTCATCCATGCCGCCGAAAAGAGTCGCGGTCACGGTCGCGCGGCCGAACTTTCCATACTCGACGGCATCAATCCAGGCCGGCATCCAGCGGCTGCGGATGAAGGCCTTGTGCGTTTCGTTTTGATTGCGTGCGGCGCGTTGCATTGCGATATCGTCCAGCCAAATGTCCGAGATATGGAACCGAGTGAACACACCGCTCGGCGCGGGCTTCCAGGTGATTCCGAGCTGGACGGTCTGGCCATCGAGAGGCTTCTTGCCACTGGCGGGCCAGAGACCCTCGTCAATCAAATCTTCCACTCCGAGGCACTCGCGGCCGCGCCAGATGCGAGTCGCGGCATCGAAGGTCATTGATTCCTCGCTGACCTGACCCTCTCCGCCTGACTTCGATTGACGACTGGCGACGATCATTCCCTGATTGTTCTGGATGTCTACTTCCTTCAGCATCCAGACGTTGCCCTCGCGCAGGCAGTAGCTCGATTCATCTTCGAGCAAAAGAACGTGGTTTTCGGCGGGGTAGATGCCAGTGCCGCTGTAGCCAGAGTTTTTTTTCCGGCTATCAATCGGCAACACCGGTACGGCGGAGGTCTGTGGATCCGGCGGGAGGAAGGCTTGGACGTGCATCACTGTCCCGAGCGGTATATCGCGGAGATCTGCCGGAGCGCCGTGATAGCGGACAATGCCGTAGGGGAGCATGGCGAAAGGATGCGGGGCATTTCGGAAATATGTTCCCTCTCCCTGAATGCGAATGCTACCGCGGCGGTTGGCATGGTCCACGAAGACAAGTTCGCCCCGGTAGGAATGTGCCTTTTCGAGAGGGGGGAACTTTCCGGCTTGAGGGCGGAAGAGTTCGCCTTCGGCGTTGGCGGTGCTCGCTAACAGAGACATGCCAAGATACAGGGCGGCGACCCAGTAGGAAAATTTAAGTTGTGTCATGATTCGATTTCCCTAGATCAGTATTTCGGGAAGATGTCGGGGGATGGAAAGCGATCCTCGGGTTTGTTCTCGAAAAGATATTCCTCCCGGGGGATCTGAGTCTTAGGCCAGCTTTCTGGTCGGATGCGAACGACTCTGCCGGGGCGGATCCCTTCGATGATCAGGTCGGTCTCAAACTGTACTTGGATGCCGCTGCTGCCGAGGGGTATTTCTCCGGTTACCCGGGTGACGTCAAGAATTTTACCACTGGAAGCAATGTGGCTGGGGCCATAGTGACCGGCTGCATGCTTCAACGTATTTTCGGCTCCATTCATTTGAGCCCCAACGCCTTCCAGGAAATCGTCATAGAGCGAGGAATCTATACCGCCGAAGAGCGTCGCGGTGACGGTCGCGCGGCCAAACTTACCATACTTGACGGCATCGACCCAGGCCGGCATCCAGCGACTACGGATGAATGTTTTATGTGTCTCAGTCTGAAATTGGGATGCGTTTTGAATAGCGTCTTCGTCCAGCCAGATGTCTGAAATGTGGAATTGAGTGAAAGCGCCACTCAACCCATCTCCCGGTGCAGGCTTCCAAGTAATTCCGAGCAGGACGGCCTGCCCACCGAGTTGTTTCTTCCCGTTCGCGGGCCACGCTTTTTCGGCGACAAGGTCCGCAACGCGAATGCGCTCGCGACCGCGCCAGATACGGGTGGCGGCGTCGAAGGTCAACTCTTCTTCCGTGAAATTGCCTTCACCACCAGTCTTTGGTACGCGGCTGGCGATGATCTTTCCTGCGTAGTTCTTAAGTTCCACTTCTTTCAGCTTCCAGACCATGCCCTCGCGCTGGCAGTGACTGGGCTCGTCTTCGAGGAGCAGCACATGGTTCTCGGCGGGAAAGATACCGGTGCCACGATAATGCCCCGCGTCTTTCTCCTTGTTGTTGACCGGCAACACCGGTACGGCGGACAGCTTCGGGTCAGGCGGGAGATAGGCCCGGACATGCATTACGGTGCCAAGCGGAATATCGCGAAGATCCGCTGGAGCGCCGTGATAGCGGACAATGCCATACGGCAGCATGGCGAAGGGGTGTGGATCGTTTCGGTAAAACTTGCCATCTCCCTGCACACGGATGCTGCCACGACGGTTGGCATGATCTACGAATACAAGCTCGCCCCGGTAGGAATGTGCCTTTTCGAGAGGCGGGAATTCTCCTGGCTTGGGACGGAAAATTTCGTTTTCTTGTTTCTGGTTTTTCGTACTTGCGTCTTCACTCATCGCAGGCGAATGAATGCCTAATGAGAAAGCAATCACCAACAACCAGTAACCACGAATCAGAAACAAAGAATGAAGAGCAAAGAGCGGTTTCATACTTCAATTACCTTATTGCTATCGCCAAACGTGTCGATCTCCACGCCCATCCGCTGAGCCATGAGGAGCAGCAGATTGCTCACATGGGCATCTGAGTTTGCAGGGCGACTGCAGAGGCCGTAATGCTCGCCCGGCTTATCGAGCTGATAACCCCCGAAGTGACCCTGATTGAAGTCAAGGTGGCTGCCGTGCTTCAGGCCGAGGTCTGAACCACCGGCGAGTACCAGCGGCAGGTTGGCGTTGCCGTGGCTGTGGCCGTAGCTCATCCCGCTGCCAAAGAGCGACATCGTCGAGCTCAGGAGCGGCTTGCCATTGAAGTCCTTGGTCTCTTCGAGTCGCGAGAGGAAGTAACGAAACTGCTCTATGGCGAATGTGTCGTAGTTGGTGAGTTTCTCCATATAGCCTTCATCACCGCCGTGGTGGCTGAGCTGATGGCGGGACTCGGAGATGCCAATCTCAGGAATGGCGAACGCATCTCCCTCACCGCCTAGACTAAAGGTGGCCACTCGGGTCACATCCGTCTGGAAGGCCAGCACGATGAGGTCATAAACCGTGCGGAAATAGTCACCCGCTTGGGTTTTAGGAATGTCGCGGTTGGTGCGTTTGCGGTCGGTGTCGGAGATATCGGGAAGCGGTGTATCGAGCCACGCATCGGCCCGCCGTGTGCGGATCTCGGCCTCACGAACAGAGGTGAGGTATTGATCGAGGCGTCCCTTGTCGGTCGCACCCATCTTCTGCTCCAGCCGACGTACTTCCGCGAGGTTGTCATCAAGCACACTGGCTTTACGGCGTAAGGCTCTTCGCTGCGCTGCGATGCCTCCTTTTGGCTCCTCAAAGAGGGACGCGAAAATCTCGCTGCAACGCCGCATCGCAGGAAGCTGGACGCCGTCTGCGGTCCAGGCGAGTGAACCCTGCGTGAGGGCAATCTCCATGGAGGGATAGCGGGTGTGCTGTGCGGTGACCTCGGCCATCTTCTGGTCCACGGATATGGTGTTATGTTCCGAAGGGCCGATCTTTCCGCCGGTCAGCCAGATGTTGATGCAGTTGTGGTGGTGGCCGAGACTTCCCGGATGATGCAGACCGCTGACAGGAGTAATGACCTCGCGGTACTTCTCCAGAGGCTTAAGCGATCGTGATAATTTATAGTCTTTGCCTGGAGTCGTGATCTGATAATTCAGTGAATGGACCCCGTTTGCGAGATAGATGAAGGCGCTGCGCCCGGGTGAGGCATCTGGCTCGGCTGCGTTGAGAGGAGCCATACATTCCAGGAATGGAAGCGAGATGCAGGTGCCCATTGCGCGAAGGGCATGCCGGCGGTCGAGCAGCCAAGATTGGGATAGAAAGTTGCTCATTGTGAAACCTTTAGTGGTTAGGGGTTGATGTGCAATTGCTGGTCATCGGTTATCAGCCATTGGTCGCTAATAACTCATCTCTTCCCGATCAGTTCAGACAAGGCCACGGCGCGCACGATGTCTCTGACGCCGTATTGGTGTTGCTTCGCTTCGTCGAGGATTGCCTCGACACCGTCCCGGTCATCCACGGTCAGCACGCGACGAAGCGCGTAGATGCAAAGATGTTCAATGAAGGCTTGTGCTACCTTGTCGCGGTCTTCGAATAGCAGATGTTTGAATTCATCCGAATCGGTGAACGGGCGACCGTCGGGCATCACGCCGGAGGCATCAACCAGTGGGTCTTCACCCTTACCCGTAGGAACGTGCTCGCGCGTTCGCCACTGACCGACGGCATCGTACTGGTCAAATGCCAGTCCCAGGGGATCGATGTTCCGATGACAGGCGGCACAACTTGTGTGTTTGGCATGTGCTTCAATTCTCTGTCGGATCGTGATCTTGTTTCCCTGGGGTGGAATCGGCTCGATCGGATCCACATTGGCCGGAGGTGACGGAGGAGTCCTGTTAAAGATCGCTTCGCTGACCCAGACACCGCGATGAACCGGGCGGTGGCGAGTTCCGTCCGAGGTCAATCCGAGCACCGCGCCCATCGTGAGCAGACCGCCTCGATGGTCCTCGGACTTTAGCGAGACACGCTGGAAGCCGTCTTTCTTCGGCTCGGGCAGTCCGTAGAAATCGCACAGCCGGGCGTTGGCTATCGTCCAGTCGGAATCGAGGAATGCCGCGATGGGCAGGTTCTTTGCGAGCATTTCACGGAAGTACTCGACCGGTTCCTCACGCATGCTCGTCTCGAGCCAGTCATCGTAGGTGGGGTAGAGTTTCTTATCTGGTGGGAACATGCCGACGCGGTGTAGTTGCAGCCACTGCCGCGAGAAGTCGTCGATGAAGCGGTTAATCCGGTCGTCTGTCAACATCCGGTCTACTTCTTTCTTCAGCCCCTCGCTGTTCAAATTCCCGCTTCTGGACGCACTGAAGAGAGCGTCGTCTGGCATCGAACTCCAGAGGAAATACGACAGCCGAGATGCGAGTTCCCAATCGGTCAGACCTTCGCGGGCTTCGGGTTCCCCCTCAACGAGATAGATGAAGTTCCTGGATGTCAGTACGCTCTGCAACATGATTCGATAAGCATCGGCTAGCTTTTCACCCGCCTCACGCTCGGCACGGTAAGACTCCAGATAGTCCTTCAGTTCCTCCTTCTTCACCGGTCGTCGCCAGACGCGTTCAGTAAATCGTTGCAGATGCTCCGCGACCACTTCGTCAGTCGCGTCATCGGGCGGCAGTACGTTAGCGCGGCGTGACTTCTCGGCTTTCGAGACCAGCGGGCCTTCCCATTCAATCCAATCGAGGATCACCGTCGAGAAGATGCCGTTCCCTTCCCCATCGAACATCTGCGGAGCATTGGGGTTAAGCAGCAGGGTCTCGCTGCTGTGAGTAAAGATATATCCTCCGCGGCTGGCGAGTGCATTACGGAAGGCAGCGCCGCCTCGTCGGTCCACAACATCAGTGGCGACCACGGCGAAATGCAACTGGGTTGGCATCTCGAGAAACACCTCGAACTCATAAACCTGCGGACTGTCTTCCGATGCGGTGATGTCAAATTCAATGAGTCCGTCAACAGTCTCCTCACTGGTCTTCATGCCGATGCTCAGGTGGGCCGGTTGACCACCGGGGGGACGGATACCGCTGGCCTGAAGACGGAGTTTGTAGAGCCCGCTGTGCTCTGGTCCCGTCTTTCCAAACCAGTTGGAGGACAAGGCGGGCTGTACTCGACCGGGAAAAAGGAGATAACGGAGCGGTCGCTTAATGCCAAACCGATCCAGTGCTTCCTGCTGTTTCTTGCCGCCAGAATAACGCAATTCTGCGGCCGTTCTTCGAACTTTGCGAGCCTCACTGGTCGTACTGGGGAAAGCACGGTCGAGCACGATGTCCGCCGCACGGTAATAGCGGTCCACGTGTGAAGGCGAGAGTGAAAGTTGCGCCCCGATGCGTTCATAGCCATGCCATAACGTGTCTTCGTTCAACTCCCCAGGTTTAGCCGGATCATATCGAACTCCTAACAAATCATAGACCGTGTTCTGATATTCCTTCCGGCTTAAACGATAGTGAGACACCGCCGGTCGCGCCGCCATCCGCGCCGCTCGCCCTTCCTTCAACAGCGAGTCGAGTTTGGTGACGAATGTCGCGATCTCGTCCTGCGTCGGCTGTGGTTCATCTTCCGGCGGCATCTCGCCGCTGTTGAGTTTGTCGAGCGCCTCTGCCCAGTGATGCGTGTCCACTCCCGCTTTGAAATCACGAGACAACTGGTCGATCCGAATGTCGCCTTCCTCTTTCTGAGGGCCGTGACAGCGAACGCAGTGTTTCTCAAGAAAGGCTTCAAACGGTTCCGCAGCAGAAGCAGACACAGCCATGGAAACAAATGCGAAGCTGATCAAACAGGATTTCACCGATAATCTCCAACTCGAAAGGCCTGGAGTCTGGAGAAGATTGCGATATAAATATTGGCGTGGACTATTGGGCATACATCACTTCACTTAAATTCAAAAGCGGCCGTAAATTTCTGTGCTTCATTACCACAAACGTGATTGTAACAGAGAACACCACCAGAGTTTACAAAATTTTCCCGTCAGGACCCGTTGACGGGAAACAAGTCGTTTATCGCGTTCTCTGCGGATCAAACTTGGGGCAAGGCTCGTTTTCTTTAAAGAAACGTCCATCAGCAGTAACACGAGAGGGGCGCCTTGGTCTTGGGCCAACACGCGACCGCAGAAACTTGTTCTCTTCCTTCAGGTCTTTCAGGACTGGACAGACTTCGCGAACTCTCTGTCTGTGGCCAAGGCAATCAAAGCCAGCAGAGGGTGAAATGCTTGGTCATTTCGATATTTTGTCACTTTGTCATTTGGAGCCATGGAACAGATTCGTTGCACAGGTCTCAGTCCCTGTTGGGAGGTGAAACGATGGTCCAAAATCTGGGGCTTTTGGAAGCCGACTTCAGTGGGCGAAAGAGTCGGTTCAACGGCTCTGCCGATGGCTTTACCGAAAGGTAGTTGGCATTCATCGCAAAGAAACGCTTGCACTGATGGCTTACGCTGACAGACAATATGCCAACAGGCGACGCAATTTCATCAAGTCAGGAAGCAACTAATATGGAAATATCTCGTTTTTTCAGCAGTTCAATCATTCTCGTATTCATCCTGACTTGTGCCACACATGTCCAAGCAGATGAGACGGTCGTGTGCCGGGATGGCGAGGCATATCTGAGCATCATCGTCAGTCCTCAAGCACCTGAAAAGATCCTTCAAGCAGCGGACCACCTGGCAGACTACTTAGAACGTATCTCAGGAGCAACATTCGAAGTCAAGGAAGGGACAGGGGAGCAAGGCTTGGTTGTTGGCGTCCCCAGCAGTTTCACGAAATTGCCTGTCACGACGAAATTCACGAAGGGAGCATTCACTCGTGAAGACTATCGAATAGTGACTAAGGATGATTCTTTATACTTGCTAGGAGCATCGCCAAACGCCGTCGAGTTTGCGGTCTGGGATCTGCTCCATGAATTTGGTTACCGGTACTACTTTCCGTCAGCACATTGGGAAATCGTTCCCAAGAAGCAGACACTAAAAATCACGATTGACCGCACGGAACGTCCCGACTTTTACGAACGGAGCGCTCCTCGAGGAGGAATTCGGATAGGGCTACAGCCATGGCTTGAAGATGCCTGGCAAGCCTGGCGAGTACGGAACCGAACCGCGTCCAGTTTCAAGCTGAATACGGGTCATGCATATGATGGTATCATCGACCGCAATCGAGAAAAGTTCGAGCAAAACCCCGATTATCTGGCGTTAATTGACGGCGAACGAGGTGGCAACAAGTTTTGTATTTCCAATCAGAAACTACGAGCCCTCGTGGTACAGGATGCCCTAGCACAGTTCAAAGCCGACCCTCAACGCGATTCGGTTTCGCTCGACCCCAGTGATGGAGGTGGCTGGTGTACTTGTCAGGCTTGTAAAGAGATGGGCAGCGTGAGTGATCGTGTCATACTTCTGGCCAACACGGTGGCTGAGGCCATCAATCGGCTCGGGCTGGGGGACAAGTACGTCGGAACTTACGCCTACAATTATCATTCCCCACCACCTTCAATCAAGGTCCATCCAAAGGTGATCGTCAGCTTGGCGACGGCCTTCATCAAGGGAGATCAGACGTTCGACGAAATGATCGCTGATTGGTCTCAGCAGGCAGACTTGATCGGTATCCGAGAGTATTATGGGCTACCGGTCTGGCATCAGTCATTGCCGGGCTCAGCGAAAGCAGCGAGTCCTCTGATGCTGGCCGACTCCATTCGCGAACAGTACGCCGTGGGGGCAAGATTTATCAATGCGGAATCAGATAACGCATGGGGGCCAAATGGATTGGGCTATTATGTGGCCAGCCGTATGTTATGGGATGTCGAAACAAACTCACACTCCGTGATCGACGACTTCCTCGGTAACTGTTTCGGTCAGGCAGAAGAACCGATGCGAGAATTCTATGCGTTCATCGGGTCTCGTCCGAGGCATAGTGACCACATGATTGGGATTATGTATCGCAAGCTAAAAGCAGCTCGTGAGCTTGCTCGTGACCCACAAGTCCGTCGTCGAATTGATGATTTGGTGCTCTACACTCGCTATGTTGAGCTTTATCGCCAGGCGGATGATCAACAAGGTTTTGACGAGTTAGTCAATTTTCTTTGGCGATCACGTCAGACCAACATGGCCGACGCTATTGGAATGTTTTCGTATCTCAATCGTAGTGCTCGAAAAAGTGAAACAATAACTTGGACGCCAGGAACGCCAGAATCTCGTTCGTTACCGCCGGAGCGTCTTCGGAGCCGTGGAGACGAATCATTTTCTGAGTCTGAACTCACGGCATTCATTCGCGAGGGAATCATGAATTATGATGTGCTCGACTTCGCTCCCTTGGAATTCAGTGAAGAATTAGCTCCCGCGTTTCAAGCATTGAACTTAGAGGATGTCAAACCACTGGGAAATGATTTCTTTGGGGGAGCAGAAGGATCGACGACCACACGAGGTGAATTGCAGAATTATACCTGGGTCGAGAATCCTCCGCAGGAAATTGGTTTGGAAGTGCGGACTGGCCTCATATATGATGTCCGTGGCCCTGCTCGTGTGGAATTATCCCACCATGGTCCTATTGGTGTCGAAGAGATCGGATTTTCTCCGGTTGATCATGCGGAGATTCCCGAGGACAAAAAGTGGCATGAAGTCCAATTTATAGCCAAGAAACGAGGATTGTATCGTATCACTTGGAGTGAACGACTTTCAGGGACACAAGTGAAATGGCCGGAGGATCTCCCGCGAACGGTCCTCATCAGCGAAGGATCCAGAAAACAAGTATCGGGGCGTCATAGCTGGTATTTCTATGTTCCGAAGGGAACGCGCGTTGTGGGAGCCTATAGCGAAGCCGGTGCAGGCGGACTTTACGATGCCGAGGGAAAACAAGTTCTCGACTTCAGCCAAACATCTCGCGACTACGTGTCTGTCGACGTGCCGGAAGGACATGATGGGAAGCTTTGGAGCATACGCAAGCTCTCCGGTCGATTTCGCTTACTGAATGTTCCCCCTTTCGCTGCCGGAAACGCAGCCGATTTGCTGCTTCCCCTCGAAGTTTTAAAACGCGACCGCACTCCGGAGGACGAATGACTCTTAGAGATCTGACTTCCTCATGCGATCGAGAACTCGGAGTACAATACAATTCCTGAATACGATTCATCGGTGTTTCGTCATTGATCTCGACGAGCCCGTAAGGTCAAAGAGCTGAAACGACTGTCAACTTTTTGGAGCCAATTCAACTTGAGTCTGGCCGAGAGTCCGCTATTCCGTCGAGACATAAACTACCTGAACGTCACTTCGTTGCGATTCCGTCCTGAGGCTCCACGAAACGCGATTGCCACGTCGGCTTCTCTCCAAATCGAAACAACACCAGCAGATTGTGCTAGTATTACTTGAGCATTCCCCTCTTGTTCAACAGAAGTATTAGAGGGCCTGGAGCACATTCGTTGTACCGGGCTAAGTCCCCCTTTGCAGGCGAATCGACAGTCCAGATTCCGAGGATTTGAGAAGCCCATTTCGAGGACCGGAAGAGTCGGTTCAGAGTGCCCAGATTGGTTGCGTAGACAAGGCAGTCGGTGGGCGAAAAAGAAGGTTGAAGCTCTACGGAATTCTACGGAGGAACCACGAGAATACTGAGTTTCCTCGCATGTTCTTACTACAGTTTGCTACTACTTGCGAAAATCACTGTTTTGCATAAATCATGAATTGATAATTAGTTGAGGCCGTTTCCGACGAAATCGTTTTTCGTCTACGGAACCGAAGGCAGTTCATCTATGATGTAACGCAAGGTCAGTGGTACCTTTTCAGTTCTCTCTAAAGACCTTGACGGCACAGTCTTTGTAGACAGGTTGATGAGAATGAGAGGCGAAGATACCGAGAGGTTCCCGCGAGAGATTTGGATTTGCAGGTTGTGAAGTGACAGTGATCTCAAGTAATATTGAACACAATATCACTCTCGATGTTGGCTATCCAGGAATCGCCAAATATGACAATTTCGAACTCCCGTACTGATTGCTTCTCCAAGATGGTGGCTTTCTGTCTGATGACCCTGAGTTTGCTGGCACAAATTGAAGGAGGTGATCTTCTCAGCTTTACTGCCAGAGAGGTTCCCCAAATACAGGCTCTCTCGGAAAGTTTGGCAACGGAATACAACCTCGATCCCGGCTTCTACGAGAAAGCAACCGTGTCCGAAGGGATCTTGATCGTGTCTTCCGAGAAGGTTTCGGATAATGCTCATCTAGAAGCCGCGTATCAGTTCGGCATGATCATGCAACGCATCAACAATGATATCGCTCAGCGAATTCGCGAACAGAAAGTGTTGTGTCTGTTGATCGGACACGACGAACTGACCTCTCAACTGCCGCAATTTGCTTCCGATAAAACGGGTGAAGAACTCGATTTTTACAACTGGCGAAATCGAGGTTTTTTGAGTCGAAAAAACGGACGAGCTGTAGTCGTCTTCGCGGAAGAGGATGTCCTTGAATATGAAGGTGGGATGCAGGAGGAAAGTATTCTGATTCACGAGTTTGGTCACGTGGTGCACATCGTCGGTTTCGACAAAGGATTACAGGATCGTTTGACCGAGTGTTATGAGACAGCAATCGCAAATGGTCTCTATAATGACGGTCGGGCCGCGCAACGGTTTCGACGGGTCAAAGGAGACCAACCCGTCAAATTACTTACCGCACTGATTGAATGGTTTCCCGCTGAGTCGCCAGTGTTGTTGAAAAAATGTCTCGACTCGGGTGACATTCTGGTGAATGGAAAGCCGACCGATTGCCATGTCGAAGTCACTGAGAAGGACAAGGTTCTCATCATGTTCGGCGGTGACAAGAAATGTTACGCCACCCGTAATCGGTCCGAGTATTGGGCCGAGGGATTTCAGTGCTGGTATAACACCAATCGCACGATGGATCACGATCACAACCATCTGCAGACTCGCGAGCAATTGAAAGATTACGACAAGCCACTTGCTCAGTTATGCAGTGATGTACTGGGAAATCCAGAGTGGCGGTTTGTCTCGCCGCGCGAACGAGCGGGAGAGGGACACCTGAAATACTTCGACCCCAAAGCGTCGCCAACGGTCGTCGACCTACCCCATATCCAGAAAGCCGCCAACGATTACTACGATGGCTATTGGCGCGAATTCTGGCAGCGATTACGAGATAAGCACAACGTCAAAACACATCCCATTCCGTGGAGTGAAAACTGGCTCATCTATAAGGGAGGAATTGGGCCGGGGGCCGGTAAGCATGTCGTACTGATAGCAGCCGATCAGGAATACCGCAGTGAGCAGGTCATGCCGATGCTGGCAAAGATTCTCTCTAAACGTCACGGCTTTGATTGCACGGTGCTGTTCTCTCTAAATGACAAGGGGGAAGTCGATCCGACGCAAAAGATTCGCTGGCAGGATAAAACCGTCATACATGATGTTCCGGGACTGGAACATCTGACAACAGCCGACCTGATGATTCTCTTCAGTCGACTCATCACCCTGCCCGACGAACAGATCCAACATATCATCGACTACCTGGAATCCGGAAAAGCTGTCATCGGCATTCGGACCGCCAATCACGGGTTTCTGGAGAACTTTCCTTATGAAATCGACAGCAAGCAGGTGCGGTTCGGTGAGGATGTTCTTGGGGGATCGTTTCGTTCGCATCACGGCAATTGGCATCGCGATTCAACACGCGGAATCATCCTCGAAGAGGCGAAGGACCATCCGATTCTGACAGGGGTGAGCGATATCTGGGGGCCGTCGGATGTCTATCGAACATATCCCGAAGGGAAGAGTCTCCCGGAGGGCTGTATTCCGCTAGTGATGGGACAACCGTTATCGGGTAGAAGTCCTGATGACAAACCAAATCCCAAGAAGATACCATTGCCTATCGCTTGGACGAATTTCTGGACGGGGAGCACAGGCAAAACTGCGAGAGTCTTCCATGTGACAATGGGGAGTGCAAAAGATTACCAGTCTTCGGGACTGCGACGCATGACAGTGAACGCTGCCTATTGGTGTCTCAATATGGAAGTCCATATTGATGCCAAAAGTAGTGTTGACTACATCGGCGAGTATACACCCCTGAGGAGTGGCTTCAATTACGAGAAACTGAATGTCGTTCCTCAAAAACCCGAGGCGTTGCAATGAACCGAATGGTCAAAGCTCAATCGATTATCTGTTCGACCTTTATCGCTCTTATTGCGATTTCCGGGGGGAACGTCTTCTCACAGACATTGACAGAAAAACTGAAAGAAGAATCACTCGATGATCTCAACAAGGCAGTTCAACAACAGGGAAATGCTGTCCGAGGAGCAATTTTGTTCTCTCAGCAGAAACTCGGCTGTGTGAACTGTCACGCTACTGGCAATAATGCCCTGCTCGGCCCCGACTTGACGCGTCCGACGGAGAAACTCGAGGATAAGCTTTATGTCGAAGCACTCTTGTATCCCTCCGAACGAATTCCAAAGGGGTATGAGACGGTGACGGTCGTGACGAAAGCAGGTAAGTCATTGACTGGTCGAATGATTGATCGGACCGAAATAAATCTCACGATACGCGAGAACACACCCGAACGTCGTTTGGTCAATCTTGAGTTCAGCGACATTGATGAAATGGTAACGAACAAAGTCTCCAGTATGCCAGAAAAGCTGGTCAATCAATTGAAAGACAGGCAGGAATTCCTCGATCTTGTCCGTTATGTAATTCAACTGTCGACCTCCGGTGCGTCGATCGTTCAGCCTACGAGGGATCAGGTCACGCTCTCGCCCGAAATACAGGGCATGTTGTTGATCAAGGAACTCCATTGCGCTGCCTGTCACCAGGATGATGTGACCAATGTACCGTTGCAGGTGAAACATGCACCCAAATTGAGTTGGTCCGCAGGCAGGATCAATCCTGATTACATTCAACGATATATCTCTGATCCTTTACACGTGAAGCCGGGTACTACGATGCCGGACGTTCTGTCGACGCTCTCGGCAGAGAAACGAAACGAAACCGCGACGCTCATCACGCATTATCTGACCTCACTCGGCGAAAGCGAATTTGAGTTTCAAGAGACTGATCCCAAACGAGTCACCGATGGTCGAGAGTTATTTCATTCAATTGGCTGTGTCGCCTGTCATTCGCCCCGCGATGAGCAAGGGCAGGAGCTGTTGAAGGAAAATTCGGTTCCGCTGGGGAAACTGGGAGACAAATACAATCTCGATGGACTTATCGAATTTCTGAAAACCCCGCATGAAGTTCGTCCCTCTCGACGCATGCCCGACATGAAACTCACTCATTGGGAGGCTCTCGATCTGGCTCATTATCTCACTGCAGATCGAACCATTTCAAAGGTTGACTTCGAAACCAAATCGTCACTCGCCGCCAGAGGTCGTCTAGAATTTCACGAAAAACAATGCGTGCAATGTCATACTGTGTCTGGGAAAGGTCACAACTTTAACTCGGCTCCCCTGTCAAGTGTCCGTATCGATCGGGGATGTCTGTCAGACGAGACAGGCATCTGGCCGAACTTCGCACTGTCGGAAGGCGATCGTGATTCTATCCGTTCCGCACTCTCCTCAGAGGAGAAGAACCTTTCTCTCGAAGATCGCATTGCCGTCACTCTAGCGGGGCTCCGTTGCGTGAATTGTCACGAACGAAATGGTTTGGGAGGTGTCGAGGAGGAACGGAATTCCTATTTTCTCACGACGAATCCAAATCTTGGACCACAAGGCAGAATTCCACCAACATTGACACACGCGGGAGCCAAGTTGAGACAAAAGTGGATGAGGCAGGTTCTGGTGAGTGGGCGTTCGATTCGTCCTTACGTCAAGACTCGAATGCCTCAATACGGTACAGAGAATGTCAAAGAATTGATCTCATTAATTCAGAATGCGGATCAACTAGCGGAGGTGAAGTATCCCGAGTTCGATGATCAGAAAGTGATGCGACAAACCGGTGCGGAAATGGTCGGCGTCGGCGGTTTGAACTGTATTGCCTGTCATACTTTTCAATTGAAACAAGCCGCCACGATGCCTGCCGTCGATCTGACAGAGATGGCGGAACGTCTGCAGAAACCTTGGTTCTATCATTACATGAAACGTCCCCAGCAGCTCAGCGCGAATACCATTATGCCCTCCTTCTGGCCGGGCGGGACAGCGATTCGAAAAGACATTCTCGATGGCGATCCCAGTCTGCAAATTGAGGCACTCTGGCAATATCTCTTGGATGGGCGTCAGGCCCGGACGCCGCGGGGGCTGATTATCGAACCGATTGAATTATTGGCGACCGATGAAGCAGTGATGCTGCGTCGATCGTATCCGGAAGTCGGCAAACGCGGGATTGGAGTCGGTTACCCAGCGAATGTAAATATTGTCTTCGATGCCGAACAGATGCGACTTGCCACTCTCTGGACCGGTAAGTTCGCCGATCCGGGTGGTGTCTGGAGAAGTCAAGGGCATGGGAGAGTGCGACCACTCGGGGAGCGGATCGCGCAGTTTGCAAAAGGTCCCGATCTCGATCTTGCTCAATCGCCCTGGACGGTCGATGACGGTCGCCCGCCGCATCATAAGTTCCGCGGCTATCGCCTCGATGAAAAGCGACGACCAGTCTTCATGTATGAGTTTCAGGGAGTTCAGGTTGAAGACTATTTCGTCGACACGAAGTCAGACGGAGATGGCCCCCCAACTTTGACTCGTCACCTAAAGCTGCAGTCTGAAAAGCCTGTCGCAGGCTTGCGCCTGCGTTTGGGAAGTGGAAAAAAAATCGAATCGTCTGGACAGAACTCCTTTCAGGTTGATGGAATTTTAAATGTCAGAGTTGGAGGGAAGACGGAAATTAGAACCGGTATGGACAATATGCAGGAATTGTATCTGCTGTTCGATTTGTCTGCCGGAGTAACCACTCTCAAAGTCAAATACGACTGGCCTGATCGCTCATCGCAAAAATAAACCTCACGGAAATGATGATCATGTGTGATATCCATCAATCTCTCGTCAAGACATTCCAGTTTTCATTCATACTGCTGTGCCTCTCGACCAGTTCTTCAAGGGCTCAGCAACCGTTGGGCGAATACTGGGAAACGGCGGAAGAGGAATCCAAGTATTATGAAATCGTCGAGATTCCTCTCCCGGAAGAGACAGCGCTTGAGGCCGGTAGTTTCGAGGTTTTGCCCGATAATCGTCTGGCAATCGGTACCCGCCGAGGAAACATCTATTTGATCGAGGGAGCTTTCGCAGAAAACCCTAAGCCCAAGTATCACATCTACGCAAGTGGGCTCGATGAGATTTTCGGCATGTCTTACAAGGACGGTTCCTTCTTTATTACGCAACAGACAGAAGTGACGAAGATCACCGATACCGATGGCGACGAACGCGCCGATCTGTTCGAGACACTCAGCGATGTCTGGGGATTTCGGAACTATCATGAATTCGCATTCGGGTCCAAATTGGACAAAGAGGGCAATATCTGGGTCGCGCTGTGTCTCTCGGAATCTTATCGCTCGAAGGTTCCTTTTCGTGGCTGGTGCCTCAAAGTGACTCCCGATGGAAAGACCGTTCCCGTCTGCAGTGGCCTTCGCAGTCCCTGCGGAATTGGTCCCAACGAACACGGCGTCATGTTTTATGCGGAAAGTCAAGGGCCCTGGAATGGTTCCTGCTCTCTGAAGGTCCTCGAACCAGGCGGATTTATGGGGCATCCCGTCAGTTTCAACTGGTATCCCCTGGCCCCCGAATTGGGACCGGCTCCGGTCGAACCGAATTCCCCATCTCGTCTGGAGATTGAACGCAAACGTGTCAAAGAATTAGTTCCTTACGCGGTAGTGTTTCCTTACATCAAAATGGGGCGTTCTATTTCAGGTTTCATGGTCGATCAAACGAGAGGAAAGTTCGGTCCGTTCGAAAATCAAATCTTCATCGGAGATTTCAGTCTCAGTTTGATGATGCGTGCCACCACCGAAAAGGTGAACGGCGTCTGGCAAGGTGCCTGTTATCCATTCCGGGAAGGACTCGCGACCGGCTTGCTCGCTTGTCAGTTCACTCCCGCAGGAGATCTGGTTGTCGGTGGGACAAATCGCGGTTGGCCCGTGCGAGGTCCGCGACCCTATGCGTTGCAGCGAATCGAATGGACTGGTATCACGCCCTTTGAAGTGAAGGAAATCAACGCATTACCGCGAGGTTTTCGGGTCACCTTTACCAAGCCTGTCGACAAAAAAATCGCGGCCGACCCGAATTCATACGCTTTGCAGACCTACACACATATGTATCGTCAGGCTTATGGCAGCCCGGAGGTCGATCACACCACGCCGACGATCTTAAGTGCTGATGTCTCAGAGGACGGCTTGCAGGTTGATCTGCAAATCAAAGGTTTAGTGCAAGGTCACGTCCACGATTTCGATTTCTCGAAGATCCAATCCGCGGAAGATGGCTCCCTCGTTCACTCGAAAGCGTATTACACGCTCAACGAAATTCCGGAAGCTGAACTCACCTCGCAGAATTAAGCATGTCTGTTAATCCATCTTGGACAACGCCTCCGCGAAGGCTTTGCCTATCTGTCCGAGAATCTTTGAACTTCCCAGGTAATGATACTCTGCGTTGGAGACCCCGACTTCGAGGATTTTTCGTTCTCGATCCGTGAATGATTTCTGATAGAGTTGCGCGGTCAGTTCTCTGGCTTGATCGCGGGTCAAATTTTCTTCCTGTTGCTGCTTCTTGACCTGTTGTCGTATTTGAGATTCGCGATATCTCAGGTCCGACAGCTCGTTGTCCCAATAGTTCTCCGTACGGACGGCGACGACATTTTCTTTGAACTCCGGCATCTCGGCAGGAGCTGCCATTGCATCCCGGAAGTACGAATGAACTCCCGCGTAGCGTTTCTGATTCGCGTGATACTTTTCCACCGGACCCCCAGCTCCCATCACTCCTATTACAAACGGCAGCTCGGGAGCTTTCAGGTCTTTGCGAACGTCGCGAATAAAATGTGCCAACACTTTGCTGTACTCCTCGTAACCGCCCGGCTGATAACGATTGGGATAAGTTCCTCCGTCGACCATGTCATTCCAGCCCTGAAACCAGACAAACCCCGCCAGTTCATAACCCCGTTTCGGATCGTAATCGGGAGAGACTTTCTTGAGGTCGGCGAGAACCGCGTTCACGTGATCGATCATTAAGCGATAATAATGGCCGGTCGCTTCTTCTTTAGCCGCTTTGATCTCCGTCAGGTCTTTCCCCTGCTTTCTCCAGTTGGCCAACTGATTTTCATCGAACTGATAAGGACCAGCACTCGGTGGACGAAAGTCGGTGTTAAGACTCTTGCCGCCCCAGGCGGTTTTGATGATCAAAATCGGCTCACCCAACTGCTGCTGCATGGTGATACCAAACGTCAATTCGGGACCGATTTTCTCATCGCTGGCCCCAAATCCTGTCGTCAATTGCCCCCGCTTCACATCTCCCGAAGAGAGGTATGAGATAGAGATGTCTTTGTGGACCTTTGGTGTCCCATCCGCATTTTGAATCTGATCCAACAAGGGCTTGGTTTTCGGGTCCATGCCGAGATGTTTCAGCGTCCGCACGTGGGCATGCCCCTGCATGTTGGACTGGCCGGACAGTATGAAAACTTGCAACGGCTTGTCGGCTGCATGAGAAATACCTGACACAAACAAGCTCAGTAAGCAGAATAACAGTGGCATCATGGAGACACATGAGTGGGAGTGAAATTCGATCTTCATATCGTCCTCTTGGCTGAATGTGATCAACAGGGCTGAAAATATTCTTAGAGTCAAGATATCAATTCCAGAATAGGATTGCATGAGAGTGTTGGTCAGAAATTGGTGATCAGCGTATCCTGATCCATCGACCTGCCTCGGAATTTCCGTTGCCACTAGAAAGATTAAAAAACTGAAACGACAATCAAATCTCTGAACCCGCTCAATTTGAGACGGACTGAGAGTTCCCTATTCTGTCGAGGCATAAACCACCTGAACATCACTTCTTTGCGATTCAGTTCTGAGGTTTCACGAAATGCACCTGTCATGCGGACTTCTTGCGATAACAAAACAGCACCAGCAGATCGAACCGGCTTAAGCCGCGCCGTGGTCGTCATACTTGAGCAGCCCGCCGAGTCGCTCACGATGTGGACACCATCAGTGTCCAATACGATCCACAAGTTACTCAAGCTTTGAGAGTCAGCAGTGGGTGGAAAATTCTGACGATGTACAGCAATTGCTATTCGGTAAATTCAAGCGGTGTTTCACATTCGTTGTCTAGAGCTAAGTCCGTGTTGGGACGGACGTAAGTCCGGTTACACGGTGGCCGAGATCGTCGTCTGATCATCAAAGCGAGACCCTCATTTTCGATCGTCAGTCACGGTCTCCAGCAAGGCCATCACCGCCTGCTTGGTGTAATCAGTCAGAGAATTTCAGGCCGAGGACAACTGCGAAAAAGCCCCCTTAATGAGGACGAGCGTAGTCATGGGGATCGCGACTCATTACCTAGTATGAAGTTTTGCCGATCCAGCACCTTGTTGTCCAGACTTTTGATTTCAACTGTCATGGGTCCCCCCCGTTTTACGGTCAGCAGGACATAGCTGTCTTCCCCGGCGAGGAATTTGGATTGAGGGTCGGGGTATTGGTGGCCTTTGCCGCTGAGCGAAGTGTTGTAGTATGGGCAACCATCCACCTCGGCACGCTCGGCATAATATCCAAATCCCGTGATACAGCATGTGCCCCGTCGAAACAGGTCGTGCCATTGCTTCTGGGCTTGGTTTCGGACGCTGGCATTTCGCTCGTTGTAGAGCGTGACCACGAAGCTCGGCGAATTCTCCATCAGCTTTTTGTACCAGCGGAACTGGTCTGACTTCTCATCGAACGCATGACAGGTCTGCCACGTCGTACCGAAGTCGGAGATGTGGTTGAGGTCGAGGGCCACGAACCTCAGATCAAAATCGGGTAGATCAAAATGCCACTTCCACTCATCGTCCGGTAACTCGAAAAATTGCCGGAAGGCAGTAGCGTCCACATCATACACCGACTCGGCAGGCGGCTTGTCCCCACGAGGCCGTATCTCTCGGTCGTGATTCCCCAAGACTGGCAGGAATGGAGTGGAGCGGAATAGGTCTGGATAGGCGGCGATCAATTCGGCATACGGCTTGATGCAGTCCTTGTTTCCCTTACCGCATTTGTCCCACAAACGAGCGATGTTGTCGCCAGCCGTTAGCAGCAGATGTACGTCCTCTTTCACAATCGACGACAGATCTGGTTTTCCCTGCCAATCGGCGACCACGGCAACTCTCAGCAGTTCCGTCGGGTAAGCCTGGAACGTGGCGTCTGCAGATTGCTGCCTCCCAGTACTGACGGAGTAATGGTAGATCGTATCTCGGTGTTTAAGGGGAATTTCAACGTGGTGCAAAGTGGCGTTTTCGTCGATCCGCACCGTCTCGTGAGAATCCTTCGATATCCCATAACGGACGACAGAATCTCCCGGTTCGTCGCTCATCCAATTCACGACTATTTTGCTCGGATCCTTCGTCTTGTGCGTCAGCCAGATGCGTTCGATCTCTGCGGCCGCAAGCTGTGAACTGAGCGTGAGCAAGAGGAGCGTCGGAATGATTCTCATGGTAAATCTCGCGGTTGACGACGAGGGAATCACTTTTTTTCTTAAATAATGAGGCTTCCATCGTGTAGCATCAGTGAATCATATTTCAAATGCAAAAGAAACTCGGGGCTCAACACGATGCCAAAAAACACTTTATCAATTACACACCTCATCCCTCGACGAACGGCGATCAAGCAGTGTGCTGCCGGGGTCATCGCGGCAGGAACATTGACCACGAGCCTGCAAGCTGCTGACGACACTCAGAGTGTACCTCGCCCCTGGATTAAGATTCGAGGAATTTATGGCGGGTTCCCTGACGCGATTCTGGACAAAGGTAAAACTCCCGCCGACTATGGCATCAACGCCATCTGGGTCGGCTCAGGTGGCCTCAAGCACGAGGAAATCCACCGCTATCACGACATGGGGCTGAAGGTATTCGCCGAATTCAATTCGATGCACTTTGTCAATTATCTCAAAGACCATCCCGATGCGGCACCAATCGGATCGGATGGAAAGCCGTCACCGCCCCCACACGGCTGGCAGGGTGTGAGTCCATTTCATGCAGATTATCGCCGCAATCGGATGGACGAGTTCCAACGTATCCTTGAAACCTATGAGATTGACGGCATCTGGCTCGATTATCATCACTCTCACGCGAGTTGGGAACGTGCCGAACCGGCAATGCCGGATACCGATTTTTCCTCTGTCGCTCTCCAACAGTTCACCGAACAGACCAAGATCAAGCTGCCCTCTTCCACACCCGATGCAGCGAAATTGCTGCTTGGAAAGTATCAAGACCAGTGGACGCAGTTCCGCTGCGATGTGTTCACCGACTGGGTGCGAGAATACCGTGAAATCCTGGAAGCGACTCGGTCCCAGGCTCTCCTGGGGACGTTTCACTGCCCTTGGTCCAAAGAGGATCACGATGGAGCCATCCGTCACAAGCTGGCGATTGATCTGCGCGCTCAAGCAAAGTTCATCGACATCTTCAGCATAATGCCTTACCACGCACGGTTTGGGCATCCAAACGAACCGGAGTGGATTGCCAGTCAAACTCGCAGCTTGGGGAAACTACTCAACATCCAAGGCCAGCCGGAGGAAAAACAGCAAATTTGGCCCATCGTGCAACTCGCCGACTGGGGAGAAACAGTCTCCGTCGAACAGGTCGCTGAGGTGATTGACTACGGTACGCGAAAACCAGTCACCGGAGTAATGGTCTTCCACTGGAGCGGTGTGTCAAAACAATGGGACAAGGTCGAAGCAGTGGGAGAAGCCTATCGAGCGATACGCCCATAAACCTCATTACTAAGGCTGAGTTGCTGATCATGTCCAACTTCCAAACCGTCTGCCAAACCAAATTCATTCCCGAAGGAGAGGCTCGGATGTTCGTCGTCGACGAAGTTCCAGTGGGTGTGTTCCGCGTCGATGGCAACTTCTTCGCTCTCCA
The DNA here is from genome assembly GCA_030836185.1 of Planctomycetota bacterium. Taxonomy (GTDB): domain Bacteria; phylum Planctomycetota; class Planctomycetia; order Planctomycetales; family Planctomycetaceae; genus JABURQ01. Next base: position 22,232 of record JAURQH010000021.1, read on the forward strand.
CAACGAATGCCCGCACGCGGGCGCCTCACTGGCCCATGGATTAATCGATGGAGACGTGGTCAGCTGCCGCATCCATCACTGGCGGTTCTGTGTCAGAGATGGCACTTACCTCGACCAAAACCAGCCGGAGCAGAATGCAAAGACGATACCTGTGCGAGTAGTTGGAGCTGAAGTGCAAATCGACATTGCCGTCGACTGATTCACTGGAGCATCTGGGCAATTACCAATCAACCTCCTTTTTTAATAGAGGTTTTCGAAGACAAACTCCGTATTCACCATGAATGAGATCAACGAAATCTGTCTTCACAGCCATCACCTCGATGGTCAACTTCTCGACTTCACTCGCATCTTCTCTGATAGTGATAGATGATCTCTCAATATGTGGCTGCGGCGAACCGAAAGAGTGTCATCATCGTTGACACAGAGTCGATCTGAGAATGATCAGTTGTAGTCGCCGGACGAATGATCTGTCATTGTAGCTCTGAAGAACGATTTGTTTCTTTTAGTTGCAGCCCTTAATCTTTAGGATCTACCGCTATGAATAAGTTACTCACCGCCACAGGAATTTGTCTATTAGCACTAGTCACATTGACTGCCGCTGAAGAGAAAAAAGTGGAGCCGCAATGCCCGGTTTCTGGAAAAGCTATCTCCAAAGAATTCACGGTCGCTTACAAAGGCGCCAAGGTTTATTTCTGTTGCCCGAATTGTCCGAAGGCGTTTGAGAAGAGCCCCGAAAAGTTTGTCGCCAAAGCCAATCATCAACTCGTGCAAACAGGTCAAATGCCCTATTGCCGGTCGTCCGACCAAGGATGATAAATCGGTCACTGTCAGCGGTGTGAAAGTCAATGTTTGCTGCGGTAACTGCCTGAAAGCGGCCACCGAAGCCGATGATAAAGTGGCGTTGCTGTTTAGTGACAAGGCTTTTGAAAAAGGATTCAAAGTCACGGAAGAGTGATTCGTATTACTGTTTTCTCGGGTGACAATATGGGCGGCTCAATCACGTTTGGGTCGCCTTTTTTTGCACACTGTTGGAACAAAAGGTGACAACAACTTAGTTGACAGGCTATTTTCTCGCCTCTGTATTGGCGTACTGTCCACTTCGGATGACGATTGCGTGAATCTTCAGTTGACTTTGAACTTGGAAACAACCATTGAAAGAGGGGGACTCGACATACTTTGCGAGTTCCCGATCAGTAGCGGAAGCGATCAAGGCCAGCAGTGGGTGGAAAATCCTAGTCATTTCTGTAGATTGCTATTCTGTAATTTGGAGCGGTGTTTCACATTCGTTGTACCGGGCTAAGTCCCTGTTGGGAGGTAAAAATGCCGCCCAAAATCTCGGCATTTTGGAAGCCACTTTTGGGCCCCGAAAGAACCGTTACAAGGTGACCAGATTGGCGTCCGGGAGAAGCAGAGCAGGGTGATGTAGAAACTCCATTATGGAGCCGTGGAAACGCCCAAAAATCGCCCACTTGACAATTGGTTTCCAAGACTCGGGACTCGTGATACCGATTTGTGAATTCACAGAAATGTACTTTGTTTCCTTTCGCCTGAGGCGAAAGTAGGCGAAACTCTCGAAAGTAAATTCGCGCATAAATCCCTGTGAAATAAACGCTTAATGCTCTAAGTGCAAGTAAAGCAGTAACTTGCAGAATCGCTCCCGTTCAAACTACGGAACCGAAGGACCAAGCAAACTTACTATTAACAAAGCACTCATCACCATCTCAGATTATTCGCAAGGCGATTCGCGAACTTGAGGCAGGGCGCTATCTTTCCATTTCCGCCGATGGCGAGAAAGGAAATGCAGGGTTGGAAATTGACTTCTTAGGGAGGCAAAGAGTCTTTCGTACCGGGTTTGCTCAGTTAGCGATCAAAACAGGAGTACCCGCGATCCCATTTTTTGCCCCCGTGGATGAAAGCGGTGTGGTCCATATTCAGATTCACGAACCTCTCGACTCTGGTAACAGCACACAACCGAAGAGTGAACGTATTTCTTCACTGATCGAACAATATGCAAAACTATTGGAAGGTTATTGGATTGCCGATCCGGGAAATATTCGCAAAGAACAGTTTCTAAGTCACCAGAATCACTATGGTCGACAAACTGAGCCAACAGTTCCGTCACCATCAAGATCACGAGCGGCATGACAACGACAAGGGGGCTTCATTGACCTGTCTGATGAACGCTGCTCGATAAGAAACAGCGTCCATCGTCGGTCGTGAATCAATAGTCATGGTTTGAAGGCACCATCATTCTCGTTTCCAAGTGCCAGCACATATGCCAGCAAGTCGAGAATTTGCTCTTTTTCCAACGAATTGAGCAAGCCAACTGGCATGATCGAAACGGGAGAAGACCGTCGAGCTTCGATGGAGCTTTTGGCGACCTTCTTCTCTTTGATCTCTGGCGGTCCCGTGAGAATCGTTAACTCGGTTTTATTCTCAGAGACGATATTTCCGTTGAGGGTCGTGCCGTCTTCCAAGACAAGTAGTACCGTTCGATACTTATCTTCAATCTTTCGTGAGGGCTCCAGAATCTCTGCCAAAATGGCTTTGGGATCGCTCTTATGTTTCTTCTTAACGACCTCATCCAGATTAGGACCAATGGTGAGATTACGACCGAGCGTGACACTGTTTTCGTCCAGTTTATGACATTGTGCACAGGCAAGCTTTTTGAAGAGGTGCTGACCTTGTACAAAATTTCGCTGGCGGCCAACATGCTTTAACTCCTGATCAAGATCGGTGAGTTTCCACTCCGTATTCTTGATCATCTGCTGAGGATTCTTGGCGAGGAACTCTTTGAGATTATCCGTCACGTAAAGAGTGCCACGCATGAGCAAATGATGGCCCGGGAATGAGCAGATATAAGGATAAGCACCTTCCTTCTTCGGAGACGTGAACTCGATGGTTTCTTCCTGTCCATGATCGATAAGCTTGCTGGCCCAAAGGATTTCGTCACTTTCTGGTACGAAACCAACCGAAAAGCCGCTGGCTCCCAATGCAATGGCCTGTAATCCTACTTCGTCGGCCTTACCTGGATTGACTAGCATGATGTTGTGAGGCATATAATCCGGGTTGGCAAATGTCAGTTTGATTTTTTTACCGGGCTTCACCGTGAGTTCGGTGACATCATAACGCATCCGTTCACGCACGGTCCCGATACGAATGGTTGTTAATTCGGGCGTGTCGCTGAGAATTCCCGATTTTTGAGTTGCAGCTTCTTCAGCTTCTGCAATCACTCCCCCACGCATCGTACTTTCGACATTGAACCACAAATGCTTGACCGTGTTCGCAGCGATGCGAGCATGTGGCTCGGGAGACATCAACAGTTGCCCGAGAAGATCCAGATTTCTGTCATCGTGTTGCTGATGCAACCAGAGTGCTTCGAGCAAATGGTGTGCATCTTCTTTTTTAGTGGGATCAAACTGTTTGACCCATTCTGTGGTCGCGGCGATCACTGCACTCGAATCACGCTCACTCAATTCAATACGTGTGCGTTGCCGGATACCGTCAATAGGTGATTTCAGATTTTCAAGGAGTGCGTTAATTGGCTCACCATCAATGGCAACCGGCTTTTGTAGAGGACGACCGATAGCCGTCATGCGGTAGACACGGCCGTGAGCGTGATCGCGATTTGGATCACGCACATTATGTTGCATATGACCAATAATGACGTTGTGCCAGTCACAGAAATATAAGGATCCATCTGGAGCGAAGATCGCATCAGCAGGGCGGAAGTTTTTGTCTCCACTCATCATTAGACCACGAGATTTTTCAGTAGTCGTACTGCCATCGGCATTGACAGTTGAAACGGTGAGTTCGTCACCGGCTGGCTCACCCCAAACTGTTCCTTTTTCACCATCGCGAACAAGGTCGTAGTGCTTGATGCCCAGGAATCCAATAACATTGCAGATCAGAAAGTCACCCTGCATTGACTCCGGGAAGTGGGAACTACTAACAACTTCGCTTGCCGTCACCGGACGCACTTCTTTCTTCAATAACTCGTGCATCTTGAAGCCCTTGGCTTCTGGTCGAACTTGATAAGCTCGACCACCAGTACCATCTGTCGCATAGTGATAACCCCAATAGTCAAAGGAGATTCCATGAGGGTTTGGGGAGTTGTCGGCATGACGCGAAATGGTGAATCGTCGCGGATCGAAGCGGTACATGGCTGATGCGCCGGTTTGGAGTGACGGTCCCCATGGATGTTCGTGGTTATGCATCATGAAGACACCACTTTGCCAGTAGATCGCACCGTCAGGTCCATAGATAAAGTTGTTTGCACCGTGATGAGTGTCTGAGGAATCGAGTCCCTGCAACAGCGTGATTCGAACATCGGCCACATCGTCGCCGTCGGTGTCTTTCAGAAACAGAATTTCTGGTGCACGATTAACGATGACACCACCATTCCAAAACTCGAAGCCGAGCGGATTCTGAACGCGAGCAAATTCGGTGACACGATCTGCTTTGCCATCGTTGTTGTCATCGTGCAAAATGATCAATGCATCATTCATCTCTTTCAATGGTTCCCACTTGGGATAGGTGGGCCAAACAGCAGCCCAGAGTCGGCCTTTGGTATCGAATTGCATTTGCACCGGGTTGACCAATTCCGGGAATTGTTCGTCATCCGCAAACAGGCTGACTTCAAAGCCCTTCGCGACAGCCATGTGCTTGATCCCTTCTTCGCCGCTAATATATTTCAGGCGGCCTTCTTTCATGGCGTTGGAGCTTTTACTGCCACCACCGACATTCGAAATCACTTCAATTGGCTTGGGGACATTGCTGTCATCGACTTTGATATCTTCACCTTTTGCGACAGCCCAGACTCGCAAATCGCGATTTTTGGTCATCACATCCAGCATCGTCTGCTCGTGTTGTAAGACAACCGCATTCGTCTGATCGTTGGTGAACTTCAATGTGGAGCGTCCACCCCAGACATCGTTTCCATCGCGAGCACGGTAGCGATTGTTCCAATGATAATTCTTATCGATCACAGCAGACCGAAGTTGTTCCAGTGAGGGTGAAGCGGTCACTTTCTGACCAAAGAGCGATGAAGCAATCACTCCCGCCAGTAACCGGTTGCCTTCCTCAGTGAGATGTACGCCGTTGACTGTAAGTGGTGTGCTCGACTCCTTGAACAACTGCATGGAGGGATGGAATAAATCCACGTAGCCGACACCCGCTTCGCGTGCAGCAGCTTCAGTTGCCTTGGTATAAGCGGCAAGCTGAATGTTGTGACGTTTACCGTCAGGGACGTTTTTATTGCCGGTGTCTTCATGGGCAATTGGGCTGAACAGGATAATGCGAGGGAATGATTTTCCATTGGCTTTTGAACCGCGAGTTCTTTTGACGAACTCGACGAGTTTTCTTTGGTGTTCACCGGCTTTTTTCACGCCTTCAAACGATTCGTTGTAGCCGAAGAATGCAAACACAACATCTGCTTGCACATACTGAAGGTATTCGGTCATCGAAGCCGCACCTGAACTGCGCGGAAATGAGTCCGGGCGATCTCCACTCGCGCTCATGTTGCGGAAACGGACTTTCTTACCTTGCAATTCATTCTGCAAGAGAGTTTCTAACCACCCATCATGCTGCATCCGATCCGGTAATCCATTCCCCAAAATGGCGACGACATCGCCTTCCTGAAATTCAAACGGTAGCGGGTCGCGATAGTCATCAGGCACGTCTACCAGCAAGGGGTTTTTGGAAGCCGAGTTCGCCACGAAAGGCTTGCCCGGTTTTCCGTTGTAGCTGAGATAGGTTGTTTTCCCGGATTTTTTGACATCAACTTGCATAATCTCTGGTGCGGCAACATTTGAAACGCGAAAGACCGGTTTACGCTCTGCATCTAATAACGTGAGAGTGAAATTCTGGAGACGACTTTCAAAGCCTTTACGATTCCAGATACCAATCTGCTCAACGTCGACAGCCTTTCCGAGATCGACTTCCCACCAAGGGTTTGTTGTCCCCGAGTTCGCGGTATGTGTCTGACCGCCTTTGTTCCAGTCAGAGTCTTTGTTTCCATCTAATGCTTTTGCTGCAACACCCCCACTATTCGTGCTTGACTGCGTGGCCTTGCCACCCTTTGCGACGTTCTTTCCTCCACTAATCACTTCTACTTCTGCCAGTGTCAAAATTCGTTTGTTGCCGGGAAGTTCGATACGAACGAAGCGTGCTGGTTTACCTGTCGCGAGAGCCGTAGCGGACGGTTTCTTTGTCTTGGAATTATTGGCCCTCTTTTTTGTGTCTGTTTTTTTTGTATTGTTGTTCGCTGGAATGGGACTTTTGTACCCCACATACATCTCTGGTTTGATTCCACGAGCGTAGGTACCACCGCCAAAAGTATTGGGTTTGAATGGTCCCACGAATGCGATGTTGGCATCCGCTTTGATGGAATCTTCCATACCAAGCGACCAAAAGCAGCCGTTGACAAGCATGCGGCGGTAGCCATCATTCAGAAGATCTTCAGGGGTACCATAAAGGGAGGTAAAGACGCGACCTTTCACTCCTGACTTGGAAGTGTAACTTCGAGTCCATTCCGAAGGCATCGGTGGCTTTGTTTCATCGGCTGGAGAAGCCGGAGTCATACCATTCAGTGGTTGAGCCATCGTCAAGGTTTCACCATCGACAGGTTTACCCACATAACCGCCCGCCTGTACCCAGATATCTTTCACACCCCGCAAGATCGGGTGACTCTCTTTGCCTTTGACCACTGTGATGCGTGTGCTCTGCACGTGATTTCGACCGTAGTGGCCAACCCAAGTTTGGCCCAAGACCTGATTTCCAAAGCCGAGTTGATAATCTTTGTCTTTACTGTCGTAGGAATACTTTGAAAACGGTTCGTCAGCTTTCATTTTGAAGCCGTGAGTTGCAGTTCGCATTCCCACGACGGGGCCACCTCGATTGAGATAGTCATCAAAGTGCTTCATTTGTTCGGGAGGGAAGCTTTGGAACCTTAGAAATACGACCGCAAGGTCGGCTGTGTTTAATGCTTCGATGCCGGGCATGTTTGAGTTTCCGGCAACAATTTCTCCCGACTCTTGATCGATATTGAACAGAACGGTGCATTTGAAACCGTGATGCTTTGCCAAGATGCGCGCCATCGCTGGCAGCGACTCTTCCGAGCGATATTCATGATCTCCTGCGAGGAAGACAATGTGCTTGCCTTTGCCGACTCCTTCAGTCCCTTCATAGACAAGTGGGGCCGCGTTAGCAAAACCTGTCACGAGGAGTGTTAAACAAACGAAAACAGCATGAGAAAAAGATTTCATAGGTGAGCCTGCAACGATGTGTAAAATATTTCAGGACCGACACACAATTTGTCAGAGAATGCGTCTGGAATGAGGACGTTCCAGTCTAATTGTATATAAAGGTGGAAGATAGTGTTTTACTTCCCAATCGATAGAAAAAATTGAAGGTTATGAATGATCGGCTGAAAAGCCGGAAGTTGTGACTTTGGCAGGCCCGTCAAGCTATCGCCTGACACGACCGGAGGCGTTGCCAGTCATTAAGATTTCAATTTCTGCTCGCGAGGAATAGTGGTAATCACCTTCGTTGGAGTGAGCGAGGCAGCCTGCCGCTGTTGCGAACTGGATTGCGGTTTTGGGATCCGCTAACTCTGCCGTTGTCATCGCGAATAACAAACCCGCCGTAAAAGCATCACCCGCACCAAGTCGATCAATGATGGGGTTGATTTCATAGAGTGAGTGTTCCGACGGTGCATAATGCACCTGGTCCGACTCCACGTCATAGAGTAAGCCACCATACTTTTCGACACTGGCGGACGCGCTGGCTCTGCGAGACATCGCCACAGAACCAATCTTGGGGAACTCGGCAATCAACGGCTGGATCAATGACTTGTGATCGGCATGAGGGGCATACCCCAGTGTGTCTGTGAGATCTTCGTGGCCTGCAATCAACAGATCGACGGACGGCAACAACTGACGCATCATTTGCCCAGCCAGTTCTCGGGAAGAAAGCGAGGGATCCCACTTCCAAAGTTTGCTGCGGTAGTTCATGTCGCAGCAAATACGCACATTCCGTCGGGCCGCTTCTTCAATCGCGATGCGTGAGACTGTTGCCGCGTTTCGAGAGATCGCCGGCGTAATGCCTGAGATCACAAACCAATCTGCCTGCTCGAAGATTCGATCCCAGTCGTAATCCTCTGCGGGCGTGATAGAGACTGACGAACCGTCTCGATCATAAATCACATTCGCGGTGCGTTGATTCACGCCACGCTCAAAGTAATAAAGCCCCAAACGTCCGTCGTGAGTTCGCACGATGTTTCGCGTATTCACTCCGAGTGATCGAAGGTCTGCAAGACACGCCTTTGCAATTTCGTGATAGGGAAGTGCCGTGACAAAAGTGGCTTCACCTCCCAAATAAGAATAAGAGGCGGCAATAGACGCTTCGGATCCGGCAAACGTCACTTTCAAACTGCCAGGCATGGCTTGTTGAAATCGTTGATAACCAGGAGGCTCTAACCGAGCCATGATTTCACCAAAAGTCACGATTCGAGACATTGCAGATCAATTCGAAAGACAGGAATGAGAGAAACTCACTGTACATCTTCGGGATCAAGAGTGAAAACCAGATTTCGCTAATGAACCAGATCAAAAACAATTTAACACGTAAGCCGGAAAAACATTACTGACCTATGGAACAAGCGGCTTTTTCAATGACTCCCGCTTCAAGTCCTGCTCGACTTCAATTTTCATCATTTTGAATTCTTCATCATCGGGCCTTCGCTCCAAAGCCATTTGTAAGAAGGATAACGCTTTTTGTGGACGGCCATTGTTCAACGAAGCTTCGGAGGCTTTTCTCAGCATCCAGACTTTTCCTGAAGTTGTCTCGATGTCAAATTCCATGAGTCGTATGCCATCGTCAATGCGATCGTCTTTGATCAGTTGAGTAGCCAATGCGAAATTGCTACCACCCCAAGCCGCTTTTTTCCCGTTGGTCTTGAACCATTCGATCGCCGCTTCAACGCCTGCGGATTTGACGAGCTGATACATTCGTTGTTCCTGTGTGAGACGAGTTTTTGCCGGCATTCGATAGGGTTGGTCGGTGACGAGCACCGCACCTGTAAACAACTTTGTTTCTGCAGTCGCTTGGCATAATCGGCGTAATACCTCGACTTTGTCGGGACCGACTTCCTCATACCCCTTGGGGAGGGTTATCTTTTTCTCTTGCGCCTGAGTCGACTGAATAAGAGAAAGTGACAGGGCTACAGAAAGTACTTTTAAGAGTGCGGGAATAAAATTCATCGTCTCTTTCTGGAACATGAATCTTCGAAATTTGAAGCACAGGGTTTGTCTGTTTTAGAGGTCTTCAGAGTATATATGTTTAGATTGGACTACTCACGACTGGTTCCAGTGAAAATGGCGAAACAACGCTGATTCGATTTCTACTCGCTTGAGATTTTGCGATGTTTTCTCGAGATCGAGCCTCAATTTTTTTGCTCTTTCGGAGGGATTCGAGTATTTTACATTGATCTATGTTTATGTATAGATCCTTTTGCGCTGGCGACTATCGCGCACCAGTCTTGAATTTTTAAAGGGCCAATCATGAATCAACGACATCTTCGACGTGGATTTACGCTGATTGAACTGCTTGTTGTCATTGCGATTATCGCAGTGCTGGTTGCGTTGCTGTTGCCTGCCGTTCAGCAAGCGCGTGAAGCGGCACGACGTTCTTCATGTAAGAACAACATGAAACAACTCGGATTGGCTCTGCACAATTATCATGACACCACAAACATTCTCCCCTGTGGTCGCTTCCACTCCGGGGTGGGGACTTATCGCTGGGGTTGGATGCCGATGCTTCTTCCTTATGTTGATCAGGCACCCATGTTCAATCAGATAGATTTTAATGTGAATGGTTGGGAAAACGGTAACTACGATTTCTTCAAGCAGCCTCAGTCTGCATTTCTTTGCCCCTCGGATGCGCTGCGAGACGAAATCAGAGAAGAAGAAGGGTTTGCGGCACCAACCTGGATCCTGGCTCAAACTGATTATGCGGGTGTCATAGGAGATTACCAAAACACGACCGGTCTCGGTCAGACTCCCGGCTATGGGAATGTCGGATACCATAACCGTATCCGCGGTATGATCGGGCGCTGGGGAACCTCGGCCACATTTGCTAAGGTGACTGATGGATTATCGAATACAATGATGGTGGGAGAGTGCATCGGTGCAATGAGTATCACTCAGAATTGGGGGACTCAAAGTTGGGGGACAACCGCCCATCCCATTAATTTTATGAATGAATCACTGAAACAGAATCTTCCCACTCAAGCAAATCCGCGGTGGGATGAGCCCATCGGCTTTCGGAGTTTTCATGTGGGTGGATGTCACTTTTTGCTAGGAGATGGCTCGGTTCGATTTGTGAGTGAAAATATCGATGGAGCAACCTACCGAGCCTTAGCCTCGCGTGATGGAGGAGAAGTGATCGGCAACTTCTAGCCGGCCCATTCCTTTAACCTCACTCTCCTTCTCAGAAGATGATTCTATGACTGATTATTCATGCGTGCTGCAACCAGTAACGCATTCCCTCTCAGCCGCGATTTTGTGCATTGTTCTCTCCGGTTGTGGTGGTGGTCCTGAGCGTTCGCCGACGGCTGCGATTACCGGCACGGTGACGCTTGATGATCAACCGATTGAAGCGGGAACAATTATCTTTGAATCAGACAGTACCCGTCCCGCTACTGGTAAAATCATCGACGGAAAAATCGTCGAAGTCATGACTTACGAGGCCGGTGATGGTGTTCCTATCGGAACTCAGAGAGTGGCTATACAAGCAGCGTCTTCAGGTGAGTCGGTCGAAGCAGCCGACCCCTCGGCATCCGGTCCGGTGGACATGAATTATATGGGCGGTGGAGAATCCCTGGTCCCCAATAAATACACTGACCCCAAAAACTCTGGTCTCACAGTGGAAATCGTGGCTGGTGAAAATCAGGTCTCTTTTAAGCTGAAGAGTGAGTAATCTCAAAGAGATAAGCGCCACAAGAAAAGGCTCCTCGTACATGCGATTATGCGTCCTCCCATTCTCATCTGTTCTCGTCTTGACCACACTCGTCCTGGTCGGATTTCATTTATCAATTTGCGACGCCCGTGAACCAGACGTGATGATCGATTTGTGGACAGCATTGCCGGCGGGTGAAACCGTGAAGAACACCGGAGAAGCATTGCCCACACGCCCCGATGAAAAGCCACCAGCGACACGCATCAAAGATATTACCTTTCCGCGATTGTTTATCTATCAACCCCCGAAAGAAAAACGAAATGGAACCGCCGTCATTGTGTTTCCCGGTGGTGGCTATAACTATGTCGTCATGGACAAAGAAGGTTCGGAAGTTGCCGATTGGCTCAATCCGCTCGGCGTAACAGTGTTTGTCGCCCATTATCGTACGAAACGAACGAAGTCGGAACCCGACTCGTGGATCAGGCCGCTCGAAGATGGGCAGCGTGCCGTTTCGCTTGTTCGCTCTCGTGCTGAGGAATGGGGCGTTAGCCCCAAACAAATTGGAGTCCTCGGTTTCTCTGCGGGTGGCCAATGCGCGGCATTGGTCACGACACGTTTTTCAGAGAGACAATACAAAGCTGTTGATGAGATTGATCAAGTCTCGTGTCGTCCCGATTTCAGCTTGCTGCTTTATCCTTGGCAATTAGTCGATGGGGAGGGAGAATTGCGAGACTTCGTGACGATCAACGCAAAGACGCCCCCCACTTTTTTGGCGCACACTCATGATGATCCAATTACTTCTCTGAGTAGCATCGAATTTTATAAGCGATTGAAACACCATAAAATTCCTGCCGCTATGCACATCTACAGCAACGGCGGTCATGGATACGGTATGCGTCCTGTGGAAGGATCGGATGTCGATACTTGGCGCGACCGAGCCACCGAATGGCTGACATTGCATGGGTACCTAAGCGGTTCCTGAGTTCAGGAATCACGGATAAACCCTACAAGCCCTCAAGTTGCGGCGTCTGAGACTCTAAAAGTCGTGTTTTTTTTGAAATCCATCGCGTAGGTGGATATACTGAAATGACAGCGATGAACTCTCTTGTGGATACAGATTCCCGCATCATTGCTGCCCGCCTCGTAATTCCCACCTGCGAACACTCAACAATCTTCCCGTTGATGAGATAAAAGATGTATTTCATGCGCTACTTTCTAATTTCCACTTTTGGCCTGCTGCTCTCAACAATGAGCGTTCAGGCGCAATCCACGAAAATCCGCTTCGACCGTGATATCAAGCCGATCTTGTCTGATCGTTGTTTTCATTGTCACGGCCCCGATCAAGAACATCGGGAGGCCGACTTACGACTCGATCTCAAAGAGGCCGCGTTCGCTGATCGAGACGGGAACTTTGCCCTCATTCCCGGCAGCTTGGAGAACAGTGCGATTTGGGAACGAATTTCGAGCCACGATGAGTTCGTGAAAATGCCGCCGCTTGAATCGAACAAAAAACTCACCACGAAAGAAATCGATCTGTTCAAACGCTGGATTGAACAGGGGGCCGAGTGGAGTGATCATTGGTCGTTTGTAACTCCTGTTAAGCCGGAGCCACCAAAGGTCACGACGGATGTTCCCGTGAAGAATCCCATTGATCAGTTCATTGGTCAAAAACTACTTGAAAACGGCTTGTCACTTTCTCCCGAAGCCGACCGACGCACATTGATTCGTCGCTTGAGCTTCGACCTCACCGGTTTGCCGCCGACTCCCGAAGAAGTGCAAGCCTTCGTCGATGATCAAGCCCCCAACGCCTACGAGCGAGTCGTTGATCGCTTCTTCTCATCACCTCATTATGGAGAGCGGATGGCGGTGATGTGGCTCGACGCGGCCCGATATGGCGATACGAGTGTCTTTCATGCGGATGGCCCACGCGACATGTGGGCTTGGCGTGATCGTGTCGTTCAGGCTTACAACGAGAACATGCCCTTCGATCAGTTTTCGATTCTGCAACTCGCCGGTGACCTGGTTCCCGAAGCGAGTATCAGCGAAAAAGTATTGGCCGGTTTCAATCGTAACAACGGCACGACCGATGAAGGAGGAGCCATCGCAGAAGAGTACCGTGTCGAGTATGTGGTGGATCGTGTGAAAACAACATCGACCGTCTGGTTGGGAATGAGCATGGAATGTGCTCAATGTCATGACCATAAGTACGATCCCATCTCGCACGAAGACTACTATCGCTTCTATGCGTTCTTCAATGTGAGTGCCGATGGTGGTATGCAAACTCGAAAAGGGAACGCCACTCCCACTCTGGCAATCCCCGATCCTGAAAAGCAGGAACAGCTTCCGAAAACTGAAAAACAACTAGCAAGTGTCAAAGAAAAACTCGTCAATCGACGTACCGTCGCCCAGTCTTCGTATGACGAATGGTTGGACATGAAAGAGAAAGAAGTTGCCGAGAATCCCAGCGGTTCAACACCGGTCGGAATTACCGTGCATCTTCCGTTTGATGAGGGGGACGGAAGCAAAGTTGGCAACGTGGCAAACGCAGACAAGCCGGGAAGTATTCAGGGGAAATTTGAATGGGTTGAAGGGCGTAGCGGCAAAGCACTGAAGCTGGATGGATCGAGTTATGTTGACTTGGGTGATCAGGGGCGATTCGATCGCACTGATGCCGCCTCTTATGGGGGTTGGGTCAAGATTCCTAAAAATGGATCGGGAGCACTCATTGCCCGGATGGATGATGGAGATTCCTATCGTGGGTTTGATTGTTTGATTACCGGCGGCAAAATTGCCCCTCATATTATTCACTCCTGGCCCACTAATGCCATCAAAGTGAACTCGAAGAAAGCTCTCGAAGCCGACAAATGGCAGCATGTCATGGTGACATACGATGGGTCTTCAAAAGCCGCCGGTGTGAAAATTTATGTCAACGGCGAAAATTGGGAGTGGACGGTCGAGCAAGATCGACTTTCGAAGACAATCATTACCGAGAAAAGTTTGCTGGTCGGCAGCCGGCATCCAAGTAGTCGATTAAAGGGAGAGGTGGACGACGTTCGTTTCTATCCCCGAGCTCTCAGCGAAACTGAAGTCAAACAACTCTCGGGTGCTGATCCGATTCTCCCCATTCTGCAACTCGCCTCCGACAAACGGAGTGAAGAACAGCAGAAGACTTTGTTCGATTACTACCTGAATAATGCCGATGAGGAATTTCAGACTCTGACCGCCGAACAGAACAAACTGCAACAACAAATCATTGATCTGAAAAAACCACTCACGACTGTGATGATCATGAGTGATCAGCCGAAACCACGAGAGACCTTCGTGCTGATGCGTGGGCAGTATAATTCTCCTTCCGATCAAAAAGTCGAACCGGGAACACCTTCTGCACTACCAGCCATGCCCGACGACTTTCCTGCTAATCGATTAGGAATGGCGAAATGGCTGTTTGCTCCCGAGCATCCACTCACGTCGAGAGTCGCCGTCAATCGTTATTGGCAAATGTTATTTGGCAAAGGACTCGTCAGCACTCCTCAAGATTTCGGCGCACAGGGCGAATACCCGACACATCCCGAGTTGCTCGATTGGCTGGCTGTCGACTTCCGTGAGAACGGCTGGGACATCCAACGATTTCTCAAACAGATAGTCATGTCTCATACCTACCGTCAGACATCGCGAGTCACTCCTGAATTGCTGGAACAGGATCCCGAAAATGTCTTGTTGGCTCGATCACCCCGTTTTCGTTTGCAGTCTGAATTTATTCGGGACAATGCACTGGCAATCAGCGGTATGCTCAATGAAAAAATGGGCGGTCCCGGCGTTAAGCCGTATCAGCCACCCGGTTTATGGGCGGAAGTGGGCCTGAGTGGCAGACCGATCTTCAAACCCGATCAGGGCGAAAAGTTGTATCGCCGCAGTCTTTATACCTATTGGAAACGTTCCGCGCCTCCACCCAACATGCAAATCTTCGACGCCCCCACACGCGAGAAATGCACCATCAATCGACCGCGAACCAATACTCCGTTGCAAGCACTTGTCATGCTAAACGATGTTCAATTTGTGGAAGCGTCTCGACAGATGGCGGCACGGATGATGAGCGAAGGTGGCGTCCTTCCCGTTGAACGTCTCGAACAGGGATTTCTGTTGACCGTCGCACGACCACCCAGCGCGACGGAACAAAGTGTCCTGACGCAACTTTATCAACAATCGTTGCAACATTATCGCGAGAACACCGAAGCCGCGACAAAGTTGCTCAGTCTGGGAGAATCGAAGATCCCGGCAGGGCTCGATCCGGTCGAGCATGCGGCGTGGACAATCGTAGCCTCCACGTTGCTCAATATGGATGAAGCACTGACTCGGAACTAGAAAAGCTGGCAGAAATCACAAAGTGCTGGAACCAGTCCCAGCCTACAAAACCATAGATCGTTCCTGATAAACATTGGGGACAGAGTACGAAGGAAGTAGACGATGAACCCGCAACTCGAATTTGATCGTCAGATGACCCGCCGGCAATTGCTCTCTCATGGCCGAAGCGGTTTGGGAGCGGCAGCCTTGGCATCTTTATTGAATGCCGATCTCGGGCAAGCCTCCGCAGCGGAAAGTGGATCTCACGGTCTTTCTGAACTGCCCCACTTTACTCCCAAAGCGAAACGGGTGATCTATTTGTTTATGGCGGGGGGGCCGAGTCACATCGACATGTTCGATTACAAACCGGCGATGCGAAAAATTCACGGTAGCGAACTGCCCGAATCAATTCGGCAGGGACAACGACTCACCGGAATGACCAGTGGTCAGAAATCGTTTCCGTGTGTCGCACCGATGTTTGAGTTCGGTCGGCATGGTGAGCGAGGGACTTGGATTAACGATAAAATCTTGCCTCACACCGCCAAGATTGCGGACGACATTGCCATTATTCGTACGATGAATACCGAAGCCATCAATCATGATCCGGCCATCACGTTTATCAACACCGGGACACAACAACTGGGGCGTCCCAGTTTTGGGTCGTGGCTCAGTTATGGTCTTGGTAGCCCGAACAAAGATCTTCCCGCCTATGTCACGATGATTTCCGTCGGTGCGAAGCCGGGCCAAGCGCTTTATTCCCGTATCTGGGGTAGTGGATTTTTGCCATCGAAGCATCAGGGAGTTCAATTCCGTAGTGGTGCAGATCCTGTGTTGTATTTATCAAACCCAGCGGGAGTCAGCAGCGACTTGCGGCGTAACATGCTTGATAGTCTCGCTCGTATCAACGAAGAGAATTACAACAAACTCGGTGATCCTGAAATTCAAGCTCGTATTGCCCAGTACGAGATGGCGTATCGAATGCAGACATCGGTTCCCGACCTGATGGAAATCAACGACGAACCGGAATCCACTTTCGATCTCTATGGTGAAGACTCAAAAAAACCGGGAACATTTGCCGCCAACTGTGTTCTCGCACGCCGATTAGCTGAACGAGGCGTCCCGTTTGTCCAACTCTTTCATCGCGGCTGGGATCAACACGGCAATCTGCCCAACGAGATTCGTAAAAATACACTCGGCACCGATCAGCCGGCTGCCGCATTGGTCAAAGATCTCAAGCAACGAGGGATGCTGGAAGACACAGTGGTCATTTTTGGTGGTGAATTTGGTCGCACGATCTACAGTCAGGGTAAATTGACCAAAGAGAGTCATGGTCGCGACCATCACGGGCGCTGTTTCTCAACGTGGGTTGCGGGTGGAGGATTCAAACCGGGTATTGATTACGGTCTCACCGATGATTATTCCTATAATATTGTCGAGAATCCCGTTCACATCAATGACTTGAACGCAACAGTGCTTCATAATTTAGGCATCGATCACAACCGCTTTACTGTCAAGTATCAGGGCCTAGACTCAAAATTGACGGGCGTTGAAGGAGCGAAGGTGATCGACGGATTACTCGCTTGATACAATGCAGTCCATGACGGAAAGAGATGATGTCCATGTTACGTCGAGCCTCAGACGAAACACTCCGACGGCTTGTCGCATATGTGATCTTATTCTGTCTGGCATTATCATTAACGGGAACGGTTTGTGCGGAAGGGGTTGATTACACTCGCGACATCAAACCGATTCTCGCGCGTAAATGCTATGCGTGTCATGGAGCCCTCAAACAGGAATCATCGCTCCGACTCGATACGGTCAAATTGATGCAACAGGGAGGTGACAGCGGAGCAGCCGTCACTTCTAAGAATCTGGACGAAAGCTTGATTTGGCAGCGAGTCAGTTCCAAGGAAGAGTTTGAACGAATGCCCCCGGAGGGCGAACCACTCTCTGAAACAGAGTTGAAACTCGTCCAACAATGGATTCTCTCAGGAGTGAACGCTCCCGCTAATGAACAGGCCCAATCCGATCCCACTTCACATTGGTCATTCCAACCACTGAAAGCGGTCACACCACCTGCCGGGAAAGGCCATCCGATTGATCAATTCATCCACCAGAAACTTGAGTCTGCAGGTATTCAGTCATCGCCACGCGCAGAACCCTCGACTCTTGTCCGGCGGCTTTATCTCGATTTACACGGTCTTCCACCAACCTTGGAAGAACACGAGCATTGGACGAAGAAGCTGGATACTGAAAATGGTTTGAACGAACTGATGGACTCACTACTGGACAGTCCGCGTTATGGAGAACAAATTGCACAGACCTGGTTGGATTTGGTTCGGTACGCTGACACTCATGGCTATGAAGTCAACACTCCCCGACCAAATGCTTGGCCATACCGCGATTATGTCATCGAGTCTTTCAACCAAGACAAGCCTTACAATCAATTTGTCACCGAACAATTGGCCGGCGACCAGTTTGATGCCGATGCCGCCACCGGTTTTTTAGTCGCTGCTGCGGTGTTACTTCCCGGACAAATTGGCAAAGACGACGCCTCCAAAAGACTCGCTCGGCAAGATGCCCTCGACGAGATCATCATTGGGACAAGTGCGACTTTCTTAGGCCTCACAATCGGATGTGCCCGCTGCCACGATCATAAATTCGATCCCATTGCGCAGGAAGATTATTACGCGCTCCAGGCATTTTTTGCGGGTGTCGATTACGGAGATCGACCCATCAAAGACGAAGGTTTCGAACAACGATTGGCAGAAGCAGAGCGGCTTACTCCACAAATCAAACAATTGGAATCGCAGCTCTCATCTATGGAACCTCTCGCATTCTCGGGTGAAACATTGGTCATCGATGATGAGGATCTCGAAAGAGTCACGTTGCTCAAAACAAAAAATGGCCATGGTACTAATCCCGATGGTCAAAAACGTGGCTATGCCGATGATCCTGGCAGTCTTGATCGCATGCCCAACCTCAGCGAAGGACGTTACACCTGGTGGGACAACCATCCCGGCGAAGATGTTTTCACCTGGAATCCACAAGCAAAGGGTCGATATCGGCTCTGGATATCGTGGGGCGTGCATGGAAGTGGTGTCCATACCCGTGATGCTCGATACATTCTTGATCAAGATGGAGACCTTGAAACTCGCGATGATCAATCTGAAGTCGCCACCGCTGATCAGTATTATTACGCAGGGCAATCCAGAGGAGACTCCGAGAAGAAACCTCGCTGGAGTGGATTATTTGATGCCGGATTTCATCAATTCGATGAGCAATCAAGAATCATCTTGAGAGGTGGCGAAACGGGAACCGGCATCACGGCTGATGTCATCGTCATGCAGGAAGCGGTTGAAAGTTCTGCGGAAACATCGACACTCCCACGTATGCGGGCTCCTGTCAATTTCGAGTTGAATATTGAGGCCTTTCCGATCAGTCAGGCAAAATTCGTTCGCTTCACCTCATACGAAACGACCAATGATAACAGATATGAACCATGTCTCGACGAGTTGGAAGTATTCACATCGGGCGAAGAACCTGTCAACATCGCGCTTGCAACGCACGGCACCAAACCCAGTTCGTCGGGGAATCTCTCTAATACAGGCCGACATCAACTCAAACACATCAACGACGGTAACTACGGCAACCCCCAAAGCTGGATCTCGAATGAAAAAGGAAAAGGTTGGGTGCAACTCGAATTCCCCGAGGTCGCCCAGATCAATCGCATCGTTTGGGGACGCGACCGCAACGGAAAGCTGAAAGACCGGTTACCTGTCATTTATGAAATTGAAATTTCAATCGATGGCACCCAATGGAAACGGGTGGCCTCATCAGATGATCGTCTTTTCCGGGAAACTCCGTTTGATGAAACAACGATGTTGGCTCGAAACGCTCCCATCAACCTGCAACAAACTGTCAAAAAGACAATTCAGAACCTTGAAGACTTACAAAAGCGTCAGGCTCAACTAAAGACTCCCAATATGGTTTATGCGGGCCGTTTCCGACAGCCGGATGAAACCTTTCTGCTCAGTCGCGGAGACCCTGAGCAACCCCAAGATCGGGTTCCACCTCATGTCCCGGCGGTTCTTTCCGATGTATCACTGACATCGGAATCGAAAGAGCAAGATCGTCGTCTCGAACTGGCCGAGTGGATTACCGATCCCGACAATTCACTCACTGCACGTGTGATGGTCAATCGAATTTGGCAAATGCACTTCGGAAACGGGTTAGTAGAGACACCCAGCGATTTCGGTATGAATGGAGCCAATCCAACACATCCCGAACTGCTCGATTGGATGGCTCTCCAATTCATCGAAAGCGATTGGTCGGTGAAGGCCATGCACCGTCTGATTCTCACTTCGCAAACCTATCAACAAACTTCACGCATCAATGCACAAGCTCAGAAGCTCGATGCCGATTGTCGATTCTTGTGGCGGTTTCCCTCTCGACGTCTCCGTGCCGAAGCCATCCGTGACAGTATGTTGGTTGTGACGGGTGAGTTAAACTTAAAAATGGGAGGCCCGGGATTTGATTTTTTCAAAACAAAGGGAGGGCTCTCTGGCTTTCCTCCGGTCGAAAAATTTGGTCCCGACAAACTCCGGCGGATGATCTACTCTCACAAAATTCGGATGGAGCAGGTTCCTATTTTTGGGGCATTTGACTGTCCGGACGCTGGGCAGCCCACGCCGCAACGAACTCAGTCAACCACTGCGATCCAAGCACTTAATTTGTTCAACAGCGATTTTGTTTATGACCGCGCAAAGGCGGTTGCGGAACGAATTCGTAGTGAAACTGGTGACGACGTCAACAGGCAAGTGTCGGCAACTTTCCAATTGATGCTGGGTCGTGTGCCGAACAAGACAGAATTCGCAGCAGCAAAGTCGGCGGTTTCTCAATATGACCTTGCGACATTAGCCAGAGTTTTGTTTAACAGTAACGAGTTCCTGTTCCTCCCCTGATGAGAAATCAGATGCAATATTATTCCGAAAACATGACTTCACTGGGGCGTTCATTTCTCGACCGTCGTGAGTTTCTGGGACAAACAGCATCAGGGCTCTCCGCCGTGGCGCTCGCATCGCTTCTCGATCAAGATCGACTGCTTGCTGACACGCCCAAAGTTGATCCCAGCCAACCGCATTCGCCCAGGAAGGGGCACTTTGATGCTAAAGCTAAAAATGTACTCGTCATTTTTTGTGCTGGCGCTTGTAGCCAATTAGAGACTTACGATTACAAACCCGAATTGATCAAATACGATGGCAAGCCGTTTGAAGGAGGACCGCCTGTTACATTTCAAGGACCGGCGGGAGATCTGGCTCGTCCACAATATGAATTTCGTCCCAAAGGTGAGACCGGCAAAATGGTCTCTGACATGATCCCCCATCTGGGAGAGATTGTTGACGACATCTCTTTCATTCATACACTTACCAGCAAATCGAATACACACGGGCCTGCCGAGAACTTTCTTTCAACCGGTTTCATTCTCGACGGTTTTCCCAGTATGGGCGCTTGGTCAAGTTACGCTCTAGGGACAGAGAATCAAAATCTTCCTGCGTTTGTCGCGATCCCCGATCCGCGTGGTGTTCCGCAAGCGAGCATCAACAACTGGGGACCAGGCTTTCTCCCTGCCGTGTTTCAGGGGACACCATTCAGCAGCACTCAGCCGATTCGAAATCTTCAACCTCCAAAATCAGTGACAGGCAAGCAAGATCAAGCGGCTCGCGACTTACTAAACCTAGTCAATCGAGAACACCTGAATCAAAATCCGCACGATAGTGAATTAGCAGCACGCATTGCCAGTTATGAGCTGGCCGCTCGTATGCAACTTTCCGTACCGGAAATCAGCGATCTCTCAACCGAGACAAAAGAGACACTGAAAATGTACGGGGCCGACTCTCAGAACGAGAATAAAGCGGCCTTCGCACGTAATTGTATTCTCTCACGTCGCCTGATCGAATCGGGCGTCCGTTTCGTACAACTCTTCAATGGCGCGTATGCCAGTGGAGGCAATCTGAATTGGGACGGGCATCAAAAGCTCCGCGAACAGTACGACGTTCACGGCGAGATTATGGATCAACCCGCAGCCGCGCTATTCAAAGACATGAAACAACGTGGCCTACTCGACGATACCCTCGTCGTTTGGTGTACCGAATTCGGTCGGATGCCGATGTTCCAGAAAGGGGCCAAAGGCCGCGATCACAATCCGCAAGGCTTTACCGCTTGGCTCGGTGGGGCGGGAGTCAAGCCGGGCGTCAGTTACGGACAGACAGACGATCTTGGATTCAAAGCGGTCGAGGATATTTCCAGCGTTCATGACTTACACGCCACTATGCTGCATCTGCTAGGTCTCGATCACACTCGCTTGACCTTCCGGCATAACGGTCTCGATCGTCGCCTCACCGATGTTCATGGCCACGTGGTGAAAGAAATATTGAGTTAATCAGGGTCAACATTGTAAGAAGCATCGCAGCTCGGCACTTCTCCAATACTCAGAAGATACATCGTTCTTACGGCGTAAGGATGTGCTTGCCGTCTTCAAATTGCTTGTGACAGTCATTACAACTATTGAGCATCGCCTTGTAATGTTTCGTAGCGGAGGCAAAGTCTTTTGCGCGGGCCGACGTGTAGAACTCTTTGCCGTGATTTCGAACATCGACGCTGTACTTGTTCCAATCTTTCGCGTCTTCTCCGGGAGGACGCATGATGATCAAGTTGGCGGCTTCAGCCAGAGACAGCGAATCAGCTTTGATGGCTTTCCAACCCGCGTTGTCAGCAGGAGCCGTTGCCATTGAGACTTTCAGTCGCTTGTAGGTTGGCTGAAAGACATACTCCATGAATTCGTGCATGTCTTCTTCGACAGGAACCAACTCCCCGTCGTCTTCCAGATTCACCGGCTGAGTTGCCGACGCGAGGCTCGATTTTTCTCCTCCAACAGTCGATTGAGGCATCATCACAGTTCCCAAGAGACAGGAAACAACAGCCAGAACGGTGAACGCCAGAATCAAAGAAGCACGCATTTCCATTTCTCCGTGGTGTGTATCAAAGTCGGTTCATCAGCCTCCAGCTTCAGGGGTAGGGAACTAAAAATCAAGCCTGAAAACTGCTTATGACGATTCTTAGGACTCATCTGGACCCATTTCACGTCATGTTCTAATCTTGGGGCCAATCTCCACAGAATATTCCCATCCGCTGCAGAAAGGATTCTCGGCACGATGGCCAAAACGAAGCGTAAGTCCGGTGGTAGAAGTACCTTATCAACGATCATCGCATTCCTGGTTATTCTGGGAATCGGCGTGGTCAATTTCTACAACGGGAAATTTGATCGCAGTAGCGTCTGGGACTGGCTCGCTGATCTCAGCGGCCCGAAAGTCGAGCAACGTGAAGCAGCGGTCCCGATCCCCAAAGCCCCTCAGACAATCCGTCTGGGAACATTTAATATTCAGGTTTTTGGGAAAAGCAAACTCGCTAAACCGGATGTCATGGGCGTCTTAGCGGATGTCGCGAGACAATTTGACATTCTAGCGATTCAGGAAATCCGCACTCAAGATGACGGTCATCTCGACGACTTTCTCCGAATGGTCAACCAAACCGGTCGACAATATCGCGGCGTTGTGGGTGATCGTATTGGACGAACAACGAGTACCGAGCAGTACGCTTTCGTTTACGATTCAGACATCATCGAAGTCGTCGAAGGATCTGTTTACACGATTCAAGATCCTCACGACCGGTTGCATCGCGAGCCTCTCATTGCCAATTTCCAGGTGCGCGGTCCTGCTTCGCGCGAACCATTCGGGTTTCGACTGATCAACATTCATACGGACCCGGACGAAACCAAAACCGAACTTGATGCCTTGGCCGATGTCTTTGCCGTCGTACAACAGTCTGCAAGCGAAGACGATACCATCCTGCTAGGAGATTTGAATGTCGATGTGAATCATTTCGGGCGTCTCGCTTATCTTCCCGGCATCACACCCGTTGTACGCAGTCAAAACACCAACACACGCGGTACGTCGCAAATAGATAACATCGTTTTCGACCGACGCTACACAGTCGAAATGACGGGCCAATCAGGCGTCATGGATTTGATGAAAATGTATGGGCTCTCTCAAGAGGACGCTCTGAAAGTTTCTGACCATCTACCTGTCTGGGCCGACTTTTCCATGTTTGAGAGTCAACGTGGCCCCGTCGCATCGTCACCTACTGAATTGAATTAATCAGACCTGAGTGAGATTGAACAATGATTCGAAATCAAACCTACCATTTGGCAGCATTTCTACTATCGGCGATCTGTTGCGTTGTGTGCATGGGATGCAGTTCAACTCGCTCACAGAGCGTGTCGCAATCTGAACCCACGATGCCGGTGGCTTCCAAGTCAGATTTGATTCAAGCCAGCTTTCGAGAAGAAGGACCGGATGGTCCTGCAGCAGAATCAGAGTTTCGAAGTACACCAAGCGGATTGAAGTATCGGATATTACGCCGAGGGAATGGCAAAAAACCAACGGAATATAATCAGGTACAAGTTAGCTATCGGGGCTGGCTCGATGACGGAAGCGTGTTTGACTCTTCTTACGAGCGCGGCAAGCCGATTTCCTTTAAGCTGAGGAACGTCGTTAAAGGCTGGACGGAAGGCATGCAGTACGTTTCTGAAGGTGGCAAGATCGAACTAGAGATCCCATCGGGCCTCGGATATGGAGCTCAGGGATCACCACCATCGGTTCCGCCGTTCGCAACACTGCACTTCATTGTTGAACTGCACGAAGTCTATTAAGCGAACGAGGACACAACCAAAAGGAAAACTCACACCTGCACTTCTGTGAGAACCTTTAAGATAGATGTGAGAGTCTTACGAAACACCGATTTGACGCGGCGAAGTGTGCATGTGGAGATGAGTGGGTGGCTTGATGTTTTTTTCAAGAATTCCCATCAGCTCCAACTCGCGGTCCGCCACATGTTCCACCGAATATTTCCGGGCAATCTCACGAGCCTGTGAAGCAAACCGCGAATACATATCACCGTCACTCAGCAAGCGTTCAATTTGGTCTGCCAAGTCAGCACTGTCCCAGGATCGAAACTGCAACCCCGCCTGCAGGTTATCGGCAAATGGCAATTCGGCCACTCCACCAATATCGGGAACTATCACTGGAGTGGCTTGGGTCATCGCTTCAACGGGTACCATTCCAAATGGCTCCCGGTGGATCGAAGGATAAATGACGCTATGACTGACACGATACAATGCCGTTCTTTCTTCATCGCTGAGAAAACCTGTCTCGAGAACCGAGAGACGCAGATTGTCTGCAATACGATGACACGCTTGGCGATAGGAACTGCCCCAAGCAGTGGTTCCACAAATCGCCAATTGAAAATCGAGTCCACGATCCTGCAGAATTTTGGCGGCGTATAACAGTAAATCGATACCCTTTTCCGGGTCTTGCCGTCCCATATACGTGATCATGGGGCAATCGGGCCGATAGCCATCCAGCTTGGAGTCAACAAGTTGTTCGGCGCGTTCAATCGGCATGAGGTCTGTAAAATCGACGCATGCAGGCATCACACAAAGATCGTTATCAGTCAGTCCGAGATCCTGTTTTACTCGATTCTTATAATCCAGACTGACCGTCATCGAGGGGTAATCGGCATCTCGGGCGCCTTTTGTCAACGCACGAAACAAATCGTCTCGAAGTCCAATATCCTCTGCATAATTTGAATAGACTTCATATCCCTGAAAGATATTCAAGTACTTGACATCATGATTAACGTACGGCTTAACGGCGGAACAGAACGGACCAAAAATTGACAAGTTTGGTAACAGATGTGTGATCTTCTCACGGTTGATGACTCGCGCGAATCGCTTGAGCATCCCTGGGTCGTTTTCGACACCTCGACTAACGTGTCGAATTAAACCCGTGAGTGACCACTTGATAAAATCGAAGCCCCCCAAGCCTTGCTGATACAACTTCAGACGCATTTTTTGTGGAAACAAAGACGTAAATGCACTGCCCGCAAAATCATCGATCGGACTGATCTTCCAGCGAAATATGTTTTGCAGGATCCCGTTGTATCGAGCCGCATTGAAAAACTTATGATGGACAATGTCGGGATGAAGGTCGTAAGGACAACTTTCATCAATGGCCCAGAAGACATGGACTCGATACCCGCGTGCGGCAAGTTCGTTAGCAATTCGTAAATCACGAATCACAGAACCGACCACTGCGCCACCGATCATAATCAGGCCGAAGCTGGGCTGATCAATTCGTTTCAACTCGCTTTGATTTGACTGGCTCATGTGTCTTTGCTTTTAAGGCGGCATACTTAAGGATTGGGTACATCATGTCACATCGGGCCGAAGATCAATCCTGATCCAGTTTTGTTACCCGAATTACCCCATACCGCCAGCAATCCTATGCCGTTCGGTGCATTCTAACGACTCCTCTCAGATTTTTCAGCCGAATATGCCAGATAGACGGCACTATTATCGAATTCTCCCCAGCCTTCATTATGGCACCGTTCGAGTATCTCCGCATGCAGTTTTGACAAGGGAAGCTCAATCTGAGCACGGGCTGCCTGAGCGATGATCAGTTTCACATCTTTCCAGTGTTGGTCCAGACGCGCCTGAGGCACCCAATCTTCCTTAATTATCTTTTCCCCCTTTGTTGTCATGACATGCGAACGTGCTGGACCGGCCTTCAATATATCGAGTGTTTTGTTCAGGTTGAGCCCCATACTTTTTGCCAAATGGAAGCCTTCCACCAAGGCTAACCTCTCCAACCCCAGAACAAGATTCGTGACCAGTTTCACCCGAGCCCCATCACCGGCAAGTCCGACATAAAAAACTTGTCTGCTCATAATATTCAGAATTTTCTCACTGCTCTCAAATGTTGCCATGTCGCCTCCCACCATCAGAATGGCCTCCCCCTGCTCAGCTTCCACCGAAGAACCACCAACGCAGGTGTCGAGATAAGAGGTTCCTTGAGCGGCGCAAATTGCCACATTCTCTTGCATGACATCAGGAGCCCCTGTCGTCATATCGAGAATGGTCAATTCTCGGAATGACTCTCTGCATGATAAGAGTTCTGTAAGGACTTTCCGCGAAACATTTTCGTCTGGCAAACAGAACAGGCAATACTGACTTCCCTCGACGCAATCAAAAAGGGACGTTGCCACTTGGCCTCCCTCGGAACCAAACTTCTGGAGTATTTCTGGGTTCAAATCGTAACCGACAACCTGCCATCCATGTGACATAAATCGCCGGGCAACGGCAGAACCAAGAAGCCCCAAACCAATCAGAGAGATCTGCCGAGTTGAAAGGTCTGTTGTCATGAGAAGCCTCAGAATAGAAATAAAGAGAACAATGAAGCCAGTTTGATGGTCTGGACATTTTCCATCAATGTCAGAATTTCATGAATCTCAAGAAGAAGAGGGCTTGAGTCCTCTGGGAAGGAGTGTGACAATGCGATCACACACTTGGCCTCCGAATGGGTCAAGAGCTTCAATATGACGGGTCACGGACGATTAACGAGAGAACTTCACGCATGACACACCCTTGGCACGATATCACTCCGGGAGAGGATCTCCCGCGCGAATTCACCGTAGTTGTTGAAATCCCGACTGGCTCCAAAGTTAAATACGAACTCGACAAAGAGACCGGGCTGATGAGAGTCGACCGGATTCTCTATTCTGCCGTCCATTATCCCGCGAATTATGGGTTCATCCCTCAAACTCTGGCAGAAGATGATGACCCGATTGACGTGCTGGTACTTTGTCAGGAAAAGGTCGAGCCAATGGCGCTGATGACGGCTCGTGCGATCGGACTGATGACGATGGTTGACAGCGGCAAACAGGACCACAAAATCTTGGCAGTTGCTTCCCACGATCCGGCCTACAACTCCTTTCACGATGCCAGCGAACTCCCCCCGCATCGCTTGCAGATGCTCCGTCGTTTCTTCCAGGATTACAAAACGCTGGAAGAGAAAAAGGTGGAAGTGGATGAGTTTCAGTCTGTAGAAACAACTTGGCCCGTGATTAACGATGCTCTCGAACGATACAGTTCGCAGCGTCGCAAAGGGTTTCATTATTGATCTCGGAAGAGGATCGCCCGGCTACTCAATTCGCATCGCCTTTGGCACACATCGTCTCTCATGGCTCGCTTTTTCAAATACAAGTCAACCGACGACCTGATTCAAGACGCACATGAACTCGGTGGAGAGATTCAAACCAGCGAGGATTTTTCGACGCTGTTTGAACCACTGGAAATTCGTGGTCAGACACTGAAAAACCGACTCGCGATCCAGCCGATGGAAGGTTGCGATGGCACATTGGATGGCTTCCCGGATGAATTGACGTACCGCCGTTATCAGCGATTCGGAGCAGGAGGAGCAGGACTCATCTGGGGCGAGGCGACCGCCATCGCCGATGAAGGTCGGATGAATCCCCGACAACTCTGGATTCATAATAAAACAGTCCCCGCATTGACGAAGATGCTCGATCAATGTCGCAACGCTCATCAAGAAGCAACCGGCTCGACCGACGGGCTGCTCATTGGATTGCAATTGACGCACTCAGGACGTTTCTCATTTCAGAAACCTCTCATCGCAACCCGCGATCCTCTGCTTGATTCTCTGACTCTCGACAAATCAACTGGCAAGATGCTGGACGATCAATACCCGCTGCTGACCGATGATGATCTCAAACGGATTGAGGACCAGTATCTGGTTGCCGTCAGGCTAGCGGTTCAGTGCGGCGTCGATTTCATCGACCTCAAACAATGTCATCGTTATCTCCTCTCAGAATTGCTGGGGGCTTACAATCGGGAAGGCGAATACGGAGGCAGTTTTGAAAATCGGACACGGTTGATACGCAACATTGTTCAGCGAACGCGTGCTGAATATCCTGATCTGATCATCGCCACTCGCTTCAATGCCTATGATGGAATTCCTTTCCGTGGAGAGGGAGAGGATTTCGTCGGTCAACCGGTGCCTCACGACCTGCCTCTCGTCAATGGATTCGGTATGAATCTCGACGAGCCCACTAAAGAAGAAATCAGCGAACCGATCAAGTTGGCCCAGCAAATGCGTGATTGGGGTGTCGATTTATTGAATGTTTCTGCCGGTAATCCCTATGCCTGTCCACACTATGTTCGGCCCGCAGAATTTCCTCCAGTGGATGGCTACAATGCTCCCGAGCATCCGCTGCTGGGAGTCATGCGACACTTCCGTCTGACGCGTGCCATTCAGGAAGCCGTACCCGATATTCCTGTTATTGGCAGCGGCTATAGCTGGCTGCAGGATTATGCTCTGCATGCTGGTGCCGCCAATGTCAAAAATGGACACGCCGCCATTGTCGGCATGGGACGCGCCACCTTGTCTCATCCCGACTTTGCGATTGCCGTCGAGAAGCATGGCAAGATGAATCGGAAACAGATCTGCCGAACATTTTCTTATTGCACCAATCTGATGCGAACGAAAGATCACCCGCTGGGCCAATACCCAACGGGTTGCCCTCCCTTTGACAAAGAGGTGTACGACCCGCTGTGGAAAGAAGCCAAGGCCAAAATTGACGCCAAAGCGGACTAACGATCAATCCAGGGATCTTTCCCGGAATCTTCTGGATCTGAATGAAAGTGGTGGCTAATTTTGAGAGAGCCATACTTTCAGACTGGTTCCCCAAGCTCACAGGTGCTCGATGTCAGAGTTCAAATTGGTGTTTGTAAATAAAATCTCCCTTCTCTTTGTTATGGCTGCGTTCACGTTTTTACTGTCGGGTTGCGATGATCTTTCCCTTTCTGGAACGGGAAGTAGCACTCCACCGCCAGTCTCTTACAAGCCACCACGGATCTCCTCGCCGTTCTCCTCTCAGCAGGTAGGGATGGGGAATACCACTCTCTATCAATCCGTAAACAAGTCATTGAAGTTTCAGATTTCCAACTTGCGCAAATTACCCAATGATCGCTTTGAAATTGACTGGAGTCGAACCGGGGCAGCCAACACTTTTGACACGGCATTTTCGTCTCTCGTCATCAGATTTCCATCTCAAGACAGTCCCGTCAAAATCAGTCTGCACATCTGGGATAATCAAGAGAGCGGAACCATCTCTGGTCACCTCATTTCATTCAATTTTGGAGGACCGAAGCAACAAGGTCATGCCTTGGATCGAGGGTGTGAAATTTTCATCGCAAATGTCACAGGGTTTGAAGCCTATAAACTCTCCAACTCGATCACGGTGGGAGGTGTCTCCCAATTAACGCCCAAAACTCCCCCCGCAAATCCAAAGCCCTCCAAGGCCAACAACCAGTCGGCAGCAAAGACCAATCAATACGCACAGCAAGAACCTACCGAAAAGGAACCGGTCCCGGAAACAGAACTCAGCCCTCTACCCGCCTCGCTTCGACTCACCGAAGGCCTCTATCTGTATGCTCAACTCAGTGGAAACTGGATTCCCATTAAGGTGATAGGGGTTGAAGCAGGTGAAAATGTGAAAGCTCACTGGCTCGGTTTTAACGATGCCTGGGACACCACATTGGAACGGAGAAAACTGAAGGTCAAGACGAGTGAATTGGAGTTGTTGAGTAGAAAACCATGAGGCAAAGCGGTGAACCTTTCTCCCGGTGATGGCGTCTGTTGCGAGGGTAGCCGAAAGAAATCACGCCAAAGTGGGTCTTTTTTGAGATCAGGCAATCCTGAACTGTGGAAAACAGTGCCTCCTGTTGGGTTGTAATCACCCACCTGGATGGTATTATTTTCCTTCCGCTTTTTAGCGGAATGAGAGCGTAGCTCAGTTGGTAGAGCAACGGACTTTTAATCCGTAGGTCCAGGGTTCGAGTCCCTGCGCTCTCATTTTTCTTTTTGGCCGTTGCCCTGCTTTTGATGCGAAACTATGAGCGCATCCCAAAAATATTTAACTCATCCCTACCACCGAAATTTCTTGTGGTTCGGGTTTCAAATGCTTCTGAGGCTGATATTTCCAGTGCTGTTTCGTTATCGTTCCAGACACTGCGAGAGACTCCCAGAAACTAATGGTGGGCTCATTCTGAGCAATCATCAATCCTATCTCGATCCTCTATTGATCGGATTACCAATTCCCCGCCCCATTAGTTTTATTGCACGGGAAAATCTTGTTCGAATCCCCATTCTGGGCACGATTCTGCGAAGTTGCTATGTGATCCCCATCAACAGGGACTCGGCAGGGACAGAAAGCGTTCGTGAAGCGGTTCGGCGAATGAATGCCGGATTTCTCGTTGGAGTTTTCCCGGAGGGGACTCGCTCTGCTGATGGAAATCTCGGCGAAATCAAACCAGGATTCGTTGCTCTCGCGCGACGTGCCAAGCAACCGATTTACCCAATCGGCATTGCTGGCGCTGATCGCGCGATGCCAAAAGGCGGCTTGAAAGTCTACCCGAAGAAAATTCGTGTCATCTACGGAGAACCGATTCCCGCTGAGGAAGTGCTGCGGCTTGCGAAAAAAGGAAACGAAGAAGAGTTCCTGAAAGTCATCCATGCCAAATTGCAAGAATGTCTCGACGAAGCCAACGCTTGGTACGAATCGTAGACAGCATTCTACTTCACTGTTGTTGGCAACGCGGTGGGATCTTTTCGTCCCAGCGACCCACTGTCGGAAAGTGCTAATGAATGTCTCAAATTATCGGCTGATTGCTGCATGCCCTTGAGAGAATCGCGATCGTGCTCGATCAGACGAACGGCATCTTCGAGTGCCGGGAAAAGGCCACCTTCAAATCGGCTCTCTGCCAAATCTTGCGCGAGTGCCTCAATTTTCTGGTCGAGTCCTCGTCGACATTTTCGGATATACATCATCATTAACAATCCCGACCAAAGCAGCAAAAATATCCCGGCAGGAATGTAGAAGTCGACGGTGTAGAGGTCCTTCTCGCCCAAATAAAATGAGTCATAGAAGAAGTTTTTCCCGATGGCGTACAACAAAAATGCCGGGTAAGAGAGGAATAGTAACTCATAGATGGTACGGGTCAATCCGCCAGTATGCCGACGAGCCTGCTGTTCGATCAAATAATCGATTTTACGGCCAGCTTCTCCGAGAAACGAATCCTGAACTTTCGCGGCAGTTTGACGCATGGAATCCATCGTGGTCTGCATGAGATCGTCGTCAACAATATCGGCTGATCGCGCATACCCGCGAATAATCATTTGAGCTTCACGAAGTTCGTCGTCGTTCATACCGAATGATGAAACACGTTCTAACCGTTCTTCTGCATCGCTGGCTTGAAAATGAGATCGCAAACGTCGAGCTCCTTCCATCGCCCCAATAACGGCCATCTGAACGGGAGTTCGCGCACGAAAGAAACTGAAGGAGGCAATAAAACTTCCCAACCCGTTGTAAAATCGGAGCACCGATGAAAACGGACTGAATCCCCAAACTTCGGTCACACGAGACAACAGCCGGCGTTCCCACAAATTCGAACTGACTTCGAGTTCTTGTTTGAGAATCTCCGACATGGAGCCGCAAAGACGATGCTTCTGTTCTTCGAGGGCGGTCTTCAATTCCTCAATTTCCGGCCATTCTCTATCGACGTTCTGCACGCACAGTTCCAAAGTTTCCAATGCCAAATCCAAAAGATTGGCCCGCCGAATCTGCACCCGTTGCGAGGAGATCATCCGACCGGTCAGCATGTCTTGCAAGCGTGCGAAATCTCCCGAGGGACGTTGGCTGGCTTGCTGTTCCTGC
Source organism: Planctomycetota bacterium (assembly GCA_030836185.1). GTDB lineage: Bacteria > Planctomycetota > Planctomycetia > Planctomycetales > Planctomycetaceae > JABURQ01. The sequence goes on from JAURQH010000021.1 coordinate 54,221, forward strand.
AAGGCACGCAAAGAGTCGACAAAGAATAACTCTGGCACCTCGTAATGCTCGGCTAATTGTTTGGCCCAGTCTTGACGAACATCGTCATCGACATCCGCATGAGACTGCACAAACAGTAATCGGCATCCCGCCGCGGCCCGTGCCAATTCATCCGTCACAACAGCATCGCGATATTTTTGTTGGGTGGAAACGATAATCAGCACATCACTCAGCGGAAGCACTCGACGTAAAAGATCGAGATTACTGCCAGCAGTTTCGAGTTCGGGAGTGTCCATGTCGGGACAATCCACGATGACGATGTCCCGTAGCAATGCAGATTCCACCACATGCAGTTCAAACTCATCCAGAGGTAAACCCAGAGTTTCAGGTTCACACTGCGGATGCACGAGCAGTAAAGGTTTCGTGGTGGTGGGGCGTTGTTTTCCGGTTCGGCTAATCTCTTGACCAATCAGTGCATTCACAAGCGAGCTTTTGCCAGTGCCTGTTCCTCCGAAAGTCGCAATGACCAGTGGTGCTTCGAGCCGAATTCTGAGATTATCAACTCGCTTGAGTAATCGGTTCAACAACGATCGACATTGCCGAGCCGATCCCCAGGGAACATCCTGTTCAACCCAACGAGAAATGCGCGCAACTAACTCGTCAATTTCCGCCAGCATCTGCAACTGGGCTAATTCAGGGTTATTGCTCATGTGATGATCGGCCTCTGGATTGAGGGAGATGGATTATTCGGCTGTTGAGGGACTGCTTGTTTGTATTGCCAAGGTTTCAATGGTTCGCTGGAGCTGGTGGGTTAGTTCGTCCACAGCCTTGAACTCCTCGGACTCACACATCTCTGCTCCGGTTTGCAGATCCTCCAAGAAACTGCCCCACAGATTGTTTTGGAGTTGTTCCAGCAACCAGGTCACACGATGTGCGACGAAGGCGGCATGTAACGCACGAAATCTCGCTTCGAGGTTGGCCGACAAGGAAGAGGCTCCCGAGCTGACGGCGGTTTCTCCGACGGCGGCGGCAGCCGTCCCGCCCACAACATCACCGGCAACATGAACGACTGAACCGAGTGCCGAATGGGCGACCGCTTGAGCGGCAGCATCACCGGCCGGACCGAAGCCCACCATGAATAAGGCAACGCTCGTCGCTGGACGAACGGCGGCACTAATCTGATCAATTCGTTTGAAAAACTGATAGGACTGAGGACTATCCTGCTGAAACTTTTTCATTTCCGTGGCGACGGTTTCTCGCAGTTCCTGCTCCAGGTCCAATGCCGTGTGCGAGTTTTCCAAAAGCCGAAACAAATCGGAACGTGACTTTCCATCGAGTAGTGACTTGAGCCTTTCGGATAGTACTTTGTTGTCTGTTTCCGACATGAACTCCAAACGATCAAAAACACGTTTCACGGTTTCCAGAATCGCCGACCATTCTTTCTTCCGATAAACTTCGATCAGCGGCTCTTCCGGGCCAGAGAAACTTTCTTTCGCCTTCCTGTAAGGCCACATGACCCCTTTGCCGACGGAGTTATAAAAATCATGCACGGATCGTGACCAGCCTTCTCGTTGATCACGCCACCATTCACGAATGAGAGTCACGACCAAACTATTAGGCGCGGCTGGCCAATGTTCGGAGCCAGCGAGTTGGTCGTCCCCCAGATGGGCCGTCGCTGATTGATAGACTCCTGAACGCTGACGAATTTCGTTCAGCCAGGCAGGAATTCCAAGTTCATCATCCATCAAGGAGCGTAACGAACCACGCAGTGAACGAAGTTTGATATCGGCAAAGTGTAGTTGAGACAAATCTTCTAACAAGCTGTGAGCCTGTTGAAGGTCTTCTTCCGGCTGTGCTGGCCAGGACCGTTGATAAAACGGTAACCGATTTTCCTGGGCCGCCTGCTTATCGCGAGGAGCAAGGTAGACAAATTCGGGCAGAATATCGGTTTCACTACAAAATTTCTCCAACCACAGTGGCCAGTATTCTTCATCATCGGGAAGGTCACACTGGTTGAACACCACCAGAATTGCTTTATCCTCGGCAGCCGCCTTGCGAAAGAATTTTTTGACAACTGCATCGTTATATTTTTGTTGTGTCAGCACGGCAATGAGCACATCCGACGCACGACGGATCATGTCGGCTCGATCCCAGTTCACCGGCGCATCGCTATCAACATCGGGTGTATCGAGAATCAATAGATTTTCAGGAGTTTGCTGGCTTGTCTTCCAGAACAGATAATGCTCGTCCGATTCCATGATGGCTTTGGACGCATCGCTCCACGGTTCGAGTTCGAAATCACTGAAAATCTGTGTCAGCTTAAATTCTTCAGTGAATCCCGGGGGAACAAGACAGGTGGCATGTTTGGTCCCCGACGCTAAAGGGCAAACTTCACTCGCCGAAAATCCAGCCAGATGATTAAAAATCACACTCTTACCGATGTTCGTCCCACCGACCACGGCGGCAATCAGAAACGACTTCTCTCCGAGTTGAGGCAATAATTTTTGCCGAAGTGTTTCGTGCCATTCGTGAGTTTGCAGATCTTTGAGTTTGAGCAACGACGCACGTTGGTCGAGCGTTTGAATCGCGTCCGCCAGATGCCGGACGACCGTCGATGATTCTTGAAACAGTTCGTTCATGGACTCATAGTTTCAGCCACGAGAACAACTTGCTCTTTTTCGTGGCCGCGATGACGCATTTTTGCCCTTGAAAAGCAGACTCTAACGAGCCTGTACCAACCGCCGATTTTCGTAAACTGCTATAACGAGCAGCGAAAAACGTCACTGTCCCGATCCGGGGACTCTCGAAAAAGTATAACAGATGTCTGGCCTGCGAATAGAGAACGGTGAGAGACCCATTGAGGATCTTTACTTGACTCAAATCGTTGCAAGAATTGTGTTTACGCTTCCTGAATACGTCCCCACGCATGCTGGGCCGACTCGACAAAGACGCAATTTTCGGCGGCACCAATCAATCTCTCTGTCTCGTCGGGTGATTCCAAAGCGGTCAGATGTAACTCCTCCACTTCCTCACTGGGTAATTGGCTCAACAGATAAATCGAAGCATGTTCCAGAGCATCAATCAACTCGATGGCTTCCGCTTGGTCATCGGTATGCATTTGACCGAGTGGCTCGTAACAATCCCGAGGCTCGTGAGCTTTCTTCAACAACGAAATCCCCTCGCCTGGTTTTTCACGAAGATCTGTGAGTAGTACGATTTTTCCTTCGCGACGCACAAGCTGTCGCGCCGTGGAAATCGCCGAGACCACCTGTCTCCACCCATGTCCCCCCGCATCAAGGTCAACACTCGCAATGACCATCTCGGGGCGTTCATCAATCTTGATCATCCAATGGTCTTCGAGCCATTGCGTCATCCCTGTATAGATCGATTCGATTTCCCCAGCTTCAATATGAGCAAACGACCCATCTCGAGAGGCGATGACCTGCACGGTGAATTGTGTGCCAAGCAACCAAGCTGTTTCATTGTTGAGATCGCGGAGAGGCCGATGATCTTCGGGGGCGAGTTCTCGATGACCGACACCCTGAGATTTTTTTAGAGCTTCGGCATTGGAAAGTCCCGGATAGAGAGGGCTGGTTGTGCCGCGATAACCGAGGCGTCGATCAAACGCCATTTGACCAATCATCACCACAACATCAGCTTCTGTCACTTCTCGTGAGAGATAGAGCCGTTCACCACCGGCTGTTGACGCCAGATAGGCACAGGCAGACTCATCCTCGGGATCATGAACTGACCAGCGAATTTTTGACAGAAGCTCTTTCGGCAAATCGACACGCGGATCGTATTGTTCGCCCATCCCCGGTGTGTGAGGTTGTACAATCACCACATTTTCGGGATTCACTCCCGATTTGGAAAGTTCCTCCCAAACTCCCGCAATGAGCAAAGATGAGCCGGGAGTATTCGTGTCGAGAATAATCGCGACATGGTCGTCATTGAGGACTGCCTGATAGAGACAAGGAAAATCTCGCGGCTGCGCAAAGGCATTTTTGATGGCTTCCAGCGGATTTTCTTGTGGTTGAGGCGCGTGAAAGCTCCCTAATAACTTGTCCGGGTCTACCGAACAGGAAAACTGTCTCTGCAAACCATATTTGAGTTTCAACAGACTCGAGGAATTCATGATCCTCACTCCTTATTTAAGATCGAGGTGAGAAACCATTTTCGCACTCGATCCGACTCGTTACTATTGTTGGTACAGTCGGGATGATGGTCAACCGCAGCGATGATCTCGAACTGCCAATTCCCAATTACATTCCCAGCGAAGTCGAATTATCCCAGTGTCTCCTGCTCCCAAAACTGAACCCAACGAAGACGATGAACTGATGATTCAGCTTCAAAGCGGTGACCAAACCGCATTTGAGACGCTGGTAAATAAGTATCGCGCTCCGTTGGAAGGATTTTTTCATAAAAACCTCAGAGACCGCCAACTGGCCGAAGATTTGACTCAAGAGACATTACTGAAGGTCTATAATGTGGCATGGGACTACCTGCCACTCGGACGATTTCGAGGTTGGATGTACCGAATCGCCAAAAATCTGATGATCGACAAGATTCGCCGCCGCACAAACGACGTGCTGATTCTGGCTCGAAAAACACGTCCCAGCCAGGAAGATTTCGATCCTCTCAACTGGATCGCGGGAGATCGATTACCTCCTGAAGAAATCGCCAGTCATCAGGAACTTGCCGATACGGTCGATGAATTGTTGCTCGAAATCCCGGAAGAACAGCGACTGACCTTCACGCTGCACCATTATTCGGGACTTTCGTTACCTGAAGTGGCTGAAATTATGGAATCCAATCTCCCTACCACAAAAAGCCGATTACGACTCGCACGAGAAAAACTGTCTTCACAGTTGAATGCCAGAGGCGTCCATCTTGATTTGGAGCAGACAGATGAAAGCTAGTCTGGGAATTCCAAAAAATCAATCATTCTTCCGAAGAACTCTTGATCCTGATTTGCTGCTGCTCGTTAGTGAGTTTTGTTGCCCACCTGAATACGGAGCCATCCGATGAGTTATTTTAGTCGTCTCACTGATATTGTGACCTGCAACCTCTCCGAAATTCTTGCACAAGAAGAAAACCCGGAAGAAGCGATCGAGCAAATCATCTATGAAATTCAGGAAGGTGTTGCGGGGGCTTTACGCAGCCTGAAAACAGCCGGCAATAATGCTGACCGTCTGAAACAGGAGATCGTAACTCACACCGAGCAAGGTGAGAAACTCGCACAACAAGCAATTTCTGCCATCGAAAATGATCAAGAAAATGCTGCTCGTGAGTTACTTGTACGCAAAACGGAACAGTTCGATCTTGTCGCAGGTCTCCAGCAACAACTCACCTCGGCTAACAATCTGGTGCAACACTTGACCACCACTCATAGAGCGCTTGAAGCAAGGCTCCACGACGCTCAACGAAAGCAACAGGATCTGAAAGACGGTGTGATCGGAAATGCGGGAGAAGTCCAACCATCGGCTCCCGAAAATGAAACGTCCGCACCTGATCGAAATCAACAGATTGAAGATGAGCTGGCAGCCCTTAAAAAGAAGCTGGGCAAAGAATAATCTCGCTCGGCTAGTCCGATTGAATTTGTTTGCCAGCCGGGATCAAATTCTCACGAGCGGGGCCAACTCTCAGATTACGGTACTTCACCACCGAACTGTGATTCTGCAGCCCCAGAAACCCCTCCACTTTTCTGAGCCCCAACAACGGATGGCTATCCGAATTGATGTGAACGACAACGACTCCATTATGAATGGTTGTCACTTCTTGTCCGTGACAATTGATTTCCAACGTGTTCCATTTACCCGGTGATTTGCTGACTCGAGGATCGGCTCCTTCGATGTCATAAACAGAAGCGCTGTATTGATAGGGCTTCAATTTTCGATATTGGGCAGCAGAATCTTCGAGAACTTGTACTTCAAACCCTGCTTCCGGTTGAGATTGATTATCTCGATGGTGAAGACCATCTTTAGGAACGCGAACATAGATTCCCGAGTTCCCTCCCCCTTGTAATTGATAATCGAATCGGAAATTGAAGTCTCCATACACGTTTTTACTTCGTAACCATGTTCCTCCCTTTTCCCCGCTGCATACAATTTGGCTGTCATCGACAGACCAGCACGATTCTGCGGGGGCTTTCGCACCTTCCCACTCAGCAAGCGTTTTACCATCAAACACTGATTGACTGTCATATTCCGTCACACGAATATGGCGGAACTCAAACTGACCGCCCAACGGAACTTCAATCTGCAATCCCAAAAAACCCGGACGAACCTCGACACCGTTCAGGTCGTATGCGAGTTGATCGTTGAACATCAAAGAAGCACGATCACCTCGGACGGTTAAATCGAAGGAATTCCACTCTCCTGCCGGTTTAGCCATCCCCCGGCATTGGCCGTCCTTTAACCCAATGAGCGTTCCTTCTTGTCCTTCCAGAAGATTGACTTGATAAGCTGGCTTCGGAAACGGTTTACCATGATTGGCGGCTCGAAAGAAAATTCCCGCATCGTATTTCGTCGGCTTGAGTGTCCGCCATTCCAGTTGCAAGCGAAAATCCTGGAACTGATGATGTGTCCGTAGCCACCCGTTTCCCGAGAGAAACTTGAGGGTTCCTTCTGAAGTCACTTCCGCCGTCGCATCATTCTCGATGGTCCAGCCGTTGAGAGTTTCACCATCAAATAACGAATATGAAAAGTCTTCTGCAGTCGCAGATGAAGAGATCAACACGCAGACAACCAGTGAAACACGAAACATTCTCAACTCCTGAAAAGAATCACCAAACAGTTTGCTCTTAATCTCAGTTTACTCAGAAGAGAATGCGATCTGCACACGTTTTTTGAAGAATAACGGGCTCTAGCTGGTATGCCGTTCTTCACCCGGTTCGAGACATCGGTAGCCGGTCATGTCTTCTCCACCAAGTCGCCCGACTTCGTGCATGATTTTCAGAGTCACTTCGGCAGAAAGTTCAAAATTCTTTTTCTGTGAATAGAACTCTTCAAACGTCATCGGGTCACCATAGGACATCCGAACTGGCTGAAAATTAAAAAAGGGTTGTACCATAGTATGGCCAAGCGGTGCGTTATGGATGAAAACGGGATATACCGGACACTTGGCGGTTAACGCTAACCAACCGACTCCCGGGTCAGCCGGTAATAAGCTTTTCCCCAAGTTGATCCCTGCTTCGGGAAAGATGCCGATGAGGTTCCCACCTTTGAGTGCGCGAACAGCTTGCTTGATGGGGCCCATATCTTTCCCGGTTCGAGAAACGGGAATAACATCCATTGATCGACAAACTTTGGAAACAAACGGATGAATGTCGTAATAGGTATCGACCATCAAGTAGTGAATGACCCGAAACAATCCCCGTGGATGCTCGTTGACATGAATATTATAAGAGAGAAACATCGGATCAAGAGGACTCCGATGGTTGGCAACAATAATGGCCGGCCCATCGAGAGGAAACGGACAACGTCGATTGGTCCGCATGCGAAAACAAATTCCCGCATAAAGACGGACCACCATATAAAGAAAATAGACAAACCATCCCCCATCGAACCGTCGAATATCCCGGACAATGATCGCCAGCCACACCAGCAACAAGATTGCCAAGATCAATGCGGCAGATTGGTTTGGTGTCATCAGACCACTCAGGGAGTTGGGGGATTCAAGGAAAGTCTGACGTTGTCAGATCAAGGTCAAATAGAGTAACAATATGAGCGTGATAGGCAATCCTCATCGTGGGGTCAACGCTGATCTCGATCCCTGATCCTGCGAATCAAATATGTTCCAGAAATTTCGCGAAAACTTGATCGACGAAGCCGTTTCCGGTCTTCTTCTGCGAAATATCTTTCGATACCGGAATCATCTCCCCACGCATCTTGATCGGTCACAGCTTTCACCAGAAACCCTTTCAGGAGACCGCGCGAGCTTCTTCAAATCTGATCGATCAATTGTCACCAGTGAGCGGCATGGCTCCCCTCTCATAATTTCTCCCCGATTGGTAAGGCACGACCTTCAGTTTGAAAGTGAGATCCAGACACCCTTCCCGGAATCGAATCGTGTGATTTATTCACGTTGGTCGGATCCTGAACATCCCAACCAGCGAGTCATTGTAGGAGTTGACGGCATCGTTCAATTCCGAGATTCCTGGTTCCGCACATTAGCAGAGCAAGTCGTCCCTGCTGGCTGGGATGTCGTGATGATGGATGCTCCCTTTAACCACCGTAGAACTCCAACCGGTTACCGACCAGGGCAACTGTTGTTAGGTGGCAATTACTATCACCTGCTCAACACCGGTCGTCAGTCCATTCTTGATCTGAGAAGTCTAGTTGAGAGTTTGCAAGGTGACGCAGAGGAGATCGGACTTATCGGGGTCAGTTTGGGAGGTTGGATGGTGACGACTCTTTCGCAGATTGTCTCACCACTGAAATTTCTGTACGCCGTGACACCGCCATTAGAAATGAGCTGGATGCTACGAGAAGGAGGAGCCATCGTCCGTGCGGCCTGGCAAGGACTCTCTCAAGATGATCTCAGTTGGGATGAAATGCAAACCTTGATGCGTCCCCTTTCGCCCTATCATTATCGCCCCACGATGAGCCCCGAGAATATCCGTTTTTACACAGCACGTTACGACCGATTTGTGTCCACTTCAAGAATCGAACAATACTCAAAAGCCATCGGTGCACAGTTGGAACAGTGGCCCTGCGGACATATCACGGCAACGTGCCGTCGTGAAGTGGCCAAAGACATTGGACAGCAAATTCGCGAACAATTCGGCGTCGTTTAGCAGTCTGTTGATCAACGGATTCGTCGCAGAATTAAGTTTTTCGACGGGCTGTTAGGGCGAACTCGTAACAACCGTACCAATCAAAGATTCGCCGGGAATCGTCCAAAATCGTATCAATCCATCGCTTGACGATGAATACAACAAATTCCCATCCATCGAGAAACGTGCTCCAGTTCCAGTTCCCATATCGGGATCGGTCAACCAGATTATTGGTTCTCCTGTGTTTAGATCACGGACGGTGATGGTATCAGTATCCCCATGGCATACGAACGTTTTTTCGTCTCGTGAAATTTGCAGACTGCGAGCACAAGGAAGAGACAGTTTCTGCTCCCAGAATCGTTCTTGCGTTGACAAATCCCAGCAAGTCACCTTTCCATCAAATGACGCAGCTAACAAATAATGGCCATCGGAGGTGACTTCCATCTCACGAGCGACGGATTGATCGATTCTCCAGGATTTCGATCTGCGCCAGCGTTTTCTGGAGCCGTTCGGTTCTCGGAATCTCCAGTGTTCGAGACCGTTATCAAAACTGATCAACAAGCTGGTTGGGGTGTCGAATAGAACACAGAATGCAGTTGTATTCTTTCCTCGAATGACACCGACCGTCTCCAGTGATTGCGTATCCCAGACAATGACAGATCCATTTGTCATTCCGGCTGCCAACAAATTTCCATCAGGACTAAACGCCAAAGATTCAGTGATTCGATCACTCTCGCCTAAGAGGATGATTGGATCACCCGAAGTATCCAATTTTTTAAGACAAACTTCACCCGTCGAGAATGTGACAGCAAGCGTATTTCCGACCGGAGACATCTTCATGCCTTCGCACGACATTCCGGGAAAGAGATCGATCACAGAGCCACGACGATCCTGACTTGTTACTAGCTCTTGTTGATAAACTTTGCCGTGATGATCGCGATAAAGTAATGTTTCTCCGAATGGCGAAATCACCAGGTCATAAATCGGGTTACGCTGCTCCACAACCTCTGCTGATTCGGGGAGAAAAAACTTTTCCACAGAGGAAAGTTCCGACTGTGCTGCTGAAATCTCTTTCCAGAAGAAACCGCAACCCGCAAAGAGTACGATCAATAGGCTAATTAACGGCAGACGGGCAGACTTCGAGGGTTTCTCGAAGGCTTGGGGCTCTTTAATCTGCGCAGTGAAAGCGTAAAATTCACCGGTTTTCATCGGGGCTTGCCAGTTGTGAGGAAAAGGCGGTGGGATGCCCTCAAGATGGGTCCTTGCTATATAACACGGCTCACAAGAAAATGATTCGCATTGATTATTGAGAAATTGGATTTTTGGAGAAATTATCTGATCGCAAACTCAGTAGTTTCGAAAGCTTTTTACTGAAGTTGCCAGATCAGCGTGAAGCCTCCAAACAGCAGGCACCACACACCAAAAAGTCGCAAATTTCCCTGTTTCAGAATTTTGAGTAATCCAAACAACGCCAGCAAACCCATGATTGCTGCCACAAACGCTCCCGCTCCCAGCATGATGAGGGGCGTTTGCAATGGTTCACCTTTCAGAATTGAAAACAGTTGCAAAAACGCAGCGCCCGATAAAGCCGGGATTGCCAGCAAGAAGGAAAAGGCGGCCGCCTCGGCACGATTCAAACCGGCTCCTAACCCTGCTGCGATTGTCGAACCGCTCCGAGAGATTCCGGGAAGAATCGCCACCGCCTGCGCACAACCAATGCCAAACGCCGCCTTCCAGGAAAGCTGACCGCACAAAATCTCTCCTGACTTTTGTCGGTCACACCAAAATAACATCAACCCGGTGATCGGTAAGCAGATACCCGCCAAAAGCGGAGATTCTAACCAGCTTTCCAGAAACAGTTTGACTCCCAGCCCAACGATGACCGCGGGGATTGTCCCGACAACCACAAGTCCCAAAAGACGGCGGTCTTTCAAAAGCATCGTAAGGATTCTAGCGCGATAGACGGCCAGAATTGCCAACAATGTCCCGGCATGCAAAACGATATTCAGATCACTGACATCCGCCGATATCCCCAACCAACTTTCCAGAACCACTAAATGCCCGGACGAGCTGATCGGTAAAAATTCCGCGATTCCCTGAACAACAGAGAGTAGCAGTAGTTCCCACCAGGTGATCATAAATACTTCCTGTCACCTGAATTAAAAATGCCACACAAACGGAATGATTGCCATGCTGATTCCGAAAACGATCAAACTTAAAGGTCCACCTAATCTCAAATAATCGGACGACTTGTAACCTCCCGGTCCAAAGACCATCAAATTTGTTTGATAGCCGACCGGTGTTGCGAAGCTGGCAGCCGCAGCAATTGTGATTCCCACCAACAACGGCATTGGATCGATGGAAAGCTGCTCGGCAGTCGAGAAAACAATCGGCAAAATCAAAACAGCGGCCGCCTTGGCCGTGATCAGATTCGTCAGTACCATGACAGTGGCGTACAAAACTGCGAGAATCAAATAAGGGTTTTTTCCCGCGAGACTAATCACACCGTCGGCAAGCAAAATATCCGTTTCGCTCGATGACATCGCCTCCCCGATCCCAAGCCCAGCTCCGATAACAAGAAGCACGCCCCAATCAATCGAGCGTCTGGCTTCGATCCCCTTGCAGCAGCCCGAAAGCACCATCATCGACGCGGCGACAAGTGACGCTTTCAACATGTCTAATAGCCCTGTCGCGACAACAATCACCATCGCCAACAAGACCAGTTGCGAAAACCAGGCAAGCTCGTGACGGGGAGGTGTATAACCTTCAACACGGCTGACGAGAAAGAAATCGCGAGAGTTTCGATGCACTTCCAGAAATGACTCATGGGTCTCCAGTAAAAGTGTGTCTCCCGGCTGGAGCTGAATGTCACCGATTTTCACATTGAGACGTTCCCCATTTCGAGCCACGGCGATTACCGCCGCGTTATAGCGTGAACGAAATCGTGATTCTCGAATGGATTGTTTCTGATTTGGAAAACTGTCAGAGACCACCGCTTCGATAAGAACCCGATCACTGCGGGGACTATCCAGTTTGAACACCTGATTGGTGGCGGGAGACAACCCTGCAATTTTTTGTAAGTCGACGATTGATTCCACAATTCCGACAAAAATCAAACGGTCTCCCGCTTCGAGTCGCGCATCTGAACTGACTGCTGGAAGAATGTGGCCACCACGATCAATTTCCATCAGGTAGAGTGAAGGAAGATGTCGCAATCCGGCCGCTTCAATCGTCTTCCCAACAATACCTGGATGATCCTCGACAATCATCTCGACGGTATATTCTCGCGGATCGGCTAACGGACTGATCGCCGGTCGTCGGTCGGGTAAAAGCTTTTTAGAAAAGAGCAGCAGATAACCGAGACCTACAATTGCACAAGGCAATCCGACCCAAGACAACTCAAACATCGAAAATCCTGGAAGGGATTGCTCAACCATTTGCCCACCGACCTCGACAAGCTGGACGTGTTGGCGAATTTTTCCATCAATCACCAACGTGGTGCTGGTGCCGATCAAAGTACACAACCCACCTAAAATGGTGGCGTAGCTCAATGGTAAAAACAAATGTGAAACGGACAACCGAAATTTTTTCGCCCAATCTCCGATTACAGGCACCATCATGGCAACAACAGGCGTGTTATTGAGAAAGGCACTCAAAATCGCAACCGGGAACATCACTCTCGCTTGCCCCTTACGGAGCGTTTTGGGTTCGCCCAATAATTTCGCACCAACGAAATTCATTCCGCCTGTTTGTTTGAGACCCTCTGCCACAACAAACAAAACAGCAACGGTCGCCAACCCAGGATTGGCAAATCCTTCCAAGGCTGATGCAGTGTCGACAACACCCGTCACCAACAGAACCGTTAAGCCTCCCAGCAACAGTAAGTCTGCCGGGACACTCGATACTGTCAGCGCAATCGTGATCACAATCAGAACAGAAAGTGTGATCTGATTGGCGGCAGTGATCATGAACGGCTTTCCCGAGCAAACTCAATGTCAGTCATATTTTGCCAATACTCCCAGAGATTCCATTTGCTCAAGAAGGCTCTCGTGTAAGGGACCGTTTGTGGCAACCACTCCACGATTTTCGATCAACTTACTACCATGTCGGAAATCTAGTTTCTTGCCAAACGCATCGGTCACCGTGCCTCCGGCTTCAGTCACACATAAAACGCCTCCGCCGTGATCCCAAATCTTCTCCCGGTAACCGGGACGAGTCGGCAGACGCAGGTAAATTTCAGCATCTCCACGAGAAACTACGGCGTATTTGGCCTGGCTGTCGAGTCTGCGAGGTTCACCACCAATTCCTAATGTTTCTGCGAGACGGGCCGAATCACTATGTGAACTGTGTCCCGATTCCACCGATTCACACATTCGCATTTGACCTGCATCAGCTTCCTGACTCACCTTGACCTGCACAGGTTCGGCAGAGGGATCATCAATAGGAAGTTGCCAAGTCCCATGACCTCGTACTGCATAGAAGATAGTGCCAGCCGAAGAAGAGTCACCCGTGTATGACAAGTTCGGACATCCCAGCAGTCCGACTTCCAATTCCCCGCCAATGGCCAACGCGAGGGCGACAGCGTACTGATCGCCTCTCAGAAATCCTTTGGTTCCGTCGATAGGATCGATTGTCCAAAAACGAGGCGAGTAATCCTGAGCGTTTCCAAAGTCGATGGATTCATAGATCATCGTGGGATCGGTGGAATGCCCGGAAGATTGAATCGCCGATTGAATCTGAGGCAAATAATGATCGCCGTCCGCATCTTTCAGTTGTGCGGAATCCTCTTCACCAATAATCGGATCATCGGCGAATGCATCTTTGATCGCCCGACAGACAACCGCTTGGCTCGCATAATCGGCAATCGTCACTGGAGAACGGTCGTCTTTGGATATGGCATCTCCGCCAATTCCCGATTGAACTCCTCGACAGACAATGGAAGCACGACGAACGGCATCAATGGCAATTTCTAATTCACGTGTAAACTCATGGCTCATTAGTTTGGCTCTATTCCTGGTATTTGGACTATCGGACTTTAGTGTGCTCGCAGGAACATTCAGTAATGCACTGTAACGATCGGCTGATCTCATCAACAGGCAACACATCGACTCCTGAATCAAGCGGCTTTTTGACGGCTCTGTTGGGGGAATGTTTTCAAGATGGCATCGGCCGTTTTGGAGATGGCACCAAATTGAACGGTCCGGTATTTTAATCGTTCAATCTCTGCCTGCTTCTCGAGCAATTGATCGGGGTGAGTCAACCAATTATCGACAACTTGGAACATCTTGTCATAGTTACGCCCCACAGGCCCCATATGATAAAACTCGGGGAACACTTCGCAGTTCTCAAACAGATTTGGTAGAGAAATGTATTCAATCTGAAGTAACGTCTTGCCGATCACCCACATAAATAATCCGCCATTGTACATCACTATGGCTGGTTTCGTGCGTGCTAGTAGTTCTAAACTGACCGAGCCTGAAACCATCACACAGCAATCCGAGATTTCAATAATTTCGGATGTTCGATCAATATGAAATTCAATGGGTAGCTCTTGCCCCAATCGTTCGTATTGTTTTTCGCACCAGACTTTTTGACTCTCTCGGTAGCAGGCCACCAGAAATTTCACCTCTGGGTGCTTTTCATGCCAACGCGAAATCAATTTTAACTGATCGGGGAAGTTGCCTTGAACTTCACTGTTGCGACTTCCCGGCAACACGCCCACAATGCGATCCGCATCGCGGTGTTGATCCAAACAAAACGGTTCGTTCAGTTTTTTGGCAGCCACTTCGTCAAAGAAGGGATGCCCCACAAATTCAACTTCAATGCCATGCTTGGCATACCATTCTGGTTCAAATGACAAACCGCATAACACGTGATCAACATACTTCCGCATGCGTTCGACGCGCCAAGTGGCCCACGCCCAGATTTGAGGCGGCGAAAAATAATAGACGGGAATTCCGGCGGCTTTTGCTCGTTTTGCGATAGACCAGTTAAAGCCGGGAAAATCGACCAGAATTACGGCATCAGGTTTGTGTGTTTGAAAATATTGTTCGGCCTGATCGGCAAGTTTGAAGAACTTTCGCAACAACGGCAAGACAGCAAAGATTCCCATCACGGCCATATCGGTCAGTTGAAAATGTAAGTCACAACCGGCTTCCTGCATTTCCGGGCCACCGAAACCGGTAAACGTCAAATCGGGACGACGCTGTTTCAGTTCGTGGATCAGATGTGCCGCATGTTGATCACCGGAGGGTTCGCCGACGGAGAAAAATATTTCAGGCATGACTGTTCTTCCTGGTCTTCACTGCTGGCTGGTGAGGATAAATAATTGATCGAGTCTAAAAAAATGCGGAAGGCTAGGATGCAATGGCCTGAGGAAATTCATCATCAGGCTCGTCTGATTCATTTTTAGAAATGTCAGAGTTGTTTTCCAATTCAACATCATTCGTTTCAGGACCGGGTCGGAAAGTTTGTTTCCCTTCCAGAATTGAATTGGCATCGAAGCGTTTCCCGAAGTAAAGTTCACGCGCTTCTGGATGATTGAGGACCGTTTCGGCATCACCGTCGACAATCACCTTACCCGCACAAATAATGTAACTGCGGTCGGTAATCGTCAGCGTTTCACGCTCTCGATGGTCGGTCAATAGAATCGAAATCCCCGATTGTCGAAGATCTTCGATGATATCCTGAATGCTGTGAATCGTGACGGGATCAATACCCGTGAAAGGTTCATCGAGTAAAATGATTTGAGGATCACTGGCGAGACAACGGGCAATCTCCAAACGACGACGTTCTCCCCCAGAGAGAGTGGATGCGATTTGTAGACGCTTGTCGGTCAGTCCAAATTGTTCGAGCAATTGATCGACACGATCCCAAGCTTCGGATTTTCTCCAATTGAGGAACTCCAGAATGGCAAGAATGTTCTTCTCGACCGACAGCTTGACAAAAATACTGCTGTCTTGAGGAAGGTATCCCAGTCCCATGCGCGCTCGTTGGTACATGGGCATTCGGGTGACATCTTCACCATTCAGGTAAACATGCCCCTCGGTGGGTGTCGTCAGACCACACGCCATCCGAAACGAGGTACTCTTACCAGCTCCATTCGGCCCCAATAACCCCACCACTTCACCGGGGTAAACATTGAAGCCGACTCCTGAGACTGCCCGTTTTCCCGGGTAGTCCTTAATCATGTCGCAGCATTCGAGTAATGCGGTTCCGCCAGTCATCCCTGACACCTGTTTTTCGGGTTTCGGGCATGTCCTCATGACATATTTTGAGCCCGTTGAGTTCGAACGTCATTCTAATACAGGACCGAAAATCCCACCAGCCCGGATACGCACCCCGAAAATTGACCGAAATCCTCTCAAATATTGTATTTCCCTTCTTATCACAAGGGTCTGAGCAGCCCTGCCGCCACCAGACTCAATACGGTTGCAACCTGACTCATCTCGCGGGATGATTGGTTCATCACACTCTCAGAAATTATTCCCCACTGACATTACCTGAAAGCTCTCGACTTCCCATGGAAATCACATTCATCAGTGGCGGACAAACGGGCATCGACCGTGGCATGTTAGACGCATGTTTGGAATTAGACTTTCCTTGCGGTGGGTGGTGCCCGGAAGAACGCCTCGCAGAAGATGGCCCGATTGATGCCAAATATCCTCTCGAAGTTCTTCCCGGTGCCGGTTATCCCGAGAGAACGCGAGAGAATGTCCTCGATACGGACGGCACCATCATTCTGTTTCGGGAAGAGTTAACAGGAGGCACCAAAAGTTCTCAGAAACTGGCTCGATCACGACGCAAGCCTTATTTACTGTTGGACCTGGAACAACTCGAACTGGAGGAAGCTGCAGAAACGTCGAGTGAGATGATTTTCGAGAAGGGGTTATGGCGCATCAATATTTCTGGCCCCCGCGCTTCGGAATGGCCCGAATCTCACCAGCTTGCTTTTCAGTTCACATCAAAACTGATTGCCAAAGTTCGTGGAGAGGATTGATCACAAAATCAGTGATCTACATTTTCGGTAAGTTTCCGCAATTCCTCTCCCGGATCGATACTCGACTCACCCTGCATCTCCGACAAATCGGCGACTGTTTCAATCGAGTCCTTCCGATGGGATCGCATGCGAGAAGATCCCACTGTTGAGCGATAGACAGACCAAATCGCCATCATGAACACCGCTCCAAAGACCACAAACAGCCAACGGGCCGGGTTGCTCGTTTCCGTCAACGAAATCGGCATGTCCGAAGGAGCAGCAGCCGTAATGCGGTTTGCGATAAACAACGGTGTTAATTGCAAATCACTCTGAGACGCGTATCCCTGAATCTTGTAAAAGTAGCCAGAAAGTTTGACGGGAATTTTTTGTTCAATCAAATCTGAAACGGGAAGAGCCTCATCTACAAACAGGCCCGCAACACGGTAGGGAACATTGTCAGAGGTTGGCGTGATGATCCAGGCAATGTAGTAATCCTCAATGCCGTATCCATTCAGTTCGGCAGAGACTTTTTCCAACCGGCGTATCAACCCCTCGATTTCGATGACCTGTCCACGATAATAATCGGGAGCAGACAATAGCGCTTCACGAGCCACATTGACCTCAGCGGCGGCATTTAACTCGCTGAGGGGGACTCGACTGGCATGACTCAGCACATGAAAGAAGCTGTCTGATTCGGTACTCCGCACACCGACCGAATAGTCTTCAACAGTGCGAAAGTGATCGGAAGAAATTTCTACGTTTTCTTCAACAGGTTCTTCAGGCAACTCCGGGAGAGAACTCTCCACCTCCTCGACTTGGTTGAGGATCGCTGCGTCTACCGTCTGCGCTGGAGCAGTATCGACTTCCGGTTTGGTTTGATCGGTTTCCGTGTTTTCGGTGGGCTCGGATTCCGAGGACGACTGAGTTGATAGAAACTCATCCATCTCCACACGAACAAGCTCCACATTTCGATCGCCCGAGGTAGGTTCCGATGCCGGTTTCTCAGTAGATTGAGGGGTATCCTCGGGAAAGAGATTGGCCCAAAAACTTGGTTGGGCGGTCACCTTAATCGCAAAAATGACGATTCCCAGCGAGAGAACCATCATGATCATGCGCCATTGAAAGGCACGATTCATATAAGGCGGTGAAGTCTGGGGAGAGCGAGGTTTCATCGAATTCTTTCTGTAATGCAATCTATAATAGAAGAGAACTCCCTGCGACTCAATAACCAGCATTTTGAGTAACTCAAAATCCTTCCATTCAGCACGCTGGCAGATTTTCCGGCGGGTCGGTAGCATCGTTCTCTCAGGTTATCTGTTTCATAACTGGCTCACGGATTGGTCATGTCTTCGCCAAAGTTTTGTATTCTTCGCGCTCCAGGAACCAACTGCGACCTCGAAACGGCCCGCGCGTTCGAGTTGGCGGGCGGAATTGCGGAACGAGTTCACTTATTTCGTCTTTTGGAAAAACCGGAACTCCTTGCCGACTATCAGGGGTTGTGCATACCGGGAGGATTCAGCTACGGCGATGATATTGGGTCGGGAGTGATTTTTTCACGTCAGCTACAATATCGACTGAGTGAAACCTTGGCCGACTTTCTGCAAGCCGACAAATTAGCATTGGGAATCTGTAACGGCTTTCAAGTGTTGTTGAAGTCAGGACTACTGCCGAACGGTATTGAGTCATTCCCTGCCCCCGAGTCCACTGAGCCAGAGGCCACACTGACCTGGAATTTGAACGGCCAATACACCGCGCTCTGGGTCAATTTGAAAGTTCGCTCGACGAATTCCGTCTTCTTCAAAGACATCGACGAAATCGAAATGCCGATTGCTCATGCGGAAGGAAAAATTGCCGTCCGCGATCCTGCCATTCTCTCCACCTGGAAAGAACGCGAGCAAATCGCTGTCGCCTATCATCCACAGGATTCTGATCAAGCGGTGAGTGACGAGATTCTCGATTATCCAATCAACCCCAACGGTTCCATCGCCAATATTGCCGGGTTGACCGATCCCACGGGTCGTATTCTCGGATTGATGCCGCATCCCGAACGCTTTCTTTTTGCGACACAACATCCGCAATGGACGCGTAAACAACTTTCGGGAGATGGTGACGGACTTAAACTCTTCCAAAATGCGGTACAATATTTCTGCTGAAACTGACATGTCCCTGACAAAAACATTCCGATCCTCTAACATTTGAGCGTCGTGAGCACGGAGTCTTTATTTATGGCTCGTCGTAATTGGGATTTGAATCGCAAATTGACCGGCTGGGCCTCCCTGATGTGTTTCGTGGGATGGGCAATCTGCGAGTCGATGGGATATGGCGAAGAGATTATCGCTGCCGGGCTTGTCCGAAATGGGCTCTTTTTGGGAGCGTTATGGCTCGCACTCCCCAACAACAAGCGTTCTGCAGCCTGGGAAGACATCTCGTGGTCATCGGTGATGTTGGTCGCTCTGTTCGCGATGGGGTTTCTCGCGGCAAGATATAAGTGGATGGCCATTCCACTCGTGCTGGGTGTTGTTCTGGCGATCTATTTTCTCCGCCGTCCCAGCAAGCGCTAGAGGTGATTATTGCTGTTATTCTGTTTGCGTTTGAATGGATAAAACCAGACACCGTAAGGCAAAAAACGAACGTCCAACGGTTTTTGGAGTCGTTCGGGAGACACCAGCTCCCAAGCATGATTTCCCGCTAACAACTCTTCAGGAACACACGCAGACGCAACATCTTTGGGAGTGGAAAGACGAGAACCAACAATTTCGACCGATCCCACCAGTTTCCCATAATCGAGTTCCTCTCGGTCAAGATCGTGCTGATCGAGCATTTCTTCTGCAACTGGATACGTGGAAAACTTTTTGGAAGCATAAATCAGAATCCGTTCACGACGGAGCGTATTCATGCGTCGAATCTCAAGCGTTTTAACTCCACGAATAATCAACTCGGCCCAAGGTTGTTGCACTCCCAAAGCAATTTGATCGGGATCGAGACCGTCAGGGGGCGACATCATGGCGTTTTCCTCGAAATCAATGAGAGTCTCTAAAGGTCAGGGTCAATTTTGGCGTGTGATGCAAGATTCAGTCCGACAAGCCGAGCGACAAGTACCGTCATGAAAATTTGCCCGATGACCGCTTCGAGCCAGCACAAAGTTCTTGCCATGGGAGTGACCGGACGAATGTCACCATAACCGAGGGTCGTCAACGTGACAAAACTGAAGTAAGTCAATGTGCCCGAATGATCATGCGATAATGCAGTCTCCTCGGGGAATACAATAGCCCCAGGAGACTGCTTGAGTACCAAAGCGAACAGGAAACTCCAAACGGTCCCTATAATAAGATAAACACACAGCGCTCCACAGATCTGATCAATGTCGATACGAGGAGAGCGAAGGATGTCTATCAAAAATGTGACTCCCAATATACTAAAAAAGAGAGTCAGAAATATTTGAGACGATGTGCGAACCTGTGAATCAAGTTCAACGTATTCAAAGCTAATATTAGAAAACGCAAGCACACCCAGACAGACTGCAATCCAGAAGAGTCGTTTATGCTGACGCGCTGCAACAATGGATGTCAGTAACGCCACCTGCAGCATGATGATGCGTAGCAGAGAGGCCAATGAAGAGCCACTCGTCAATGGAGAGAGCACCGAGACAAGAAGTAGTGAGGCGAGAAGTAATCGGTATTTGAGGGGTTGAACACGATCAATGATCGCCATCGAAGTAGAAGGATTGTGAGTGTCGATCATTGAATGGGAGCCATTAAGCGTGAAACCTGACACGCCAGTTGAAACAGAAATGGCTTGCGACTCAACTCTCCTTTTTCCATCTCGCGTGATTTCTCAAAATCAGCGTTCAACATGCCTTCCACTTCCTTGGCAAACTCTTGATCGGCAACCGCTGCGGTAATCTCGAAATTCAATCGAAAAGATCGATTGTCGAGATTGGCGGTTCCGACACATGCCAAATCATCATCAACGATAATTACTTTTTGATGCAGGAAACCATTCTGATACCGAAAGAAACGAATTCCCGTTGCCAATCCCTGTTCGATAAATGCAAAGGAAGAAAGATAAACGAGCAAATGATCGACTTTTTCGGGAACGATGATGCGAACATCGACGCCTCTTAATACAGCTAATTGCAATGCCGCTGAGACTTCTTCGCTCGGGACATAGTAAGGCGAAGTGATCCAACAGCGTTCGCGTGCAGAATTGATTAAATGCAGGAACATGAGTCCGCACGATGTCATCTGGTCGGCGGGGCCTGTCGGCACAATCAGCAATTCTATTCCATCATCGATAAGCGGTGAGTTGATCCAATTGAGATCGGGAATTGTCGCACCTGTCGCCCAGTGCCAATCTTCGACAAACGGCAATTGAACACAGGCGACGGATGGCCCTTGCAATTGGATATGAGTATCACGCCAATGCCCAAACTTGGGATCTCTGCCAAGATATTCATCGCCTACGTTGTGTCCACCCAAGAACGCAATTTTACCATCCACGATGACTATTTTTCGATGATTGCGGAAATTGAGTTGAAACCGATTGGTAAATCCCCGCGAGGAGTGAAACGCATTCACTTGCCCTCCAGCTTCGATCAGGTCATGAAAGAAACTCATCTTCAGAGAGTGAGAACCAATTTCATCATAGAGTAAACAAACCCTGACACCCTCTCGTAATCGTGACAACAATGCCTGCATTAACTGCTGCCCGATTTGGTCATCACGAATGATGAAAAACTGAACGAGAACATAGTCTTCTGCCCCCTCAATGGCTTTTATGATTGCAGAGAATGTGGCGTCACCATCAATGAGAAGATGGACGTTATTCTCGCCGGTAAACGGCAGGCTGGCCAGTTTTTCGCACACTCGAAATCGCTCAGAATCTCCCGGAAGATCCGCACCATGAACCTCCGCAAACCGTTCGAGACCTAACGCCACCTGTTGTTGTATTTCCAGATCACCCTTTTGGCGAGAGACAACGTATCCTTCAAATTTATTGCGTCCAAAAATCCAATAAAGAGGAAGCGAGACGACTGGAAAAAGGACCAATGCGAAAAACCACGCAACCGCTCCGGGAGGTGTCCGCGTCCGCATCACATTGTGGAATGCCGTCAGCACTCCCAACACTTCAATGGCGGAATAGATTGCTGTTAACGAGACGAAGTCCATCGAAAACAGCCCCCATTATCCAAGATGCTCACCGCCGGTAATATTGAGAATTTCTCCCGTCACAAAGGAAGACTGTAATAGGTAGAGAACACCACTCACAATGTCTTCCGGTGATCCTGTGCGATTTAAGGGAATCGACTCCTTCGCACGTCGATCATGATCCTCATCAGCGCCGGGGGGTGGCAAAATCGCTCCGGGGTGAATTCCATTCACCTGAATACGTGGAGCCAACTCTTTTGCCAACATATTTGTCATGGCCACAAGCCCCGACTTACTCAATGTGTAAGCATCATGGCCGGGAGGATGAGCCTCTCCTCGCCAATCACAAATATTAATAATATGACCACGACTGTCATCGGCCAAGCCACGTACAAACTCTTGCGAGAGTACAAACGGGGCCTGTAGGTTGACAGCAAACTGTCGCTCCCAGGACTCCCCCGTTGTGTCTAACAACAGTCCCTCTTCAAACAATGAAGCATTGTTGATGAGAACATCCAAACCGCCGAATTCAGCCCGAATCGATTGACACATTTCAGGAACACTCAGCAACGGCTGAGAAAGATCGGCCTGAAATGAATGGGCCACACCTCCCGCGTTTCGAATCTCGGCAACCGTTTGTTGGGCTTCTTCTTTCGAACGATTATAGTGAACGGCAACTTGGTGTCCGTTACGACCAAGTGCGACCGCGATGGCGCGTCCGATTCGAACGCCCGCCCCCGTCACCAAAACCGTCTTTTGAGAATGAGATTCTTTCATAATGCTCAAGCCCGACTAAGGGCTTCAATCAGCCCCTGTTCGTAAATCACTCCGATAACCGCATCGCGTTTTTTGACCACGCCGATCTTGGCCCCTTGTTCTCGAAGAGTGAGTAAGGCCTCAAGCCGATTCTCTTTTTCATCAAAACTGGGCATCTCTTGAATATAAGAGCTAATCGGTCTGCTGGTCAGCAGAATGTCAATTGTGCGAACGTAACCGTACCAGTCTCCCGATTTTCCCGGTTTTCGAATAATAACGTAGGCCAAACCATAGAGACGGGCCAGGTCGAGTAATTTCTCTCGATCTGTGGAATCATCCAGGCCAATAATACGCGCCGTAGGAGTCATAACCGTCGTGACTCTCTCTTGCACCAGCCGCATCAATCCAGACACCATCCGATTCTGAACATCCAACAAAATTCCTTCCTGATGACCTTGTGAGAGCACTTGCGCCAATCGATTTCGTCCCAGAATTGCTGCACCGCTGCGGTCATTATCTCCCGATAGTCGCTCAAAGATTCTGGCAATCATAATTAATGGAAAACTGATCGGACGAAACATTAGATCGAAAAACCGAAACAGTTTTGTATCTTGTTTGAGCAACGACATCGGTGCTCGAAAGTAGAGGTTCTTTGGTAACAGTTCTCCGCAGATAAAGACAATCGGTGAAACGGCCAGTGTGGCCAAAACTTCTGCGTATCCTCCGTTATCAGATATTTGATGACCGACAAACAGCCCGACCGCTAAAGTGGTCACATAGTTGGCGACGTTATTACCCACCAGGCAGGTTGCCACAAAGCGGCTTGGATTCTGAATGAACCACAGCAGACGAGAGGCCACCTTGTCACCGGCTTGGGAATCGATGTTCAAACGCAAAACACTAATGCGATAAAATCCTGTTTCTACTCCGCTAAAGAACGCCGAGAGGCGTAACCCCACCAGAAACAGCAACATGGTCCCCAACACAAAAAAAGTGTCATTCATCGGTGCCCCCTTCCGTACCACTCGGAAGTGAGTCATTCTCTAACACTTTTGAAACCATCACTCGCAACTGCCGACGTGAAGCATCGATCACTCGGAAACGAAAACCGAGCCACTCACACTCATCGCCATTGTGGGGAAGATGTTCCAGTTCTTCGTGCAACATTCCCGCCACGGTTAACAGGCCATCCGTTTCCGGTTCATAGTCGAGGTCGAGTCGACGTGAGAGATATCGCAATGTCGTCATTCCTTCGACATGAAACTTTCCTGGTGCAACTTCAAGAATCGGCTCACGCTTCAACACGCGTCGTGCACGACTGGGTTCTGCGGAAAGCACCGTGTCCATGATGTCGTCGTAAGTCACAATGCCGATATTCTCGCCGTATTCATTCACGACAGACGCCACATGAGTGAACTTACCCGTCATCAAATGTAGCGTGTAAGCCAATGATGCCGTCCAGGGAACATGAATGACGGGTTCCGTTTTTTGTTCGAGCAGTTCATCCGGGAGATGGGCAAACTGCAACAACAGCATCGCTTCATTCAGTTCTTCCGTGCCTGGCTCCTGAAGGACCACACAATCTCCCGGCGGAGCCTCGTGCCCTACGGCTGCCAGTGAAAAAGGAGGATCAATCGCCACGTAAGAGCCTCGAGGTCTCATCACCTCTTCCACTTGGATCTCTGACAAGTCCAAAATATTATGCAGCACTTGTCGCTCGTGCCGGGCGACGTGCTTCTCAAGATTGGTCAGATCGACCGCACGTTCGAGGTCATCGGCATCCAGAATTGGCTCTTTCTTGAGATGTGGCCAAAACGTTCGTCGTGCCATCCGCGTAATTCGATTGAGTGACGGGCTGACCGGATCGAGAAGTCGTATCAAAATCGCCAACGGCCAGGAAAACAAGACGGAAAGCCGGCGAGAAAAAACGACGGCAATACTTTTGGGAAGCACCTCTCCGCCAACGATCATCAAAATCATCCCAAAGACACCGAACGCTCCTCCTGCAAATTGTTGCTCGCTTCGAATCAGTTTTTGAGAAACGACAAAAGAAATCGCGAAGTAGCTGAGATTGATGAGCAAGTTCCAGAACAAAACCGCCGTGAGAAGTCGATCAGGATTGTGACAGAGTTGTGCAACCACTCGTTGCGGGGCATTTCCAACTCGAAAACGACGAATGTCTTCCTGCGATAAAGAGAACAAAGCCGTTTCGCTCGACGAAAAAAAACCGGAAGCCAGCACAAGCACGCACATGGCGATCATGCCGGGTAACCAGAGTTCAACCGAGGATAGGAATTCAGTCATGGTGTTAACAGCCCGTTGAAAAACTCAATTCTGCTGCAAACGGATTTATGAAAAGTGGGACGTCATCACAAAAACCTTAATGATTCGTCAGAATCATCAAGCGGGTTTATTTGTTGTTCTCATCAATGAATCCGCGACTCAACAGGCGACTCATGGTATTTCGATTGTGAAGAGGGAAGGTTGTTGTTTCAGCCCAGAATACCGCAATGTCTGGTGTGGGTGCAATTGCCTGAAAATAACCAATTGAAGAAGTTGTTAATCCTGATCAACAGTGATTTTGTCTTCCACAGAATGAATCCCCGAAAACACCTTCTGGAATTGTTGGTATCGATCACGAACGATTTTCAAGTCTTCCGCTTCCGGCAAGGACCGTTCGGCTTCACGGAGGACCATTTCTGCATGTTTACAAATCCCTGTTCGGTCAGTTTTTCGGGTGGCCACGTCGGCAAGCATCGTGAGCCTCTCCAAGAGACGAATCAGTACAGAAGCAGTTCCCGAACTGCACTGCCGAATCTGATTCAGGCAAGAATCAAGGACTCCGTTGAATGTAAAGGGAAAGGCAATCACACGTAATTGCCCCGATTGGTCCTCCCGATAGGGTGAAGGAATTTTACGCCTCGCCAGTTTTGCCAAATCACTTGATAAATAGTCCAAGCAGGTAATGGCAGTGAAGGGATCGTTTATCCCCGGTGACAAGGCGCGAACGGCAACCTCCACCAACTCATGCACGGCACATTCCACATCCTGTCGAGGAGTACGCCGGCTGCCCACAAAGAGTGTTTCGTTGAACTGACGCTTCAGCACGAGTTCAATTTCCTGAAGACCGGCAATACGAAAGACTGGCTGGTCTAGCGTGATGAAGTCTCCCGGACGACGTTCGACCAAAACCACAACCTCATATTGAATCGCCAACTCCAACAAACGGTCTGAGTCGATGACTTGAAGATACCCCTCGCGAGTGGCGTGAATCGTGGTGGTTTCTTTCTGATTGAAGTCTTCGATGGAATAAGAGTTCCCAGATGATTCGTCCCCTGCCCCCAGATGGTCAGGGAAGAGTGAATCGATTGAGCGCGTTAGCTCATGCGACAACGATTTGATGATCTCAGATGCTTGAATGGCCAACGCCACATGATGCACAAAATAAATCAAGACTCCAAAGTTAAAGACCGCAAACGCGACACCCACTGAGACGGAAAGGTGAGGGACAACATCCGTTTCATTTCCCAAATGTCGTAACACCAAAAAACAATACAGGCTGGGCGCAACAAACGCACCAATAGCGAACTGCGTCACGCGATCTTGCATATAATTTCGTAAGACACGTGAACCATATGATGACGAAGCGTTTGAGAGGATCAGCACGGTTAAAGAGAAGACAATTCCTGCGACAGTAATCATCGAAGAGGCGATATGACTCAACAATAGTACGGAGATATCACGAGAAGTGATGAGCCAGGGCAGATACGCAGCGATCCATTGCGCTCCCCAATAATCTAACCACGGGAGGAAAATCGCCAATGCCACCGCTATAGAGACAACAATTGTGGGTAGAAACCAGAAACTGGTTCGAAACTGGTCCCATAGATTCAACGTCCGAATTCGCATAGTAGCAATAGCGTATCTGACGACGTTGACAGGTGCACGTAAAAATTGTTACGCGAGCTTCGAAGCGTTTCTCCGCAGCGACGACATTCAAAGACTTATCCCGCGATTTGTGTGTACTTCACGCCAGCCTGAATGACGGCAGCGACCTGAATGGCTTCCAGTAATTGTTCGTCTGAGATCCCCAGGTTGCGAGCTTTCTTGACATGGCCCGCCGTGCATGGCTTACAAGCGTTTATGTCACTAATTGCCGTATTGATGAGTTCCACCATCTTCTCGTCGAAAGAAGTTCCCGAGAAAACGTGAGCCCGAAGTCCAACAGACATTCCGTCAAAAATTTCGCTACCGCTGAGATCGCGAAATTTGAAAAACGTGTTGTACATGGAATTGGTACTGACCAAAGAACCGATTTCGGCAAACTGTTCGTCGGTGACCATATCACCCGCCCTGTCGCGCAGAAACTTAATCCACGAGTCAGAACCAGCGTTGGCAGCCACGGCAATCGCAATTACCAACCGTTCTCGTTCTGTCAGCTTCCCTTCGCCCATAACAAACTTTTTGAAGTTCATATAGAAGTCCTGCAAGAATGCAGGAACTCGTCCCATTAACAAAAATGGTTCCGGGATTTCGTCAAGCTCAAAGACTTCCTTGATGCGACCGTATGTTTGTTGGGCTTTGTCGCTGGCCTCAGATTCTGACAAGGGAGCAATACGAGACATGGAAAAGTCCTGCGAGTGGGTTTCGGGAGCCAATCAAACTCGAACAGGCCACCCGAAGGCGGCCTGTTGACGAGTGTCGTTATCGTCGAAAATCGAAACTGAAATTAATCAGTCCAGAGTTTCATCACCTTTGCTCCAGTTACAGGGGCAAAGTTTGTCAGTCTGTAAAGCATCCAGCACGCGCAGAACTTCGTCAACATTCCGACCAACGGACAGGTCGTGAATTGCCAACCAGCGAGTCACACCTTCTGGATCGATCAGGAAGATGCCGCGATACGCGATTCCTTTTTCGTCATCCAAGACGCCGTAATCGGTGGAAAGTTTGAGATTATTATCGGCGAGCATGAGGTATTTCAGTTTCGCGAGATCATCATGAGCATCGCACCAGCCTTTGTGAGAAAAGACGCTATCAGTGCTGGCCGTCAAAACTTCACACTCACGATCCTGAAATTCGCCGAGGGCATTGTTGAAGGCGACAAGCTCGGTCGGGCAGACAAAAGTGAAATCGAGAGGGTAGAAGAAGAGGCACACCCATTTCCCCGAATAATCGCCCAATTTCACATCAACGAACTGATCATCAGATCCGTCTTTTGTGCGATCATAAGCCTGAACTGCGAAATCGGGAGCCGGTTTTCCAACTTGAACGGTCATTTTCTGTCGAACTTTCTTGGTCTGAATTTGGTGAATGTGGGTCAGAGTAAAACACTTCTCAACATCATAGGCGTAATGAACGGGAAAAAAAACCGAATCCGAGATTGCAGCTCTCTCAATAAGTTATGTTTCCTCTTCGCAGATGCTTCTTGCGTCGGGAATTTCTCCCGACTATGCTGAGGTATCACGAAGTTTCTTGTGAATCTGACTTCACTCGAAGACAATTAGGATGCTTCGTGAACAGGCCAACCCTTCAGAATGATTTCGTATTTTCCAGACACTACAAAGCTTCATTGCCCGACTCATTATCATTGGTCACCGGCATGAATCATTGGCCCCTTTGAACCGGGATAATCGGGTTCCATGAAACGACACCTATATTATTTGATCGCTGTTACTGTTGGCGTCTTCGTGCAGTCCTTACACGCCGCAGAGCCATACCTTGAGTTAATCCAGGCGATGCGCAATCGGGGATTCTCGGATACCGCCCTCGACTATATCGAAGATCTGCGGACCCGGAACGACTTACCAGCCGATGTCAAAGCGCGTTTGTCTTTCGAAGAATTCAAGGTTCATCAACAGTCGGCTCGACTGGCAAAAACAGTTGAGTTGAAACAGGCAGCCCTCGAAAAAGCGCTCGCCTCTTTAGAACGATTTTCCAAAGAGAGCCCCAATCATCCGCTTGCCGGTTCGGCGAATTCAGAAAGAGCGGGTATCTTTCTCGATAAAGCGAAGGCCTTAATCTGGGAAAGCCGTAGCGAAAAGAATGTCGCCAAAAAGAAAAAACAACAAGAGGAAGCGCGTGGGCACATTGCCAAAGCACGCGATGTCTATCAAACCGCCAGAGATCAATTTGAAAAAGCTTACGCCGCTTTTAAAGGACAATTTCTCGACGAGAAGAAGGACGAAGAAAAGTTCAAAACCCGCAAGGATGCCGAACAAAACTTCATTCAGGCTCAATTCGATCTCGCATTGTGTTCTTATCAGGAAGCACGGACCTTTGACGACGGTTCGCAACCCTACCTCGCCGGACTCTCAAAAGCGGCTGAACAATTTGAAGCCATTCACTCCAAGTATCGATCACAAGGTGCCGGGTTGTACTCGCGAATCATGCAAGGAAAATGTTTCGAGGAACAAGCCGAACTTGGGCGCGCGCTTGGTATCTATGATGAGCTTCTCGGCCACCCCGGCGAATCAGACACGATGAAGATGCTGAAGTCTCAGACATTCTTCTTCAAACTCATTGTGTTAAACAAACCCGAAAAATCTGATCACAAGTTGGTCGTGTCTGAAGCAACCAAATGGTTGCAAGAAAACCGCCGCGAATCGAAAACGTCTTACGGTCTGGGAATTCAATGGGAACGAGCTCGTGCTTTGGAGATCCTCGGGAGTCAAGGCGACCTCCCCAAAGAAGAACAACAAGGATATCTCGAATCTGCGTTTAGTGAAGCACGTGAGTTGGCACTTTACGCGGGTGAATTTCGCGACCCGGCAACCGCCATGGTTCAACGACTTGAACCTCTTGTGAGTGGCGAAAGTGGTGATCCCAAGAATTTTGGTGTCGCGCTTTCTGTTGCCAAAAATAAAGTCCGGCAACATGCCGAATTCTCCAAGAAAGTCAAAGCGGCACAAAATGACTCGCAAAAACAGGCGGCACAATCCTCCTTCGATCTCCACCTCAAAGAGACAGAGCGAATTATTCGACTCGGCCTGTCGCTGATTGAAGGTGGCGAAAAACCAGGCGAGATTGCCTCCATGCAATACTTTCTCGCGTTCACATTGTATTACGCGAAAAAACAATACGATGCCGCGGCTGTTGCAGATTTCATCGTACGGACTGCCTCGGAAGATCAGGCCATTCAAGCACAAGATGCCGCGTATTTGGCCTTGGGAGCACTCAGTCAGATTTATTATGCGAAGCCAACTGCACAACGAGATGCAGAACGGCAAATGATGTCCGATGCGGCAAGTCTGCTTGCCAGTCGTTGGCCCGAGAGTGGCAAGGCTGATGATGCTCGTCTCATTCTTGGCGATATCTACCGCGGCGCCGGTGAGCCACTGGAAGCGGTCAAATATTTTAATGCCGTGAACGACACGCATCCGCGTCATCAGGAAGCCGTCCTCAAAGCGGGGCAGGAATTGTGGGTCGCCTATCTCCGCGAACTCCAAAAGCTGGAAGCGGAACGGCTAGAAAAAGCCAAGCTGGACGATCTTGCCGCCCGAGCGGAAAAACGGATCAAGGAAGGCATGGTCTTGGTCGAAAAGGGGCTTTCCAGTGAAGGGACCCCGACAGACATCTATGTTCTCGCAAAAGTCACACTCGTTGAAATCCTGAACGCCAAAGGACAAGAAGCAGAATCGATCAAACTATTGAACGAAGGCGATCACAACATTATCAAGCATGTGAGCGTCGAGAACGAAGCCAACCGACCTCAACGTGGTCCCCAAAGCCGTCCCGTCGCGATTCAGGTTTATCAACTCTTGCTTCGTACCTACATGGGCTTGGGGAAAATTGACGAAGCGATCAAAACCATGGGCGACCTTGAAGTTGTTGCCGGTAGCGAAAACCCCGATGCACTCACTCAAATCTACATTCAGCTCGGCTTCAAGCTCAAGGAAGAGATTGATCGCTTGAGGGCTGAAGGAAATCAGGAACGACTCGATACCGTGATGGCAGCGTTCGACCGTTTTCTGCAAGCACTATCTGAGCGGGACAGCGGTCTCGACTACAGCTCTTTACTTTGGATTGCCGAATCATATGCCAACTTGGGTGATGGCGTCGAAGGCGATACATCTGCCGCAGCAGCTTACTACGACAAAGCGGCTGCCGCTTACGACAAAATTATCGAGAAGGGAAAAGGCAATGCCGACTTCATCGACCCCGCCTACATCCCCAGTATTAACACACGCATCGCGGTTTTACAGAAACGTCAAGGGAATTATGAAGAGGCGTTCAAAACGATTGCAGAGGTTCTTGCCGGGAATGCCAAGCAACTCGACGCACAAATGGAAGCCGCTCTGATCCTTAAGGAATGGGCCGAGATCAGTGGCGAGAATCAAAAATATCTCGATGCCGTAATGGGAAACAAGCAGAAGGACCAAACAATCACGACCGGAACTTCGGTGTATGGATTCGGTCAACTCGGATTGCTCATTCAGCAGGTCATGAGTAACCCCAATTCCACAATTCCCAATATTCGTGAGCGATATTACGACGTGCTCTACGAGATGGGCGACTCGTTATACCAATATGGAAAATCTCTGAGTGGAGATGAGCAGAAAGATTTCTTCGTCCGTGCTAAAAGTACGCTGTATCAATTCGCCTTGAACAGCACCCCCGATGTCGATAACGAGACTTGGACGAAGTTCGACAGCCTCTATCTCGACGTTCAAAATTCACTGGGTGAAATTCCCGAACCGCTGGAGCGTCCCACGGCAGTTGCCGGAACGGACGGACAACCGCCCAGTAAAACCACGGCTAATATCGAGGACGAATATAACTCCGCAGACTTAGAGGGTCAGGGGGAAATTATCGACACCCCCGTCGAAGAACCGACAGGGCCAAATTATATGCTGGCCGCCATTGCCGTCCTGGTTTGTGCGGGAATGGGAGTGGGGCTCTTTTTCCTCATCAAACCCAAGAAAAAAGCACGCCGTAGAGTTCCCGGACGCGATGACGATACTCCCGTCACGATTGGAGCACCGAGTGCCGCTCCAGCAAAGAAAGCCGCCGCCCAACCTCGTCCTCAAAAACAGTCGGCACCTCAAATCGAGACCAAACCGGCAAAAGCCCCTCCCGCAAAATCGCAGCAGGCCGAAAAATCAAAAGCGAAACCTCAGGAACAACCGGCACCTGCGAAAAAGCCCGCTGCCGGAGCTGCTTCTGCGGAACAGCCTGTCAAAAAGAAAAAAACGGTGGCCGATTTAACGCCAGAAGAAAAAGCCGCTTTGAAGAAGAAAATTCTGGCCAAGAAAAAAGCCGAGGCGGCCAAAGCCGCAGAAGCCAAAAAGTCTGAAGATTCTTGAACCGACACCTTGCCCAAATCTGAAGTCTCATTCTGAATGAGATAACAAATACGTTGGAGATTTATTATGAAATCAGTTTCGCTGCGATCACTGCTCAGTTGTGCTGCCGTAGTGTTCAGCCTTTCGTCAGCTTACGCGGTCGATACCATCTATATTGATGGTGCTTCTGCCGCTCGTGGAACAATTACCAGCTACACCAAAGATGTGGTTAAGATTCAACAAGGGAGCAACGAACGGGAAATTCCCGTCAATACGATTACTTCTCTAAACTGGGATGGCGAACCGCTCGATCTCAAAAATGCACGTAGCAGTGAAAAAAGTGGAAATGTGACGAAGTCACTCGAACTGTATCAGAAAGTGAAAGACAATCTGGCAGGTCTCTCTAAAGATGCCCAGGCTGATCTTGATTATCTCATGGCACGAGCAAGAGCACGGTTGGCCATTACGAACCCAGCCAAAGCAGATGAAGCCATCAAAGCACTCGAAGGATTCAAAACCGCCAACGGAAATCACTTCCGCTATTACGAACTGCAACAGTATCTGGGTCAGTTGTATGCCGCCAAAGGAGACACTGCCAAAGCGACCGCCGCGTTCAATGAAATGAAATCGGCTCCTTACAAAGATTATCAAATGGCCGCTCAAATTTTGGCCGCTGATACACTCCTTGCCAGTGGTGATGTGGACAAGGCCAAAGCCGATTATCAGGCCGTGGCCAACATGGCCACAAATTCTCAACAGGAATTAAACCGTAAGAACGAAGCACGGCTTGGCTTGGCATTCTGTCAGACTAAACAGGGACAACCGGCAGATGCCGTAAAAATTGCCAATGAAGTCATCGGCGAAACAGAACCAACCCAAGCCGCCGTCCAAGCGAGGGCCTTTCTTCGCAAAGGTGACGCACTGGTCGCCCTGGAAAAACCTCAACAAGCCGTAATTGCCTATCTTGCCGTCGATTTACTGTTTGCTTCCGAGCCAAGTTTGCACGCGGAAGCTTTGCACCACCTCTCCACGCTGTGGACTCAGGTTGGAAAAGCGGATCGAGCGTCAGATGCGCAGGCCCGATTGCGGAGCCAATACCCGGAAAGCTCTTGGGCCAATGGTGGAAAATAAATCGGTCATCGTGATTTTGCGATTTGCGTTGTAAACTGACCTCTCAAGACACTTTACAAACAGATTCCGTCAGATCCTTGTATTGCACTCTGGAACGACGTTCAATGGCACATTAAACTAATAGCCAACCTGAAAGAAAGGATGTCTTCGATTTCTGAGCAAGGCTGCTCACCCGCGGAACCCAAATTTCATACAGCAAGCTCTCATCAGCATGCTGATCAAAACAACGACTTCACAGACACCCGAGAAAAGAGGAATTTACCCATGATGTCCACACTTAGCCGTCGGCACATTCTTGCCCTGTTGACCGTGCTGATCGCCGTGATGACAGTGGCCTTCAACCCCATTGAACAAACCACCTCTTATGGTCAGGATGCTCCTGCTGCCGAAGAAGCTCCTGCAGATTCCGGCACAGAAGAAGGTGCCGCCAGTGGTACAAAGCCACCGAAAAGTTTCCTGGGCTGGCTGATTGAAGCGTCCGGTTTCTTTGGTCTCATCATTTTGATCCTCTCCTTCATCATGGTGGCCGTGGTCATGATGAACTTGCTACAGGTTCGACGCGATGTGTTGATCCCACCCGACTTTGTCGAAAATTTTGAAGAGAAAATTAACGCAAAAGATTACCAGGGAGCTTACGAAGTCGCCCGTTCCGATGACTCCTTCATTGCTCGTGTGCTTACGAATGGTCTCTCGAAATTGAATCGTGGCTACGAAGAAGCCATCGAAGGAATGCAGGAAGTCGGCGAAGAAGAAAACATGACTCTCGAACACCGCGTCAGTTATCTCGCTTTGATTGGTGCAATCGCTCCGATGTTCGGGCTGATGGGGACTGTGTATGGTATGATTATGTCGTTTGAGAAAATTGCTCAATCGGCAACATCTCCCAAGCCTTCCGAGCTGGCAGAAGGTATTTCAACCGCTCTATTCACCACACTCGAAGGACTGTTTGTCGCGATTCCCGCGATGATCGCTTACACCCTTTTGAAGAATCAAATCTCCAAACTGGTACTCGAAGTCGGCATCATCAGCGAAGGCTTGATGTCTAAATTGCCTATGGCTGGCGGTGGAAAAGGTGCGGCTGCTCCGGCACCTGCTCCTGCGGCTCCTGAGAAATAATCTTCCGGCCCGTCCGGTGACCTTGGTGTGGAGAGAGTTCGATGAAATTCAAAAAAGCCGATGTGGCGACTGCCGAAATTGACATGACTCCGATGATTGACATCGTGTTTCAGTTGATCGCATTTTTTATGGTGATTACCAATTTCGAGCAAACGCAGGCAGACGAACGAGTCATTCTTCCCAAAGACTCACTCGCGATGCCTCCCAAAGTGAAGCGGGAAGACGAGTTGACCATCAACATCGGTTTTGAACGCAATCTGGAGGGCGAGAAAGTTGATCCCCAAGCCTATATTTTCTGGCCGGGTGAGAAAATTCGCCTCGATGGGTTAGAAGCCAAACTCCGCTTGGAAGCGCAGATCTATCGTGATGAAGGCAAAGAGATCTCAGAGATAACTGTGGTGATTCGAGCGGATGCCGAGGTTCCCACGGGTATCGTTCAGGGCGTGATTAAGCTTGCCCAGAAGGATGGTATCATGTTTGAAAAATTTGCCATCAAAGCTCAACAATCGGTAGAACCATAAGTCTTCACAGACTCCTCGATAAGAAGAAGTGTCGTTATGAAAATTCGTGGAAAACGATCGACGGAAAAAATCGAACCGCAAATGGCGCCCATGATTGATGTGGTGTTCCAGTTGCTGATCTTCTTCATGCTCACATTGAAAATTGTCGAGCCTGAAGGCGATTTCACCGTCAACATGCCAATCGGTCAATCCGCTGCCGAAAGCGATAGTCCCAAACCGCCCGTCATTAAGGTCCGCATGAAGGCCGATGAAAACGGTGAAATGTATTCGATGACCATCGCGAATAAAGAACTCTTCGCCAGCGCTCCGGGTGCCTCTCAAGAAGAGAAATCGAGCAACGCATTCAAACGCTTGAATAGCGAAATATTGAACGCCATCGGCTCGCCGGGCAACCCGCTTGCCGAGGACCAAGAAGTCGAACTCGATCCTGATTATGCGTTGAATTCGAAGTATCTGATCAACGCCATTGGTGCGTGTCGTGGTCGCGTACAACGGGTGAATGGGCAGGCACGCATGATCGATTACATCAAGAACATCAAGTTTGCTTCCCCGCGTCCAGAAGAGGCTGGCGGCTAACCGTTCGCTTCGGGCCAGAATATGGCTCACTCCAAGAAATTGAGCGCATTGCTGCCCAGTTTTTCCTACAATCAATCTAACTTGCCACGTATTGATTGTGCTTTGGGAGATCTGTTGGATGACAATGCATGCCTCTTCACGACGAGATTTTTTGATTCATTCCGCGACGACAGCCGGGTTAGTGGGCCTTGGTTCCAAACTCGGAACACAGTTCTTATCGGCGGAAGACTGTACAATGACCGATGAATACCCATGGATTGATGCGCATTCACACATCTGGACGCGCGATGTCGAGAAGTATCCTCTCGCGAATGGAAAAACGCTCGACGATCTCGCCCCCGGTAGCTTTACAACTGATGAGCTGCTCGATGTCGCACACAAAAATGGTGTGGGGAAAGTGGTTCTCATTGCCCACAACGTCTTTTATCGGTGGGACAACTCTTACATGATTGATGCTGCTCGCCAGCATCCACATGCCTTCCGAATTGTCGGCATGGTCGACAACATGGCCCCGCAACCTGATGTTGCCATGAAAAAACTGTTGTCCGACAAAGTAACAGGGTTCCGTATTACGCCGGGCGTTTATGGACGAGAGAAATGGCTCGACAACCCCGGCATGCACTCCATGTGGAAGATGGCCGCAGATACTCGTCAAAACATGTGTTGCCTGATCAATCCTGAAGACCTGCCGACCATCGATTCCTGGTGTGACAAATACCCGGAAACGCCCGTTGTTATCGACCACTTTGCCCGCGTTGGTATCGATGGAGAGATTCGGAAAAATGAACTCGACAATCTTTGCAAATTGGCGCGACATCAGTACGTCACCGTGAAAATTTCAGCTTATTACGCCCTTGGCAACAAAAAGCCCCCGCATACCGAACTCATCCCGATGATCGAACGGCTGATTGACTCTTACGGTGTGGAACGACTTATGTGGGCCAGCGATTCTCCGTATCAGTTAGTCGGCGAGAATACCTACTCCGATTCCATAAAACTGATCACAGAACGCATGGGCTCTCTCTCGACCACAGATCGCGAGTGGCTATTACGCAAGACGGCTCATAAAGTTTTCTTTTTTAACTAACCGTGTTTGTTGCTTCTCATCCTTCGAAAGTTGATTGATGCCGATTCGTGAATCAGATCTCAGTCGTCTGGTCAAAACGACGATCATGCTGGTCCGCGTTTGGCTGATTGCTTTGCTCGTCGGCTTGTACAGTCTCATACCGGTCTTTAAAGAATACTCTTCTACGAAAAGTTCGCCGATATTCCGTCGGGTGTTTTCACTGTCCTCGGCCTGGAATCAATCTCCGATGCGTTGGAAGAACCATTCGGGTTCGATCTGGACGATCTCGATTTAGAATCGCTCTGCCTCACCATAGATCGAACGACGGCAGAGATTCTCGTTGTTGAGCAAGTCTCTCAAGGTTAATGCTGACAGCAGTTTGCTGCCAACTGCCAGTTTCCAAATCGGGTATTTCTCGAATTTCAGTTCCGAATTTGCGCGAAAGATTTTGGGAAACTAACGCATCAACATATATTGAATACTTCTTATGAAGTTTATGTCCATGTCTCTTATAAACACAGAACAGTATTAGCTTTAGGTAAAATGAATTTGTTCGAACTCGGATCAAAAACGTGTTTCCTTCAACTCAAAAAACGTGCCAGAATATTCCTCGAAAAACCGGCCTCCGCCAGTCTTGAATCCGTTTTCACTCCTCGTCAGGATCGCTCTCTACAGGGATGCATGACGCAGCCGTAAGAGTCCTCCGCAAGACGCGGGGGCGCTTTTACCCCGACTCTGGCCTTCCACTGAAGGCCTGAACATTCTCGATAATCGGGGGTACTGCAGTTTGAAACAAAGGAGTGATTATGTGTAGATTTTCGTTACCGTTAGTCCTGACACTCATGTTGTCATTTTCGTCATGTCTGGCAGAGGCTGGTCCAGGTGAATACGTTTCGCCCGAAGAACACGCTTGGGTCACAGAACATCCCGTGATTCATAAATTGCTGGATCTCACCAACAAACATCGTGCGAAATACAATCGAGCTCCGGTGGAACTCGATCCCTACCTGACACTCAAAGCTCAACAGCACGCCGAATGGATGGCAAAAACGGGATACTATCAACACAGTCGCTTTGGTTATCCCGAGATCATTTTTTACAGCCCCGGCTCCGCCGAAAATGCCGTCAACGGTTGGATTCGTTCCCCCGCACATCACGGCATCATGCTCAAGCGAGCGAATTATGTCGGCTTTGGATACATGTTGATCAACGGTCGGGATTATTGGGTCGGAATTTTCTATTGAGGACCGACTCGGCTTGTATCATGACAGCTTGGCTGCTGTCTTTGAAGACGCTCTACACAAGAGGTGCGGGGCGTTTTTTCGTTTTAGCTTTGTCTACTTGTCAGAGATTGTTCATAAATCAATGGGCCAATACACGCGAGCGAGTGGAAGCAACGCACGGCCATCGACATCGAAGTCCTCACAGTTTTCGACGACCAATGTCGCTAGTTCATCCAAATCGACGAGCGTTAAAGGGACCGTTGCACGTTTGGCCTCATAGCCGGTCTCTTTGGTGAACCCTTCTATACTCAGGAAGACTTCGCGATGTGTCGAACGTAACATCCCCAAAATACTACGAAGGACAGGTGCGCCGGTCGAGTCCTTGAGACGATGTTTGACTTCGGCAATGATTCTTGGTTACTGAAGACCAAGACCATCAGGAGAGGCAATCACATCGAGTCCGCGATCTGGTCCGGTGGGAGCCACCCACGTCCGTGAACGATTTTTCTTATTGACGTAATCTGATAGCTCTCAATTGGTTCCGTTGTTCCTCACTCATCACCCGCACTCTCGGCGGTCCCGGAGGCTTGCCGCACTTCTTCTTCCGAGGATAGTTCCTCGAACGCTTGTCCCGCCTGCGATATCCATCGTCCTTAATCGCCGCTAAACGTGCAAACAGATTTTTCGCGGGAGCCGGTCGCCAACACTCCATCTCCTCTCGAATCGCCTGCAACACACCTTTTACACTCAACTCGTCCGGTCGCCGGTTGTGCTGCTGCAGTTCGCGTACGCCCAACAACTTCACCACCCAGAGTGCCAATATCGACCAGTCCAGTTCCACGGGAACATTCTGCGGCGAGTGTGACCGCAAACGCTCACGCTCGAAGATTTGCTTGTGCCCCCAAAAGAAAAGCTCTATCCCCCAACGCTGGCGATAAATCTCGGCAGCCTGTGCGCGCGACAATTCGAGCGAGTTGAGAATGCTGGTGACCAGATACATCGGTTCGTGATTCGTCTCGACACGCAACAGTCGCAACTTAATCGGGGGAGTTCATCCTTACCAGAATGAAGCCGGGTACTATGCTGCCTCTCGCGTGAGCAGGTAAGTTTCATCCGTGAAATCCGCGTGATCTGCGGTTCAAAGAAATTGTTTCGCAGTCAGCTCACTGGTGGCAAGTCGCCAGTGACATCCGACGACCAAAACTCTCTCTTGCATAAACGCTAAATCTGGGGGCTCATTGCGTTCGTCCCCATCCATCCATCCATCCATCCATCCATCTCATAAATTCTCTGCGTCCTCTGCGAACTCTGCGGTTTACACCTCTCAGATCAACTACAGCTTGACGTACCCCTACCGCTAATATTCCTCTGGCACTGTCTCTCCACCATCGGGTGTCGCAAGGGCTTTGAGAACTGTGGGATCAATATCGTTGCTAATAGCCCGCACACGTCCATCAGCGAAACCGATGATTGTCACACCGCTATGGACTTCAACGCCCATCGTCTTTGTTCCCGGTTTAAGACCCAGTGCCGGATCGCGTGCATTGTCGGGAGCACCCCACGGCATTAACCCTTCCTGTATTTCTCCCATCATAATTGTGTTGCTCAGTCCATCTGCGCGTGAGATATAATCTTCGGTCAACGATTGATTATCGGGAAACAGGCGCGAGTTAAGAGTATACGGCATTGGATAATAGCCATTCGAGTTTGGTTCGGTGTCGATGCCATGGATGCGCAACCAGTAGATCGACAATTTCGTCCACTCCTGATTGTCGGGATGGTCCCAAGGGAGGGACAGGTCGATACGATCATAGATTGTCGATTGATCGATAAACGGCAGCAATTGAGTCACCCAGCCGTGTACCGGTTCGTCTTTCTCATTGAAAAATGTCGGCGCTGCAAAGAGACCATCGTTCTGAGAGCAGTAGTTTTTTTGAGCCAGTGCCAAATTCTTGAGATTGTTGATCGATTGCACTCTAAGGGCAGCTTCTCGGGCATTTCGATTCACGGGTAGTATTAATAGGAAAACCAGAATGAGAATCACTCCGATCCCCACGCAACCAATGGCCTTTTGCTTGGTCGTTAATTGAGTTGGAATTTCTGTGTTCAATTCGTTGGCCGATTTGTCATGATTCATATCTTTGTCCAATGATCGTTCTTCGCGAACTCCGCGGTTTCAATTTCCCAATCTCAGCATTCGGATCATCAATTATGGTCCTACCCATCCGACTTGCTTGCGCAAGACGGCTATGGACAACGCTTTATTCAGTGTTTCCATTGTACCTGAATGAAATTCCATTGGCAGACCTGTTTTTGGTCGGCTACAATGAATACAGCGACGCTGATGTCTTCTGACGCGATTGGACATTTGGTTTTTTACCATTGTTCTGCGTCAGCCGGTCGCTCCCGCCTTTTTCCACACATCTAATAGATTTTTGTGCCATGCGATTGAAGACAATC
Source organism: Planctomycetota bacterium (assembly GCA_030836185.1). Lineage (GTDB taxonomy): Bacteria > Planctomycetota > Planctomycetia > Planctomycetales > Planctomycetaceae > JABURQ01. The sequence continues at coordinate 94,231 of JAURQH010000021.1, forward strand.
ACACGTGCGCTGGGATGTCTTGCTGCTTGCTGTCTCGCGACATCTCTGTTTGCCGAAGAACCTCCCTCCGCTCAAAAACCGCTTGATCCCAAACATGCCAAAAAGTATGCCGCAGGGTTGAAGCTGTTTAAAGGGAAAGTCCGTCCGTTATTGATGGACCGTTGCGGTTCGTGTCACGGCGTGGATGTGATTGAGGGCGAACTCGATCTCACCGACCGCGCAGGTCTTCTCAAAGGAGGAGCGACGGGACCGGGGATCGATCTCAAGAAGCCGGCAGAGAGTTACCTGATGAAGTTGGTGACTCACAAAGAGCAGCCCTACATGCCTTACGAAGAAGACAAGATGCCGCAGGCGGAAATCGACCTGTTACAAAAATGGATCGAATTGGGCGCCCCCTATGACAAGCCTCTGACTGAAGAAAAGATTGCCGTTATTCCGTGGCAGGAACGTGAAGTTGCCGATGATGCGGATCAGTTCTGGTCATTCCAAAAACTGAATGTGACTAAGCCGCCACAAATCGGTGATGACAAATGGTCTCGGAATGAAATTGACCACTTCGTTCTCGCTAAGTTAAAAGACAAAGAAGTCACGCCCAACAACCGTGCCGACAGACGAACTTTGATTCGTCGTGCCTATTACGATCTGATCGGCATGCCGCCGACACCGGCTGAGGTGACATCGTTCCTGAACAACGACGATCCAAACGCGTATGCCAAAATGATTGACAAACTCCTCGCCAGCCAACATTACGGCGAGCGCTGGGCCAGGCATTGGCTCGATGTGGCCCGCTTTGCCGAATCGCACGGCTTTGAACAGGATTACGACCGACCGTACGCCTATCACTTCCGCGACTTTGTGATTCAGGCACTCAATCAGGATATGCCTTACGATCAATTTGTTCGCTGGCAATTGGCGGGGGATGAGATTGCTCCTGAAAACCCACAGGCGCTCATGGCGACCGGTTTTCTGGGTGCGGGTGTCTTCCCGACTCAGATCACAGCCAATGAAGTCGAGCGAACCCGTTACGACGCCCTCGATGACATGGCGGCCACGACGGGTAACGCAATGCTTGGATTGTCCGTGGGTTGCGCTCGCTGTCACGATCACAAATTCGATCCGATTCCGCAGGCCGATTATTATCGGTTCGTGTCGACCTTCACGACGGCTGTCCGCAGTAACGTCGATGTTGACATGACACCGGAAGAGACGGCTACCAAACTGGCCGCGTGGGAAAAAACTCACGCTCCCAAGGAATCAGCTTTGGTCGCCTTTGAGAAGAACGTGCTGCCCGGACGATTTCAGAAATGGCTCGCCTCTGAAGACCTGACGAATCAATCGATGCTGGCTGAGACTGACTGGATTCTGTTTGATCAAATCGCTGCCAAATCAAAAAATGGTGCCACTCTGACACGCCAATCAGATGGCTCGCTACTCGCCAGTGGGAAGAATCCTAACGACGACGTATATACGTTCACATCGCAGCCTCTCATTCCGGGACAGTTGATCTCGGCCATTAAGCTGGAAGCGTTGGTCGATCCATCGATGAAAAAGAAAGGACCGGGACGTGCCGATAATGGCAACTTTGCCTTGAGCAAAATTCGTGTCTTCCTGGAAACATTAGAAGGCAAAGATCGGCGAGAATTGAAGTTGATCGAACCGAAAACGGACTTCGAGCAAAACACGGCCAGCCTGTCGATTGCCTCTTCTCTCGACGATGATCCTAAAACGGGTTGGGCCGTCGACCCGCAATTCGGCAAGTCTCACTGGGCAACATTTGCAGTGACCACGGAGACTGCTGTCAAACCCTCGACTGCTGAACGGTTGGTTGTCGAACTCAACTTCCAAGTGAATACAAAACACGCGATTGGCCGTCCACGGTTGTCGTATGCTGTCAAACCGGCTCGACCAAGTGCCGACGGCAAGATGGCCGACTTATCGATCTTGCGAGCCGTCAGTGAACTGGCCGAGAAGGGAGAAGTCTCCAAGCTGAATGAGAAGACTCGAACCGCATTGCTCGATCATTATCGTCGCCAGGACTCGGAATGGGTCGTCTTGAATGACGCAGTCCAGAAATCTCTCGCGACCAAGCCACAGCCGAATCTCACGAAAATGATGATCGTTTCCGAAGGAGTGAAACCGATTCGCCACCACACCCAGGGAGCCGACTTCTTCGAAGAGACCTTCTTCCTGCGGCGTGGAGACAACGAACAGAAAGCCGGCGTGGCCGAGCAAGGGTTTTTGCAGGTGTTAATGCGCGGCGATACGACAACCGATCAATGGAAAGTCGAACCGCCCGTCGAAGATTCAAAGCTTTCCTATCGACGTACGTCACTTGCTAATTGGATGACCGATACCAAAAAAGGACCGGGGCATCTGTTGGCCCGCGTGATTGCCAATCGCGTCTGGCAACATCATTTTGGCACGGGCATCGTCAGCACGCCGAACGATTTCGGAGTGCAGGGACAAAAACCGACTCACCCGGAATTACTCGACTGGCTGGCCCAATATTTGATCGACAACGACTGGCGTCTCAAACCACTTCACAAACTGATCATGACTTCTGCTGCGTACTCGCAGTCGTCTCAGTTTGATAAGGAGAAAGCAAAAGCCGATCTCGCTAATCAATACTTGTGGCGATTTGAGTCTCACCGCGTGGAAGCGGAAATCATTCGCGACAGCATGTTGTCGGTCTCGAATACTCTCGACGAAACGATGTTCGGGCCAGGAACTCTCAACATGGGCCATAAGCGTCGTAGTATTTATTTCATGATCAAACGCAGCAAACTCATTCCGTTCCTGCAAGTCTTTGATTCGCCCGAGCCGTTGGTGTCAGTCGGCGGTCGCCCGGCGACGACGGTTGCTCCGCAGGCGCTAGTCTTTATGAACAGCCCGTATGTGCGTGAATATGCGACCAATTTTGCGAAACAATTACTTGGTAAAAACACAACGACGGAAGACATTGTCAAAAATGGGTATTGGCAAGCGCTCAGCCGCGATCCGACTCCACAAGAGTTGGCGGCGACCACAGGGTTCATCGATGCCCAGACAAATTCGTATACGGACGAGATGGAACCGAATCCCCGCGAGCTGGCAGTGACCGACTTTTGCCAAACCTTATTCAGCTTGAACGAGTTTATTTATATCGAGTGAAAGTGAGTGCCGAACTTCAAATGACAAATATCAAAAAAGGATCGATCTCACTTTTACTTTTCGACTATTCCCACATTTTAACTTTGGTTTCTTATGAACCTCTACCAACCACTCCATCGACGACAACTTCTGCAACGAGCCGGGGCCGGATTCGGAGGCGTTGCACTCGCTTCGTTACTTCAACAAGAACAGCTTTTGGGAGCAGCCCCCGGAGCTGTGTCCGATCCTCTCGCACCTAAAAAACCGCACAACGAAGGGCGAGCGAAAGCCAAACGAGTGATCTGGCTCTTCATGAATGGCGGGCCATCGCAGGTTGATACCTGGAACTATCGCCCGGAACTTGAAAAACGGGACGGCAAAGAGTTGGAAGGGTTCGACAAAAACACCGGCTTCTTTACCGGACAGGTCGGCCCGTTGATGAAGTCGCCATTCAAATTTTCTCAGCATGGCGAAAGCGGTGCCTGGGCGTCGGAAATCTTTCCACATATGTCGCAACATATCGACAAGATGGCGTTCCTGCATTCGTGCCATACCGAGTCGAATAACCACTCACCCGCCCTATTTATGGCCAATTGCGGCTTACCGAAAATGGGATATCCGTGCGTCGGTTCTTGGGTGACTTACGGATTGGGATCTGAAAGTCGCGATTTGCCCGCTTTCATCGTGATGTCCGACCCGAAAGGACGTGGACTCCCCAAAGGTTATTCTCAAAACTGGGGTGCCGGTTTCCTGCCGAGTGTCTATCAGGGAACGTGGCTCAAGCCGACAGGCGAGCCGATTGATAATCTTAAGCCACCCACTGCAATGGATGTTTCTCAACAGCGCCGCCAACTCGATCTGATGAAACAACTCAATCAGTTCCACGCCGAGCAAAATCCCGGTGAAGCTGACCTCGCTGCTCGGATCGAAAGTTTTGAACTCGCCTACCGCATGCAGCAAGCCGCCCCGGAAACGCTCGACATCACCCGTGAGACGAAAGAGACACAAGACCTCTACGGCATCGGCGATCCTGATTGCGATCACATTGCGAAGCAGTGTCTTGTGGCACGACGATTCCTCGAACGGGGAACACGATTCGTACAGATTTATTCGGGCGGTATGGAGAACGAACGAAGTTGGGACGGCCATAAAGACATCGTCAAGAATCACGCCGGCTTTGCCAAAGAGACCGACAAACCCATCGCCGCGTTACTACAAGACCTTGAAGCGCGGGGACTTCTGGAGGATACGCTGGTCGTTTGGGGTGGAGAGTTTGGTCGGTTACCCATCGTCCAAAAAGGTGGCACGGGCCGCGATCATAGCCCGCATTGCTTCACCGTATGGATGGCGGGTGGTGGGACCAAAGGGGGAACATCGTACGGCGTGACAGATGAAATTGGTCACAAAACAGTTGACGACAAAGTTCACATCAATGACCTGCATGCCACGATCCTCGACCTTTTAGGTCTCGATCATGAACGACTTACCTTCCGGCAGAATGGTCGTGATTTTCGACTGACCGATGTTTCGGGACATGTGGTGAAAGAGATCATTGCTTGACGCGAAGGAGGCCACAACTTCGGTTTTCGATAATCGCGAAAAACGCTAAGCCACTTCAAATCAATGGTTTAACTGTTTTCTGAACTCCCCTTGTGGAATCTTGGAAAGATGTCCTATCATTCTACTCCTGCCGAATGCCTTTCCTGTCCCGTTCCGGGACACCTCGATATTTCCTTAGAAAATCAGTTGGGAACTTTCCCATGAAATCTGTGCGCACATTGTTCGTCGTGTTTGGTTCGTTGTTTGTTGTCTCATTGCTGACGGGTTGTCAGCGCATGATGCATGAACTCCATCCCGAAAGATTATGGCGTCTCAACCGCGGTCCTGCCGTCGGTCAGATCGACCCTAACTTCAGCATTTCCGATGACGAAGCGACCGCGAAATCTGAGGATCTGAGTCGCCTGTTTCAGCCGACTCCTGTTTTCAAATAAGACTCCACGAACTCAGCCGCCGATTAATTTGCGATTGAAGTGACCTTCGTTAATTGTGGGACGTTCCGGGCGGCCTTTGTGGTTATAGGTGAGGTCCATGTTGTCGAGACCCATTAAGCCGAGAATCGATGCGTGGATATCGTGAACGTGCATTTTGTCCTCCACGGCGTAGAGTCCAAGTTCGTCGGTTGCTCCGATGGTCTGTCCCCCTTTGATTCCGCCACCCGCCATCATCATGGAAAAACCGGTCGGGTTGTGATCGCGGCCATCGCCTTTCTCGCTCATCGGTGTGCGTCCAAATTCACCACCCCAAATGACGAGCGTGTCTTCGAGTAAGCCACGTTGTTTGAGATCTTTGATGAGCCCGGCGACAGGGCGATCCATCGACTTACACAAACGTGCGTGATTTTTTTCGATGCCCGAGTGAGAATCCCACTTGCTTCCTGTTCCACTATAAAGTTGGACAAAGCGGACGCCTCGCTCAATCAGACGGCGTGCCAACAGGCAATTACGCCCGAAGACTTCTGTCTCCTTTTGATCGAGCCCATAGAGTTTTTGAGTGTCGTCGGTTTCTTCGGTCAGGTCAATCGCTTCGGGAGCGTTGGACTGCATACGGAAAGCGAGTTCGTAACTTTTCAAACGCGCGTCGAGTTCTGATTGCTGAGGGTTTTTCTCGGCGTAGACCTGATTGAAATCTTGTAGCAAATCGAGCTTATTTATTTGCCGATCAGCAGAATACCCTTTCGGCCAATTGAGGTTGGCAATCGGTTCGTCACTCGTGCTTTTGATACGCACTCCCTGGTGCGAAGCGGGCATGAATCCCGAACCCCAGTTACGTGGTCCATTGACGGGCCGACCGCCGCTATCACACATGACGACGAAAGATGGAAGGTTTTCATTCGCACTACCAAGACCATAATTGACCCACGAACCGAGCGAAGGGCGCCCGGCCACGTTGATACAGGTATTCATTTGGCAAACACCACCGGCGTGATTGATGCCGTTGGTCCAACAGGATCGCAGGACGGCAATATCGTCCATGCAGGTTGCGATTTCCGGGATCCACTCGGACGCCCACATGCCGCTTTCGCCATGCCGTTTCCATGTTCTTGGTGCCGCCAATAACGGGGCGCCTTTTTCTCCCATCGCGGTGATTGGCTCATCGAAGCTGGCGGGAAGCGGTTGCCCCGAGAGTTTATTGAGCAGAGGTTTCGGATCAACGAGATCCAGATGACTCGGGCCACCTTCCATGAAACACCAAATCACACGTTTCGCGGTGGCCGGAAAATGTGCAAGAGGTTGTGAGGACGCGAACGATTCGCGATTCAGCATGGCAGAAAATGCCAAGGCTCCGAACCCCGCTCCCGCAGTGTGCAGAAATTCGCGACGCGAAGAGGGCATGGTATGATGTGGTAACTGATTTTGTTGACAAATTGTTGAAGACATGAATGTCTCTCTCAAATAATTGATCGGTAACTTAGCAATCCATTGAGGATTTTATCTCAAATCTCCTGCAACTTTCTCGTCACTCCACATACATAAATTCACTCGAATTCAACAGGACATGACAAAAGTCGGTCAGACGATCATCATTGATCGGTGTGCCGACAAATTCGACCGCTTTGGATAATTCATCGCTGTTCGGTTCTCGTCCCCAAGCCAGACGAGTTGCATAGGAAATCGTTTGTTCGGTTGATTCCAGTTTTTGTTTTTTGAGTCGTTCGGAAAACTTCTTCGCACGTCCCAAGACCCAATCACCGTTGATCATCATCAGCGATTGCAGCGGCGTAGTCGTTGTATTCCTCTCGGCAACACTCTTGAGCCCATTAGCAACATCGAATAGGTGCAGAAACTCATTCGGCGTATTGCGGATTTGCTTGATGTACAGAGAACGTCGTGGAGTTGTTCCACTGACAGATGAACCCCCCATTTTTTGCTGGAGTTCTCCACTCACGGCCAAAATCGAATCGCGAATCTGTTCCGCCGAGAGGCGTTGCACGGGAAACCGCCACATCAGGTCTTCGCCGGAATCTTTTTGTTGATACTCTTCGGAGTGGGGATGGTGAGACGCTTGCTGCCAAGTCGACGACATCAGAATTCGCTTGTGCAATTTCTTGAAGCTCCAACCATCTTCCACAAATGTCACGGTCAACCAATCGAGTAACTCGGGGTGCGTGGGTGGTAAACCAAGATGGCCGAAGTCGCTGGCAGTCGGCACAATTCCTCTACCAAAATGCTGTTGCCAAATACGATTCACAATGACCCGAGTCGTCAGCGGATTATCGGGTTTGGTGATCCATTCGGCGAGAGCCGTTCGACGGCCCGTTGTTCCAGAAGCATTATTCAATGCCGGAGAAGCTGTCGTCGAGACCTCGCTAAGAACTGTGAGAAAACCTGGTTTGATGGGTGTTTTTTCAGGGTCATCGGGAATGATTGTGGGAGAAATCGCACCGTGGAAATCGGTCGCCGCCATCAATTTGACCGGTTCTTTGGGTTTGAGATTATCAAATTCGGCGAGTTTCTTTTTGAGCTCTTCGTGTTTCTCCTTGTCTTCTTTCTTCAAGGATTTCAAAGGGCCACCACCCTCATCCCAGAATTGACGACCGATCAGGTAAGACATTTGCTCGTCCCAACTTGTTCGCTCCTCGGGGGGAGTGTTATAGCAGGCTTGAATGTCGAGTGGGAATTTTGTGACAGTACTTTTCCACTTCCGATCGTAATACGGTTTCAACAATGCGTCGATTTCAGTGCGAACATCGGCAGTTGCCTCTTCCCATTTTGCTTTTTGTGCATTGTACAGCTCTTCTTCTTCAACCGTTGCGAATGGCTGCGGGACATCATCCTTCCAAATAATCGGTTCAAAGAAAGCACGTAGTTTGAAATAATCACGCTGTAATAAAGGATCAAATTTGTGATCGTGACATCGCGCACACGCCATTCCCATACCGAGGAATACATCACCGGCCACATCGGTCATTTCATTGATAATGTCGTTCCAGTGAGACTTGGCATCACGCTGGTTGTATTCGTAAATCCCCAGTCTCAAAAAACCGGTGGCCACAATGGCTTCCGCATCGGCGTTGGGAATTTCGTCTCCTGCTAACTGTTCTTTGACAAACTGAGGATAAGGTTTGTCTTTGTTGAACGAGTTCACGACATAATCGCGATAGCGATAGATGTTGGACCGAAAAGCATCCTGATTCCAGCCATCCGATTCTGCATACCGAACCACATCTAACCAATAGCGTCCCCAATGTTCGCCGTACCGTTTGTCGGCGAGAAGCTTGTCGATCAATTTCTCCCAAGCCTCTGGAGATTCATCCTGCAGAAAGGCGTCAAGTTCTTGGGATGTCGGCGGTAAACCAATCAGATTGAAATAAAGTCGTCGGGCCAGCTCTGTCCGCGTCGCTTGGGGAGCAGGTGACAATTTGTTGTCGTTGAGTCGATCAACAACAAACCGATCAATCTCGTTATGCGACCAGGAGTCAGACTTTGCTTGAGGGACTGTTGGTTTTTTGAGAGGTTGAAACGCCCACCATTCTCGATCCGTCGCGGTGATTAATCCGCTCACTTCTCGAATTGGCTCACCATGATTGGGCCAAACGGCATTGCCGGCGATCCAATCGACAAACGGTGAGACCACTTTTTCAGGCAATTGCCCTGTTGGTGGCATTTCGTATGACTCATACCGCATCGCCTCGATGATGAGACTTTCGTTCGGTTTTCCTGGAACAATCGCCGGCCCACTCTCGCCACCCTTCAACATCGCCTCTCGACTGTCGAGACGCAAATTACCTTCTTGCTTTTTGGGACCATGACATTTGATGCATTTGGTCGCGAGAACCGGGCGGATCTGATCTTCAAACAGTTTGTCAGGAGACTCAGCGCAGAGCGATTCCGAAACTGTGAGACACAGACAGAGCGCGTACAGGAGAAACCGGAACGCCATAACAAACCTCGGTAGGATCATAAACAGGTAGGATAAACTCGTCCTCTATTATGAGGGATCTTCACCCTTGCTCTCAACACGAGAATCGGGAATCTCAAGGATTGAACCGTAAGATTTTACAATTAAACCGATTGAGGCAGTCGGTAAGCGAGAAGCAATGATTCTTCGTCCACAAAATATGCGTGATGCGTGGTCATCCACTTTGCCCTTCCTCCCAATGACTGAGAGGCGCAATCAGAGGTGAGCCGTAAACTGGATGTTGAAGGATCGAGACCGGAATGCCGAAGGCTCGTTCGATTAAGGATTCGGTCAGGACTTCAGCAGGCGACCCGACGGCAATCAATTCTTCATCTCCCAACAAAGCAATGACATCGGCAAATTGAGCCGCCAGATTCAGATCATGCAATGAAAGAATGGTCGTTAATTGTCGGTCGTGTGTGAGAGACTGTACGAGGTGTAACACTTCGTGCTGGTATTTCAGATCGAGTCCGGCGGTTGGCTCGTCGAGCAGCAGGACTTTAGCTTTTTGTGCCAAGGCTCGTGCCAGAATTACACGTCGCCATTCGCCGCCCGAGAGTTCGGTGATGGGACGGTCACGAAGCTCATCCAGGCAGGTTCTCTTGATCGCGCCATCGACGATTTGGTGATCTTCCTTCGTCAATGGAAACACCCAGCCCCGATGTGGTGCGCGTCCTAATCGTACCGCTTCTTCGACACAAAGCGGCCAATCTCGACTCTCCGATTGTGGCATCACGGCCAATTCACGGACTCGCTGTTTGAGCGATAAAGAACCGAAATCTTCGTCGGCCAGTTGAAACGATCCTGAAAGAGGGGGAAGTTGCCCCGAGAGAGTTCGAAAGAGAGTCGTCTTACCAGCACCATTGGCTCCTAATAGGACAAGTGTCTGACCCGGTTCGGCAGTCAGAGTGACATTTTTAAGAACGGTTCGTGTTGGGTAACCACAACTGAGATTCTCGATTTCCAATCGACTCATGCTGTTCCTCTTTTCGTCTTCAAAAGGAACAGAAAGAACGGACCGCCGAGCATCGCGGTCATAATTCCCACGGGGAGTTCGGAATTTCCCATGATGGTGCGGGCCAAATCATCGGCAATCAATAGCAACATGGCACCCAGCAATGCACTGGCAGGAATGAGATAGGCATGTCGTGCCCCCACCAAACGTCGAGCAATATGTGGACATATTAAACCGACAAATCCAATAATCCCTGCTGCTGACACCGCAGCCGCAGTCAGCAAACTGCCCGCAGAAAGAACCAGCGCGAGGAACTTTTTTCGACCGAGGCCAAGAGTCGCAGCCGTTTCTTCCCCAAAGGCGAGCGCATCGAGAGAACGTGATAATAACCACATCATGACCAGTCCTACGGCAATCAATGGAGTGACGGCTTGTAACTCGGCCCAGCTTCGCCCTGAGAGAGACCCCATCAACCAACCAAAAATCACAAAGAGCTTTTCGCTGTTAACAATCATCAATAACGAAACGCACGCCGACAGAAAAGTGCTCAGCGCGACGCCAGCCAGAAGAAGCGAGACCATTGGGGTTTCGCGATTTCGGCCTGCCAAGATGAACACACAAAGAACCGCTAACAGAGATCCTATAAACGCCGCTAGCGACATCGCACTGAAACCAAATAGAGTTGTCTGAACTCCCATCACAATCACCAACGCAACTCCGAAAGCGGCTCCACTGGCAGAACCAATCACGAATGGATCTGCCAACGGATTGCGAAAGAGTCCTTGATAACCGGCTCCCGCAACGCCGAGTGCCGCACCGGTCAGACAAGCTAACAAAATTCGTGGTAATCTTAGCTTCCACAGAATGGTGGCATGGGAAGAAAATATTTGACCCGACGAGATTTCCTGCCACGTCTCGGGAAATTGTGACAGCGATACCGTCACCGAGCCAACCATCACGCTAATGGCAATGGTGACGAGGAGAATCCCCGACAGCCCACCGAGAATGAGGACTTTACGATTCACTCCGATTCGCCTTTCGGTGGGTTCGCCTTTGTTCGGTTTGGACCGAACTGTTCGGGATACATCAATCCAACCATGGTTTCTAATGTGTCCACCATTCGTGGACCACGTCGAGAGACCTGATCTCCGTCGAGAAGAAAAATCTGTTTCTTGCGAGAAGCCGTGATGCCTTCCCAACCGGATTGTTGGGCAATTTTTTCAGGAACGACTTCCTGACTGTGAGTGGTCGGTGCAAAAATGACATCGGGATTCCGTGCAACCACGATTTCATGAGCCACATACGGGTAAGGATCTTCCACATCATGCAGGATATTGCTCCCCCCTGTGAGATCGAGAATTTCTCCGATGAAAGAACTCGGCCCGGCTCCCATCAATGGTTCGTCCCAAACCTGATAAAACAGTTTCGGACGTTGGTCGGCAGGAATGTTGGAAACTTTTTCGGTGACGTTTTTCACACGATTTTGTAATGACGAAATAACCTTGCTGGCAGATTCTGGACGATTCAGAAGTCGTGCCAACATTTTCATCTCGTGATACATTTCTTCCAGAGATTCCGCCCCCAAGACTAACACCGGAATCTGAAGTTCTTCCCAGGTGGACATTAAAGATTCATGCATCGAATTAGAGCAGAGAATCAAATCGGGGTTGAGGGCGACAATTTTTTCTTGGTCAATTGTCTGCGAAGTGACTCCGCCGATTTTAGGCAAATCGAGTGCCGCAGCGGGGTAGTTACAAAAGGTCGTTGTGCCGACCAACCGGCTTCCCAATCCCAAGGCATACACCAGTTCGGTGTTTTTGGGAGCCACTGAAATGACTCGTGTAGGGGGCGTGTCGAAAGTGACTTTGCGGTCAAGCGCATCAGTCAACGTGAGAGGATATCCAACGGTCTGCTCGCCTCCATCTGAGACAGTCTGCACATCGGGAAGCTTACTGTCGGCAATACAACCCGACAGAAATACGCACAAAAGCAACAGATATTTGACGATGTAGGGTCCGCTGTGCGGACCGTCTACCAGGAAATGTGGAACTGCACGATAGTTCGCACAGCGGACCCTACGCCTTTTATTCATCTTCGACCTTGAAGGATTATTCTTCATGGCTGGCACTCTTTCACACACTCATCGAGTGATTGTGAGATCGATTTCAAGTTGACCGTGCTTCCAGCCACTCGCCAATAGGTTTGTGACGCGGCAGCAACCAGTGTTTGGTTGGCCCAACCGTGAAGATCCCGAAATTGTCGGCCTAACAACGACTCGGGAACGACCCCCATGCCAACTTCTCCCGCGACAACCAGGCAGGTGACGTTCGACTGTTTGACGACGTTCATAAAGTCAGAGATCTCTTGGCGCATTTGCCGTTCGATTTCGGCGAAAGGTGTACTGTCTCCCGCATCGAGCAAAATATTACTGACCCAGATCGTCAAACAATCGAGCAAAATGACTCGTGGCGCGGGCGAGATGTCCGGGATGACCTTGGCAAGTTCTCGGCGTGATTCGATTGTGCTCCAAGAGGAGGGACGACTCGCCTGATGACGGGCAATCCGGTCAGACATTTCCTCATCGCAGCTTTCTGCGGTTGCCAGATAAACAACGTCGTCGTCACCCAGTTTTTGGGCGAGCGCTTCGGCGAATGAGCTTTTTCCGCTGCGAACACCTCCGAGGATCATCACCAACTGTCCCATCTCACGACCTCCCTGATTGTAAAGCGAGTGACATGTGATCAAGGTTCACCGGAGGTAACGGACGCACTTCTCCATGTGCGGGAATCTGTTCCAGCCATTCGTGGATCGATAACTGATTAGCCAAGCCTGTTAAAGCGGCGATGACTCCTCCGTGACACACGACGACAGTTCGTTCCGGTTGATGGATCTTTTCACATGCCGTGGCAACACGTTCGACAAATTCACGTGTCGTTTCACTTCCACCGGGACGATACTTGTTTGGTTCGGTAACCATTTTCATCATGTCGTCACCATGCTCGGCATAGATATCGTCCCAGGCTGTGAGTTCCCAATCGCCAAAATTTCGTTGGCTCAAACCTTGGCATTCTTCCAAATCGAGTCCGGTCAACTTTGCTAAATGCTCGGCTAGAATTCGTGCACGACTCAAACCAGAATGAACAATACGATCAACTGATAGACTGGCTAACGACTCAGCCACTTCAATCGCGTGTTGTCCTCCTGCGGGAGATAGCTCAACATCAGTTGCGCCGTAGCAGACATTTTGATGTTGCTCCGCAACGGCAGTGTGTCGAACAAAGAGAATTTCTGAAGCATCCCGTTGATTGTCGTTTTTTTGTAGGGTCCGCTGTGCGGACCGTTCTCCCTGAGCGTTGATTTCATTCATACCGGCCACCTCATGATGGACGCCAGCAAGATCACTAATTGACCAAGATAACCGACACTGCCGAGACAATCACCCGTGATGCCACGCAGTTTTATGAGCACGAGTCCACGAAACCAGATAACCAAGATCGTAAGACCAACAATCCCTGCAAGCGCCTGCCAGGGTTGAAGATACATCCACAATACGAACACCGGAACCATCCAGACGCTGCCGATGAAAACATCCTTGAGAGTCATTCGCTGACCGACATCACGAGAGAGCGATTCCCGTTGTTCAATGGGTGGAACCAGCCACATCACGACAAGGATGACCCAGCGTCCGATCACTCCCGAGGCTATCAGTACAACGGCCCAATGAAGTAATTCGTTGGGATCAATCACATTCAAAAGATGAATGGTGGCTCCTGTCCGAATGGCAACTGCCGAGACGAGACCCAATACGCCGTAGGTACCGAGACGGCTGTCCTTCATGATTTCCAAAACTCGTTCGCGAGTCCATCCCCCTCCGAAGGCATCACAACAATCGGCCACCGCATCTTCGTGCATTGCTCCGGTGAGTCGAAGTTCGAGGGTCAACGAGACCATCACTGCTAACCATATTAGCCAGACGAGAGAAGTCGACCAAATGAGCCCAACGGTGATGACAGAAATCATTCCTCCCACCAAAGGAAAATAACGTGGACAATCACGGAGAGATTGTGCATCAGCCGCGCGAGAAGAAATTGGCACGCGGGTTAAAAATTGAATCGCCGTGATGAATGCCCACCACTGTTGTTTGAAAATATTCGTCGAGGAAGTGACCGTAGAAACAGAAGCCGTCATGAGGTTGCCTCCTTCGGAATCCCCAAGTCTGCAAATGTCGCCATGTTTGACATCAAGGCAGCAGCCGCATCGAGCATCGGCATTAATAACAATGCCCCCGACCCTTCACCCAGTCGCATGTCCCATTCGAGGAACGGTTGCAACTTGAGATGTTCCAACGCGCGTCGATGCCCGGGCTCGGCCGACAAGTGAGCAGCAATAAAATACTCGGCACAGCCCGGATGTAATCGCTCGGCAATCAATGCTGCGGACGTTGTCACATAACCGTCGAGAACAATCGTCAGTTTTTGTTGTGCCGCGCGAACCATCAGACCGGCCATGGCTACGATCTCATATCCTGACACGGCGGCAATGGCTTTTTTGTCCTCAAGAGATTTCACACGCTCGACGGCATCACCGACAAAGGTCCGTTTGTGGGACAACATGGCATCATCGGCCCCCGCTCCGCGTCCCACCGAATATTCAACAGGAACATCGGCCAGCAATGTGGTCAAACAGGCGGCGGGAGTCGTGTTGCCGATTCCCATTTCGCCACACGAGATCACCTTGATGCCATCATCGTAAGCTCGTTCGGCTTCATTGAAACCAATCTGCCAGGCTTGATCGAATTCCGCGACCGTCATGGCCGGTTCACAGGACAAGTCACGAGTCCCGCTACGAATAACCGAATCAACGTAAGTAACATCAGAAGAACAGTTTGCGGTTTGAATAATGTCTCCTGAAACACCCACATTGACGAGTTTCAGATTGGTGTGGGATTGCTTGGCCAAAACCGATGAGGCAGCACCTCCCCCGAGAATATTGGCCACCATCAACGCCGTCACATCAGAGGGCCACGCGGAGACTCCCGATTCGACGACGCCATGATCGCCAGCAAACAGGACCATACGTCTCGGCTGCGTGACGGGAGAGAGTGATTGTTGAATATCACATAATCGCGCAGCGAGATCTTCCAGTCGCGCCAAGCTGCCGGGCGGTTTGGTGAGTTGGTCGAGGTGTGATTGGATGTCTTCAGGTGTCAACATATTGAAGTCACTAATAGAACGTAACTGTAGGGCCGGTTTCACCGGCCTGAATGATCTCTGGTTTTTGATGGCCGGTGGAACCGGCCCTACGCTTGTCACTGCTATGAATTTATTAACTTTGTTTAGAACTCCACTCCCGGTTGAGGTTTGATCCCCGCCTTGAAGGGATGCTTGATGAGTTTCATTTCAGATGCCAGGTCGGCAACGTCGAGTAACTCCTGCGGTGCGTTGCGTCCTGTAATGACCACATGCAGATCGTGTCGTTTACTCTTGAGCTCATTAAGCACTTTTTCGACTTCAATGTACTTATACCTCAAAGCAATATTGAGTTCGTCCAGAATGACCATATTGAACGAGGGGTCACGCAGTAGCTCGACTGCTTTGTCCCAGCCTTTGCCCGCCGTGGCGATATCACGTTCTCGATCCTGCGTCTTCCAGGTGAAACCTTCTCCCATCGAGTGAATTTCGATGGGCAGATTGAGTTTGGGAATGATAGTCGCTTCACCGGTGGAGATGGCTCCCTTAATGAATTGCACGATGCCAACTTTCATATCGTGTCCGAGAGCCCTCAATGCCATCCCGAACGCGGCTGTTGATTTTCCTTTGCCATCACCCGTGTGAACGATGATGAGTCCTTTTTCGTCAGTCGTCTTGGCCATCTTTTTTTCGAAGACTTCATTCTTCCGTACCATCTTCTTGCGGTGCGCTTCGTTGATTTCTGCTTCGGATTTTTGCGTTGAACTCATGATACGGTTTCTATTTCAGAATTGATCAATTGCATTAAGCGATCGGTTCCGATGGCAGCTTCCACTTCATCGGCAAGTCGGTCCAGTTCGCGTTCCGTCAATTCAGCATAAGGTTGGGAAGACGACGAGTCTTTGCCAGTTTGTCGACAGATTTTCTCGATCCATGCAGCCCGGAATTGGTCATTATGAAACAGACCATGCAGGTAACAGCCCCAGACTGAATTGCCATAACCTGATGATCCGCAACGATATGTCGCTTCCGACACTTTCAACCAACCGTTATCGGCAGTGCTTGTTCCCTGATGGATCTCATAACCTGAAACGCTCAGCCCGGCAGTCCTCGGTACGGGTGAGTTCTCGCAAATAGTGGCTGTGATTCGTCGGGTTTGTTTGGGTGTTTGTTCGAAAGTGGTCTGAACGGGAAGCAGTCCCAAACCATCCGCACCGGGGAGGTCCGATTCCAATTGATGCGGATTCTCGATTCCGGTTCCCAGCATTTGATAACCACCGCACAGGCCGATGATTTCGACTCCAGCTTCAGCAGCATCAACAATGGCAGCAGCCAATCCGGTTTCTCGTAACCAGGCCAAATCATCAAGCGTGCTTTTGGTTCCCGGCAATAGAATGACATCGGGTGTACCCAAGTGGCGTGCCGACCGGATGAAACGAATGCGTGTGTTTGATTCGCTTCGCAGCGCGTCAACATCGTCGAGGTTCGAGATGCGAGGGAAATAGATGACGGCAATGTCAATTTGGTCGGTAACTGCTTGATGCGAGATGCGTGTCTCTTGCACGGGTGCCGCGTCTTCTTCGGGAAGATTCAAATCTGTCACCCAGGGAACGACACCTAAAACCGGAAGCCCGCTACGCTCTTCCAGAATTTTCACTCCGTCATCAAACAGTGAGTGATCGCCTCGAAATTTGTTGACAATCAATCCGCAAACCTGCTGACGATCTTTGTTTGGCAATAATGACAAGGTTCCCAGCAGTTGTGCAAAGATGCCACCAAGCTCGATGTTACCTACGAGTAACACGGGAGCATCGGCATAGTGGGCGACGCGCATGTTGACGAAATCGAACTCTTGCAGATTCAGTTCGGCGGGGCTGCCCGCACCCTCAATAATGACCAGATCATATTCTTCCCTGAGAGCATCCAATGCGGACGTCATTTCTGTCCACAACATTTTTGAACGCTCAAAGTAATCGCGAGCGTTCAGATTGTTCCAGGGCCTCCCGTTGACGATCACTTGCGATCGAGAGTCGGCTTCCGGCTTGAGCAACACGGGATTCATCTGCACGGTCGGTTCGATGCCGCAAGCAAGTGCCTGCAAAGCTTGCGAACGTCCGATCTCTCCACCGTCTGCACAAACTGCCGCGTTGTTGGACATATTTTGGGCTTTGAACGGTGCAACACGCAGACCGTACCGTCGAAAAATACGACATAAAGCGAATGTCAGTAAGCTTTTACCTGCAGATGAGCAAGTGCCCTGAATCATGAGAGTCCGCGCTGTCATGAGTTCTCCCGGACAGTTTGGATTGGCTCTGTGGCTTTTTGGTTCCACGATTCGTAGAAGACCACCTCTTCGAGAGGCGTGCGTGTTTTCCAACCTTGCTGTTCAAGATGTGGTCGGTCCTCAAAATATTCGGGGATCCCCAAGCAGAGATAGCCCACCAATGTGATTTCAGGAGGGATCTCGAGAATCTCTTTAACTCGCTCAGGATCAAGCAGACTGACCCAACACATTCCCACACCTTCCGCTCGTGCGGCCAACCACAAATTCTGAATCGCACAGCAGGTACTATAAACGTCGGTTTCCGGCATCGTATTTCGACCGGCAACATGCGGTCCACCGCGTGAGGAGTCACAAGTGACGGCAATGTTAACGGGAGCCGACCGGATCGCTTCCAAATGAAGCGACAGATACTTTTCGCGTTCGATGCCGATGTAGTTTCCAGCCGCTTTGTTATTCTCTTCAGCAACCAGGTCGGCAATGGTCGATTGAGTTTCTTGAGAACGAATGATGGTAAAATTCCAAGGCTGCATGAAACCGACCGAGCCCGCGTGATGGGCGGCGTCAAGAATTATTCCAAGTGTTTCCCGCGGGATCTCGTCCGGTCCGAAATCACGGACATCGCGTCTGCGGTAAATCGCCTCGAACAATTCCATCGGGTCACTCCTGTTGAAAGTCAGAGATCATTCTGTTGATGCAGCGTTTGAGGTGACGGGAAAATAACGGGGAGCCGACGGTGATTGGCTTTGCAGTTGCGTCGCCTCGACGAAGCTTTTATTCTTTGCTTGGCGGTCAATCACGAGGACTTTATGAACCGTTGGTTTTCCCGTGTCGGCATCAATAAGTTCGCTGGCAGAAATCTGACGTTCCTTCCCCTCAAGATCGATTACGGTGTACTGACTCTCGACCGTTTGGATATCTCCAGTTTCAGCAGCTCCACAACCAAACAAACAACAAACGATAAACAGGAGCAAGAGGGACCATTTCATTGCAGCCCTCCCATCTTGGATTCCAGCTTGTCCCGATTATCAAAGACAATGTTGCTGTCCAGAGGCCCAAACCAACCGATGCTTAATTCCTCGGCGATCCCACCATAAAAGTTCGGCGCAGTCACGGTTCCCGACATGATGGCGTTTGTCACTCGCCCATCACACCAGATGACATTGGCCGTCCGACCTGTATGCCGAAAATGAGTCGAGGGAATAGGTTGCCCCCAGACGCCGGGTTGATCAAGAGGGTGAGAACCATTCACATAATAAACGGGTTCAATGAACGGGTATTCAATCGCAACCGAACTTCCGCTATCGCCACAAGATAATGCCGTGTCGGTGAAGGCAACCGTTCGAGCCAATGACCCGATGTCGCGCATCCGCGATGTTTGGATTTGACCGAGAGCATAATTGGCCCAACCGTGGATGTAGGCGGTGCCTCCGACATAGTTTGCGTTGTAGCCGTAGCCTCCTCCTCCTGCTTCAAATGCGCCCGACCCTCCACACAACGTAGGAGAACTCATATCCTGACTGAAGTTACCAAAAGACGGGCAACGCTTGACGTTCTCGTTACTTTCAAAATAGGGCGAGAGTGGTCCGCGATGCGCATCCCAAAGGTCGCTTGGCGTGTCTCGTGCTCCGAACCATCTTTGCAGATTGTCAGGTGTTCCTGCGGGAGGCCAGTAACCGCCGTTGGAATCGGCGTACATATGGCACGCCAAACCAATTTGGCGAAGATTGTTTTTACAACTCACCCTGCGGGCGGCGCCTCGTGCCTGCTGAACGGCGGGTAATAATAATGCGACCAGCACCGCGATGATGGCAATGACAACCAGTAATTCGATGAGAGTGAACCCTCTGGTGCAAGACGACTTGCGGGGTTGTGTCGGAGCGCAGCAGCGCACAGAAAACAAAGCCTCTTTCAACATGGCAATTTCCTCGTTGCGATTGTTGACCGAAGATCACTTCGATCGGAAAGAGACGCACGAAGAAAACAGGTCGTTATTAAGCGTCGCGCAGAGAACAACGAAGATTCGCTATTGCGCACAGCCTGATTGCGATCCACTTCCGTCGAGTGATCTCTTCACTAAAACTGATCACAGGCAGGTCTTCTGGCTCCCGGATCGACCTACTGGCTGCGCCTTCCCGTCATCCTTTGACAGTGGCAGTGGCAGCGTTCGTCCCCGGTTACAGCGGCGGGACCGCAACGGATTTGCACCGTTTTCCCTATTCTCCGAGAGATGACTTCTCCCCCGGCACCCGTATCGTCCATGACGTTACACAGCCTGCTTCCGCCTGTCAAATCAATTCAACCAAGATCTTTTCGACGCCAAAATTCCTTCGAGAAAAGCAGAGTGGACCAGAAAATTATTCCCACTCAATCGTGCTTGGTGGCTTCGAACTGACATCGTAAACCACGCGATTCACGCCGCGAACGGTGTTGATGATACGAGTTGAGATGCGTTGCAAAACTTCTGTCGGCATGGGATACCAATCCGCCGTCATAAAGTCATCAGTGCTCACTGCCCGGACGGCAATGACGTCTTCGTAAGTCCGACCGTCTCCCATCACGCCAACAGACTGAATCGGCAACAACACAGCAAATGCTTGCTGAATCGACCGATATAAGTCGGCATTGCGAAGCTCCTCTATAACGATTGAGTCGGCCTGACGCAAAGTGACAAGCCGCTCTTCGGTGATTTCGCCAAGACAACGAACAGCCAGACCCGGTCCAGGGAATGGATGTCTCCAGACAATCGATTCCGGCAAACCAAGTTCAAGCCCCATACTGCGGACTTCGTCTTTGAACAAATCTCGCAACGGTTCGACAAGTTGGAAGCCGAGCTTCTCAGGCAAGCCACCCACATTATGATGAGACTTAATCGTGGCAGCGGGACCGTCCACATTGGCTCCCGACTCGATCACATCGGGATACAAAGTTCCCTGAGCGAGAAACCCGGCATCCTTGATCGACTCGGCTTCTTTCTGAAACACTTCGATAAAGACGCGACCAATGATTTTTCGCTTTTCCTGAGGGTCGGTCACGCCGGCCAATTCATCCAGAAACCGATCCCGGGCATCGACGACATGTAAGTCGGTTTTGAAATGCTGAGTGAACTCGCGTTCGACTTCTTCTGCTTCACCCGCACGTAATAAGCCATTATTGACAAAGATACACGAGAGCTGATCTCCGATGGCTTTATATAACAAAGCAGCAACGACCGCCGAATCAACTCCACCGGAGAGACCGCAAATGACGCGGTTATTGCCGACTTTCTGCTTGACGATTTCGACTTCCCGCTCGATTAACGAACTGATTTTCCAGGTTCCCTCGCAGCCACAAATTTTGCGAACAAAGTTCGCCAGTAGTTGACCACCTTGTTGGGTATGTGTCACTTCCGGGTGGAACTGCAATCCGAACAGTGGGCGAGATTTATGTTTGACGGCTGCATGAGGGCAAGAATCAGACTGTGCCAATGTCTCAAAAGTGGCCGATGCCTCTTTGACCTGATCGCCGTGACTCATCCAGGCAGTAATATGCTCGGGCATGGAGTCGAAGAGATCCGCGTCAGGACTCACATTGCATTCGGTTCTGCCAAATTCGCGCGAATCGCCCGGCGAGACATCACACCCCGATGCCTGGCAGACGAGTTGCATCCCGTAACAAATTCCCAAGATGGGAATGTCGAGATCAAAGATCGCCGGGTCGGGATGCGGGGCGTCTTCGCCATAAACGCTCGAAGGGCCGCCAGAGAGAATCAAACCCTTCGGGTTCAACTCTTTAATTCGTTCGACCGGCAGATCGTGTCGGACCAACTGGCAGAATACATTCTGCTCGCGAACACGGCGGGCAATGAGTTGGGCAGTTTGCGAACCGAAATCGAGGACGAGAATGACTTCGTCTTGCGGATCAATGAACCCTGTCTGACCATCCCACAACTGAACTTCTTTAGCAGTCGAACCGGACATTTGTTTCCTCGGAATCTCCACGCCGAGAGTTCCTCTCGGCGAAATGGGAAAACGAGTCATTTTATCACTCAGCGGGGGAAATTCAATCTCGACAAGTCGATAGCGTAGCATGAATAGCAGAAGCAGGTTACGTCAATTCTTCTCTTGTGTGATGTCCAAGCCGGTTTCACGAGTGTGCCTCGGCACAATGAAGTGATAGCCGTTATGCAAGTCAACTCTCTGGGGACGACGTTTGCTCGTCAAACGGGGTGGCGCAGTAACCAGACACCTCGTCTTTCAAACCGCAGAGTGTGTAGAGATCGCGGAGAAGAAAGTCTCGCGCAGAGGCACAGCGACGCAGCGGAATAGCCGCGAAGCGGCGACACCAAATCAGCCCCGGACGCAGTCCGGGGTTTGGAATCACACAAGACACCAGAGGGCTGAAGGCCCGCCCCCAAAACCAGGAAATAGTTTTGTAGGTCGGGATAGCGCAGCGTATCCCGACAGTTGTATATGACGATCAGTCATCTGACGCAACACCATGCTCTAAAACCCATAACTCTTGAGGCTGGACATTTTGTGCCTCTATTGAACGACCACCTGCGCTTGAAGCAAGAATGCATCGAGGTCGAGGAAGAGAGTATCTACACGAGACTGGAAGAGGAAAGAGTCATGTTTTTGTAACAGTTTCTGGTCGTGAACTGTGTTAGAATCGATCTACATAAGAGTATTTCACCACGCATCGAAGGGCTGACGATGAATGAGAGCTACGAGAAATTCATGGATGAATGGAGCAATGAAGAACATCATAAAGATCAATCATTTATTCGCGACGGGATCATTGACCCGGTGAGATGGGACCGCACGGACCTGAAAGTCATGTTTCTACTCAAAGAAGCGTATGACAAAAGAAAGCGACCGGAAGGTTTCGACTTGCGAGAAATTGTTCGCGAGAAATGGAAAAAACCTAAAAACAAGACATGGAGATCATTGTCGGCATGGGCTTACATATGTCACCACGCAAAGGACGCAAAATCATTGTTGAGCAAAATATTTTCGGAGCAACAGTTTGAAGTGTTGCGATCCTGTGCCATTGTGAATCTCAAAAAAAGTCGTGGGGTCTCGGAATCAAAAATGGATGACATCATAGAACACACTCTCAGAGATAAGCAGAGACTCTTAGATCAGATTGCACTTATTAATCCAAAGATTATTGTATGTGGTGGAACCATGTCGGCAGTCGAGAAATTATATAGTGATGAGGATATTGAAGCTCCTTACGAGAATGTCTGGAAAATACAAGATCGTTACTTTGTTAAGTTCAAACATCCAGCAGGCAGATTCAGCAGTTTGATGAACTATTCACTCGGCTTCTTGCTTCTTAAATCTGGAGCTGTTTAGACGCGGGGTGACTTCAGTCACAAGAAACTTTCCATCATGCGGGGGCGAGAAATTCTTGATGTGTCTCACTTGATTGAACAAGCATGATGCTTGACCTCTTGTGCTGACGCACTCCGTTTGACGAGCAAACGGGGCTACCCTAAATCAACTCAAATCCGTGAGCCTCCGTTTTCTTCCGTCTCATCCGTGTTCTCACTTTTCTGGGGGCTCACTTCGTTCGTCCCCAGCCACCCAGCCGCTGTGCGCAAATCCCTCAAGACACCGAAAAAAACACCCGCACCAGCTTCATTCCCAAAAAGACTGCCGAGAGTCCTACGATCACATTGAGAAGAATATTCGCCATCGCCGCCGAGAATCGTCCCGCTTGAATGAGTTCCAGTGATTGCATGCTGAATGTCGAGAAGGTTGTGAGTGAACCCAGAAATCCTGTCACCAGAAAAGCAGACATTGTTTCTGAGGTCATTTTGCGATCAAGCACCAGCGCCATGAGTAAGCCGATCAGCAAACATCCCGTCATATTGGCGGCAAAAGTACTCCACGGAAAATCGGCAAACCGTTTGAATGCCAAGTTGAAACCGTGTCGCGCGATGGCTCCACAGAATCCCCCCATTCCGATTGCGAGAATCAGCTTCATCGGATTAAGGCTTTCAAAACAGGGTTGGGAAAGTGATCAATCATTGTGCAATTTTCGCAAACGCCCGGAAGTTCGGAGCATCCATTGGATGCGTTCGAATTCATCCAGCCAGTCCTGGATCACATCGAGTGTTAATTGGTCACCGGGAATCGCGAGGCCCGAAGAGCAGGCGGCACCGTCAAGTTGGTTGACCAAAACGCGATATTTGGAAAGCGTCCGGTCACCCGCGCGTCCACACACAAAATTGTCTTCACTCAAAAACAAGACTGCAGGAACCCGAGCGCCACCACAGGTGGTCAATTCTTCGGCCAAATCCGGGTTGTCATCCCGATCAAAAAAACGCAATTGAATCTTGTCAGTTGCCTGGGCAAACAGATGAAAGATGGGGCATTGATTGACGCAGTCTCCGCACCAGGCACCCGCCATCACGATGACCTTCATCTCTCGGACAAACCCCGACAACAACTCTTTTTGAGAATCTGTCAGTGAGATGACAGCCGAGAATTGATCCCACTTATCGAGCTGCTCGGGAGTGGCATACTTTTCGAGGAATGATTGATAATCGAGGCCTTGTTCAAATTTTGCTGCGTAATCCATGAGTGTCTTGTCTTTTCCAGATAAATCAATTTGCTTCAGTGATCAGATCATGGGAAAACTGTCGGATTTTGTCCACTGCTTGCACAAAAACCGATTGCCAATCCGATGTGTCCAGTAATATCGGGTGGTGCAATGTCAGGATATTGTCATCCGCACGGTCCGCTTCTTGCAAATCTCCCACTGCACGATATCTCTTCTTGCTATGAATCTTGTGCAGGCTGCGAAATCCGGGATAAACGGCAAATCCTTCGGCAATCATCGCTGTCGAAAATGAATCGCGCGTTAATCCTCCGAATGCCGTCGGCTCATATTGAAAGCCCGCTTTGTAATAACCGGGCATCGAATCTTTGTATGAGGAACGTATCGGCGTCAGTCCTGTGGTCGTTGCGAGAGCGTCAAACAGTTTCTCTGCCGAGTCGGTTCGGGTCCGGGTTCGCTCATCGAGTTGGTGTAATTGTGGCAGGAGGACGGCTGCCTGCATTTCGGAAAGAGGTGACACATCGTTTCCGCGTTCGGTGTGCAAAGTGATTCGTTGTTGATAGAGATTGTGATTGGTGATAATGGCTCCACCACGACCGGCTGAAAGCAGCTTGCTACCTCCAAAACTCATCACGCCAATGTCCCCGCCCATGCCGGCAATCGTTGCCTGAATGCGGGCTCCTTCCAACTGACAGATATCTTCGATGATCGCTATGCCGCGCGGTTCACAAATCGAACGGACGCGATTCATGTCCACCAGCCCGCCATGTAAGTGAGAGACAATAATCGCCTTCGTCTTCTCCGAAATAGCCGCTTCCAGTTGATTGACATCAAGTTGCCAGTCATCAGTGCGAAGATCGACCAATACCGGCACGGCATTAAGCATGACAATATTTGTAAAGTTGGCTTTGAAGTCGTAGGCCGCCATGATGACTTCATCACCCGGTTTGACACCGACGGCTCGCAATGCCAGTTCGACCGCCGCCGTCCCGCTGGAACAAAGATGAGCGTACTGACAAGAATGAGAGTCTTTGAGAGCCTCTCTCAGCCGTTGGCAATGTGGCCCATGATATCGTCCCCAATCTCCGGTCTTTATGAGTTCCTGAAAGACCTTCACAATCTCGGAGTCTGTGATCGGCCAGTCGGGAGGCCCGGCGGGATAAATCGGCTCGCCACCGAGAACTGCCAAAGGATGTTGCGTGTCGGACATAAAAATTCGTTCGGACGGCTTCAAAATAACCAATCACAGTATGGAGAAAGATTCGAATCGCTTAAAGTATAGAAACAGGAATTCTGAATGTCTCAACCATCTTCGCACATCCCCGACACACTTGCAGAGGAGGATCCTACGATCACTCTCGGTGGTCGGATACTGCAATCGCGGTACTTTCTCGCGCCTTTGGCTGGCTACACTCACTTGGCCTTTCGGACCGCCATGCGAGAGTTGGGGGGCTTGGGATTAGCAACAACCGACCTTGTTCTGGCGACGCATCTGATCTCCGAGAGCAAAAAGTCGATGGAGCTGGTCGCGACAACTCCCGCCGATAAGCCGCTCACCGTACAAATTTATTCGGGAGTCATCGAACATCTGGTGAAAGCCGCTCATTGGCTGGAAGATCATGGTTATGAGGCCATTGACATCAACATGGGGTGTCCGATGGCCAAGATTAACTCTCAAGGTGGCGGAGCACGAATGATGTGTGACACGTCGGGTGCTTGTGAAGTTGTCAAATCAGTGATCGATGCCGTCGATCTTCCCGTGAGTGTCAAAATGCGGCTCGGTTGGGACAGCGAGACCATCACTGCCCCTGAATTGGCCAAAGCCTTTGAAGAGATCGGTGTCGCCGCCATCACAGTGCATGGAAGAACTCGCGCTCAGGGATTTCATGGTCATGTGGACCTCGACGGAATCCGTGCAGTCAAAGAGGCGGTCTATCAAATCCCCGTGGTTGGTAATGGCGATGTGTTGACTGTCGAGAATGCGCTGCGGATGCGGGAAGTGACCGGCTGTGATGCCGTCGCCATCGGGCGCGGAGCGATGATGGACCCGTGGATCTTTCGCAATCTGGAACGTGTGATTATGCAGGGAAAAGAACCGATTGAGCCGACTGGCGAGGAGAAGATTCAATTCCTGATTCGACACTTCACATTGATGACAGAACAACACGACGATTACAGTTGCGTCTTGTTCCGAAAATTCGCCGGCTGGTATGGCGCGAAATTAGGAATTCCTGAAGACTTGGAAAATCGCCTCAGGCAGTTCGAATCGGTTGACGAGTTTCATGAAATCGTCACTCAGATCAAAGAGCGACAGGGAGAGCGGGAATCGTGGATTCCGACCAACATGATTCGTGTCCCGAATGGCCCCGTTGAACGCTGGTGACTTATTTCTTATTCAAGTCTTGAAGATCGTCCCGCTCTTTGTAGGGTCTCACCGTAAGATACCAGTCTTCCCACCGCTGGGCAGCCTCGGCTCGCCAGGTTCGTGCTTCCAACTCCTTACTGGTTCCTTTGGCAACCGATTGTAATGGGTTCAACGGAAGCCCCACGCCGTCCAGTTTTTTACTGAGGACACATAACCCTGCATACGCTTCGCGAGCGACATCGAAGTGAGGATCTTTGCGGATGAGATGAATGAATAGTGGAGCCTGAGTGAGATCATTTCCACGAGCCAACGACCAGACCGCAATCGAACGAACTTCAGGATCCGGGCTCTTCAGCAGCTTTAATAATCGTTCGGTTTGCCCGATCAATTCTTCCCGTTGGCCGGCTTGAACTTGCTCGATGACCGCCTTTTGAAGGGGGACTAAATCTGCCGAGGCACTCGACTCAAGTTGTGCCAGCAAATCGGTGACAGGAACATCGGTCGATTTGGTAATGATCTTGCCGTTTTTCTTCTCGACGCCACGCAGATCACTGGGAAGACCGCGTCCACCCGCCAATAACCCACTTCCAATCGTAGGTTCATCGGGGCGAGGAGGGCGAATTGATTTTGCGGTCGCTTTGTAAAGAAACAAGGTGGCAAAACAGGTGCTTACATCGGGGTTCGAGTCTCCCGACCAAGAGCCATCTGCAGCTTGAGTTTTGATCAGAAAATCGGCACCTGTCTGGTACCAGTCATGATCACCCACTTTGTCGACCGCAGCGAAGGCGGCAAACCGTTCCAATCCGTAGAGATAATATAAACGCCAGACGGATTGTTTCAGTCCTAATTCCTCATCGCTGCCCAACAGTCGCAAGCTTGCCTTATATTTTCGCGACAACTCACCTGATGAAATCGCAACCAATTTTTCTTTCTGTTCGGAAATCTGCTCCTGATTTTCTTCTTCGGTGATGTCGACGATTTCCAGAATGCCACCATATGTTTTGTAGTTTTTCTGTAGTAGTAGTTGTTTGCGTTTCTGAACTGTTCGCTGCTCGATCACTCCGTTGGGATACAACATTCGCAAGCACAGAGCCATGCTACTTCCACCGGCTGCAATCAAACTTGGCTTTGCACCTGAACGATTTTCGCGTGATGCTTCATTCGGATGATAGAGAAAACCTCCATCGGAAAGTTGCGTGTTGGAAAGCCAATTTGCGGCCTTATTCCAAGCTTTTACAGGGATTTCGATTCCCGCACGATGAGCCGCCCACAAACCGAGCAAAGCATATTGCGTGATGCTTGTATCGCCAACCTTCTCATCCCCCTGATTCGGATAATACCAGCCTCCGACCTCTCGTTGACCTTCCAGAATATAATTGGCAATCATCTGAAGTTCGGTTTTATACGTCTCGCCGCCCAAGGCATCGTACAGCAACGCTGTCACGCC
Source organism: Planctomycetota bacterium (assembly GCA_030836185.1). Lineage (GTDB taxonomy): Bacteria > Planctomycetota > Planctomycetia > Planctomycetales > Planctomycetaceae > JABURQ01. Next base: position 122,104 of record JAURQH010000021.1, read on the forward strand.
CGCGGTGTAGTATTGATTTCTCAGATTCTTTCCATACCGGCCTGATTGAAAATTCTTCTGATGGGCCTTCAATACGCCCTGAATGTAGGCGTCATCTTTAGGAGTCCCCGTCTTCAACAATGTGTACGCCACCAACACATCGGACTGGGTAGTATCGGTCGCTTCGGCGATCAAGAAACGACGAGCTTTCTGAACCGCTGCTTTCACTTCCGCATCAGTCGCGGCGTTAAGCACCGAGACATCCTCACAGATGAGGAAGCAGGAAGTGAGCAACATCAGGCAACGTATTGAGAGCATAAGTGAAAACCGGAGAGTCATGAAAAATCAACGTGGCCCCTTGATTCCTTCATCCTACTCAGGAAAGACACGCCACGTCAAATTTTCTCAACATCGGCACCTTCTCAAACGATTTCGCAGTCACGCAGCCTCAGAGATTCGGTCTCCGTCGTTTTCGCTTTCGGGCAATAACAAGTCAGACTGTTCTGGCATTTCGGGACTGAACTGCGGAGTCGCCGACAATGAGGACTCTGGCAGGCTCGGGCTAGTCGCGGGAGAACTTTGGTTGAGGGCCGCTTCCTGTTCAATCACTTCGCTTGACAAATTGTTGTAATCAATGGCTCCCGCACATTTGGGTTCATACTCAAAAATTGGTTTGCCGAAGCTGGGAGCTTCTGCCAATTTGATGTTTCGACGAATACGACTGTCAAAAATCTTGGCCTGTGACCAAGGAGAGCCGGGATCGCTTTGTGATAAGAAATTGAACAGGTCATCGGTGATGTCTTGTGCGAGACGTGTTCCCGTCTCATAAAGGCAAAGCACCACACCCGACACCGTCAAATTTCGATTCAAACGCCGTTTCACTAATGCCGTCGTTTCAAACAACTTCGACAATCCCTGCAACGCCAAAAAGTGGGGCTGTAGCGGAATGAATACTTCTGTTGCCGCGGTAAGGGCATTGATGGTCAACACGCCCAAGGAGGGTGGACAATCGAAGATCACATAATCGAGCGACTGCACTTCAGGATCGGATTCCATCGCCTCCTTCAGAATGAATTCTTTCCGATCCTCGCCGGAAAGCTCGACTTCTGCCGCTGCGAGGTCAATATTGGAAGGAATCACCCATAAGTTGGAATCCACCAATTTTTTGCTTTGAGAAAAAGTTCGTGTTCCGGCGAACACATCGTAAATGGTGGCGGTCCCATTGTACGCTTCTTCACCCACGTGGAGACTGGCATGTCCCTGTGGATCGAGATCGACAAGACACACTTTTCGTCCTTGTGCGGCAAGTCCGGCGGCAAGATTGACACTGGTCGTCGTTTTACCGACGCCGCCCTTCTGATTCATGACGGCGATGATACGCATGGGAATCCTTTCCCTGATTATATGAGGTCGTCAGTTGACGAGTATTTTGATGGAGTCTACAAAAATGTTGCCGCGCAGCGGCGGCCACAAGTTAGGTCCAGAAGTATAGGATCCCGGAAGCAGTCTGAAAAGAGGAGTTTAAGAACGGTTTAAAGCATTAAATAGAAATGGTTTAGGCTGCGTTGTCTGTTCGCGTCTTCAGAAGCGAGGCAGCCACTAGGCCTGACAACATACCTCCCATAACGTAAAACTTTCCCCAGCCGACATCCATCATTTCGATCAAGGCGAGAAGAGCATCGGAGTGAATCGTATTGGTCAATTCGCGGGTTATGTCACCATAATTACCCATATTCACATCAGAATTTTTCAGAACGAGAACAAAGAAAACAAACACTCCCCCCGAGAAAATGAGAATGGGAGTTTTGTAAGTCGGCAGCCGAAAACGCAAGATCGCATAGAAACTCAGGAAAAGGCCAATCATTGTTAGGACGAGGACTGCTGCTATCAGTGATCCAAGTTTCGGAAGATAAAGCCCCAGAACGATCATCGGCTGACACTTATTAATGAGTATTAATCAATTGTCGTATCATGTATTTTACAGGCAACTTAGCGATGAACAAGGAAATTCACATTTCCTCTTGCCCACGCAATCGATGAGATTAGAATGAACAAATACCGAGTTCGCTTTCTTATTGATGTTACACCACGCAAATGTGGTGATCTTTCATGACTCACGATAAATTGCGGCGTCAAATTCTGTCTGAAACCGCCCGCCTGTTGATCACTCAGCAGGAAACTCTTGTTGGACGTGCTCGTCTTCGAGCCGCTCGCAAACTGTACCGAGGCTGGGTGAAACCTGCCGACATGCCCAGCGATCGAGAAATTCATGCGGAATTGGATCGCATGTCGAATTTTCATCAGCCAGCTCCCGAGGATCGGTTTGCATTATTTCGCCAGTTGTTGATTGCTTTGGAAAAAGTGCAGCAACCCAAGAAAACACATCCCGAAGGAGACGCTCTCAACCACAGTTTGCAGGTTTATGACCTCGTCTGTGACGAAGTTCCCTACGATGAAGAAATGCTGCTGGCGGCACTCTTACACGATGTTGGGAAAGGGATCGATCCAAAAAATCATGTTGAAGCAGGACTCGGTGTCTTGGGAGAAACGATCACCGAACGAACCGCTTGGTTGATTGCCAACTGTCACGAAGCTCGAAAAATCAAAGAAGGCACTATCGGCATGCGTGCCCGCAAACGACTGCAAGAGTCGGAAAACTACGAAGATATTATTTTGCTGGCAGAAAGTGATCTTCAAGGCTGTCAGGTGGGAGTTTCGATTCCCGAACTCGATGACGCCTTGGAACATATTCGATCTTTAGAGACAGAGTTTGGTTTGTAAGAGACACTCAGTACAATCGAGGACTCACCTCGGAATGATTATTATAAAAACCATAGGAGCCAAGGCGTGTCCAAACGAGTTCTCGATGTCGGTCAATGCAATCCCGACCATTCCTCCCTGAGTCATTTTCTGACCTCAAATTTCGATGTTCAGGTCGACCGATCCCACGAAATGAATGACACCTTACAGAAGTTGCAATCGAATCAGTACGATCTGGTCATGATCAATCGCAAGCTCGACCGCGATTATTCGGATGGCATGGAGATCCTTAAAATGATCAAGGCCGATAACACCATGAAAGATGTACCGGTTGTTCTCATCTCAAATTACGAGGACGCTCAGGAAACCGCCGTCAAAGCGGGTGCAGCCCCCGGCTTCGGGAAAGCCCAATTAAGCGATCCGGCAACTCTCGAAAAAGTCACCGCCATTCTGGGAAGTTAAAACGGACTAACTGATCGGCTCAAAGAATCGGCTCAGTTCGTGTTCAAGATCCGAGGGATTAAAGCCGACGACGATTTCAACATCTTCAGTCGTCTGAGTTCGCATTCGCCGATCAATCACGCTCATCCCACGAGTCAAATCTCCTTGTAACTCGACATCGACATGCTGCATTTCTGTTGTGAGTTGTGCCGGTTCGGTCACAGCCATCAGTGCGAGCAATTCAGACAACGAGACCCCTTCGACACCCAGATGCGAATGGTGGGCGCGCAAAAAATAGGTAACCAGTTTCTTGAAGAGCCCTCCCAGAGCGCCCGCAGACTCAAACTGAAATCGATTCAGTTCTTCAAACGAAAACACAAATTGACTCGCCACATCAAGCGGAACCAGTGTTTTTGTGCAATGAGAATTCATAACCGCGTGAGCCGCATCGGGATCCGCATGAAAATTGAAATCGGCGACCGCCGTTACGTCGCCCGGTCCCTGATTGACGCCACCGAAACAGACCAAGCGATTCAGTTGTTCCAAAAAATCGGGCATGCGTTCTACGGCTAATTGGACATTCGTTAAAGGGCCAAATGTGAGCAAAGTGATGTCGCCAGGCGCTTCGCGAACCAAATCCGTCATCAATTTTACGGAATCCTTCAGATGTTGCAGCGAGCTGGCCGGAGGTTCGATCTCTCCCAAACCTCGCGTTCCGTGTAAATCCACCGGACGCGCGTTGCCTCCGAGCGAATCATACGAAGAGACGGGAATGGGATTTGAACAACATCCCAGTCGTGGCCATTTGACGGGATCGAGCGATTCGAGAATTGACTGCAAATTACGAGTCGCCTGTTCTCCCGAGACGACCCCTGCCGTTGCGGTCAACGCTAGAACATCCAATCGAGGGTCCGATAACGCCAAAGCAATCGCCAGCGCATCACCAATCCCCGGATCCGCATCGATAATCACTTTGTGAGTCACTGAATTCGTTCCTGAAAACGGAGTGAACTGTACGTCTTCATCATACTCGCGAACACCCAGACAGCCAATGGTTGATCATTGAGGTTCTGGAAAAGTCCCCGAACGGCCAATGTACTCTGGGAATTCGCTCTGATAGACTACATCTCACCGAAAAATATCATTTGCGGTTTTCGAGACTTGTTTGCGAAAGAGACTCCAGAAATGAATGTTCTGACTCGTTGTTTGCTGGGTTGCCTCATCACTGTTTCGATAACAGTTGAGGCGGAGGATGATCTCACCTCCAAGTTTGGCTTCGATGGTCTGGAAATCTATAAAATCTCGTTCCGCTCGGGGAATTTGCTCGCGGGAGATTTTAATCACGATGGCAAGCAGGATGTCCTCGTGATCGATAACAGCAAAAGTCGCATCGATCTGTTTCAGCAAAGTCATCCAGCAAATAAGAAAGCAGCCAACTCCCCGAATTCGGTGAACGAAATTCTCAATGATGGGCGTTTTGAACATCGTAAACTTCCCGTCGATCATCGCATCTCTTCGCTCACCGTCGGTGATCTCAATCACGATGGACGAACTGACATCGCCTACATTGGTCTTCCCGACCGACTGATTGTTTTAGTGCAACAAGAGGATGCCAGCTTTGAAGCGATGCCCGAACAAAGGCTGGCGGGTGTTTCGAGTTCAAGCTGGGCTATTGATGCTGGCGATCTGAATCAGGACGGCAAAGAAGATTTGGTCGTTCTCGGCAAAGCAGAAACTTGGGTACTGCGACAGTCAGACAAAGGTTTCGAACGCCCTGAAAAACTACTCAATACGTCCGAAAAGCTGGCCATCGCTCGTATTGTTGATCTCGATGGTGATGGCAGAAACGATCTCTGCTACCTGGCTGCCAACGGTCAAGACACCATCTTCTGTGCACGATTGCAGGATCAGCAAGGCAAGTTGGGAGCCGAGCTTCAATTCGACGTGAAACGCCAACGCTCACTCACCACCGAAAATATTGACGGTGATCCAGGGGACGAAATTCTCACCATCGATCCGCTCACCAATCGAGTCAAGGTTCTCAAACTGGTCAAATCGCAACAACAAGCCGGTGAGCTGGCTGGCAAACTTGTCCAATACGGCTTTGGGGGAAGCGAAGGGGCACGAGACCGTGACCTGGCCATCGGCGACATTGATGCCGATGGAAAAACCGATCTCGTCGCGACCGATCCAGCAGGAGCACAAGTCTTTGTGTTTCGACAAACAGAAAATGCAGGGCTCGACTTGGGGACTGCATTCCCCGGACTGCAAGGAGCTTCGCAAGTTCGGGTTGGAAAGATCGCTGCCAACATACCAGCCGCAGTGATTACGCTCAGTTCCAAAGAAAAGTCCATCGGCGTGAGCCACATGAAAGACGGACGATTGTCGATCCCTACCATCTTGCCAACCGACGGTGAACCGGTTGCGTTGGAAGTCGCCGACCTCAATCAGGACGGCCTCGATGAGATTGTCTACATAAGCCGAGAGCGCGAAGGGCGATCTTCTAAATATTTCGTCAAGGCATTGCAACTTGACGGCAGTGATTGGAAACTGATCAATGAAGAAGGAGTGGAAGTCGATCTTTCCTCTTCTCCCGACCGACTCTCGGTGGCCGATTTGAACCGCGACACTCATCCCGATTTCCTGATCTCACAAGGATCGGAACGCCCGCAATTGATCCTCTTGTCGGACGAGAAAGGACAATTGAAAGTAATCGAACCGGCAGAAGGATTCACGCTGGGAACCGTTTATGCCGGGGCCATTTATCTTGGCACCGCAAAGAATCCCGCAGTCGTCGTGTCTCAAGACAATTTTTCCCGTAGCTTCCAACTCGATGAAAACAATCGCTGGAAACTCCTCGAACAATTCAATGCGAATGAACCGAATGCAAAACTTGCCGGTTCAGTATTACTCAATCTGGACGGTCAACCGGGTGACGAAATTGTGTTGGTCGATACCGGCGTGAAACGACTCCGAATTCTCCGCAAGGAACAACCCGACCAACAATACACGGCATGGAAAGAAATTGAACTCGGTGATTTCCCCTTCCGCTTCGCTCGACGAGGTGATCTGAATGGTGATGGTCAGGAAGATTTTCTCTTATTTGGAGGAAGCCGTTTTGCCGTTCTCTACGCCGGACGAACTGATCCTGAGTTAAAAGAAATTGCCTCCTTTGAAACGGCTCTCGAAAAAGTTTACTTCGCCGACGTGGTGGTCGGTGATCTCAGTCACGATGACAAGACCGATCTCATTATCCTCGACACCCGATCCCATTATCTGGAAATCCTCGACTACGATGCCGAAGCAGGACTCCGACATGCTTTGCACTTCAAAATCTTTGAAGACAAAAGCTTCACCAGCTCTGATGAATCGGGCGGTGCCGAACCGCGCGAAGGCATCGTTGCCGACGTGACGGGTGACGGCTTGAACGATTTGATTATTCTGGTTCACGACCGCCTGATTGTTTACCCGCAAGATGCGGGCAGTAAGTAAACGGTTTCTATCAAAAGGACGTCGGTTCTTAGGTGAGTAAACCATTCATCTAAATATCGATGCCTACTTCACCAAATATTCCAACCGGCGTTTGACCTCTCCACTTTGCGAGGTCACATCTTTCGGAGTGATATTAAATTCGTAGCCGAGTGCGTCTCGTAGATAGACAATGTTATTGAGTACTTTCAAATTAATCGTTGGATCTTCGGCTTCTTTCAGAATCCTCATCAGGTGCGGTTGCGGTTCTTCGGCTTTGATAATCGAAAGAAACACCGTCGCTTGCAGTCGGACCAGTTCATCGTGGCTGTCGAGCTGGCTCCGAATGGCTTTCTCTAACGAGACAGCTTGATTTCCAAAAGAACAGCAAGCCGTTAATGCCCAATAGACAACACCCGGTTCGGGATCTTTCAGTGCTTCTTTTAATTTCGGCTCTGCTTCAGCGAACGGCAGCAACGCCAAGTCTCCCTGATTGATGAGATCAACGAGAAATCCTTTACCATCAACGGTAAACTTACGAAAGGGATCGATCTTAAACTGTTTCATTAACTTGACCATGATGGGTTCAGGAAAGATCGAGAGATCGGGCATTGAACGAACCCGTTTGCCCAGTTTCTCCCGCATGGTGATCAGCTTCTCCGCGTAGGCGGGATCATCGGCCAGATTCACGGTTTCATACGGATCATTCGCCAGATCGTACAACGCCTCCGCTGCTTTTGGTTCGAAGAACGCCGCTTGGACTGCGTTCAGTTTTCCCGCGTGATACAGCTCCCGCCATTCCTGATAGGCGAGCATCCTGTAACGATAATTGTTCTGTAACCCGTCAGGATAATAACTTTGATAATTGCGGTGATACTTCAAATCACCCTTGCGCAATGTCCGCACCATGTCGTATTTCTCATCGAATCGGTCCGCATGGCCGAATGCTTCATCCCGTGCATTGACCTCCTTCATCGAGACTCCTTCACCCAGAAACGGCTTACCGTCCATATGCTCGGGAACATCCAGACCGGCCAGCTTGATCAAGGTCGGTCCAAAATCGATAAAGCTCACAAAGCCATCGACGCGCGTGTTGGTTTTCGTATCGACCAAATGTTTGAACTTCTCGGGAACACGCACGACCAATGGCACATGCAGACCCCGTTCGTTGGCGTAACCCTTCGATCCCGGCAACACACCGCCATGATCGCCGAAGTAGAAAATGAAGGTCTCTTCGAGCAGTCCGTCCTCTTCGAGCTGCTTGACCAGTTGCCCCACCTTTTGATCAATCGTCTGAATGCGATCATGATAACGGGCGTACGTGTAGCGGAAAGTGGGTGTGTCCGGGTGGACGGGTGCGATGAAGACCGAGTCAGGATCGGTCTTGGTCTTCTGGTTCTCCATCACCTTTTTGTTGAAGTGTAACGAACTTTCATGCGAATCGGTGAAAGTTTGCATGTGAAAGAAGGGCTGCGATTTGTCGGGACGATTCCGCCAAGATGACTTACGCGACGATTCGTTCCAGGTGTTCGGTGTCTCTTCCGCGTTGTAGTCTTTCTTGGAATTGTTGGACGTGTAATAACCGGCGTCATTCAGATACGCGGGAAACATCTTCCACCCCTCGGGCATTGACACGGTATAAATCTTGCGGTGATATTGTGTCCCCAATCGAGGAGCATAGACGCCGGTGATCAGTGTCGTTCGTGCCACAGAACAAACCGGGCTGTTCGAGAAGGCGTGATTGAAAATCAGCCCTTGCTCGGGCAGTTTGGCGATGTTAGGTGTCTCGGCACCATGTTCGTCAAACAGTTTCAAGAAGTGCTTGGAGTTATCTTCTGAAAGGATCCAGAGGAAATTCGGACGATCTGCCCCCTGTAATGATGAAACGAAACCGAGCACCAGAAACGACAAAACAACGTGACAACGTAGCCGCATATCAACCTCGTCTAAAATGTGTGTGAATGAAATCATGCTAAGCGGTCAATCTGTCGGATGCTATCGGCAATTTATGTTTGCCAGCATTTGAGGGTGGCTGGCGGACTGAGCGCAGCGAAGCCCCCAGGGAGTCGCTAAATGATAAAACATTTCTAAGGAATTGGCGTGAGCTTAACGACTGAAAAGAACGCACGATGATCGGAAGCCACTGCTTCATCGAGAACTTTCGTTTCTTCAGTCGTAAAGCGTGACTTCGGTCGGTACAAGATGAAATCAATTTGTCGCGTCGGTTTCTTCACAGGAATTGTCGGCATCGATTCGGGATTGGTCCTTGTCCATGATTTATCGAGAATCGAGAGCGTTTTGCTGCCGATGATGTCGTTGAAATCTCCCGCAATGATCATTGGCTGATTGGGAAGCTTGTTGATCCAATGATTCACATACTTTGATGAAGCAATCCGCTCGGTGTCATCAGGTCGATGATCGAAGTGAGTCGAAATGAACGTGAGATGATCCGTCACGCCGGGGATCTCAATCTCTGCGGATAACGCGCCCCGTTGTTCTCCATTTTCATGATTGGGTAAATGATGATTTTGGGACTTCTTGATCGGATACTTCGACAAGATGGCGTTGCCATAACTTCCCCCGCCGAACTCGATGTTCGGCCCGAAGACAACCTGCATCTTCGTCAGACTGGCGAGTTCTTTGGCCTGATCGACTTTATTTGTCCGTGACGTTTTGTTGTCCACTTCCTGAAGTGCAATTAAATCCGGCTTCACGGCCAGCATCACTTTCGCAATCCGTTCGAGATCGAGCTTGCCGTCAATTCCTTCGCCGTGATGGATGTTGTACGACAGCACGCGTAAGGTGACCGGTTCGTCGGCTTTTACGCACGAGGACGTGAAAAGGAGGACGACGATGAAGAGCAGAGGGATTGTTCGTTGCATCACGGTGTTTCGATTTTCGGTTTGCTGACAGGAGAATTGGTTGATTCGGCGGACGGTTCTTATGCAATCATTATGCAGGCTGAACACGTGAATTGCTAAACGCTGAACGCCGTTTTCAAGATTTGAAGATTTGGAGATTCGGGGACACACCTTGACCGAATCTTGACCAAATGTTGAATCAAATCTTCCCGAATCTTGATTCCGAATCTTCCATACTCTTGAGCAAGTGGTTGGCACCCATCGGTTTACGCTGATGACCTCGTTTTGGTGAGTGGTCACTTTTTCGGGGTGCGCATTTTCCACGTCACGCGAGATCGCTTCCTTTCTCACGTTGCAGCGGTCGTCATTGATGAACAATGAATGACACTCAAACCTATCCAATGTGCTTGCGCACAATGGCTATGTGTAAGTCGAATTGCCAAAGATCGATTCGCCGTCAGGCGAACCACGAACGCTAACTCTGGTACGAATGAAATTGCAAGATGACTTTTGAGAGACCATTTTTTTGACGCAAAGCCTCGAAGAGCAAACAAACGCAAAGGGTTCATTCTCTTGTTGGGTGGCACTGGCGGCTTGCCCGCCAGTGAGATGGGAGGGAACCAAATTTAATTCACCGCAGAGTTCGCGGAGGACGCGGAGAAATGACAAGATGTGTGGCTGGGGATGAACGTGGTGAGCCCACGGAGTTTGATGAAAATAATGAGTCTACCAAAACCCCCGCTGTGATGCCCCAATGATCGATGCCCAAAAAATAACTTGCCTCCGCAGACAATTCTGAGCATGCTATCAAGGTTTCGCACCCTGCCCTCGAATCTGATCAGGACCCCTCTCATGTCTTTGCTAAAGTTGACAGTGACTTTCATCCTGAGTCTTTCATTGAGTCTATTTGCGGAAGAACCTCTTCCAGAAATTTCAGGCTGGGGAGTGCTCTTCAACAGTCAGCATGAGATCACTTGGGAATCGAAAGCAGGAACATTTTCTCTCACCGCTCCCGGACCGGTCCACGATTTGAGCATCGAAATCAAGCGGATGAACGCTCCGTTTGTGCTTCAGCACAAAACGGGTGACTTTGACATCACGGTTCGTGTGGATGGGGAGTTCTCTCCAGGTGAAAAAACACTCCAAGTCCGCACGCCGTATCATGGGGCAGGGATTTTGTTGATGGCCGACCCTTACAATTACATGCGGTTGGAACGGGCGACTCTCACCAACAGCAGCGGCCAACGTCATTATGCCAATTACGAATTCCGCGTGAATGGCAAACACCAGAGGTTTGGTAAAGTGACAGATTTTCCTTTGAAGCCCGGTCTCTCGACATGGTTCAAAGTCTCACGTAAAGGGAATGAATTTATAACCGCTATTAAGCAGCCGGGAGGAGACTGGGTTCCGCTTCCCAATCGAAGTGTCAGTTACCCACCGAATCTGAATGTGGGAGTTGCCGCCGTGAATGTCTCGACGAAATCGTTAACTGCAAACTTCAGCGAATTCCAATTGACGCCGTGACATTATCCTGACTGACGGCGACTTGGCTCGGACAACTCGTTCCCAAAGACCGACACTGCCCTACATTTCGTCTGAATTCTTGCGAATCCAGCTACTTGCTTGTTTCCTCGGTTCGGTAGGGCGACGCACCTGCGGAGCTATTTCTGCTTTCTTGTGATGATGAAACTTACGACGTCAACAAGCACTACATACAGACGCTTCTAGCACCATTCGCCAATCAATTCACTTCACTATCAGTTGTGAGCATCCCGACACACTGCGCCGTCAAATCTACCACACATTGGCAACTTGGATCTGCTGGCAACTCGCCAACACAAAACTTCGTAAGTGATTTATTTTCAATGGGATGCGTCTCCTAATCCTTCCCGATGTGACCTTTGGCACTCAGGCTGCTTTTCTCTCTGGTAGACCCCCATGAATCAAGACGATTCATTCACCAGCCCTCCAAGACCGGGAGACTCATCATGAAAACCTCATTCACCACCGCCGCTTTGATCATCCTCACACTTTCCGTCATGCCGACCGCTTTTGCCGGTCACGATCATGATGGAGTTGGAAGTCCTGAGAAGCTGGCCATCGCTTTGGCAAATCAGTCGCGTGAAATTGTCCAAGAGTTCCAACATCACTTCCCACACAAACAAGGACTCAACCAACGAGCGTATATCATCTGTCGACTGGCAGAGTCATCGCAGCACGATGTCCTGCATCGGCACGACCTGCACAGCACGATTCGTCAGGTTGCCAAATTAGAAGACTTGCTCGATGATTTGGAAGATGATCTCGACGATAAGTTGGATGATAAACGATACCGGAATGACCGCCATGTTCTTGGCACTGTGAAGAAGGCTGAGAAATTAGCGAAACTGTTACGACGGTCATTACAGGACGCAGACCGTCACGCCCATCATGCTCCACCCCGCCCTGATTACTATCAACACAGCCATGCGGGACATCGATCTTCAGGTCACGCCCATCATCACCATCGGGTCGATAATCGTGCTCGTTATATCACTTTTAATCGAGGAGGATTCTCGTTCGGAATACGGCTTCGTTGATCGAAATGAGAACCCCTTCCAATCATCCTCTGCCCACGCTTGGCCGTGGGCCTTTTTTAAGCGCTGGCCAGATTTGAATCGACTCAGCAGTCACTCAAAGAGCGTAATTAAGACTTTCATTGCGATTCTGACCTGAAATTTGGGGCATCCCCGCGAATGTTGGGTTAAGTGCTGCTCATTTGACTCTCACATCCCGGCATGTCAAAATATCCAGCTTATCTTAAACTACGGAAGAATCATGGTTTCCGAAGCAATCAAGAAAGCCGATGTTCTGATCGAAGCTCTGAACTGGATTCAGCGTTTTCGAGGAAAATACGTCGTCATCAAGTTTGGCGGTTCGGCTCTCGAAGAAACCGAAGCCGTTAAAGCGTTTCTGACCGATGTGATTTTCATGTCGAGTGTCGGCATGAAGCCGATCCTGATCCACGGCGGTGGTAAGGCGATCAGTAAAGCGATGACCGACGCGGGCATCGAACCACGGTTTGTTCAGGGACGACGATATACTGATGAGAAAGCCATCGACATTGTTGCCAAAGTTCTCGCCGGAGATATCTGTCAATCGCTGGTTGCCGAGATCAACAATCGTCAGGGACAGGCTGTCGCTCTGAATTACCAGACTCAGAATTGTCTCGTTGCTCGTAAATTGGATTTGACCAATGATCAGGGTGAACCTGTAGACCTTGGACGTGTCGGAGAGGTTTACGATATCAATCGGGAGTTACTCAAGCGGACTTGTGATAACGGCGTGATTCCCGTCATTCCGTCTATAGCCGTTGATCGGGGAGGACGTCTTTTCAACGTGAATGCGGATACCGCAGCCGCAGCCGTTGCGGGCATTTTGGGAGCGGAAAAACTGATGTTCCTGAGCGATGTTCCCGGTATCTGTCGAGACAAGGATGATTTGAACACTTTAATACGTCATGTGGATGGTGCCGATTGCCGTAAGCTGATCGAAGAGGGAGTCGTAGCGGCGGGGATGGTTCCCAAAGTGGAAGCCGCTTTGGAAGCGTTGGCGGCGGGTGTTGGGAAAGTCCACATTGTGGATGGCCGGACTCCGCATAGTATTTTGTTGGAGATTTATTCAGACACCGGTATCGGAACCGAACTCGTGCTACACGATTCCCAATAATCCACTTATGAGACATCGATACGAATTCAAGAAGTCATTGCGACTTTGAGTTTTGTCTTCCCTGTTCCTAATAAGAACAGTTCAGAAAGCGAACATTATGACAACGACATCCACGAGTCAGGAAACCATCGAACTGTTCGATCAGTATGTGATCCCGAACTATCGACGCTATCCGGTAACATTGGTTCGCGGAGAAGGGTCGTATGTCTGGAGTGCGGAAGGTCAGCGTTATCTCGATCTGTTTCCTGGTTGGGGGTGTAACATTTTGGGTTACTGCCCACCGCAAGTGGTGGAGGCTGTCCAAAAACAGGCTGGGGAATTGATTCACGTCCCCAATACGTGGTACATCGAGTCGCAAGGAAAATTTGCCGAAGCGCTCTGCACACGAGGATTTGGCAAAGCATTCTTCTGCAACAGTGGAGCGGAAGCGATTGAAGGGGCCATCAAACTCGCTCGCTTGCACACTTCGGAAAAACGACACAAGATCATCACGTTCGAGAACAGTTTTCACGGTCGAACTTATGCCGCCGTGACAGCCACCGCACAACCCAAATATCACGAAGGGATCGGCCCGATGGTGGCCGGCTTTCGTTATGCTCCCCACAATGATCTCGATGCTGTTGCCTCGATGATTGATGACGAAACGGCCGCGATTCTGATCGAACCGGTACAGGGTGAGGGAGGAGTGAACATCCCCGAGGAAGGATTCTTGGAGGGATTGCGGGAACTGTGTGACGACAATGAGCTGTTGCTGATCTTTGATGAAGTTCAAACCGGCATGGGGCGTTTGGGAACATGGTTCGGCTACCAAACCTGGAATGTTCAGCCAGACATTATGACGCTGGCCAAAGGATTGGCGGGTGGAGTTGCTGTCGGTGCCATTATTGCGACCGATGAAGTGGCCCCGAGTTTACGACCGGGAATGCACGCCAGCACATTCGGCGGAAACCCGATTGCCATGTCGGCAGGCTTGGCGACAGTCGCCACCATCGAAGAAGAGAATCTGTTAAGCAATGTCTCTGCTCGATCCGAACAGTTCCGCAAGTTCTTTCTCGATCTTCAGGCAGAGCTATCAATCATTCGCGAAGTCCGCGTGCAAGGCATGATGGTGGGAATCGATCTGACGATTCCGGCGACTCCCGCAGTCGGAAAATGTATGGAACGAGGACTCCTCATGAATGCCACTCATGAAACCGTTGTCAGATTGTTACCCGCTTTGAATGTGACGGCAGAGCAAGTCGATGAAGGTTGTGCAATCCTGAAAGAGGTCTTGCAGGAGATGTCTGCAGACGCAGAGTGATCAAAAGTATTCAGATGACAGTGTTCAGTTTTCAGAAAGATTGAATATTAGTAGCCAATCGATTGCAGGTGATGAGTGAGGAGTTCATATTTATGTTTCAATCTTTCGAAGACTTGGAAGCGAAGTTGCCAACTGGCAGTTAAGATCTACGAGGTCATGCGGGACAGCAGAGATTATGGTCTGAAAGATCAAATGCAGCGAGCAGCAGTTTCCATAGCCTCGAATATCGCGGAAGGATCTGAAGGGTCAAACAAGGAGTTTGCACGTTATTTGAAAATCGCAAGTGGTTCAGCAGCGGAATTACGAACTCAAACTTACATCGCATCGAGAGTGGGGTTGATAGAACTAGAGCAGATGCGAGAAATTATCGATGAATGTCAACAGATCTCAAAGATGATCTATGGACTTCGAAAGTCACTGAACACCGAAAACTGATTACTGAAAACTAACTATCCATTCGGCGAACGACATTCCCTGTGCTCGGGAGATATCGTTCGTCATTTGTTTTTTTAAGAGGAGTGGAGTCTTCACATGACACACCTCATATCATTACAGGATCTTGATCGAAAACAGGTCGAGAGTATTCTCGAAACATCGGCGGTCCTCAAACAAAAGTTTCAGGACGATGATCGCCCTCAGCCATTTGCGGGATATTTTTTGACGCAGATATTTGACAAACCCTCTCTGCGAACCCGCACCAGTTTTGAAGCGGCCATGGTAAATTTGGGTGGCAACGGAATGTTCATGACATCTGAAGAAGCGGGGCTCAACGGTCGGGAATCACTCGAAGATGTTGCCCGAGTTCTCAGCAGCTTCACAGATGTGATTACGATTCGGACATTTTCGCATCAATTCATTATCGATTTTGCCAAGCACTCCAGCGTGCCGGTTATCAATGCGTTATCCGATGAACTGCATCCCTGCCAGGCGCTGGCTGATATATTGACGGTACGCGAAGCATTCGGTGAATATCCAAAAAATCGACGCCTTGTTTACATTGGTGATGGGAACAATGTTGCCGCTTCGTTGTGTAACATCACGGCGATTCTTGAAATTCCGATGACGGTTTGTACGCCGGAAAATTACACACTTTCAAAGTCATTTCTGGAGAGCTATCAACAGAATTACCCTGATGCTGACCTCGTACAGACGACTGATATTAAATTGGCTGTCAAAGACGCCTGTGTTCTCTATACCGATGTTTGGGCGAGTATGGGGCAAGAGACAGAAGCCGCGCAACGGAAAAAAGACTTCGCACCTTATCAGATCAATGAGGAGATACTGTCAGCAGCCCCGAACGATTCCAAGTTCCTGCATTGCCTGCCCGCGAAACGCGGCTTGGAAGTGACTGATGGCGTCATGGAATCGTCGCAAAGCATGGTTTTCCAACAGGCGGAAAATCGCATGCACATTGCCCGCGGATTGTTCCATTGGCTATTGGTGAAGTGAATTATGATTCGCGATGAAGATGACAAATATTGGTATCTCGACGAATGGCATGATCGAGAGTATCACATCGAGCTATACGAGAGCATGATGTCAGAAGAAGATACGTTTAGATGCTTATATGAGAAATTCACCTTTCTGAATAATTTAGGATACAAGAGAATAAGAAAGTGGAGCGGCCAGGAAGGTACTGTCATTGAATACAGAAACGCTCAGTTGGACATGGAATTGGACTTTCATTTTGGTGGGATCGTTGGCGATTAGAGTTCACCTTGAAGTCGAGTACCAATCAAGTAGATCAACAATTGCTAAATGAGTACGTTCTGAAGCTTTGTCGTTCACAAACAATATTTGATACTTGGAGTAAAACCTTCATCGGAATAATTCCAAAGTCTGAATCTGAATGGGATCTGCGTCTGCCTGATGCATTGAAAGCAAAATTGGATTGGTATTCGTATTTGTTCAAAAAGCATCTTGATAAATTGTTGAGAGCAGATTTTTCTGAGCTGGATGCTCGGTAGACACCAGTGTTGAGATTTTTACTAACTTCTAATTCCTAGTTTCTAATTACTTAATCATGCGACACGACAATCGAAAACCTGATCAGCTACGCCCTATTTCCATTCAACGTGATTTCACCGGATCGGCTTCGGGAAGCGTCTTGATCAAAGCGGGGCGTACCACGGTGCTTTGCACCGCATCGTTGGAAGAGTCGGTCCCTCCCTGGAAAAAGTATGGCCTTGCGGAAGGCGAAGAGCCAAGCGGTTGGGTGACGGGTGAGTACAGTATGTTGCCGGGCAGTACGTCTCCGCGAAAACGCCGTGAACGGAGTAAAGTCGATGGACGGACCACAGAGATTCAGCGATTGATTGGGCGCAGTTTACGTGCCGTGGTCGATTTCAAAGCATTGGGTGCGCGAACAATCACCATCGATTGTGATGTGCTCGAAGCGGATGGTGGCACTCGTACGTTGAGTATTACCGGCGGATTCATTGCGCTGTGTGATGCGGTCGCCCGGAATGAAAATCTGGATCCCTCTGCTGTCATCACCGATGCTTTGGCGGCGGTCAGTATTGGTGTCTACGATGACGAACTTCTGCTCGATTTGGATTACTCCGAAGACAGTCAGGCAGATGTCGATATGAATGTCGTCATGGTCGGGAATGGTGAATTTGTCGAAGTACAAGGGACTGCCGAAGGACGGACTTTCAGTCGCGATCTCCTCAATCGCCAACTGGAACTCGCGGAAAGCGGAATTCAAGAGTTGATGACTCTCCAAGCCGCAGCTCTCGGCGATCATTGGCCTCTGGACAAAAAATCGGAAAAGAGCTAAAGTTCGCGGCAGTTTTAGTCGAAAGGCCACGAATCGGCCTTCATAAAAAGTCGTAACTTCAGCAATTTGATTATGTTACGACTTCGCCCTCGGAAGGAGTCTGTCGTGCGAAAACTTGATCAAACGCTGTGTCTTATTCCCGTTTGTCTGCTTGTGATGTTGTTTTCGTCAACATCATTCGTTGGCGCGGCCGGCATTGAAGCCGTCAAAGGGAAAGAATACACGATCACGAAACAGCATGGTCCCTGGATGATCATGGCTGCTTCTTTCTCTGAGGTTCGTGATGAGAACTTTCGCAAAGAAGGGTTTACCGCTCGTCAGGCAGCCGTCGAGTTGGTGTATGAACTCCGCAAAAAAGGGATTCCCGCCTATGTGTTCGAGCAGGATGCCAAGCTGGGTAAAATTGAAACCAGTAATCGCATGCAACGACGCGAACAGCGAGTCTACACTGCCCAGCGAAACATGATCTCCGTGCTGGCCGGCAATTACTCCAGTATTGAAGACAAAAAAGGTCAACAAACGCTGACTTGGATTAAAAACTACAAAGCAGATTTCTTATTGAAGAACGGCGGTCGCTTCAAGTCGACTCCGGGACAGCCAAAACCTCTGAGTGGTGCATTCTTCACGGTTAACCCGTTACTGACACCTGAAGAAGTGAAAGACGCCTCTGCGAATCCTCTGCTGATTCGCCTGAATACAAACCACAACTATTCGTTGTTCGAAAATCCGCATCAGTATACCTTGATCATTGCCACCTTCTCGGGAACCGGTACGAAAATCATGCTGGGTGGAGATGAAGAAAAGCAGAATTCGTTATTCGACCAAATCAAACCCTCGAATGCACTCGATAAAGCCGCTCAAGACGCATTGGAATTAGCCACCTCGATGCGAAATGCTCAAAAGGCAGGTTACAGCCAAGATTACGAGGTTTATGTTTGGCACGATGAGAATAAATCGGTTGTGACCATCGGTGGCTTTGATTCGATGGACGACTCTCGCATTAAAACTATGATGAAAACCTATGCGGCCAAGCAAAAGCCGTTACCGAATAATCCTGCCAAGTTTGTCACAGTGGCAGAATTCTTCACCGTTCCCAAGACGATTGACTTCACGCAGGCTCAAAAAAGCTGGATATTCGACCCCGTACCGCGCGTGATGAAAATTCCCCGGTATCGTCGATAGTTCGCATTAAACCTCAAATGAATCGAATCGTTGAGGAATGATCGGCTCGCTATCGCAGAGGTTGTCAATCAAGCTGGCAAGTGATTTGGCCGGGTCTTCTTCTCCATGGACAAGAAAGACCTGCCCCGCCCCACCAACTTCGCACAGCTTCTCAAACCACCACTGAAAATCGTGAGCATCGGCGTGTGCCGATAGCCCGTTTAAGACCTCGACTCGTGCGCGAAGTTTGAGTTCCTGGTCGAAGATTTTGACGCGTGGCTGGCGTTCGACAATGCGACGACCGAGTGTGTGTTGTGCCTGGTAGCCAATAATCACAATTGTACTGTTCTCATCTTCCACCGCATGTTTCAGATGATGGCGGATTCGCCCGTTCTCACACATTCCCGATGAGGCAATCACCACAAAAGATCCTTTACGTCGATTCAGGGCAATGCTCTCTTCCTGTGATCGAGTGTAGTGCAGCTTTTCAAAGCCGAAGATATCACCATCTTCATCATCGCGTAAAACTTGCGTGACATCCTCATCCATCTCGGCTTGATAGTATCGAAATACGTTTGTGAGTTTGGTGGAAAGTGGTGAATCGACAAAAACCGGGATATTGGGCAACTCGCCCGAGTTGTACAGATCATTGAGAAAATAGACGACTTGCTGAGTCCGCCCGAGGCTGAACGCGGGAATAATCACCTTGCCGTTTTTTGCCGCGGTTTCTTGAATGATTTTGCGAAGTGCTTCTTTCAAGTCTCCGGGAGGAACATGTACGCGGTTGCCGTAAGTCGATTCGCAGATAACGACATCCGCACGATCAATCGGTTGCGGATCGTGCAGAAGAGGCAACCCGCGCCGGCCCAAATCACCAGTAAATACCACACGACGAATTTCGCCTTTCTCGGTAATATTCATTTCGGTAATCGCAGAACCAAGAATGTGTCCCGCACGACGAAAGCGAAGTGAAAAATCGGGAGAAAGTTCGTGCCATACGTCATAACTCAAAGTCTCGAACTGCTTGCGCATTTTTTTGACATCATCAACTGTATAAAGCGGTTCTACGGGAGGATGATCGCCTTTAAGACGTTTGGTGAGATAACGCGCATCTTCCTCCTGAATTTTTGCCGAATCTTCCAGCATGATCTCTGCGATGTCGGCAGTCGCTTCTGTGCAAAATATGGGGCCCCGATAACCGGCACGATACAGTCCTGGTAAATTCCCACAATGATCGATATGGGCATGCGAAAGCACGACGCCATCCAGCTTGCGAGGCTGACAGTGAAATTCTTCGTTTTTCTTTCGAGACTCGGCTCGTCGTCCTTGGAAGAACCCACAATCGAGCAGTAATCTCAGGCGATCAGTTTCGAGAAGATGTTGGCTGCCGGTCACTTCACCTGCAGCGCCTAGAAAAGTCAATTTCATAAAGATTCCGTTCAGCAAAAGTTACGGTGGATGCCATGCTATCCGAAGGGCAGACATCAATGCCAGTGGTTCAGAGGTACTGTTGCCCCTGTTCAACGCAAAAGGAATCACTATAGTAAAGATCACAGCGCATGGTCGGATGGATTCCGGCATTCGGTTACAAGGAGGAATACCGCATATGAGTCGTCATCGATTTTCGAAATGGATTTTTCACTGCTTCATTTTAGTCAGTCTGGTGAGCCTTCTCTCGCCTTCTCTGTGGGCACAATCGGATGCTGGTCCAGGAAATCTGATTATCCAGGGAGCGACGAAACCGTCATCAGACTCAAAACCCGATGCATCGACCGCTCCTCAAGAATCTGCCACACCTGAGGGTAACGGCTTGCGTCTTCAAGCGGTCCAGGATCAGCTCGAGGCTGTTCAAAAGCTGGAACTCCCGGAAGATCAAAAGAAGAAGCTGACCGACCTCTACAGTAATGCGATTTCGCATTTGCAAGAGTCACAAAATTATCAAGCCAAAATGCAGAAGGTGACCTTCGACCCACAGGAGATCGAACAGAGAGTTTCTGCTCAGAAAAAACTACTCGCGGAAGAAACTGCGAAACAGGAAGAATTTCTGAAACCGTTTCAAACAACTCCTAACCCAACTCTCGATGCCATCGATGCCAAGCTGGCGGCTGCGAAGCAGCAACTGGCTGAACTGCAACAAAAACTGATCGAGAAAGAAAATGAACTAAAGGCCAAAGATACACAAATAGCCTTTCGTGAAGATCGAATTCCCAAGAATCCGGTAGAGCTGAGCACGGTGGATCAACACCTGGAAGGGATTAAAAAACTTCTCCAAGAACCGGCACCCGCCGAGACAGCGGTGGCCGTCGTCAATGCTTCGAAAACCGTTCTTCAAGCCGAGCAGCAAAGACTTCTCGATCAACGCAAGTATCTGAGTCAAGAGATTCCGTTCTATACGGCCAACAAAGAGTTGCGCACGCTGGAGAAACAGGTGCTGCAAAAAGAAGTCAGCCAGTTGCAGCGTAAAGTCGAGATGCTTCAAAAACAAGTTGTGTCTCTGGAGAAGAAGAAAGCGACTGTTCAAGTTGACGAACTGCAAGTGCTGATTGACCAAACCTCTGACCCACTGAAGCCTCTCGCCAAAGAAATTGCAGAGACAATTCGCGCTCGGAATCAGGAAAAAGAACCTGACCAAGAAGCGGGACCATTGGAGATCACCTCTGAGTTACGTGAGAAACTGGAAAAATCACGTGAGACGCTGCAGTTTCTTCAGAAGGAACAGAAGGATACTCAAGGCCGACTGAGTCAGGATTCACGCGTCGAAACTTTGGCGCCGATTCTCAATTATCAGCGAGACATTATTCCGTCGATCTATCAATATGAAGAAGCAGAAATCACCCATCATCGTTTGGCGATAGAATACCGAAGCGAGAAACTGAAATACGAGTCTCAAGAAGAAGATCTGGTCGCGGTTGAAGATGAAATCAACGAACTTTTAGGTGACTTGACCCTCGACAAAGAGCAACGATCCAACTTGGAAGCAGAGGCTCAGAATCTATTGAGCCGAAAAAAGGAAGCGCTCGCAACTCTCAAAACCGATTATGAAAATCTTCTTACGGTATTAACCGAACTCAGTAAGACAGAAGGAGAACTGGTTGTTCTGATCCAGAGCTATCAGGAATATCTGGACGAACAATCGTTATGGGTGCCTGTGGCACCTGTGATACAATGGCGCGATTTGAAAAATGCTCACAATGGTCTGGCACCATTGTTAAATGTGGCCAACTGGAAAATGTTGGGGGAAGAACTGGGGGGAGAAATCCTGTTGAATCCCGCTTGGACAGCCTCCATTGCGTTTGCGTTGATCTTGTTTATTTTGTTGCAAACACGTCTCAAAAGACGGTTAATGCAATTATCGAATCAGTTTTCCGAAAATTTTCTTGCTCCTTTTGAACTGACGCGAGAAGCTTTTCTGATCACTTTAATTTTGCCGATCTGGATTCCGAGTCTCATCTGGTTAGTTGGCAATCGCCTGTTACGAGTGATTCCTCCCACTGATCTTCCCGGTGTCAATCCGGCGTTTGTTCCGGGCTTTGGAAGTTCTTTGATCTCTGTGGCATTTGTCCTGAGTGTGCTGCGACTGACACGCTACCTCGTCCGTCCGAACGGGCTTGGTGAAGTTCATTTCCGCTGGCCACAACAGCAACTGAGTCGCGTTCGACTTAACCTGCACTGGTACACACTTTCTGTCGTGCCGATGGTATTTGTGATTACCATGATTTATAAAGTCGGGATTCTTGAAGATCGAAGATCTCTGGGCCGACTATTAATGCTGGTGCTCATGTTGGCAACTTCTTGGTTTCTCTATCGCGTCTTGATGCCATCGAAGTCGACAGATAAACGTTCCGTGAAAGTTGAAATGAACTTATGGAAGAAATTATTAACATACGGCCCCTGTTGCATACCACTATTCTTCGTGCTCTTATCGGTTTCAGGCTACACCTTCACTGCGAACGTGCTGATGGGTCAGTTAATTCTCTCTGCCGGTGTATTACTCGTTCTCGTGATGCTCAATGAACTCGGGTATCGTTGGGTCTACATTGCGCGTGGGAAGTTGGCTCTCGAACAAGCCAAGCAAAGGCAGGAAGCCCGTGCGAAAGAGGAAGCCAGTCAATCAGAAGGAGGAACTTCTGAAAGTAATTCTGTCTTTGATCCAAAGTCGGCAGGTGTCGATTTGTCGTCCATTAATGCTCAAACACGACAACTACTGAGCACAACATTCGGGCTCGCAGTGTTTGTCTCGATGTGGATGATTTGGAGTGATGTGACACCGCAAATTGAGTTTTTAAGTTGGACCGTCATCGGGCAAACGGAACTGGTGGAAGGGCTGGGAGGTGATGAGGGTGAGCCTGTCGAGCAGATTTATCAAGCCTCCGAGGCTGCCGTCACTGTGGGTGATTTGATCCTGCTTGTCTTGACGATTGTTGTCACTGTGATTGCTTCGAAGAATTTGCCCGGCCTGTTAGAGATCACAGTTCTCCAGAATCTCCCTTTGGACACTGGTATTCGTTACGCCATCGGGTCCATTGCCCGTTATGTTGTGATGGCGATTGGTATCACCATCGGTTGTGGGATGCTGGGGATCGGGATGACTCAGGTTTCGATTTTGCTCGGTGGATTGGCGGTGGGACTCGGCTTCGGCTTGCAGGAAATGTTTGCCAACTTTGTGTCGGGAATCATCCTGCTCTTCGAGCAACCATTGCGAGTGGGTGATATCGTCACGTTAGGAAATGTCACTGGTTCGGTGACGCGAATCCGCATTCGTGCCACCACGATCACAGACTGGGACCGTAAAGAGTTCATCGTACCTAACAAAGAGTTTATTGTTGGTCAGTTCAATAACTGGACACTCACCGATACGATCAATCGGGTCGTCATTTTGGTCGGAGTTGCCTATGGCTCGGATACCGAGAGAGCACGTCACATCTTATTGAAAGTCTGTGCCGATCATCCTGAAATCATGGACGAACCAATGGCATCGGCAGTGTTCGACGGTTTTGGGGATTCGACTTTGAATTTCACAGTCCGCTGCTTTTTGCCAAAACTTGAGAATCGATTGCAGACCATTCACGAGTTGCACACCTCCATTGATCAAGAGTTTCGCAAAGCCGATATCGAAATTGCCTTCCCACAACGGGATCTGCATCTTCGTAGCATTGATCAGATCAAGAACCCTCTACCGTTGACTCAAGAAAAGGTCGCAGGCAACGAAGAACTCGAATAGGCCCGATGATTTACTACCGGCCGAATAACCAGAACGATTTCTTACGGCAATAGTTCGGGTCATCGCAATCGTCACTGGTGGGATCGTGCATGTCACGGTATCGGGAGTAATATTGCGGCCCATATTGAGTATCGCTTGGCACAATGGTATAGGGAGCGTAGTCCATACGATATGCACTGCGATGTTGAGGGGTGCCGTTACCCATGGGATTAAATCTTAACGGTTGACTCCAATGATCGGTCCCCGCGTATCCATTAGGGCGATACCAGATGCCGTGCATGGCAGACCGATTGTCGAAATGAGGATATCCGGCAGCGGGAGAGCCGTTGCTTCCGTAATGAGGATGTTCGCCGAGTTCTGTGTCACGGAAGTAAGGAGTCTGCGAGCCTGCCTGAGGCCCGTTTGACATCCAAGGCATTCCGTGCCAGCGAGGCACAACGACTTTGGAGGGACTATCGACCCATCCACTTCCATTGCTGCTACCGACCGTATACTCCACAAAATCGGAAACCGGTGCAGGTGGTTGTGCTGACAATGGAGCTTGGGATGTCGCAAACGATGCGATTAAAACTCCCAGTGTAACAGCAGATTGTGAAACGCGCATGACTGACTCCAGATCGAAAGAATTCCCCGTGCTCTGTTCATCGACCATTTATTAAAGCAACGTGTAGCATCTCACTCGTGTGCGGAATAATCCGCACAGCTCCTACAACTCTGGACGAGGTTGCCCAGTATTTCATCGATAACACAGGAAACGGTGTTCACTGAGGAGTTCCAAATCGATCACCCGGCTGTAATGCGTAGCCGTTCATCAGGTCTTTCGCGAGCATACGGCGTTTCCCTTCGGGTTGAAGTTCCACGATGTTCAAGACACCTTCGCCCGTTGCCACTTGAACTCCTTCCTCCGAGACATTCAAGATGACCCCGTGAGGCTCGGTTGTCTCTTCCGAGAGAACCGTCGTTTTGTGAATCAGAATTCGTTGCGGTTTCCGGTCCGCGTGTTGGAACCAGGAGAAAGTTTTAGGCCAGGGATTAAACGCGCGGATATGATCGTGAATCTGTTGTGCCGACTTTGTCCAATCGATGATGCCGTCTTCTTTTTTGAGACGAGGCGCGTAAAGCGTGTCCGATTCTGCTTGTGTCAGTGGTTCGAATTGACCAGCTTCGATGTCGTCAACAGTCGCAACAATGACTTCGGAACCAAGCTGTGCGAGCCGGTCATGCAATTCACCAGCAGTTTCGTCGGGGCCGATGGCAATTGCGTCTTTGCGGATGATGGGACCAGCATCGAGTTTCGGTTCGATCTTGAAAATGGTGATGCCGGTTTCGGTTTCTCCATGCAACAACGCATATTGAATCGGCGATGCCCCGCGATACTTCGGTAACAACGAACCATGAATATTGAATGCCCCCAGAGAAGGCATCTCGAGCAATTCTTTCTTCAGGATTTGACCGTACGCCGCCACGATAAAGACATCCGCATTCAAGCCGCGCAATTCTGCAAGTGACTCGGGCGTGTTAATATTATCGGGCTGAAACACAGGCACGCCGTGCTCGATGGCCGCTTCTTTCATGGGATGGGGCTGATTCGAGTGATGACCACGACCGGTCTTATCCGGTTGTGTATAGAGACCGACGATGTCGTGGTCCGAATCGCACAACGCCAAAAACGCGGGGAGGGCAAATTCACCCGTTCCCATCATGACAACTTTTAAGGTCAACGCATTCTTCCTTGATTGGGGAATATGACGGGCGTTTGAGGCTCGTCGATTATTCTGAGAACGAAACACTGTAACAAACTCAATGCTGGCAATAAATCGGCGCTGGCAATAAATCGGCGCTGGCAATAAATCGGCGCTGGCAATAAATCGGCGCTGGCAATAAATCGGCGCTGGCAATAAATCGGAATTGTTGCCCTCTCAACAATTCAAATATCGTCACCTGCCTTTACCCGAATTGCGCACCACCCGAAGAGATTTGTCGATTGATCCTGTTGGCCGAATAGAGACCATGTAGCACAAACTCTCCGACGGAAACCAATAGTTCCTCTTTCAACGGACTATTGAAAATCTCGGGTTCCAAATCCTCGGCAACCGTTTCGAGTTGTTGCCGAAACTGGGGAATCATGTCGAACGCCGCCAGAATTGTCTCAGTAGGACTATTGTCACTCAGATCCACCGTCTTGCCCATATCCAAATGCTCGACCACATTGCGGAACTGCTTGGGACTTAAACTGGCACCAAAAATAACACTAATCGCTTCGTCCATAATACGACGAAGCAGTTCATCTTCTTCGCCCGGCTCCTCACTCATCGTGAGTTCCATTTTCCCTCGTGCGCTGGCTGTCAGAAACGATAGATCGGCGGGACGTGCAATGGTGGCCGATTGTCCCAATACGGCAGCTCGTCGTTCGCCATTGGAGATCATATTTTCGTAGTTGGCAATGGACATTCTCACGCTGACGCCGGATGCTTGATTCACGTGCGGCGATGTTCGTGCAAGACGGGCAATTTCTTCGATCACTTCCTGGAGATACCTGGGAACTTGCACGTCGATGTCGGCATCCCGATCCGTCCAGGCATTCTCTTTGGTGATCTCGATTCCCAATTCTCGCGTCAGTGGATAATGCGTGCGGACGACCGAGCCAATCCGGTCTTTCAAAGGTGTGACAATGCGTCCTCGATTTGTGTAATCTTCCGGGTTCGCACTGAAAACAAGACTGAGATCGAGTTCGAGACGTATCGGAAAACCGCGAATCTGAATATCGCGTTCTTCCAAGACATTAAACAGGCCGACCTGAATCTTCGGACTCAAGTCGGGTAGCTCGTTCATGCAGAAGATGCCGCGATGACTGCGAGGAATGAGACCGAAGTGCAAAACGTCTTCACTCGCCAAATGTCGTCCCTCGGCATGTTTGATAAGATCCACTTCACCGATTAGGTCAGCGATGGTCACATCGGGAGTCGCCAGCTTTTCGTGATAGCGGCCTTCTCGGCCAATCCATTCAATCGGTGTGTCATCTGCTTTTTCGGCAATCAGATCACGGCTGTACTTGGAGAGTGGTTTGAGCGGATCGTCGTGGATTTCAGAACCGGCGACAATCGGCATCCACTCATCCAGTAAATTGACCAGTTGTCGCAACATTCGCGTCTTCCCCTGCCCGCGAAGGCCAAGAAACAGCATGTCGTGTTGCGAGAGAATGCCGTTATAAATCTGAGGCAAAACAGTCTCTTCGTAGCCGAGAATTCCGTCAAAAGGAGTTTCTCCCTCTCGGAGAAATCGCAGCAGATTGGTTCGCATTTCCTGTTTCACGGGGCGGGATTGATAGCCGGACTCTTTGAGTTCGCGGAGCGTCTGAGGTTGATTGACGGACATAAACAGAAAAACCTTTGTGAATGCGATGTTTGCAGAGCTGGATAAGCGATTATAGGGGGCAACCCGTTTTGGTCAACGAGTGGAGAAAATAGGTGTTCTGGGGGTGAAAGGGGGCGGGAATCTTTCGATCTGTCTTTTCAAGAGACGCTGTCCTGTTAGAATCTGTGAACGCATCACAAGATGCCTTTCCTTGAGACGTTCCCCGCGAAGCGGTTTTCTCGATATGAAGACAAACTCTACACGACTTGTCGTTCCATTTGTTGCACTCATTCTGGGGTGTGGAATTGCGGTCTCGTTGACTCCCTCGATTTCTGCACAAGAACCCGTTCCGATCACTGATGAGGAAGCGGAACTGCTCGATGAAGCAGGCCCTACCCCGGCAGAATCGGAAACTCCTGAAACCAACGAAGACAAACCTTCGATTCCACAAAATCCGCAAGAAATTCTGGAAGCACTCGGCTGGCCGTTTGTGGCCCCATTTCTGGCTGCTTCTTTTATCTCGCTCTGGTTCGGTTTGGAACGCCTCGTTGTTTTGCGTCGTGGTCGCGTGATTCCCAGGGCGTTTGTCCAACGGTTCATCAAGCATCTCGAACAAGGAAAAATCGAGCCGCAAAAAGCGCTCGACTTGTGTGAAGATAACGGTAGTCCGACGGCGGTCGTCTTTGCGCACGGTGTCCGCAAATGGGGACGACCGAGCGTCGAAGTGGAACAAGCGATTCTTGATGGTGGCGAACGACAAGTCAGCCTCTTGCGGAAACACCTTCGCGTTTTGAATGGCGTGGCGACGGTCACACCGCTGATTGGTCTGTTAGGAACGGTGATTGGAATGATCCGGGCGTTCAACGAAATCGCCGGGGCCGACGCGATGGGCAAAGCTTCACAACTGGCCTCCGGCATCGCACTCGCATTGCTGACCACGGCCGCTGGGTTGATCATCGCGATTCCTTCATTGATCCTCTACATGTATCTGGCTGGTAAAGTCGATTCGGTTGTCATGGATATGGATCGATATGCTCAACGGGTTGTGGAACTGATTTCCAGCGAAGGGCTATCGGCTCGTGGAAACGATTCACCTTCTGTGAGCAAAAAAGCGTCCTGATGCTTGCTACATTCTGAACGCTGAAACCTATTTCAAGAGTTCAAGAGTATGAGATTTGGGGGACACACCTGGTCATACTCTTGAAAGGGGTGTTGAGTATTCGGGAATAAGGGGCGTCTCGAAGTTGTGGTCGATTGGTCATTCATCCTCAAGCAGAGCTTGAGGCATCTCCCATTCACTTCTTCCCATACCACTTCGGTGTGCCGAACCAGTCGTGCATTTCTTTCTCGAAGGGGCCGACGATTCCGGCAGGTTCCAGCACCTGTCCGCGATCTCCCGTTTCGACAATCCAGACATCGAGTGCCGCTCGCATTTCTTTTAACACCGTTTGGATCTCAGGATCATTCGAGTCGGCAAGATTTTTGATCTCGTGTGGATCGGCTTCAGTATCGAACAACTGTTCGCGAGGCAGGACTGGTTGCATCAAGTCGGCAGGCGGACCCTTTAACTGACCTTCCGCCATCATCTCACGCATCAGGGGTTTGACGGGAAAACATTTTTCTTTGTAACGGTTGAGCGACAAGAAACTCATTTTGGGGAAGTCATTGCGTAAGTAGTGATACTTTTTTCCGCGAACAGATCGAATACGCATGACGGTTTCATCGACACGATCCCGCGCACTGAAGGCATACCGTCGGGAAGAGTCTGCGTCTTTTCCAAGAATATTCCGCGACTGCATCAACGATGGTTTCTCGATGTCGGCAGTGCCTAATGTGGTCGCAGTGAGATCGAGCAGACTGACGACGTCGTGATTGATGGCTCCCGGTTTGATCTGTGGAGGGGCGTCATGATTTTTGGGCCAACGAATCACCATGGGGACATGGATGCCGCTGTCATAACACCAATGAATGCCTCGGGCTTCGAGTCGTCCATTGTCTCCGAAGAAGATCACGACCGTATCATCCCAGACACCATCTTTTTTGAGCCGGTCGATAATCCAACCGACACGCACATCGATGCCGCTGACGGAATTGAGATAGCGGGCCCATTCTTCGCGAACGAGCGGGTGATCGGGATAGTAGGGCGGTGGCGTCACATTTTCCGGTGTGGCAATTTTGGGATGCCATTCTTCGCCCACCCAAACCACGCGATCATGTTTGTAAGTTTGACGGTCGTAGATATCGTACTCTACTTCGGGCGTATTGATCATCGCGAAGAACGGTTCTTGCTTGACCAATGTCTCCCAGCTCTCCGTATTGTAGAGCGGTCCTTCGTTGACGAAGTTGAGATCGAGCTTTCCCGTGCCGACCACTTTGTCGCCGATGGTTTTGATGTTGGCTGTTGAGTAGCCAGCGTCCTGCAAGCGATGTGTGATCGGTCGGACTCCGGGCGGCAAACGATAATCGTCTTCTCGATGTGACCGCATGTTGTGCATATCGGTTGTCGTCTGATACATGCCGACCATGAAGCAAGATCGACTCGGTGCACAAACGGGCGAGGTCGAGAAGACGTGCGTGTAACGTGTCCCTTCCGCTGCCAGAGAATCGACATTCGGCGTACGGACGTTTTTGGCGCCGTAACATTCAAAGTCGAGCTTCACATTCTCGGCCACAATCCAGACGATATTGGGAGGCTTGGCTTCGACTGCTGTCCCAATATTCGTCGAGATCAGACACAAACAACAGAGAACGAACCGACAGTCAATCATGGGAAGTCTTTCCTGGAGTTCCAACGCTTATTCGACAGTCACAAACGCGGACTCAATGTGGCCAAGAATCTTGCGTTCCTCATCGGAGATGCCGCCGCGACCCAAAAAGCCCCCTGCAGCCTCGGCCACTGTGCGACAACGCTCCAAAATGTGTTGCTGCATGTCGGCGATTTTCTCTTTTGGTAGCTCCTTGCAGAGCTGGTTGATGTAATGCCGCCAGGCTTCCAATAATTCGGGGTCTGGCGCTTTCATCAACCAGGAAATTAATAGTTCGTGACTCGGAGTATCTGGTTCGAGTCCTTCTTCGATGGCCGCATCAAGAATTGCGTCCTGCTCTTTGTCATCAACAACTTTATCGGCACGAGCGACAAAAATCAGTGGGATCAGAGACAAGGCGACAATTGATTCCGCTCGAAAATTGGCGTTGAGAAGTTCTTGTAGCACATCGTGATTGTGTATCCCGGTTGCAGCGGCCAGTTTTTGAATGCCAGCCTCCTCCTGTTCGTGCTGGCGAAGCTGTTCAATCAACTTTTGATCTTGTTCGTAGAAGAAACGATTTTCGAGGGACTGCTCTCAATGTTGGAACGCATCGGTCATGGGCTTTCTCCTGTCATACGGTATGAACGCAAACCGTCAGAAACACTCACCAGACGCAATCATGCAGTGCAAGTGTTCCACGACCTTTAGTGTGACGAGTGAATTCTTGCAGGTCAAAGGAGGATTTTGAAAGATTTCTCAGACCGCTCAGGATCGATGAGTCGCGGCGACTAAACCATCTGCCATTTGGCGAATAGCCTTAAGAGCCATAGCTTTACTGGCGTCATCGGTCACGTTTTCCAGATGACGAACGATGGCTGAGCCCACGATAATACCATCGGCGACATCGCGCAGAATATCAACTTGTTCTGGCTTGGAGATTCCGAAACCGACGGCCAGCGGTAAATCGGTCCGTGATCGCAAGTCGCGGAGTTGATCGTTCAGTTCTGGGGGAAGTTCATCGCGAGCACCCGTGATGCCGGCGACCGAGATGCAGTAAAGAAAACCCGAAGCGGTGTTGAGAATTTTCTCGACGCGATGATCGGGTGTCGTGGGGGCGATCAGTTGTACAAGATCGAGTGAAGAGCCGCTAATCAATGCGGCAAATTCTTCGGCTTCATCTCCCGGGAGGTCGGGAACAATCAGGCCGCTGAAACCGGCTACTTCGGCCTTCTTGATAAATGCTTCGGGACCGACGCGGAAAATGATCGCGAAAGAGACCATCGCCACCAGCGGTGGTAGGCTGTCTTCAGCAGTGGTCAGCTTCTGGACGGTTTCAAAAATCTGCTCGACCTTGAGGCCTTTATCGAGTGCTCGTGTGTAGGAGGCCTGAATGACCGGTCCATCGGCAATCGGATCGCTGTAAGGAAAACCGACTTCGATCAGATCAACGCCTGCGGACGAAAGCTCTTTGATGATCTCAGCCGTGGTGGCGAGATCGGGATCACCGGCTGCGATGTAAGGCATGAATGCCTTGTGTCCAGCAGCTTTGAGGTTGTCGAAGGTTTGGGAGATTCGCGAGGAGTCTGTCACGTTGTTCTTTCGTCGTCGGTATGAGCAATCAAAGTCAAAGGCGATCGCGTTTAGATATCTTTTCTGAGAATGCGGGCCAGTTCGTAGACGTCTTTGTCACCACGCCCGGAAAGACAGATAACAACATTTTCATCTTTGGATCGTTTGCCGGCCGCCTTGATGCCATGAGCGATTGCGTGAGAACTTTCGAGGGCTGGTAAAATCCCTTCGGTTCTCGCTAACAATTGAAACGCTTCGAGCGCTTCATCGTCTGAACAATTCACGTAATTGACGCGTCCCGTGTCTTTCCAATAACTGTGTTCGGGGCCGACACCCGGATAATCGAGTCCTGCAGAAATCGAATGCACGTCGCTCGTTTGACCGCTGCTATCTTGCAATACATAACTGTAGCTGCCGTGCAATACGCCTTTTTCCCCATGAACCAACGTGCTGGCATGTTCTCCGGGGGCGCTTCCTTTTCCACCCGGTTCGACGCCGGTGAGGACCACATTTTTGTCATCCACAAAGGGATAGAACATGCCGGCAGAGTTCGAACCGCCGCCGACACAGGCGATCACTTCGTGAGGTAAAGAGCCCGTATGTTCGAGTGCCTGTAACCGCGTCTCGAGACCAATAATCGATTGAAAGTCGCGAACCATCATTGGAAAAGGATGAGGCCCCACGACCGAGCCGATGATGTAGTGAGTCTCTTTCACGGACGACATCCAGTCTCGCATCGCTTCGTTGATGGCATCGCGAAGTGTCCGGGATCCCGACGTGACCGGACGAACTTCCGCACCCATCAATTTCATATTGAAAACATTCAACTTTTGCCGACGAATGTCTTCTTCCCCCATATAGACAACGCACGGCAACCCAAATCGAGCACATGCCGTCGCAGTGGCGACTCCGTGCTGACCGGCGCCGGTTTCTGCAATCACTCGTTTTTTACCCATCCGCATCGTGAGGAGAGCTTGCCCGAGAGCATTGTTGATTTTATGGGCGCCGGTGTGATTAAGATCTTCTCGCTTCAGGAATATTTTCGCGCCTCCCGCATGTTCGGTCAGGCGTTCCGCAAAATAGAGTGGGTTTGGGCGACCGACATACTCTCTGAGCAAGTCAGAAAGCTCCATCTGAAACTCTGCGTCCTGTTTGACGTTTGCGTAATGAGCGGTCAAATCTTCGAGAGCGTGCATGAGCGTTTCGGGGACGAAACGGCGTCCAAACTCGCCAAAGCGACCTCGTTCATCGGGAACCTGGCTGGTGGCGACTGTGTGTGGCGAAGAGAGAAATGGTGAACTCATGATCGGCTTCTTCTCGGTTGATTCAAAAAACAGGCTGCTTACATTATTGATGTCCGGCAACGGAGGGTCAATCAAACAGGAAAAACCCTACGCAGATTCTAGTTTTTACAGGGTGAAAATCTAGGCTGGTCTCAGTAGAGTAGCAGATACCAATCAGAAACCCCACAGGCGAGCTCCTCGCCTACTGCGGCTCCTTTCCGGGCCCGATCAAATTCAAACACACACGCAATAGATGCGGAGAGCGGAATGCCAGTGAAGGTTCGTTGTTCCAGTTGCGAAAAAGTGCTCAATGCACCCGATAAACTGCGCGGGAAAACTGTGAAGTGCCCTAAATGCGAGGCACCTCTGAAAATTCCTTCTGGACAAAAGAAAAAAACAATAGAGGATTCAGACTCCTCTGATGATAATTTTCTGGCCGATCTCGATTTAAGTCGCGCCGAAGATCATTCTCAACAAGTTTGCCCTCGTTGTGGGGCTCGTGTCAAAGAAGACGATATTGATTGCCGGTCGTGTGGAGCCGACTTGTCTTCGGGAGGAACTCCTATTCCTGCCGCTGGTAGTGGGGGACCGATTGGCCGGAAGAAACGAAAAGGCCCCAATAAAGGAGAATTTCTCAAAGCGGTTTGGGGGGATGCGTGGCGATTCTTGATGAAGAATAAAGGGTACGCCATTAAAACCAGCATTTTTTTACTGGTTCTCGTCAGTTTAGATTTGGCATTTGGATGGATGCTGTGGTGGTGCGTCAATCCTCCTCCGCA
The DNA here is from genome assembly GCA_030836185.1 of Planctomycetota bacterium. GTDB lineage: Bacteria > Planctomycetota > Planctomycetia > Planctomycetales > Planctomycetaceae > JABURQ01. The sequence continues at coordinate 155,514 of JAURQH010000021.1, forward strand.
AATGTTCTGGCTGTTGCTGACGTTTGTCTTCGCCATGGCGCCCATCGGTTGGGTGTGGCACCTGGTCACGGAAACAATTAATCATAGTTTGAAAAAGAAAGATGTGTTGATACGCGTCAACTTCGACTTCTTTACGAATGTGTCTTTTGGAATCAAGTTTTTTGTTTGGCAACTTGTCGCAGCGTTCCCCTTCGTCATCGTATTTGGAGTAGGAGGCGGGATGATGATCAAAAATGGGAGTATCGTTCCCGGCGCAATTTTAATTGGAATCGGAGAACTGTTGATCTTCTCGATGTTCCCTATCGGCATGACACACATGGCAATGCCTCAACAAAAGAATGGATGGCTGATTAACAAGGTTTTGTCCGGTTGGGGGAAATCGTTACTCGCAGTGGGGTACTGGATCGTATTCTTGGTGGTCACTTCCATTCCTGTGTTGGCATGCTTTGGGGGGATTGCGGCGACTTCTGGCCCCAAGATCGATCAATTCGCAAAAGTAATGAATGAGAATGATTTCATCCACTACGCCCGAGAACTTGTCGCCGATCATGAAAAGAAACAGATCGAAGAGCCTTTGGATCCCAGTATCATCAATCGTGCGGCTGTTGAGCTTACTCCAACCCCTTGGAATAACATGATTATACCGGGGATATTACTGGCTGTGGGGTTAGTTCTCAGTGGCCCCGTCATTGTGATGAACGCTCGGGTCGTTGGCCAACTTTCATACTACTACAGTCCTGACTGGGATTTGAACACTCTCGAAAAGCAATTGAAGTACACCGTCAAGGAAGTGAAGTACGACAAAAATGGACGGAAAATCGACCCCAACAAAAAACCTGCCTGGGTCACGGCAGTTGTGGGATTAGTGGTGGTGGTTGTCCTCTTCTTTGTCGCGAATTACTTGTCACATCAGTTATTTGAAAAGACGTTCCCTGCGGAATTGTTCGGCGGTTCATCAGGAACCAGTGCGCCAGCAGTAGAGACAGAGACAGAAGTAGAGACCTCTGCACGGGCTGAATAGGCAATATTTTCTGGTTGCTGCCAGCGATCACGATAACCGACATAACCGTCAAAGTTCGCTATGCGTCTGCGACACGGTCAGGTGGAAACGCCGTTATTTCTGCTGCGATAAGTACCGCGAGGCTTCAAGTCGTGATGTCGTCAGGAATTCGAGTGAATCTGAATCCACAAATACCCGATACCTTAAGTGGTGGTGGGACCACTTTCAAAGACGACACTTCACTTGTGCGGCCGGTTCACGGAACTTCGAACCCGGCGTGTCCTGTAGATGCACAGCCTTGAACGATCAAACCTGAACTGAGACAAGTGATGACTCTTTGCGATCATGATGTAACGCATCATGCCGTGTGTCGTTATACAATCCCGGTTCGAGTTTCAGCCGAATGAGGTGATCTCGATGAACCACTCTCACATGCCCGTCCAGCATTTTATTGCGCAGCTTGATCGCTGGAAAGAAGAACGGGAACAACGCGACTCGCGTCCTGAATGGTTGCAGCATTTCATTGCCGATCTTGCCGAACTTTTTGACCCTGCCGAAGATGTCGCCCGTGTCGGGTTCGAATGCCTGCCGACCGAAACTGGCTGGGAAGTGGGATTGTTTCTCAGCCGTGTCGAAATCGTTGGTGGACGCTTCGATGGAAAAGCCGAATTGTGTCAATTCAGTTATAACCTGAAAGGGCTTCGAGATCGGTTTGAGGAGATTACTGACTTTCAGTTGACGGCTCTCCCAAAATCGGATCGTGAAGAAGCCTTCTCGTTCGTCCAGGTTCAAGGTCTCGTGGAATCGACTCCTGTCAGCTTAAAAATCTTTTCGATTCCCCCACAAGATGCCGGGATCGGCCTGCGTCGCCACACGAACGGACAGTGTGAAACCGTCTGAATCCATGAGTCTCTCAAGAAGAGAGATATTATACTCGACACTTAAAAAATGGCCCAACCTCATACTGATTGTGAGGTCGAGCCGTTTTTTGATTTAGGGAACAATCACCTTAACGGGTTGCGTGTCAGCATTTTGAATCTGTCCCAGTTCTTCTCGATTCTTTTTCAGCTCGACTTCCAACTCGCGCAACTCTTCGTGCTGGAGGTCAGTGTTGATCGCACGACGGAACAGTTTTTCCTGCGTTTTGCGTAGCTGCCAAGTGAGAAGCACCAACGATCCAGTGATAATCAGCAAACTGGGCCGTCCGAACGGCGTCGAAATTTCGAAGAGCACATCTGCTGCCAGAAATCCGGTCGCAAAGAGTAAAGTGATAGTCGTAATGGTTGAAAGAAGTGTTTTCATAATCGATTCTTTCAGAGGAAATCAGGTAGGAAAAAGTCGGGTGGGAACGCATTCACTCTCTCTCAGGATGAAACACCCGTGATCAGAGAAAGTTTCGAGCGACATGTGACGGACAAACGAAATTTAGGTGGAGTTCGTTGACCGATCCATCTCTGCTAAGAATTATTACCCGCCACTTGAATTCGGCAAGAGGGTTTCTGGATGACCGCAAGTCGCCACAACAGAAAATCGGCTGTGGGGCGGGAAGTTACTCTTTGCCAGCCAGAAGATTAAAATACTCATCGCGAATACCGCGAGTCATCGTTTGATGCCGAAAGATGTCGGTAAACCGTTGGCGTCCCACTTGCCCCAAGCGTTCTCCCAGCAAGCGATCTTCCACGAGAGTAATCAATGATTCCGTCAATTGATCAGTCTCACCAAACGGTACGAGAAAGCCGGTCTCGTTCGGAATGACAACTTCTTTGGCTCCATCGATATCAAAGCTGACCACCGGTTTTCCCGCCAGTAAGCCTTGCACTAACACTCTTGCCAAACCTTCCCACTCACTCGTATGAACGACCATATCCATCGCATGAATCAAATCGGGGACTTCTTGCGGCGGTACAAGACCCGTGAAGATGAAATGGTCGCTCAAGCCCGCCTCATCAATCTGCCGATGATACTCGTCTCGCAATACTCCATCACCGACAAACATAAATTTGACGTGCGGATATTTTGGGACGATTTTTTTCGCCGCCTCAATCACAAAGTGATGTCCTTTGAGATGAAACAATCTGGCGATCTTTCCAACGACGATGTCTTCTGGCAGGATGCCGAGCTCTTTGCGAATGTCGGCAACGGGCCTCGATGGATATAAAAAGGGATCAACATCCATCCCGGAATAGATTGTCGTATAGTTTTCTGGAGAACGAATTCCTGCTTCCAGATACTGATCGCGCATCGCATCACACACCGTGATGAAATGGTCGGTACGCTTCCCCGCCCATCGTTCGGCTCGTTGATAGAGATTGTGTAACAGGGCTGGTTGACCGTAATGAAACGCGGCTCCATGAATGGTATGCACGACGGGGATTTTGAGTTTCCTGGCCGCGGATCGACCAAGAATCCCCGCTTTGGAACTATGCGTGTGTAGAACTTGAGGAGGGGAAGATCTCAGCAACCGAATCAACGCACGATAACTTTTCCAGTCTTTCCAGGGATGCAATGATCGTCCGAGTTCGGGAATGATTTCGACGTTGACGCCCGCGTTTCGCGCAACTGTCAGAAGTTCTCCTTCAGGACCATTATCGACACCGCTGATAAGTGTGACCCGATCTCCGTATTCCTGATGTTGGTCGAGTACCGTCCAGAGTGTGTTCTCCTGCGCACCGCCGACGATCATGCGGGTAATGAAGTGAGCAACATGCAGAGGTGATTCAGACATTCGAGATCGAAATGGATTGAACAAATAGAGGTTCTTATCATGACATCAGGACCATATCGAAAACAGTCTCGCGATGGCAAGGAAGTTGAAGTCTCATCATTCCAAGACCGGTTTCAGCAGGCGTTCCATAAAATTGGCCAATTTTTCATGCCCCTTCTCAGAAAGATGCACAGAATCGACCGTCTTCCCTTCACCGACAATTGTCGCGAGTAGATATCGCTTGGGGATCAGTTGGACGTTGTATCGATTACAAAGAGTTCGTTGGCTATAAGCAATGTCGTATCGAAAGGGGGGCAGAGGCAATTCAAACATGAGAATCGTGCAGTTTGCCTCCGAGAGAGTTTGTAAAAGTCGATTCAGATTATCATGGAACTCTTGAGACGGAGTGCTGCCGAGCAAATCGTTACCTCCCAATTCAATCAGCACTAACTGGCTGTCCAAATTTGCATCCTCAATCATGCTCAAGCCGTCTTTGACAACCGCGCCAACATGAGACAGATCAAGAATGGGGTAGTCCACGCGTTCAGCCAATCGTTCCGGCCAAGTGACATCTTTTTCTTCCAACCCGGCAGTCAGCGAATCGGCGAGAATCACTAACTCTCGAGTTTGCGGTGAGGCAAGACGCGGCAAAAGTGCATACGGCAGCTCCAGAACGAGAGCACTCAAGACGCAGACCCAAATCCCGCGCACAGCCATCGACTCACGATCCGGCAGTGATTTCTTCCGGCGAAAAATCCACATCCAATAGACAGCCGCAACTCCCAGCATCGCGTACCACCAATAGGGGATGGGTGTCATCGAGACCGCAATCAAAATCAGACCTGCCAGTAATGCAATGGTTTTGAGTATCAGTAATGATCTCTTCCGCGAAGAATTCACCGCAATCAGAGAAATCAAAAGAACTCCTACCCAAAAGCTGTGTCCACCCGCGATGAATAGAATCAGAGGGTTCATGAGAATTCAGTGGGGAGCGATTTTTATAACCGCCCACGCTCTTTCAGCATGGGACTGAGTTCATCGACGAAGTCGTTCACATCTTTGAATTCGCGATAGACCGATGCAAACCGAACGAAGGCTACTTGATCAACCTCCTTTAGCAACTCGAACACTTTTTCGCCAATCACCATCGAGGGGACTTCTCGTTCAAACCCCTGATAAACTTCCTGCTCGACTGTCGAGATGATTTCGTCGATTTGTTCGTTACCCACGGGACGTTTGTAGCAGGCTTTTTCTAAACCGGCACGAATTTTTTCCCGGTCGAAAGGAACTCGCAAGCCTTCCTTTTTGATGACCTTCATCGGAGCCTGTTCGATTCGCTCGTAAGTTGTGAATCGGCGGGTACATTGTAAACATTCGCGACGACGACGAATTTCGGTCGGCTGACTCAATCGTGAGTCAACGACTTTTGATTCTCCATCTCGGCAAAATGGGCAGTGCATGACAGAATTCCTCCGGTATGTCGATTGGGGCTCTCAAAGATCAACCGACAACAACGGCAGGTTTTGAAGTTCCGTTCCAGATCTGTTCAGCATACCGCGAAAGAAACCTGTTGACCAGATAGATTCACCATCGACACCAAAAGCCCTATTTTCACTTACAATATGGGCTTTTCCAAGGTTCTTCTGAAGTAAGCTCTCAAAGAGATCGCAACGTGAACAAGGATAATTTAATCCCTGCTCCCAGATTTGGAACTTCCTCGGGTCTTTGTAGATCTGATTCTTTCACCAGCGGTCTCCTTCGACTCATTTTCGTTCGAGGGCATTCAGAATCGCATCGCGAGGTTTGACCAGAGAGAAGCCTCGACCCGCTTCATCGACGCGCATGTCATGCGTCATTTTATGTTGACTGAGGGCGGCAGTCAGGACGAGGCTCCAATTTCTTTTACGGCGTGGATGATCAATTTTTGTCTCTTCGAGTTTGATGCCGACTTTTCGAATGTTGTAGGTATCAAAGACGACCGGTGTGTCGGTTTGCACCGAGATGGCTTGAGCCACATCAAGTAACGGTGCCTGTGTCAGATTCACTTCCGTAATTTTCAAAAATTTACCGAAGACAAAATCGGGCGACTCCTTAAGTTCCCAACCGAGCGGCCACAGTTTTTTTCCGCCTTCAATTGGTTCGATGGCGAGCTCGATGGAACCTTTCGGTGTGCGCGCGGGCCAGAAGCCGTAACCAAAATGACGCAGGATGATGGAAACAGCCGCACCTTGAGCCATTCCTTCAGTTCGCTGCCACTCGGGAAATTTGAGTTCTCTCGTTTGTTTTTTTCTTGTTTCGGTAGCCTCCAGACTCCAACGGTAGGGAAGATTTTCAGGAGCCGGTATCGCGGCCAGACATTCTTCGAGAGTTTTGCCAGCCAAGTCCGTTTCTACGGGTTTGGCGAGTGCTTCGAAGATGCCTTCAAATTGTGTCTGTGATAATCCCCAGACCGGCTTCTCCTCGGGAGAACCCTGGGCTCCGAATGATTTCAACTCGCGCAGCCATTCCACGAGATCGTTCACCTGATTTTTGTTGAATTGACGACGGGGAAAAATCAGATGGCCTCTACGATCTAGTCCACCGACCAGTTTGACGACGCGCGTCCGACCTGACATTTTCTCGGTCACGCTGGGATCTTCGGAGAACTGCAAAGATCGAATTTGCACCGAATAGCCATGCTTGGCGAGTTCTCGGCTCCAATATTGACTGTGTTGAGTGGCCGTCGGGTCGGCAATCATGCGGAAGTCCACAATGGTCGTGCGCGGAACAACCTTGCCATCTTCAACCAACTTGGGTGTTTGCGCGGTGATGGCGTAGTTCGTACCGCTCATCAAAAACAAAATAACCAGGATCAGCTTGTATCGAGCCATCGGTTCCTCCGTGAGTCTGCGAGAGATGGTCCAGAATAACAGATTTTCACAATCCTCGCATCGTCCATTTTTGCTTTGAAGAATCGAAAAACATGCTTTCTCCAAACCAATCACTGCGTATATATTGAACAGGTTCGCTCCTCTTCTTCACCGTTAGGGAATTCTGATGAAACGCTCAACGATCATTCAGGGAACGCTACTTATCGTCTGCTCGGCCCATCTTCTGAATGCTCAAGAGACATTGCGAGAAAGGCTCGATGATGAAAACGGAGTGCGCAGCGATGTCTGGGTTTATAACGATATCGAGGCGGCTCGCGAACAGGCTCGCAAAGAGAATAAGCCTGTCTTCGTAACTTTTCGTTGTGTTCCTTGCGAGGCGTGTGCTGCGTTCGACGCGGATGTGGCCAAGGGGAATGATCGAATTCGTCAAATTGCAAAGGAACAATTTGTCTCTGTCCGTCAGGTGGAAATGAAAGGAGTCGATCTGTCGCTGTTTCAATTCGATCATGACTTGAACTGGGCCGCGATGTTTATCAATGCAGATGGGACCATCTACGCTCGCTACGGTACCCAATCGGCAGAAGGCCCCGATGCCTACAACTCGATCGAAGGGTTACTTGCCACCATGGAGAGAGTTCTCGAATTACACAAAAGTTATCCCACCAACAAAGCGCAACTTGTTGGAAAACGGGGCAAACGCAAAATTGACTCTGCGTTAAAGATGCCAGGATTGCAGAACCCGGCCAAGTACAAGTCAGAGACAACCCGCAAGAATTGTATTCACTGTCATAACATTCATGATGCAGAAAACTTTCAAGCACAATTGAGCGGCCCTATCCAGCATGACCTGCTGTGGCGATATCCATTACCCGATCAGATGGGGATTTCCATTGATCGCAAAGACGGAGTGACGATTACCAAAGTCGCTTCGGAATCACCGGCAGAGAAAGCCGGCTTTCAGGTGGGAGAGAAAATTGAGTCCATGAATGGCCAAGCGATGACATCGATTGCCGACATGCAATGGGCGTTACATCATCTCCCCTCCGAGTCGTGCAACGTGGATGTGATAGGCAGCAAGACAGGTCTCAAGACGGTCGCTTTGCAAGAAGGTTGGAAAGAATACGATGTTTCGTGGCGAGGATCGATGTGGTCGGTCTCCCCAAAACTGCGAGTTTGGATGCCAATTCTGGCGTCTGCAAAACGTCAGGAGTTGGGAATTGATGATGAAAACACGGCATTACAGGTGAAGTGGATTAACCGTGGTTCCCAGGGAGGGAAAGGCGCGCTGGCTTCGGGGCTGCGCCAGAACGATATCGTAATCGCGATGGAAGGCCGGCCCCTCAAGGAAGGCATGAATCCCAAGTCGTTCAACACTTATATCAAGCTGAACTATCAAGTCGGTCAGGAACTACCGTTGACAGTTCTGCGTAACGGCAAAAAAATTGATCTCAAAATCAAACTGGTCGAGTGATCCACGAGTTGAATTGTGATCGCTTCATGGCAAAGACATCACGCCCAGGGAAAATCGTCACCAACTAACAAGCGATAGGCTTCGATATACTTGTCGCGTGTCTTGGCGACAATCTCATCGGGGAGCGTTGGTGGAGGGCTATTTTTATCCCAACCGGTGGTTTCTAACCAATCGCGCACAAATTGTTTATCAAACGAGGGCTGTGAGCCTCCCGGTTGATATTGATCGGCGGGCCAATAGCGCGAACTGTCGGGAGTGAGAACTTCATCGATGAGAATCAGTTCGCCATCCACACGACCGAACTCAAACTTCGTGTCGGCCAATATCACTCCGCGATCGGCTGCGTATTCAGAAGCCCGGCTATATATCTCCAGACTCATTTCACGAAGTTGTTCGGCAGTGTCTGCCCCAACTTCATTGACCATGCGATCAAATGAAATGTTTTCATCGTGACCTTCTTCGGCTTTAGTCGCAGGTGTGAAAATCGGTTCGGGAAGCTGCGAGCTTTGCTGTAATCCAGGGGGTAATCCGATCCCACAAACCGTCTCTGTTTGTTGGTACTCTTTCCACCCCGAGCCAGCGAGATAACCACGAACAACACACTCAATCGGAACGACTTCGGTCTTCCGAACAACCATCGAACGACCTTTCAGATTGTTGAGATCGGTTCCGTCAGGCAGTGCAAGAATGGAAGGGTCTGTACTGATCAGATGATTTTTGACAGATAATTCATCAAACCACATCAAACTGACACCGGTCAAAACGCGGCCTTTATCGGGAATGCCATTGGGCATGACCCAGTCAAATGCACTGATGCGGTCAGAAGCGACCATCAACAAACGATCTCCAAAATCGTAAAGATCCCGGACTTTTCCCTGTTTTTTAGGGAGGCCTGGCAATTCGCTGTTCAAATACGCGGTCGAGGACATCTGATTCCCTCGTGGGATACGATAAGGTTGATTGGCAAGGTGTTAATCGGCACTCTAACTCTGTTCCGTTTGTTGAACAACTCTCAATGCGGGACTACACTGAAAGCCTTGATTTGACGAGTTCACCTTCAAGAACAGACAGCCTGAAGTGCCGGACGTTTTATAACAACTGATCGCGGTTTAATCGGAATCGCATGGAGATAATCATCGAATGGGTGTGATGCGATTCCAGGTTTCGCCACCCGGTCTTCTCGCCCGGCTTCCCGAATGGGATCAAGCCTACATTACCGGTGCTGATAAACGAGTCTTCGCCTGCCGTGTTGAGGCAGAAGGGGATACGTTGACGATCTTGCGCCAAAAACAGGATAGTGGCAAGTTACACATTTGCTGGCCCGTCGAAGGGTATGGTCGTCCGGTCGCTTTTACGTGTAGTCTTCCCGAACGAGAAGAGCCGTTCATTCTTCCTCTCGAACTAGCTCGTGGGAAAATTGCCCGACTTCGCGACCAACTGGGAGCTTGGCAAATTGCCGGTATGGTGATCCCTCGCAACTTCCATGCGTTACAAAAAGACTCGCAGCATTTGCTCGCAAAAGCGGTGCAGCGACAAGATCAACCCGAGGAATGTGGAGAGTTGGCGCAAAAGTCTCTCACTCTTGCGTATCAAGCGGCAGAGTTATTAACGGCAGCCTACACCCATCAACGGCTAGAGATCTATCGCCGACGATCAACACAGCTCCCTTCACTACTGGGTTGTCATTTGGGTCAAGTGGTCCCTCAGAAAAAAGACGAAGAAGCCTTTCTGTCTTCGTTCAACGCTGCATTCGTGCCTGTCGAATGGCGCAACATCGAGCCGGAGGAAGGCGAGTACAATTGGGATCTTCTTGACGAACAAGTGGAATGGTGCCAGGCGAATAAATTGTTCATGCACGCCGGCCCGTTGCTCGATCTGACCCCACAAGGCATTCCCGATTGGTTGTCGAAGTGGAAAGACGATGTTCTGAACATGCAGAGCTTCGTCAGTGATTTTGTGGAGACCGCCATCGGTCGGTACTTCGGCAAGATTCGTTATTGGGAGGTGAGCGCCTTCGGAACAACTGGCGGTGCATTGGATTTGTCCGAAGAACAACGTTTAACCTTAGTTGCCAGAACTCTCGAAATCGCACGACAGGTTGATGATGAAATTCAACTTTCGATTCGAGTCGAGCAACCGTGGGGAGGATATCTGGCGGGTGGTCAGCACCGTCTCTCTCCTTTGCAATTTATCGACGCATTGATTCGTTCGGGAGTCGGTCTTTCCACTGTGAATGTTGAACTGGGAGTTGGCTACGCACCACGAAAAACCGGCTATCGAGATCTGTTAGAAATCTCGCAACTGTTCGATCTTTGGGGAGGTTTGGGGATCCCCTTACAAGTGACGCTGGCCTATCCATCGACATCAGGACACGATCCTCATTCTTACGGAGAGATGTACGCCATCGAGACCGACGCAAAACATCCACCATCGATCGAGCAGCAGGCAGAATGGACACGGAATGTGGTACCGCTATTAATGGCCAAACAGTCGGTCGTCGGAATTTACTGGACGAACTACGATGATCGCAAACAACATCGCTATCCATTTGCCGGAATGATTGACGCAGAAGGAACACAGAAACCAGCATTGCAGGTTTTCGATCATTATCTGAACGAATTCTGGTCTCAATCGAATGTTTAAACACCTCGACGAGTCGTTGACTTTCGCCTGTTGAGCGTGTCAAATCAGCATAAGAGAAGATAATATTATTGACGGTATTTAACCGCATTGCTCACATCATTTTTCCATACAATTTTCCACACAAACGACACTTTGAAAGGGACACCATGGGGAGACCAGTCACACTATTTACCGGTCAGTGGGCCGATTTACCGCTCGAAGAACTGTGTAAAAAAGCGAACGAGTTTGGCTATGACGGATTAGAGCTGGCGTGTTGGGGCGATCACTTCGAAGTCGACAAAGCACTTTCTGACGATACCTACTGTGCCCGCAAACGCGAGTTACTCGAGAAGCACGATCTCAAACTCTTCTCCATCTCGAACCACCTTGTCGGCCAGGCTGTGCTTGATAATGTCGACGAACGTCACAAGTCAATCTTGCCAGATTACATTTGGGGCGATGGTAATCCCGCCGCTGTGAACGAGCGAGCGGCAGAAGAGATGAAAAATACGGCACGCGCCGCTCAAAAATTGGGTGTCAGCGTGGTGAATGGTTTCACCGGAAGTAGCATCTGGCATTTAATCTATGACTTCCCCCCGATCCCAGCCGGAACCCTCGACGCAGGCTTCCAATTGCTTGCCGACCGCTGGAATCCGATTCTGGATGTGTTCCAGGAATGCGGCGTCAAATTCGGGCTGGAAGTCCATCCCGGTGAAATTGCCTTCGATATTTACTCGGCAGAAAAAGCCTTGCAAGCACTCGATCATCGCGAAGAGTTCGGTTTCAACTTCGATCCGAGCCACCTGATCTGGCAAGGAATCGACCCTGTCGAATTTATTAGATACTTCCCGGATCGTATCTATCACGTGCACATGAAAGATGCATCGGTCACTCTGAATGGTCGAACCGGTATTCTCGCCAGTCATATTCGCTTCGGCGATCCTCGACGCGGTTGGGACTTCCGTAGTGTTGGACGTGGTGGAGTGCGGTTTGAAGAAATCATCCGTGCCCTGAATGCCGTTCAGTACAATGGTCCGTTATCAGTCGAATGGGAAGACAGTGGTATGGACCGAGATCAGGGAGCAAAAGAAGCTTGTCAGTTCTGCAAGAACGTCGACTTCGCTCCTTCCGATGTCGATTTTGATGCCGCCTTCGGCGACGACTGATCGACTTCAAGCGATCATTTCAAAATTTCCAAATGACTCGGGAGCACCACTCTCCCGAGTTTTTTTATGATGGACCGAATTCAAACAGTACGAGGTTCAGAAAATGGACGTCAAAACAACATCCGACATCTACGACAAATTAAACTCACTCGCACGCGATTTATGGTGGAGTTGGCAACCAGAAGTTGTCAGCATTTTTCGTGATTTGAACCCGACCAAGTTTCGGCAGGTCGACCATAATCCTGTCATACTATTAGAAGAATACACTCGACAGGAACTCGAGAACCGTGCTGCTGAACTGATGCTGAATTCGCGCGTGAATTGGGCGTATCGGCGCTGGCAGGAATATCTGAACTCCCATCAAACATGGGGAGCCACTCACACAGGCTTGCTGGGAAATCAACCAGTCGCCTATTTCTCAGCGGAATTCGGCATCCACGAATCACTTCCCAACTATTCGGGTGGCTTGGGTGTTCTTTCGGGAGACCACTTAAAATCAGCGTCGGATTTGGATGTTCCGCTGGTTGCTGTCGGCTTGCTATATCAGGAAGGATATTTCCATCAGACGGTGGATGCAGAAGGTCGTCAGCAGGAATCGTATCACCGCATCAATACCGATCATCTCCCGGTAGAAATGGTGAGAACCGAAAGTGGTGAGGAAATGGTGATCGCCATTCAGACTCGTGGTGGTGATATCTTCGCTCGGATCTGGAAAGTACGAGTGGGGCGGGTCTCGTTATTTTTGCTAGATACCCACATTTCTCAAAATACCGAGGAGAATCAACGATTAACCGACCGTCTTTATGGTGGCGATCAATACAAACGCATTCGTCAGGAACTCCTCCTGGGTGTGGGGGGAGCGCGAGCTTTGCACGCGATGGGTATCACTCCCAGTGTCGTTCATATGAATGAAGGGCATTCGGCGTTTGCTCCGCTGGAATATGTACGACAACTCATACATGAAGATGGTCGGAGTTACGATGACGCCGTTCGCGACGTGTCGGCGATGAGCGTTTTCACCACACACACGCCGGTCGCTGCCGGGCACGACCGATTCGACGCGTCTTTGATTGAAGAACATCTCGGACCGCTCGGTGACATGATAGGTCTCGACCATCACGGCATTATGGGGCTCGGTCGTGTTGACCCTCAGAATCCCGATGAATCATTCTGCATGACAGTGCTGGCGTTCAAAATGAGTAGCTGTGCCAATGCGGTCTCAAACCTGCATGGAGTTGTCAGTCGCAGAATGTGGTCACACTTATGGCCCTGGAAAATTGAAAAAGAAATTCCCGTCGGCCATATCACCAACGGCGTACATGTTCCCACGTGGCTCTCGGGACAAATGCGAGTTCTTTACGACCGTGTGTTGCCTGAAGGTTGGTCAAGCCGCACCGGAGAACCCGAAGTTTGGTCCGACTTTGAAAAAATCTCGCCAGGAGAATTGTGGGAAACTCACCAGTCTCTCAAAAATCGCCTGATTCAATACGCTCGCGTCAACGCGGCCAATCAAGCAGAACGCCGAGGAGAAAATCCAGAGCAGATTGAGCGTTTGCAGGCAGCATTAGATCCTCGTGTTTTGACGATCGGTTTTGCTCGTCGATTTGCTCCGTACAAACGGGCAGACTTGATCCTTCGCGATTTGTCCGAGTTCCGAAGAATCATTCTGGACTCCGAGCGACCCGTGCAATTGATTTTTGCGGGCAAGTCTCACCCGGCTGACGAAAACGGCAAAGCAATTCTGCAACGTATCTTCAAATTGATGCAAACTCCAGAGTTCAATGGACGTATTCTGTTCCTGGAAGATTACGACATCAACCTCGCCCGTCATCTGGTACAGGGAGTCGATGTGTGGCTGAATAATCCCCGAAGACCGTTGGAAGCATCGGGAACCAGCGGCCAAAAAGTCGTTCTTAACGGCGGGCTGAATTGTTCAATTCTGGATGGTTGGTGGGCCGAAGCATTTGACGGCGAAAACGGATTTGCCATCGGTGAAGGTCGCTCTCATTCCAATAACGATGTTCAGGACGAACGAGACGCTGTTGCCTTGCACGATGTCCTCGTCAATGAAGTGATCCCCTTATACTACGATCGCGATGACGACGATCTGCCGCAAGCATGGATTCAACGAATGAAGCGGGCTGTCCGTACGTTGGGTTGGCGATTCAATGCCGACCGTATGGTGATGGATTATGTCCAATCAACTTATGTTCCTGCAGCAGGCGGGATTTCGTGCGATCTCAACTCGGTTCACTAAAACGAAGAGGTTGTCATTTGGGAGGGGATGGCACCCGCCATTCACGCCCATCGTTTGTCATCAACTCCATGGCTTTATCTGGTCCCCACGATCCTCCCGCATACGGCAGGGGACCAGAACCATCATTCTGCCAGTGTTCGAGAACCGGAGTCACAAACTGCCAGGCAGCTTCTAACTCATCGCTTCGAGTAAACAACGTCGAATCGCCTCGCAAGACATCCAGCAACAGTCGCTCATAGGCTTCGGGAAGCTCGAAGGTGAAAGAGTCCTCGTACTCGAAGTCCATCATGACGGGGTGTATTTGATACTGCATCCCGGGGCGTTTCGTACCAACTCGCAACGAAATCGATTCTTTCGGTTGGATACGAAAGATCAGCGTATTGGGTTGGGCTTCCACCATCTGGCACATATCTCCATCACATTCAACCGTGGTAAACAAGTTTAATGGAGGATGTTTGAACTGGACGGCAATCTCGGTCACTCGTTGTGGCAAGCGTTTTCCTGTCCTCAAATAGAACGGCACACCGGCCCAGCGCCAGTTATCGACATTCACTTTCATCGAAACGTATGTTTCGGTTTCGGACTGATCACCAACGCGATCTTCTTCACGATAAGGCAGTGTAGACTCACCCTGATGAGTTCCTGCCACGTATTGTCCTCGAAACGCCCACTCATCGATTTCAGTCCCGGCCGGTTTGAGTGCCTGCAAGACTTTCAGTTTTTCGTCACGGATATCATTTGCCCGAAACAGCGCAGGAGGCTCCATGGCAATCAGGCAAAGTAATTGCAGCACATGATTTTGAAGCACATCACGCATCGCTCCCGACGCATCGTAAAGCGCACCACGACCACGCTCCATTCCCTGATCCTCGGCCACGGTGATTTGGATATGATCGACATGATTCCGATTAAGCAAAGGTTCGAAGATCGCGTTGCCGCAACGGAAAAGTAAAATATTCTGAACGGTCTCTTTGCCAAGGTAATGGTCGATGCGATAAATCTGATCTTCGGTCAGCAATCGGCTGAGATGCGCCGTCAACTCTTGTGCAGATTTCAGATCAGTTCCAAATGGTTTCTCAAATACGATTCGTAACCAGTGGTCATCATCGCGACCGGGAATCATGCCCTCTGCCGACATATTCTCAATGGCCGGCAAAAATAATTTTGGAGCGGTCGCCATATACACAACGCGATTTGGTTTAATGTCTGCCTCGACTTCAATCTCTCTCACATGTTGTTTGAGATTTTCATAATCGGCCTGCTGTGTGATATCTGTTTCAATGTAATAAAGTCGAGCCGAGAACGTCGCCCATTCGTCGTCGGTGATATGATCGGTGCGCGAAAATTCATTGACGGCTTGCTTCATCTCGGCTCGGAACTCATCATCGGTTTTTGTCCGTCGGGCCACACCAATAATCGGGCAGCTTTGCGGTAAAAAACCATCGCGAGAAAGCTGAAACAATGCCGGCATCAACTTACGAGCAGTGAGATCTCCTGATGCTCCAAAGATGAGTAATGATGCGGGTTCTTTAATAAGATCAGACGCATTGGACATGAGAAACAGTCTTCACTATTCAGAATTTCGTGAGAGCAGCGCTTGGCTGATTCTATCTTAACTGCTGCTGGGTCATTCGGACAGTCAGGAGACAGGCGAGAAGGCCTGTCGAATTGGTGGGGCAGAAGCCTGGACTCTGACAAAACCAGAGTTAAAACGCACTTTTTTCACTGAGACAATTAGGAAGACTCGTTTGTCTGCTTCGGTTTGAAGTGGCTACGATCTGACTCCCAGAGAGGATGATATTTGAGTTCTGTCGTGGCTTCTGAAGCATCGACTTCCATCCAATTCTGGAAGCGAGTTTTGTGAACTTCCCAAGCCTGCTTTTTAATGTCCGAAATGCACCCGGACTCACGGCCATAAAAGTAGAGTTCCGTCTTTTAAACTTTTCCTGCCAATCGATTCTCTCTTGCGAATCCAAGATCTCTTCTCGATTTCTTCGTAGAAACACGAGAAATGCTCCCGAGATTTTCGCGATCTGCGGCGCGTAGAGAGTGAAACTCGGGCATTGCAAAACGAACGGGGTCTCTGCATCAACTAATTGATACGCAGCCCCAAGATTATAATTCATCCGATTTTCATCGACGTACTGATAACCGGTATCATACGCAATCATTTTTGCAGTAATCGTGGTACGAGAACGCTGAGGCCCAATGACGAAAATGAATTTATGCTGTTTCAACGACTCAAACATCGATGTGACCTTTCGCACGACTTGTTCTTCTGATGACTCCATCAATTGGCGAGACTAGGTCTGGTAGGACAGCGGTGTCAAGAAGAATGCCTGACACACAATACCAGCGCACAAAAACAGACTCGAAAAAACGAACCTTGTTAAAAGGCCGTTTCTCGAGTCTGAAAGACTTTCAGCCTCAGCGGGCTATTAAGCCAGTTCGGCAATCACTTCAATTTCAATCGCGATATTGCCGGGCAAGGAACCCATTCCAATCGCAGATCGTGCAGCACGTCCTTCTTCGCCCCATAGCTCGACAAACAGCTCACTACAACCATTGATCACACTTGGATGTTCGGTGAAATCAGGAACTGCGTTGACCATGCCGAGAACTTTGATAATCCGTTTCACTTTATCCAGGCTGCCAAGTTGGTCTTTAATGGTTGCCAGCAGTGCGAGCCCGGTCTGCTGAGCGGCTGCTTTTCCTTCTTCCTGGGTTAGATCGCCGCCAACCTTTCCACTAATTAAAGTGCCGTCCGATTTGAGCGGACCGTGCCCGGAAAGATAAATCAAGTTCCCGGTTTGCACCAGCGGGCTATACACTCCGGCTGGTTTCGGAGCGGGAGGAAGTTCGAGTCCCAGTTCGGCCAGTTTTGCGTCTGCACTCATGATGAAAACTCCTGGTAGCTATCTTTGCGATGGATATGGAATTGGTCAGTAATCAGAGTCTAATCGAAACATCGGTCGAAATCTCGCCTTCGACAAAATTTTCAGGGTCAGGGTCGTTCGGCTTTGGAATCAATCTCGTTACACTTGTCCAACACAATCAGACGACTCGTAACAGGATACGATATGGAGACGATTCAGGGACACCTCTACGATTACCCCAAATATTACGATCTGATTTTTGGTTCGGACTGGAAAGCCGAATTTGATTTTCTCGAAGACATTTTTGAAAAACACACCAACCGTGTCGTCGAGAGACTGTTTGAACCTGCCTGCGGAACAGGGCGTCTTTTGATTAAATTTGCTCAGGCCGGATACACCGTCGCAGGGAACGACCTGAATCCCAAAGCCATCGCCTACTGTAATGCGCGTCTGGAGCGGAATCAGTACGCACCGACTGCCGTTGTTGGCGATATGACAGACTTCACGGTCACAAAGAAATTCGACGCTGCATTTAATACGATTAATTCCTTTCGACATATCGACAGTGAGAAGGGAGCTGTCGGGCATCTGAAGTGTGTCGCAGATTCTCTTTACAAAGGCGGGATCTATATTCTCGGTCTACATCTGACTCCGACCGTGGGGCCTCCCATTCAATCCGAATCATGGTCGGCACAGAAAGGCGCGTTATGCGTCAACTCGCACATGTGGTCTATTGATCTCGATCTCAAGAAGCGGAACGAACATCTCGGGATGACCTTTGATATCTACACACCCAAGAAACAGTTCCGACTCGAAGATCGAATGGATTACCGGACTTACACGGCCAAGCAGTTTTCTTCTCTGCTGAACAAAGTCCCCGAATTCGAGACTCTGGAAATTTATGACTTTTCCTATGAAATCGACGATCCCGTCACAATCAACGAAACCTCTGAAGATGTCGTCTACATTTTACGGAAACGATAACCCTTCTTGCGTGATCGAACACTCGCCTACCAAGGCTGTGAGTTCCATACTAAAATACTACCTCAACATCATCGATAGACGCCGACTTGGAAGCCTGATTGCCATGCTGGAAATCGTTAATTATCCACACCCTGCCCTCCGCTGGAAATCGAAACCGATTCAGCGCATCGACGCCGAGTTACGAAAAACCGTCGAAGAGATGTTCGAGTTGATGTATGAATTCAAAGGCATCGGGTTGGCCGCCAATCAGGTGGCGTTGCCGTATCGACTTTTTATTGTTAATCCAACGGGCAACCCGGAGGAAAAGGACCAGGAAATCGTCTTCATCAATCCTGAAATCTCACGCCGCAAAGGGAGCATCGAAGGAGAGGAAGGTTGCTTGAGCTTACCGGATGTCTACGGTCAGGTTCGCCGGGCGAACGACATCGTCGTGGATGCGTTTGATCTTTCCGGTCAGTCTTTTCAATACACGCTGGATGACTTACCGGGACGCGTGGTTCAACATGAATACGATCACATCGATGGCGTGATGTTCTTTGATCGCATGCAACCGGAAGGGCTCGAAGAGATTCAAACGAAGATTGACGACTTCGAACATACCTTTCGACAGTCACAGCAATCGGGAGAAACTCCTTCTGATGATGAGTTGAAGAAGCAACTCAAAGTTCTCGAACATTAATCGATGAACTGTTTGAACAATTCTTCCCGATGGAATTCTTCAGCGCCGCTAGACTCGTGCAAAATGACTGTCCAGCCGAGTTGAAATTTCTCCCCCTCTTTGACCTGAGTTTTCACGTAAGGCTCACGCCGTTCTTTGGGCTGCTTGGGGAATGGGTTCGTGACAATGACTCCGTAATCGCGTGCATGCAGCCATGAAGGACGCTCATTATTTTTATGGGGCACAACGATCACACCGACAGTACGTTCATTGATAGTTCCAAAGTAGTCGAACCACGTCGCCGGTTTCCCCCAAATCTCGGCACCATTTTTCTCACCGCGGTTGTTGAGAATGGTTCCTTTGCCTCCTTGTACTCGAAGAGGAGACGCGACACGCAAGCCTAACCCTGATTCTTCCTGATCCCCAAAGTAGAAATCGCGATCCGATTGATACGATGCCTGGATATCCATAACTATGTTCATCCCAATTTTTCGTATTGTGTACTGGACGATTTCAAAACAAACAGTTTCCGTTTTCGCTTCATTCCAGTAACGATTACGAATCGTGAATGAGACCCTTTCACGGTCAGCTTCCGGCTTCTCCACGAACTCGACGAATTCAACTTGAGCCTGTAACCGCCAGTAATCATTCCCGTTGACATCACCGTATCCAATCCATAATCCCGGATGCATCACCGGATGGATAATTCCCTCTTCAGCAGTATAGCCGGGATCGATATCCTCTGGTTTACGAGGAGGAAAGTTTCGAGTGATCTGAATGCCGCTGGGGAGTTTCACATTCACAAAGGCAGGGCGTGTCAATTGCTCATGTCTTTTTAGATAAGTTGCAATTTGTTGATCGGCAAAATGAATCTGTACCTGATCATCAGAATCCTGTAACCAAAACCCCTTGCGATCACCAATCACTGTTTTGGTGAGCAACCACGCCGTCATGTCGGCAATTTGTTGGGCCGACATCAATTTATCGAACCCCGCTGGCATCGGTGAGAGTTTCGATCCAATTCGCTCTTCAATCTCAGTTTTGCGAATTTCAATCGGTTCTGCCTTTGGAGTAATCAAAGTCAATGAGAGTCCACTTTCTTCGATAATCGCTCCCGAATAGGTTTTTCCCTCATTGGTCACAATCGTTTGCTGAGCGAACCCTTCAGTAATCGCAGCGCTCGGATCAAGAATCGATTTGATAATGATCTCGGGTTTGCGAGCACGCGATCCAAGATCGGTGAGGTCGGGTGCGAATTTCGAGCCGTAGCCTTCCATCTGGTGGCATTTGATACAACCGGCTCCTTGGGGATGTAAAAATAGTTCGCGTCCCCGAGCAGGATTTGCTGTGGGCATTTTTGCTAATACTTCTTCTACGGTCACAGCTTGATCAGATGGAGAGAGAAATTTTCGATCAAAAATCACCATGTAGTTTCCGCGGCCAGAATCGTCGATGTGGTTCGTATTTCCTCCCAGCACAATTTGACCTGCCGGGAAAGACTTACGATAGATGCGAAACGTAGGGTCGGTTGTCACAACTTTTAAGTCCGTCTGGTGAAAACCTTCCGGTTGTCCAATTTTCATCCATTTGAGAGGAGCATTGATCCGTTCGTCGACACCGACGAGGACATCAACATCCTCTTCGGAATAGAAGCCGAGCCACTGATACCCCCTCGAACGATCATCGTTATTAGCAACTCGAAGAAAGGGCAATCCTTTCAACTCGATGGGCACTTGAGTGATGGAATAGTCTCGGTCTGTGTAATGTCGTTTACCGACCGCAAGCCCCGTCCAATCAAACTCGTACGCCGATGGGTTGGGCTTTCTGGGAGATCTCGTTTTCACATCTTTGAGATAGACACTGTGTCGATATGGGGGAAGTCGCTTAATGGCATATTGGGCAGTCACGACCTGACTGCTACCTGTTGTCCCACGATTCAGTGACACATTGATTGTTGTATTCTCAGAAACGACAACTGGCCCTTGTACTCGGGGCGATGTGAGCGTTGGCTGCGAGCCATCGAGCGTGTAAGTGAGAAAGGCTCCCGGCACATTCGATTTCAGTGTAAGTTGAACTGATTCATGATATTCTCCGGGAGGCGGTGAGAACTCCACGAGTGGTGATCCACTCCCTGTTTTTTCAAACCAGTCATTGACCATTTGTGCGACGCGGGAATCTTTATCACTCCGAAATGGCGAAGCGAGCTCTGGGGCAATCGCACCCTCATGGAAAAGTCCCAATAGCGCGGCTAATCGAACTCCCGCGCGATCATCCCTCAACCACGTATGACGTTGTTCGACAGTCCCCAATAACCGCATCGCTTGCCAAGCAGAATAAAAAGTGATGCGATCTTCTTCACGAGCTGCCAATGTCAGCAAGCTGGGCATCCACTCTGTTTGATTTGCTTGTTGAATTGCAAGAACCACTGCGTGTCGTAATCGCGTTTGAGAGTCTTCAAGCATCTTCACAAGTCCGACCGGAAGCTTCTGAATGGTGTCATAATTGCGAACGCGATGCGCGAGAATACGAATAGCTTGAATACGATCTGAGAGTGTCACTAAAGGGGATGTGACAATATTCATCAATTGTCGATCAATCTGAGAATCATCCGACATGCGTCCAAGCGTCCACAGAATCCAGGTTCGCGTTGCTTGAGGAAGATCAGGATCCTGAAGTTTGAGTTGTAAGTAGTTTGAGGATTCTGTTTCACGTTGCAGGAATTCATCTTGAGCATCGATTCGCCAGCCGGGAATCGAACTTCCCAAATCCGCCAGGAGTTGATCGAAAGTCCACTCGGCGATTGGTTTTTGACGATGATCGGACTCCCATTTCAAAAGTGGGTTTCCCGTGTATCGAATTCGATAAACGCGACCGAGATCGACTTGTTTTCCATTTTCAATGGTACCGCCGTAACCGTGTCCCCAACTGAGAACATACAATGATTCATCCGGCCCCACTTCGATGTCGGTTGGCTCGAAGACTCGCCCCGAACTCTCAGCCAAGGTGCGACCTCCGTCTGCGTGAGCGAAGACGCTGGGGAAAGCATCCTCACACTTCATCAAGGCACCCACCCATTCGGGCCGAAATGCATAAATCTCTCGTCTCATCCAGTCGTTGACGAAAAACAGATCACGGTACTTTTCTGGAAATTGCTGAGCGTGATAATGAATCACACCGGTTCCCGACCCTTCAAACAAAGTCGCGCTCGCGGGGACGCTGGGAAGATGAGACTCACCCGTCCAATGAAAGCTCCACGGATGTCCCCAACCAAAATGCGCACCCTGAAACGGAGCAAAGATTTTGTCACCTTCCGTTTGATCATTGTCGGTCCCCAACCAATTGAAGCCGTCATCGAAGGAGATATCCCAAGGATTGCGAAATCCACGGCTGACAATTTCCAAATTCGAACCGTCACGATCACACCGGAGGATGCCTCCTGATTGGCCCCAATCATCTTGGGGCGTGTGATAATTGCGTTGGTAATTCTCTTGGTTGAAAACGACCGGCTCAGGTATATCGGGAGCTCCGGCAGGATCGGGGAGTCCCCACAGTTCTCGAAACGGCTTAGGAGCTAGTTGTTCGAGAGTGTTATAGCCTTTCGAATTTCCCTTCGACATATAAAGTTTCCCGTCGGGGCCGAAATTGAGTCCATGTAAAGAATGTTCGAGATTGCCAAGTCCGGTATAGAGCCGAACGTATTCATCGGCGACGTCATCGCCATTAAGATCTCGAACAACAGTCAAATCGGGAGCATTTGCGATCCACAACTCGTCTCCTCGAAACGCGATGGACTGAATGCAATTGAAGCCTCGGGCAAACGTCTTGGTACCATCGGCTACCCCATCTCCATTATCGTCGATGAGAATGTCGACGCGGTCTCCCGGCGTCTCGGGAGTCGGTCCACGCCATTGCTGTCCTTGCGCAACGAACAATCTTCCTTGGCGATCAAACGCCATCGCGCAGGGATTGGAGACAACCGGTTCAGCGGCAACGAGGTCAACCGTAAACCCCTCGGGGACAATCGGGAATTGGTGAGAAAGATCGTCGGCTGACAATGAAGCTGTCAACTGTATGACAAACATTGCGATTATAAGAGAGCGCATAATTATTTCCTCGGCGGCAATGACTTAATTCAGACAGGCGACAGAGCACCCCTCGACAATCGTTGGATGAATTGTTCGCGAGACGAGCGGATCATCACGATGCGCAAGACGCCAAATCAATTGTTCAACAGCTTGTTGTCCAATCTGTTCTGCTCGAACATCAATCGTCGTGAGCTCAGGATACAAGCCTGCTAATAAAAGCTGTTCGTTGTTTGCGGAAATCAAACTGACGTCTTCCCCAACGACTAATTTTCGCTTAGCGCATGCTCGGTAGACCCCCGCGGCAATCGAGTCTGCCGGCACAAAAATCGCTGTTGGTCGTTTTTTAAGTTGCATGAATCGATCAAACAATTTCTCCACGAGATCTGTTTCGTCAACTGTTTGCAAAGGAAGCTTCCAATCACTCGATTTCCCCAACAACGTCACAACGTCCGCTCCATTCTGTTTGGCATTCCATTGAAAGGCAGCAGTTCGTTGACCTAACGTGACGTGATCGGGTTTGGGAGCCAACACAGCGATCCTGCGATGCCCGCGAGAGACCAGATACTCGGCTGCCAGCCGCCCGACTTCAATGTCGTTCGAGCCAACCTCGTCTCCCCAGTCGGCTTGTTGTGGACGACCGAGTAGCCACGCTGTCGGTAATGCCCGCAAGGCGTCAATCAATTCTGCATTCGCGTTTTGGATGAGTTGTCCTTGTAAGGCACCTTTGATGATCACACCATGCATTGATTTTCGGGCGAGCATCTCGGGCAATCGATCAGCAAGTGGAAGGTCAGAGAGAATGACATTTCCCCCCGCATCGTTCAGAGCGGCTTCTGCACCGTGTATTCCGCTGGCAACCGAAGGCAGGTTGGCAAGTGACCGATCCATTCCCAACAACAACAAGCCGATATTTTTTTTGAGGAGTGGTTTTTCTGCATGAACAGCACGAGGCTTTCGCAATCGTGAATAGTTCAAAGCTGTGATTGCCTTTTGAACCTTGCTAATCGTCGAGTCAGGAACATTAGGTTCTCCACGCAACACTCGGCTCACAGTGCCAACAGACACTTCAGCTCGATGAGCGACGTCTTTGATTGTAGCTTGCATATGTAGTTACTCATTGAAACAGAATCCATATAGTCTTTTGTTTCAATGAAATAATCAACGGAAATCGTAGAAACACTCGTACTTCTACAGAAACCGCTCAAAACCTTTGGTTACCGCGTTTTTTAGCCTGGAATTTCAGAAAGCGGATTCTTGGCACGATATTCATCTGGGACACCGCCCAGATTACGATGGGCGATCAACTCTGCCACCATGCTGATGGCAATTTCGGGAACTGTTTGTGAACCAATGTCAAAGCCAATAGGAGCATACACACGCGCTAACGATTCCGACGAGAGTCCTCGCCGCAAAAGGTCTTCAAAAATCAGTTTGATTTTACGTTTACTGCCAATGAGCCCGACGTACGATGCATCAGTCTGTGCCAGATGATAGAGCGCTTCTTCATCATGATTGTGGCCGCGCGTCACGATCAGACAAAGTGTGTTGTGGTCAATTTCCAAACTCGGAAGCACCTCGGCAAACTCTCCCACGATCAGTTTTTGAGCGAGAGGGAATCGTGCCGCGTTACAGTATTCTTCGCGATCATCGACAATTGTCAAATCAAAGCCAACATCGACCGCCAGCTCGGCAACCTTTTCTCCCACATGACCGGCCCCCACAATCACCAGTTTGCATCGTTGCAGATACGTGAGATAGGAAATTCCTTCAACAACATACGGTCGAGGCCGACTGCGAACCGGTTTCACATGATCGCTGACAGGACCACTCAAATCGGACGCCCCCGTAGTGGCAATCAAACAGTCTTCGTGATCGAACAGGTAGCGATCACCGAGATGAACCTCAGAGAGTTCATCGTCTTTTGCCTCGATCACGATTGCTTCTGTCAGTCCTTCACCCTGTTCAAATTGTTGAATCAGGGTTTCGTAGTATTTGGTGTCTGATCCTTGCCGAATGGGATCAACCAACATCGTCATTCGACCGCCACAAATGAGACCATCGTCCCAGCCATAATCGGAATCGAGTTGAAAGGTGAGAAGCTGGCGTTCACCGGCTTGAAAAAGTTTGAGAGCCTGGCGTTTGACATCGGCTTCGACACATCCTCCACCCAACGTGCCGGATTGGGAACCATCGGGATAGACAAGCATTACGGCCCCCGCCTTTTGGGGCGTTGAGCCACGCGTTTCCACAAGGGCGGTATAGATCACGGGACGCGATTGAGCAATCGCTTGTTTCAGATCAGAAATCAACTGTTTCATGGTGGGAGTCAAACAGAGGAAGAGGCCGTTTCCTCCATGTTATGCGGAAAAAAACGGGGAGAACAGCCCGCGTCTCACTTCCTAACCAGATTGACTGACCTTTTTACGAACCCCCCGATACATCACTTCTTTCCCGGAAATGAAGTTTTCAGTGAATGCTGGCAGATCTCCTTCATGTCCGATCACAACCAAAGTCTCTCCCGCCTGCAAAACGTGTGGTTTCAGCTCTTCGGAGGAGAGCGTGCCTTGCAGAGTTTTGACGGCGACGATGATGAGTGCACCTTGTGATTGTTTCTCGACTTGAGTCACAGATTGCCCGACGAGAAGAGAATCCTCTTCGATCTGTAAATCGGTCAGATTTAACCCAACATGTGCCAAATGGTGACTGAGCGAGGATCGTTCCAGATCCTCATCAAGAAGTTCGGTGGCAGAAGGCTGAGTGATGAGATGTGTAATTCGCAAAGCGCCAATGTCGGCAGGCAGTACCACCCGATTCGCCCCCGCCTGAATGAGTTTTGATTCGGTAGACATCATCTCGCCCCGCGCGATGATTTCGAGTTCGCGGTTCAGGGTACGAGCCGTCAATGTGATAAACACATTCAAGGCATCATCGGGCAAAACGGTGGTGAGCACTCGGGCACGTTCAATTCCCGCAGATTGGAGAACATGCTCTTCAGTCGCATTTCCCTGAACAACCAGATAGCCGGCTTCTTTCGCCATGTCGACCCTTGGCTGATCCAAATCAACGATGACAAACTGTTTACCGGATTTCTCCAAATTTTTAGCCAGAGGCTGTCCGATACGCCCAAAGCCACAAATGATGGTGTGTCCTTTCAATTGCTCGATATCACGGGTTTTCTTTCGTTCCCCCAACGCTTTTTGAATTTCGCCTTCAGTCACCATTTGAATGAAACCTCCCACCGCAAAGATTGCCGACGAAGTGCCTCCCACGATGACGAATATCGTGAACACTTTAAGCTCTGGCGAGTCGAGCGGTTGAACCTCACCATAGCCAACCCCGAAGATTGTGATGACGACCATGTAGATCGCGTCCAACACATTCCAGCCGGGCGTCATTGCGTAGCCCGTCACTGCGATCCCACAGGTGATCACAAAGAAGGTGACGCCGAGGGCAATGCGTCGAAAGGAACTGGACGGAGCGCGCATGGATGACTCTTCTAGGAAAGCCTGTCCCACAATGGGAATATGATTGCTGCTAAAATTTGAGTGCAGGTCTCATGCCAGCACAATCAACAGAACAAACCGTTGCGTTAAGTCTCATCATAGATAGCACATACGACATCAAGACTGGGTTATTCAAAACCCGAGACGCGCAAGGGAGTGGCGATCATGCCAGTTTCAGATCCACACCGAGAGCCCCACAGCGGGGAAACTGCTCTGAAATCAGATTCAGAGACTGACGGCTTCATTCGCAGAGAGCAGGGGGGCCTCGTTTCGCTCGGCGTCGCTCTGTCTCCAAAACAAACCGCGTAACGCGGAAAAGTCGTCATAAATCACGAAGCTCATCCAGCCTGTGATCATGATCCAATGGAACATCATCAGATTCATAGTGAGATCGGTCATCAGGTGAAACGCCAGCAGCGCGATGATGGCTGGTAGCTGCGTCCGCTTGAACCAGATGAGAATGGGCGCACTGATTTCGAACAATATGACCGACCAGGTCATCACTTTTAGTATCAACAGATTTTCGGTGATGAATTCGGGGAGTGGGAATTTCTGAAAATCATGCAGCCGAAAGACATAATACATGGCGGTGCCGTCTAACCAGGATTCTCCTCGTAGTTTCTGCCAGACACAAGCCAACATCAAGGCGGTCATCTGCACCTGAAACAATCGCAATGGCCAGATGGGATACGGTGTCGAATTTGCTTGACCGGGCAAGCCCGCTTCTTTGATTTGCTGTGGCCCGGGGGCGAAAATCAGATAAAAGGCAAACAAGCGAAACACGGTATCTTCGCCATCGAAAATCAGGGTATTGGAGTTGTACAACCCCGAGAGCAACATAAAGACACACAGTGCCGAGCAGCGCGGATACCAGCCACAAATTAATGATCCGATGAAGAAGAAGAGGGACAGGAAGTAAGCATCGACTCCCCAAGCAGTCCTCGGAACAAAAGTGGTCATCCTCCAACTGGCGCTCGAAAATTTGTCATAAATCTCATCAGGAAACAAACCCTCCGCTCCAAAAAAGAGCTGGCGGTCGGGCCATAGAAACAGCAGATTGATGGCCAGAAAAATGCCGAACATCGGGCGCACGACATTCAGGATACGTAAATCGCCCGGTGCCAATAGAAAGCGATCAATTGCCGAAGAACATGATTTCAGATTCAGGAATTGCATGGGGATACCAGGAATAGAACTGTAGAGGTGCGTGAAATTCTGGGGTGGTGTAGGCTTTTCGCCAATGTTGATCGGGAGGCAAGATCGTCTCTGCTCGATATTTCAGATCTGCCCAACGCACAGTTTTTTGTTCGGTGACAGACATCGTGCGAATGATGTGATCGCTCAAAGCCGGCCATAAGGAAGGGCCTTGGTTGGTAATCATGTTGTCGAAGTATTCATTTCGCCGAAAGTTTCGCATCCGTTGCCACTGCGACGCATTGGTCCAATCGAGAGTACTCCATGTGGATTCGGAACCGTCAGCCCACTTGATTTGGCATTCCAGATGAGTGTTCCAGGTATCGATTCCCGGCGCAAACAGATCCCAATTTCCCTGCCATAAACTGGTCGTTTCCAGCACCGGATTGATCAGGTCATCGGCTTGCTGATGGAATTCCGAGACTTTCGGCGTGATCTCGATCAACGACACCGACCAGAAGCCGAGAACTGTGAGCAAAACGAGGGGTCGCGAGTGATAGAGCGATTTCAACATTTCCGAAATCCGTTTCGGGCCACGGTCAACGATATCTTCCAACTCTGGAACTGGTTGATTCCCGCGCAATGAATATCTGATCGTGGCAATTCTGACAACCGGAAATCAATCCTCAAGCCGCTCCCTTAAGAGATTCTGATGGTAGCGGTTGTATAGATTATCGGGGGGAAACATTGACATCCACAACTCGTTCGCTCGGTTTACACGTACGTTAACCGGGGGGAGCGCGCAGCCAGATTTCGTCGTAAGTCCTGAATTCACCAAGAATATTTATGAATCTTTCTGGACTCATAAATCCCACTCAGCCAACAGATTAGGGTTTCTCCCAACCCTCAGGCTTCGGAAAGCTCCCATTTTACCCAGTTCGGCACGGCCTCTGCTTTTCATCTCATCGGGTACCCAAAATATGCGCGGAGGTTTCCGATTCCCTTAATCGGCTCCGACGCATGGACTAAAGCATTTTCGAGAAATGGAGAAGCAAAATGAAGAATTTGTTGACTCGTTTCCTGCGCGATGACGCCGGTTTTGTCATCTCGTCGGAACTCGTGCTCGTGGCCACCATTCTGGTCATCGGCATGATTGCTGGTCTCACGACCTTGCGTGACGGTGTTGTACAAGAACTGGGTGACGTTAGCACTGCTATCGGTGCCATCAGTCAGACGTACGTCTACAACGGTGTAGATGGGCATACGTCTGGTACTGCAGGCGGTACTTTTGTTGATCAAACCGATTATTGTGACGTCCCTGCAGATGCTGTATTAACTGCACCAGCCTGTTTGAATATCACGACGGGTACCGGCGGAGTAACGGGTGATTTTCAGATTGTTGTGGGAACATCACCGTAACGTCATTGCAGTGCCAATCTGTCCTGTGCTTTTTGCACAGGGCCGCAGGCAGATTGTTTTTTACTGTTGATGGACACGGACGTCTTTTTTTGTTTTTTAGATGAATCACTCGAATGATGAAAAATCTCACATTCACAATCAGACAAACCTGGCGACGACTGCTTCACGATGATCGTGGTGCCGTCTATGCGTCGCAGATGATGTTGCTAACGGCAATTCTCGTGATTGGCGTCATTGCAGGTGCGGTCACATTAAGAGATGCCATGGTGCAGTCATATGGCGATGCCGGGATGGCCCTTCAGAATCTGAATCAATCATATTACTACACACTATTAGATGCAGATGGGAATGTCATCAATCCGAATGGAAACGGTTATTCCGCTGAATATGATGATACAGTGGGAAGTTTGGCGTTAATGGATGATTACGATACCGATCCACCAACAGAAGGTGGCGCGGGGAACTCACCAGGAAACACTAATGTAGGACTGCTCGATCGAACTGATATGCCGGTCGAAGGTTTGGAAGTGAACATACCGGCGATTCCCGAAGGGGGAGCTGTGAGTAATTCCGTCACGGGAGCCAGTAATTTGCCCTTGGCGAATCGAATTCCGGCGGCTCCAGAAGGCACACCTTTACCATAATCGCAAAGAAGTAGTTACTATGAGGCAGGCCCTTCGGGAAACTCCCGACCGGCATTACATTTCAGACAGAACCAGTTTCAAGCAAAGACAACTCACAACCTCTCGGACGCGAGATGTGTGAAAGGAAAGAATCATGGCAAAGATCAGCCCAGGTACAATGACGGCGGCCATTTTCGCGATCCTGTTGGGATTGGCGGGAGCGTACTCCGTGCGTCAATACCTCGATAACAAACCAACGGCCGAGCAGGTTGTTCAAGAGCGTCGAGCACGGCAGGTGATTGTGCCGATTGCCGCTCGCGACATTCAGCCGGGCGAAACCTTGTCCATTAACGACATTGTGATTCGTTCGTTCTCGCCAGAGGAATTCCCCAACACTGAATATGCCAAACAGTCCTTTATGCCGAACACCAAGCAAATCATGGAACGCATGGTCAAAGAAGAAATTCAAGCTGGAGCCGTCTTCCTGCCAACGCAGTTTTATCCCGATAATCAGGGACCGACCATCGCCGATTTACTCAAGCCGGGTTATCGAGCTGTGACCGTGCCGATTGAAAACATTGGTGCCGTCCAAGGCTTTGCTCGACCCGGTTCTGTCGTCGATGTATTGTTTCGGGCTCAACTCGGTGACGACCGACCCGAAGTGACGATCACTTTGCTGGAAGGCGTGAATGTCTTGGCACTCGGCCATAACATTGTCCCCGGACAAGTGGTCGATATGAATGATCGTCAAGCCTCGACTGGTTCGGTCACCTTGGCGGTTTTGCCCACACAGGCCCAGTCCTTAAAAGTGGCTGAAGGCCGCGGTGAGATGTCTTTGGCATTACGCCACCCCGATGAAGCAATGCAGTTGCAGCCGGTTTCCAAAATGTCTCAGAGTATGACGTTGGAAGAATTGGTCGGCATGCCCATCGTGCAAAATCGCAAAGTCGAAATCTACCGTGCCGCTCAAAAGCAGGTGGTCGAGTTTGGAAGTGACGCGGACAGTTATAACGATCCATTGAACCAATTGATCAATGCTCCCGTCGTCAATGATCGTCCAGCCCCGGCAGTGACATCTCCCCCGGCAAATTCCGTTTCACAGGTTTCGGGAAACTCAGCACAGTAATATCGCTCTCGCATTCACGAAGGTCTTTGACTTTTGAAGCCAATGGACAGGCAGGTCAAAATTATGGCATCCATAAAAACCAAATTGAGCCTCGAAGAAAACAACGCCCATTTTCACGTGGTGGATGATGAAGAACTGCGCTTTCAAGAGTTGAAAGTTCAGATCCACGAGAAACTGGTCGATTCTCTCGATCTCTCCATGCTGGCCACGGTTCACGAATCGCAACTGGAAAAAGAAGTTCGCTTGGTGGCCGAAGATCTCTGCAAGGAAGAAGCGCCCCAACTGAAAGGAGATGCCCGCGAGCGGATGTTAATCGAATTGTATCATGAAGTGTTCGGCCTGGGGCCTCTCGAACTTCTGATGCAGGATGACGAGATCACCGACATCTTGGTGAATCATCCGCACGAAGTGTACTACGAACGTCACGGTCGTCTGCACGAATCGGATGTCATCTTTGCCAATGAACAGCATCTGATCCGCATTATTCAACGGATTGTCTCGCGTGTCGGTCGACGGATTGATGAAGTGAGCCCGATGGTCGATGCTCGACTGCCCGATGGTTCACGTATCAACGCCGTCTTGCCACCACTGGCTCTTAATGGGCCGACATTGTCGATTCGTCGCTTCGGTGCGTCGCCGCTATCATTAGACGATCTGATCTCCAGCAATTCCATCTCGGCCTACATGGTCGATTTTCTGACGGCGGCTTTGGAAGCGCGTCAGAGTTTCATGATCTCTGGGGGGACGGGTGCCGGTAAAACAACTTTACTGAATGCCTTGGCGGTCTGTATTCCCTCTGACGAACGAATCATTACCATTGAAGACTCCGCTGAATTGCGATTGATGCACAAGCATGTCATCCGTATGGAAACACGCCCGGCCAATAGCGAAGGAAGCGGAGAAATTCCTCAACGGTCATTGGTCAAGAACAGCCTCCGTATGCGTCCCGACCGGATCATCGTGGGGGAAGTTCGCGGGGCAGAAGCCCTCGACATGTTGCAAGCCATGAACACTGGTCACGAAGGTTCGTTGACAACGATCCATGCCAACGACGCACGCGATTCTTTATCGCGTTTGGAGTTAATGGTGTCGATGAGCGGCTACGAACTCCCTGTGAGTGTGGTCCGACAATACATTGCTGCCGGCATCAAATTGGTGGTTCATCTGGCCCGATTGAAGGGTGGCATTCGTCGTGTGATGAAAGTCTCCGAAATTGTGGGAGTCGATGAAACTGGCTTCCATATGGAAGATATCTTCGGGTTTGAGCAGACAGGTGTCGATGAAGAAGGTAATGCCCGTGGTGATTTTTATGTCACGGGGTACCGTCCTCAGTGTTTGAACCGCTTACGAGCGTCGGGAATTCGCCTTCCCGATGAGATGTTTGACGAGCGACGTATTCCGACCGAATTTTGAGACAGGGTTGCCCGGATTATTCACGGGGAATCCATAATTCGACATCACTTATAAATTCACAGTCAACTACAAATAAACGCTGAAAAACAGAGTGTGTAATCAGCCGGAACGCGCTAGCGTCCGGTTTCCTTGGAATGACAGAGAAATTTAACAAACCGTGGGCTAGCGCCCAGCGGCTGATGAATAATCCAGGCTAGTTCGATCACAGTGGTCGAGAACTAAGATCGAGAACTGAAATTGTTTGCTGCAAAGGATTGAACGTGGACCCAACCATTGTCGCCATCATTTGTTTTTTTGCGATTGCTGCAACCATCATTGCGGTTTCGCTGTTGGTGCGCGATCTCGTCTTTTCGGGCCAGTCCGAGCGTTCTGTCTCCTTGGTCGAACGCAGTCGGATGTTACGACGAGCTTCTAAGGCGACCGAAGAAGAGGCCAAGTCGATTTCCGATCAAATTGATCGTGGATTCGACCGATTGGTTCTGGAAAGTGGTGTCGATTTTTCATCTTTGACGGCAGCCTTACTCTGTGTCGTCTCGGGATTGTTGGCGGGGGGGTTGGTTTTAATCACCCTCGATCATCCCGCTGCTGCGGCTTTGGTCGGGGCATTTGCTTTGCCTTTACCTTTGTTCTACTTAATGTTCAAACGCAAAAAACGCTTGAATACATTTCGCACCGAGATCCCTCAGTTGCTCGACTTGCTGGCACGATCTGCCCGCGCGGGTCGCAGCCTTGAACAATCTCTCGAACTGGCTTCGGAAGAGATGTCGGGAGATTTGGGTAAGGAACTCGACACCTGTGTTCGACAACTCAAAGTAGGACGATCATTTGCTGCCGTGATGAAGTCGTTTTCATCTCGTGTTCGTTTATTGGAAGTTCGCATTCTGGCGACCACCTTGATTGTTCAACGGACTTCGGGTGGTAATCTTCCCGAAACATTAGATCGTATGTCGACAGTCGTGCGAGATCGATTGTTTGCCGTCAAAAAAGCACGAGCAACAACCGCGGCGGGAAAAACCTCTGCGATGTTGATCACCGCCATTTGTCCCATCGCCTATCTGGTCATGTTCATTCTGCAACCTGAGCACATGGGCGTGCTGTTGACCGATCCCTTAGGTCAGATGTTGTTAGCCGCGGCTGTCATTATGGAACTCGTTGGCATGGCTTGGGTCGCAATGCTGCTGAAACAGGAAGGGTAAACCTGATGTTTGCAAATCTGATCACCGCCGGTGCTTTCCTGACAATCGCACTCTTCGTCTTTATGGTCTCGGAAGCCTTCCGAAATGCCCGCATGCGAGCCCGCGCTTTGGCCGATCTCGACCTGGGAAAGGCAGAACGCGGATCTTCATCAGCGAAACGTCACGCACCTTCGGCATTCCGACGTGCGATGGCGGGAGTGATCCCCCAATTCGGCAGCGAAGTTGAAAAAATCGAAAAGGATTTGAAGCGTGCCGGATATTATCGTCCCTGGGCGTTGGTTGATTACCTCTCATCACGTAACTCACTGATTGTGATGGTTTTGATTGGATTTCTGGCCTTGGCCACCTTGGCGCCTCCCGGATCCAACATTGGCCCGACGCTCATTGGTGCCGGATTGATCACGGCGATGCTCGGATACGGCTTGCCACGACTGTTGTTGGGTTCACAAGCCAAAGCACGCGTCGATCGCATTCAAAAGGGGCTACCCGATGCGTTGGACATCGTCCATATGTGCCTGTCGGGAGGCTTGTCGCTAAGAGATTCCTTCGCCCGCGTGTCGCAGGAAATCGAATTTTTCCATCCTGAAATTGCTATCGAGTTTGAAGTGATTCGACGGCAATCGGAAGCCGACACCATGTCAAAAGCTCTTCGGAATTTTGCTGACCGGATCGATACTCCCGACGTGACGGCACTCGCCTCTCTGGTGACACAAGCCGACAAATTGGGAACTCATGTCGCGGAAGCAGTCACCGAGTTCGCCGTTGGTGTCCGACGTTCCTTTCAACAAAATGCGGAAGAGCGTGCCAATAAAACAACGATCAAGTTGTTGTTCCCGGTCGTGCTGTGTCTCGCCCCACCGATCTATATTCTTCTGATGGGTCCACCGCTGTTGCAAATGCGGGATTTCATTACCGAGGGAAACCAACCAGGTGGTATTCTCGACTCGGCCTCGATGACCGAAGGAGCGGCTGCGTTAACACCTGATATCACGGGCACTCCTGATAATAACTAACACTCTTAGTTCTCCTGTGATTTCGATCGGTCTGTTCACTATTTCGGAGTGCGATGAAAGTCTCACGACGATTTTCTGGAGATTTTCATGGACGACCCACTTGAAGACACAGTTGATATGCAGGTGACGGAGTATTTTTCTCGTACGCTGTTCCAACACAAATCTGATCCTTGCCAGCCTTCCTTTTGTGCGGCAACCGATGTGGGATAAACTCGCGAAGAGAATCAGGATTATTCGCCGACAGCGCTCCCAGGAATTTGTGCTGTCAGATCTGCCTCTGGACGAGTTTGAGCAGTCCGAAGATTTTGCGCATTTGCTGCTGGTCGCTGACGGCATCGGAGGATTCACATTTGGAGAACTCGCCAGCCGCATTGTGATTCAAAAGACCTGAGAACTGGTCACGCATTCTGCCAGTTGGGTCATGAAACTCAAAGACTTCGATGCGCAACAAATTCGCGAGCGCATTGAGGCTTATGCTCATGCGATGCAAGAATCTCTCGATACGGAACTCGCTTCTGGCCAGCGAACGAAGTTGAGTTTAGGAACCACACTCACGTCGGCTTATGTGATCGGCCTGGAGGCGATTATTTCCCATGTGGGAGACTCGCGTGCCTATCTCCTGAGTGACGGAGTCCTCAAACAACAAACCGAAGATCAGACACTCGCGCGCAAATTGATGAAATTCGGACATAGCGAATAACAAGTTAACAAGTTTCACAACATTGTGGCAAACTGGTTTGGAACCGATGTGGTGAGGAATCCGATCGTCGAAATCCGACATCTCAGCCTGAAAGTTGGTGACAAACTTCTTCTTTGCTCGGACGGCTTAACGAAAGAACTCACCGACCTTTAAATTCAGGACCTACTGAATGACTCTTTAGAACCACAAACCATCTGCGACAATTTACTTGCTGTGGCACTTGAAAAGGGTGGCCGTGATAATGTGACCATGATTGTTGCCGAAGTGAAGAACGCAAGATCGTAAGTGCCACTTCATCTGTTGAGGAGTCAAAGAAAAGTCGGCATAATTGTTCTTTGAAAATAGCGACTTTACTGACATACGAAATCTCTCTCTGATAGACAACGTGCCTTCATGAAAAAAGTTTCCTCGGGCGGTGGCTGGCCCGCCATCAAATACACCTTCACCAAAGCACGTGAAGCGGGAGGCCTCCTTAAACTTTGGAAAGCCATGCGATCTCGCAATGCCTGTAAAACTTGCGCGCTCGGAATGGGTGGCCAAAAAGGGGGGATGGTCAATGAAAGCGGCCACTTTCCCGAAGTCTGTAAAAAATCATTACAGGCGATGGTGGCCGACATGCAGGGAGCCATCACGGACGATTTTTTCTCGACATATTCCCTCGAGCAACTTCGGCAGTTTTCTCCGAAAGAAATGGAACACGCGGGGCGACTCACCAAGCCGATGCTGTTAACGCCCGGAGAGAATTACTATCGCCCCATCTCCTGGGACGAGGCCTTCGATAAAATTGTCGATCAATTGAAGGCTGTCACTGCAGATGAAACCTTCTGGTATTTTTCCGGCCGCAGTTCCAATGAAGCCGGTTTTTTGTTGCAGATGTTCGCTCGCCTTTACGGCACAAACAACGTCAACAATTGCAGCTACTACTGTCATCAAGCGAGCGGCGTGGGGCTCAACTCCGTTCTGGGAACCGGAACGGCGACCATTGTCCTTGAAGATGTGGAACATGCGGATCTCGTCTTTGTGATTGGCGGCAATCCGGCCAGCAATCATCCACGCCTCATGACGACCTTGAAAAATGTCCGCCGCAAAGGGGGCGAGGTCATTGTGATCAATCCGGTCATTGAGACCGGCATGGTGAATTTCAAAGTTCCCAGCGATCCGTGGAGCCTGATGTTCGGCACAAAAATCGCGACCGAATATATTCAGCCTCACATCGGCGGCGACTTGGCATTGATCACGGGGATTGCCAAACGAGTCGTCGAACTCGGCAAGCACGATGAAGATTTTTTGAACGCTCATACTCACGGTTGGCCCGAATTAAAAACACGCCTGGCGGAAACCGAATGGTCAGAGATCATCGAAAAATCGGGCGTCGAGAAAGCCGACATTGATCGTCTTGCCGAAAAATATTCCGCAGCCAAGAATGTCATTTTCTCCTGGACCATGGGGATCACCCACCATCATCATGGAGTTGAAAATGTCGAAGCCATCGCCAACCTGGCACTTTTGCGGAAGATGGTCGGAAGGCCTCACGCCGGGATGATGCCGATTCGCGGACATTCCAACGTGCAAGGAATCGGCTCTGTCGGCGTGACTCCCAAACTGAAAGATGCCATCTTCGACCGACTGCAATCGCACTTTGGTGTCGAACTTCCAACGACCGAGGGGCTCGACACGATGGGTTGTATGGACGAAGCGCATGCCGAGCGTTTGAAGGTCGGCTTTAGCTTAGGAGGGAACCTGTACGGATCAAACCCGGCTTCAAACTATGCGGCGGAAGCTCTCCAGAAACTGGATCTGTTAGTGTATATGAACACGACATTGAATACGGGTCACGCTTGGGGAACGGCGAAAGAAACACTCATTCTGCCGGTATTGGCTCGCGACGAAGAGCCCCAACCGACGACACAAGAATCGATGTTTAATTATGTCCGGGTCAGTGATGGCGGCCCTGCCCGACTTGTTGGTCCGAAGAGTGAAGTCGAAGTCATTTCTCATATTGCCAATCGTGTTCTCCCGGAGAGCCCCGTTGATTGGTCCGACATGGAAAACACGAGTCGTATTCGTGAAGCAATCGCAGAGATCATTCCGGGATTCGAAAAAATCAAGCAGATTGAGGAAACCAAGGAAGAGTTTCAGATCGCCGGTCGAACATTCCACGACCCCGAATTTGCCACCGCAGATGGCAAAGCCAAGTTACGAACACACGAACTACCCGCTCCCCATCAACGCGAAAATTGCGTGCGCTTGATGACGGTCCGCAGCGAAGGACAGTTCAATACAGTCGTCTACGAAGAGTACGATCTCTATCGTGGTATCGATGCACGCGATGTCGTGCTACTGCATCCCGATGATGTCGCCTCACTGGGGCTCAATGATCGACAGCGGGTGACTGTTTATAGCGATGAAGGCAACCTGCCTAACATCGAAGTGAGGGCGTGGAAAAAGATCAGAGCCGGCAATGCATTAATGTATTACCCGGAGGCCAATGTTCTCGTACCAAAATCAACCGACCCTCGGTCGAAAACGCCTTGCTTCAAATCCGTGTTAATCTGGTTTGAAGGCTGAACATCCTCAGACAGCCGTTATTCGGCAGGTGCTTCAACGGTGCTTTCGGAGGCTTCCACCATCGGGATGGCGACCTTTGCAAACCCGGATATGCCAACAATAATCGCTGCCAGGAGCAAGAGAATCCCCAGCCATTTCTTTGAGTTCTGACGCATCGGTTCAAATTTCTCTGACCGTCCCGTGAGAGCCGATGCCAAGAAGAAGACGACAAACGCCAAGATCATCTTGGTGCCAATGAGGGCGTGGTAGAGAGGTTGTCCTTTGTGAAGCGGAATTGCTGTTACGTAATTGTACAGTCCGCTAATCAGGATCAAACCGATTCCCATGCCGACAATCTTGCGCCAGCGAGCGAAGACTTTCTCTTTGAGCGCCTGATGTTGATCGTCGGGAAGTTCGGCAGCGGCAGGCATCAAAGCCAATCGCATGAAGGCCGATCCACCAATGAGCACGATGACCGTACCGATGTGTGCCCAACGTGAGATGACGCTAACCAAGTCGATTTCCATGAGTGATAGTCCTGTTTGTCGGTGGGCCGACTGCGAGGTAAGTATTAATAGAGGTGTCAATTAAGATGACAATTGATTTATAGTGTCCAACCATCATTCAGCAAGGCGCCGCGTTCGGTCACCACGATTCCATCACGTAAATGAACAACGCCGCGATCATCGGTTTCGGGCTGATCATCACCGGCAATCAGTTTCACATTTTTTCCGATTCGACAATTCTTGTCGATAATGGCATTCTCGATGTGCGAACCATCTCCAATTCCGACTGGGATGTCACCACGCTTATGCATGGCGGCGAGCTCGCCGGGAGATTCATGGAAGTCTGCCCCCATCACAATTGAATTCTTGATCGTGACATTGTCACCGATACGACATCGCAAGCCGATGACACTATTTTCGATAACAGTCCCTTTGCCAATGATACAGCCGTCTGCGAGTAACGAACGACTGACGGTCGTTTCGTTGAGCTTGGTGGGAGCCAGAAAACGTGCGCGAGTATAGATCGGCTCCTTTTCAATCACAAACTCGAACGGAGGTTCTTCGCTCGCCAAATCAAGATTTGCCTGATAGAACGATTTAATGGTCCCAATGTCTTCCCAATATCCATCGAACATATGGACCTGAACGTGAGTGGAATCGATACACGCCGGGAATACCTCTTTTCCGAAGTCTTCGTGGTCGGTTGTTTTTAACAGTTCCAAAAGCTTATCTCGATTGAATAGATAGATGCCCATGCTGGCGAGGCTATCTCGGCCTTTACTTTCGATTCCTTGAGAATCGAAGAACTCGGGAGGCATACGCACGTCGTCCATCTCTTCATCCGTTTGTGGTTTCTCTTTGAAACCGAGCACACGACCGGTGTCATCCAGTTTCATGATACCAAACGACTTGGCATCTTCCCGATCTACGGGAAGTCCGGCAATCGTCACCTCGGCACCGGATTCGACATGCGTCTGCAACATCTTGTGATAATCCATGCGATAAAGCTGATCGCCGGAAAGAATCAATACATACTCGATGCCATGTTGTTCGAGATAACGAATGTTTTTACGCACGGCATCCGCAGTTCCCTGGTACCAGTCTGTCCCTTCCAGTGTCTGCTGCGCTGCCAGAATTTCCACAAACCCGCCGTTAAAATGATCGAACGAATACGTTTGGCGAATGTGACGATGCAAGCTCACAGAATTAAACTGTGTGAGTAGATAGATGGAGTTGATACGGCTGTTCAAGCAGTTCGAGATGGGAATATCGATCAGACGATATTTACCGGCCAATGGAACCGCAGGCTTGGAGCGAAATTGTGTGAGAGGAAAGAGGCGAGTCCCTTTTCCTCCACCCAGAATCACACTCACCACACGACGCATATCAAGCGGTTTGGCCATCTCATTCTCCGACGGTGGCAATAATTGTTAATAGAATGCAGTGTCTTCAATTTCGCGGATACTCACAGGTTAATCGACCCTTTCGATGATCGCAATGAGTGACTTTTCAGAAGCGAATGAAGCCATCGTAAAATTGTAATCAATGCAGCAAATCTTTCGCGAGCAACGCAAATCCCCGGAGTGACAAATTGGGGGCCATTTCAAAATCCTGGAGCTCCTCTGCGAAAAGTGCCGCACCACCTCCGGTGAGCAGGCGAGCTGCTTGAGGGTATTCTCTCGAAATACGATCAGTCAATTCGCGAATCGCACCGATCTGTCCCCAGTACAACCCGCTACGAATTGCTTCTCGTGTTTCTTTGCCGACCGGTCCTTTAGTGTCCGACTGTAGTTCTTCCAGGGGAATTAATGGCAAAAGTTGTGTGTAGCGATGCAAGGCGTTTGCCGAGAGCCGGAGGCCGGGGAGTATAGCCCCTCCTTGAAAGACCCCATTCTCGTCAACAATATCTATTGTAGTCGCGGTCCCCGAGTCGACCACTAACGCGGCTTGTCCCGCCCGACGAAGTTGATTGGCGGCCATTGCATTGAGTAATCGGTCGACACCAACCTTCTCAGGGAAAGTGACATTCGTCTCAACACCCAAGAGATTTCGATCTCGTAATGCAACTGGAACAGCTATAGACGTTAAGGACCAATCGAGAATGAGAGTCTCGACACCTCCCGGTGACGAACCGGTGGCGATGGCAGGCACTGGCTTATCAAACTCCTGAACCCATTTGAGGAGAACAGCGGCTTCCAGTGGCTGCGAGACATCCTGAGTATGGCAAGCGTGATAACTGGGTAGGACTGAATCGTCGGCGCGGTCGAACAAACCTGCCTTCAATCGGCTGTTACCCACATCAAAAACAATCAGCGGCGACTCCAAACTGAATCACCCCTCTCTTAAAGCAGCCAGGATATCGACGACCGCTTCGCGACCATCGGCAAACAGCATCAAGGAATTATCGGCAGCAAACAGAGGATTCGGGACACCGGCAAAACCCGGGCTCAATGATCGTTTGATGACAACCACGGTGCGGGCTTTATGGACTTCCAAAATTGGCATTCCCGAAATAGGACTGTTCGGATCATTCTGAGCATCAGGATTCACGACGTCGTTCGCACCAACAACAATCACGACATCGGTTTGCTCAAAAGTCGGATTGATAATGTCCATCTCTTTGAGTTGTTCGTAGGGAATATCGGCTTCCGCAAGAAGCACGTTCATATGACCCGGCATTCGACCTGCGACCGGATGGATTCCGAACTCAACGGTGACATCATGCTCGGTCAAATAATCACTGAGATCACTCACCGCATGCTGAGCTTGAGCCACCGCCATCCCGTAACCGGGAACAATCACAACACGCGATGCGACTTCCAGCATCATGGCAACTTCGTCAGCCGAGGTCGATTTCACATTAGCATACACAACAGCAGCATCTGGCCCATCACCGCCAGTGGGTTGTAGCTTGCCGAACAAAACATTTCCCAGTGAACGATTCATGGCGACGCACATGATCTGCGTCAAAATGAGTCCCGAGGCACCAACGAGAGAACCCGCAACAATGAGCAGATTATTTTCGAGCACAAACCCCGTTGCGGCTGCCGCTAAGCCTGAATACGAGTTCAACAAGGCAATCACCACTGGCATATCGGCACCGCCAATACTGATGACCAAAAAGATTCCCAACC
This sequence comes from Planctomycetota bacterium, assembly GCA_030836185.1. GTDB lineage: Bacteria > Planctomycetota > Planctomycetia > Planctomycetales > Planctomycetaceae > JABURQ01. Next base: position 196,521 of record JAURQH010000021.1, read on the forward strand.
CCAGAGAAAACGCCACCATTAACCAATAGTAAAAGATGGCATGTTCGGGCTGTTTGAAGACCAGAAACGCGAAGAACAATCCGGCAAGAAATAACCCCAAGTTCAGCAGTTTTTGTCCGCTAAAGCGAATGTCCTTAATGAATTTGAGTCCCTGTAGTTTCGCGAACGCGATGATTGATCCGGTAAACGTCACCGCACCAATCAAGCCGGAAACTGCGGTCGCAATCAAGACCGATGCTTGCGGAGAATCATCCACCACAATCATCAAGTATGCCCCTGCAACCAACACAGAAGCCAAGCCGCCAAAACCATTGAAAAGCGCAACCAATTGAGGCATTGCCGTCATCTGAATCGTGTACGCCAAGTAGCAACCGGCAACCGTACCAATCGCAATACCAATTACGATCAATGTCCAGTCAAATTGCTCAGTCGCAAACAATGTGACGACAACCGCCAAGAACATGGCGAGCGAGCCGAGCATGTTGCCACGCACGGCTGACCGAGGATGTGTCAGTCCTTTGAGTCCAAAAATGAACAGGACGATCACAACGAGATAACTGAGGTCAATCCAGGTCGAATTCACAGATTTAACCCTTCTTCCTGAACATGCCCAGCATGCGATGCGTCACAAGAAAACCACCCACAACATTCATGGTGGCAAGGATGATGGCCAACGTCCCGAAAATACGCACCAGAAACGGTTCACCAGCAAGTGCTGTCAGCAACGCACCCACAAGCGTAATTCCCGAAATAGCATTTGATCCCGACATGAGCGGCGTGTGCAACGTGGGAGGAATCTTGGTGATGATTTCAAAACCAATAAACACGGCCAAGACAAAAACGGTGATGAGTAGAATCAAATGACTCCCACTACCGGCAGCGTTTGTCATCGATTCCGTGGCCTGAGTCTCTTTGGCCAGAATCAGTATTTGAGACAGGTTCACGATTCAGTCTCCTCCCCGGTATGAGATTCAGAGTTTTCCTCTGAATGATTTTCAGACGTTTTTTGATCTTCGGCAACTGACTGCTCAACGGCAGGTGGTTCTTCTGGCTCGGGAGGATTCAATGGTTCCAAGCCAAGTGCTTCGCGGATTCGAGCATTGACGACATCTCCCTCACGCGTCAGCAATGTGTCACGTACGATTTCATCGGTGATATCGGGTTGATGGAGTCCGGTCTTCTGCAAATGGAGCAGGAATGTTTGTACGTTTTTCGAGTACATCTCACTGGCATGATAAGGCACCAAGGCTGGCAAGTTGACCGGCCCCATGATTTTCACGCCGTTGATTTCAACCGTTTCTCCCGCCTTTGTCAGTTCGCAGTTTCCTCCGCGTTCGGCAGCCAGGTCAATCAACACCGAGCCCGGCTTTAATGCGGTGACCATATCTTCGGTCACAAGAATCGGCGCTTTCCGACCCGGAATCGCAGCCGTTGTGATGACCACATCACTCTCGGCGATCACCTTTTTCATCGCTTCTCGTTGTTTGCGAAGAAACTCTTCGCCCATTTCTTTCGCGTAACCACCTTTGCCTTCGGCTTGTTCGGTTTCGAGATCGAGTTCGATGAACTTGCCACCAACCGACTCGACTTGCTCCTTCACCACAGGGCGAACATCGTAGGCATAAACGACTGATCCCAATCGTTTCGCGGTGGCAATCGCCTGCAACCCGGCAACTCCTGCCCCCATCACAAAGACGCGGGCCGGCTTAACCGTTCCGGCAGCCGTCATCATCATTGGAAACATCCGAGGCAGTTCATTGGCGGCAAGAAGTACGAGTTTGTAACCCGCGATGGTTGCCATTGATGAGAGCACATCCATACTCTGGGCGCGAGTGATTCGTGGCAACAGTTCGAGCGAATACGCATCGATTTTCTGTTCGGCCAGTTTGGTGATTTGATCAGGGTGACTGAGTGGATCGAGGTGACCGATCAACACTTGTCCCGGCTTCAATCGCGAGAGATCATCGCTTCCTGCTTCAACATTCGCACCACCCGCTCGCACACAGGCGATGACATCGGCCTGAGCGAAGACCTCGTCCCGTGAGTCAACAATCGAAGCTCCCGCTGTTCGATATTCTTCATCAGTAAAGCCGGCAGCGAAGCCGGCTCCCTTCTGGAGAACCAGTTCAAACCCGGCTTTCGCAAGGGGTTTGATGGCCGCAGGGACCAATGCAACGCGCGTTTCGCCTGGGAATGTCTCAGTGGGAACGCCGATTTTGAGTTGTGTTTCACCCGCAGACATCTATAAAACCGATCTGTCTCGCACGGAAAAGTGTTGGTATGGAATGTTTTATAGCGTATCGGTCAACTCTTCTCCAGCAAGCAGGGCCCTTATATTCAGATGCCTCCTGAGCTCAAACGTGATTGATGTGCGTTGAGTGAATACTGGATCTGGCAGTCGTCTTAGTTTGCAGTACTCTGTTCTGCCAACTTGACAGTCGCGAGGACTCTCTCAGCTTTCTGAGAAACCATAAAGCCATTGATAATAGACAATTACAACGACATGCAAATGTATGGCACAGTGATTGCATTTTCAATCCTTGACTCGCTATACACCGTCAAAACGACGGGGAGCGAATCAATCATAATTGACCCGAGCGTTTCCAATGGCGGAAACGACGAATTGACATAACTGGGCCTGACACCAAAGCAGAGGATACAACGTGGCTAAACTGCTGACCTTTGACGACGATGCCCGTGCAAGTCTCCTGAGCGGAGCCTCCAAACTCTCCAAAGCTGTCTCCAGCACTCTCGGCCCCCGTGGTCGTAATGCTGTTCTCGACAAAGGTTGGGGAGCTCCCAAGGTGACTAAAGACGGCGTCACCGTTGCGGAAGACATTGAACTGGAAGACTCCTATGAAAACATGGGAGTCCAATTGATTAAAGAAGTCGCCTCGCGAACGAATGACGTCGCCGGCGATGGAACCACAACAGCGACAGTGCTGGCGGAAGCGATTTATCGTGCCGGTCTGAAATACATTGCCACTGGGGCTGACCCCATGGCGATGACTCGAGGTGCTCAAAAAGCCGTCACCGAAGTCATCGAACAACTCAAAAAGCTTTCCAAAGCCGTCAAAGCAGACGACAAGAAGGCCATTGAGACTGTTGCTACTATTGCTGGAAACAACGACCCGACCATCGGAAAAATTCTCGCCGATGCTTTGATCAAAGTTGGCAAGGATGGCGTAATCACGGTTGAAGAAGGTCGGGGAACCGAAACCTACGTTGATTTGGTCGAAGGGATGCAGTTTGAGAGAGGCTATCTCTCACCTCACTTCGTTACCAATGAAGAGAAGCAAACCGTCGAACTGTCGAATTGCAAAATCCTGATCCTCGAAGAGAAGATCAGCAATGCCAAAACACTTGTCCCTTTGCTCGAAAAAATCTCTGAAAGCGGTCAGCCTTTGCTGATCATTGCAGAAGATATTGAAGGCGAAGCATTGGCGACTCTCGTCGTCAACAAGTTGCGAGGGATTCTGAATATCGCGGCTGTCAAAGCCCCCGGTTACGGTGATCGTCGTAAAGCGATGCTCGAAGACATTGCCGTTCTGACTGGTGGAAAAGCGATTTTCAAAGACTTGGGAATCAAAGTCGAAAATGTCGAAATTTCTGATCTTGGTACTGCCAAGAAGATTCATATCGACGCCGACAACACCATTGTTGTGCAAGGTGGCGGCAGCAAAAAAGCGATTTCAGGTCGTGCCGAACTGATCCGTCGCGAAATTGATCAAACCGATAGCGATTATGATCGTGAAAAGTTGCAAGAACGACTTGCCAAGCTGGCTGGTGGTGTCGCACAGATCAACGTGGGAGCCGCTACTGAGACCGAAATGAAGGAACGTAAAGACCTGATTGACGATGCACTCAGTGCAACACGTGCAGCCGTTGAAGAAGGAATTGTTCCTGGCGGTGGAGTCGCTTTGCTGCGTTGTGCGGCCGGTCTGGACGACTTCAAGTTAAAAGGTGACGAGAAACTTGGTGTCGCTTTAGTGCAAAGTGTTCTCGAAATGCCTTGTCGCAAGATCGCCGAAAACGCCGGTCTCGATGGTGCGGTTGTCGCAAACAACATCAAGAAACAAAAAGGCAAAAACTACGGATACGACGCGTTAAACGACAAGTATGGCGACATGCTTGAATTCGGCGTGGTCGATCCTGCGAAAGTTGTTCGCTCCGCTCTTCAAAACGCGGTCAGCGTCGCATCGCTACTGTTGACCACCGACTGTATTATCGTCGATGAACCTGTCGAAGAAGGTGACGATCACCATGACGATCACCACCACGATATGGGTGGAATGGGCGGCATGGGTGGTGGAATGCCTGGGATGGGCGGCATGGGCGGAGGAATGCCCGGCATGGGTGGAATGGGCGGCATGCCCGGAATGATGTAAATCATTTCCACTGTTCATTTACAAAACCAACAATTCCGGGTCGATAAGGCCCGAATCATTACATAATAGAATCAATCTGGAGTGACCTACCATGAACTTAAAACCGCTTGATGACCGTGTTGTCGTGAAGCCTGTTGAGGCCGAAGAAGTGACTGCTGGAGGAATTGTCCTCCCCGATGCAGCGAAAGAAAAATCTCAGCGTGGTGAAGTCCTTGCTGTCGGTCCAGGACGCCTTCTGGAAACGGGTGAGCATTCTCCAACCGGTTTGGAAGTTGGCGATCAGGTGTTGTTCGGCAAGTATGGTGGAACCGACATCGAAGTCGAAGGTGTGGAAGTCAAAATTCTGCGTGAATCTGACATCCTCGCCAAAGTCATCGACTGAGGGCTTTAAGCAAGTTCCACTGGCGGACAAGCCACCAGTATTACCGAGAACACTGACAATTCATCACAATGCACAACGAGGAGTACCTCACAGTGGCGAAACAATTACTGTTTGACGATCCTGCCCGCCTCCAACTTAAGAAGGGTGTCGATACGCTGGCCAAAGCGGTTGCCTCAACCATGGGACCAACAGGCCGGAACGTCATTATTGATAAAAGCTTCGGCAATCCAGTCGTTACTAAAGACGGCGTGACTGTCAGTAAGGAAGTCGAACTCGAAGACCCGTTCCAGCACATGGGGGCCAAACTGGTCAACGAAGTGGCTACTAAAACCAGCGATACCGCTGGTGACGGAACGACAACGGCAACTGTCCTTGCTCGCTCGATCTACAGCGAAGGGCTTCGGGGGATTACATTGGGAGCCAATCCCACTGTTGTTCGTCGTGGAATCGACAAAGCCGTCGATGCGGCTGTTGCCTACCTCGAATCAATCGTCAAGCCGGTTGAATCCAAAGAAGAAATCGCTCAAGTCGGAGCCATTTCGGCAAACAACGACTTGGCCATTGGCAACATGATTGCCGATGCGATGGAAAAAGTCGGGCGTGATGGTGTTATCACTGTTGAAGAAGGGAAGAGTTCCGAAACAGTTCTCGAATTCGCAGAAGGAATGCAATTCGAAAAAGGTTACATCTCTCCTTACTTCGTGACTTCCGCAGAAGACATGAAATCCGTCTTGCAGGATTGTTACATCCTGATCTTCGAGAAAAAAATCTCAAACCTGCGGGATTTGATTCCGTTGCTGGAGAAAATTTCTCAGACAGGCAAACCCCTTTTGATTATTGCGGAAGACATCGAAGGAGAAGCACTCACAGCGCTTGTCGTCAACAAGCTGCGTGGTGTTCTTAATGTCTGTGCCGTGAAAGCACCGGGATTCGGAGATCGTCGAAAGTCCATGCTCGGCGATATCGCTGTGCTGACCGGCGGACAATTGATTTCTGAAGACTTGGGAATCAAACTTGACTCCGTCGAGTTGGATCAACTCGGTCAAGCCAAGAATGTCGAAGTCACCAAAGACTCGACAACGATTGTCGAAGGTGCTGGCGACGCGAACGAGATTCAAAAGCGTGTCCAACAGATTCGTGATCACATCGAAAAAACCGATAGTGATTACGACCGAGAGAAATTCCAGGAACGACTCGCCAAGATTACTGGTGGAGTTGCGATCATTTCTGTCGGTGCTGCCACCGAAGCTGAGATGAAGCAAACCAAAGCTCGGATGGAAGACGCATTGCACGCAACTCGCGCTGCTGTGGAAGAAGGAATTCTGCCCGGTGGTGGAGTTGCTTTACTTCGTGCGATAGAAGTCGTCAAAGCCGTCAAAGGAAAAGGTGACGAAAAGATCGGTGTCCAGATTGTCGCTCGTGCCCTGCAAGGTCCAATTCGACAAATCGCATCGAACTGCGGCCTTGATGGAGCCGTCATTGCTGACGAAGTCCTCAATAAAGATCAGAACGTCGGTTTTGATGCCAGTACGGGAGAGTACGACGACATGTTCAAACGCGGAATCATTGATCCTGCGAAAGTTGTCAAAAATGCTCTGTCGAACGCAGCTTCGATTGCCGGTTTAATGCTGACGACTCAGGTTCTTGTCACCCGCACCGATGATGGTGAAGGTCACGACAAGAAATCGGTCGAAGGCGCGGTTCGATAAATGTATTCAAGCGTGACTCACGTCGCGATGTTATCAATTTGAGATTGCGGAAGCGGGCCGTTCAACAGAGCGGCTCGCTTCATTCGCAAAAGACCTATCCCCAACGCAATCTGATCGGTCGAGCGTGATCGGCTGGGACGATTCGAGTGGGAGGACAGAGAGATGAGTCCGATGGCAACCAAGCGGTGCTACTACGAGGTTCTCGGAGTCTCCCGAACTTCCACCGAGGTGGAAATCAAAAAGTCTTACAAGAAACTCGCAGTCGCCAATCACCCGGATCGCAACCCGGATGATCCCGATGCTGCCGAACGCTTCAAAGAAGCCGCAGAGGCCTACGAAGTTTTGAGCGATTCCAGTAAACGCCAGGTTTACGATCAGCACGGACACGAAGGACTGCGCGGGCGAAGCGGTGGTGGCGCTGGTTTCACCGATATGAACGATATCTTCGATCATTTCGGAGATATTTTTGGCGACATGTTTGGCGGTGGAGGAGGCGGTCGCCGTCGCTCTTCGGGTACACGCGGCCGTCGGGGGAATGATGTCCGTACGAAAGTGACCGTCAATCTCAACGAAGTTGCCGAAGGCTGCAAAAAAGAAATCAAGCTGAAACGAAACGAACATTGTTCAAGTTGCGAGGGAAGCGGAGCGAAGCCGGGCACTTCACCCGCCACCTGTGATTATTGCGACGGGCAGGGAGCGGTTGTCAAATCTCAAGGCTTCTTCCGTATGCAAACGACATGTCCGGCCTGTAACGGGGAAGGAAAAATCGTTCGCGACAAATGTGATGACTGTCGTGGATCAGGATTTGAGCGGCAGGATGTCAAACTTGATGTAGCCGTTCCTGCCGGTGTCGAAGACGGCATGCAACTTTGTCTGCGTGGTGAAGGAGAACCGGGAACTCCCGGAGCACCGAGAGGAGATCTCTACGTTGATGTACAGGTCAAATCACACTCAATGTTTGAGCGACAAGGTAATCATCTCGTCTGTCGAGCTCCGATTACTTATACACAAGCCGTCCTCGGTGCCGATATTGAAATCCCGCTTCTCGATGGTAAAGACACACTCACAATTCCCGCAGGCACACAACCGAACCATATGTTCCGTCTGAGAAACAAAGGTCTTCCTGAATTGCGCAGTGGTCGGGTGGGGGATTTGCATGTCGAAGTCAAAATTGAAGTTCCCAAGAAACTGAGCGAAGAACAGGAACGTGTTCTGCGAGAATTGGCAGAATTGGAACATACCGAAGTGACGCCACACCGCAAAACCTGGTTTGAAGAATTGAAGTCTTATTTCACCGGCGAAGAATAAAGTACTCGCAGGTTCAACAATCGAGAAGAACTATGACTGACCAGACCGAACCACAGAATTCCGAAATGCCCGCCGACGAATCGACCGCATCCTCAGAAGAGACGGCGGAAGAATCTGGTAACGAACCAACTGTCGAACAACAGTTGGCAGAGGCTATTGAAGAGCGAGATACGCAAGCGGATCGTGCATTACGAGCACAAGCCGAGCTGGACAACGTCCGCAAGCGTTTGATGCGTGAAGCCGACCAAATTCGTCAATATGCAGTTGCGCCGTTGGTGTCAGAACTTCTTCCAACGCTCGACAATTTGAGTCGTGCTCAGGATGCGGGTGCGACTTCGGGAAATTTGGAAGAGCTTCTCAAAGGATTACAGATGGTGAAGCAATCCTTTGAAGAAACGCTTGGTCGCTTTGGGGTGGAAAAAATCACGACATTCGATGAAACATTCGATCCCAACAGACACGAAGCGCTGCAACAAGTCCCGTCTCCCGATCATGAGCCAATGCAAATCGTTCAAGAGGTCGAAACCGGTTGGCAGATGCACGACCGCGTGATTCGCCCGAGTAAGGTCATTGTTTCCAGCGGTCCTCCCGTCGAATAATCTTCCTTTTGAAACACAGGATTTCGTGCGATGCCAACCTACGACTACAAATGTGATAAATGCGAACATGAGTGGGAACTGTTTCAGTCGATCACCGCCGACGCTGTGAAGTCGTGCCCGGAGTGTAAATCTCGGAAAGCACGTCGTGTCATTGGCCCCGGTGCGGGCATTCTGTTCAAAGGCAGCGGCTTTTATCAAACCGATTATCGCAGTGACTCCTACAAAAAAGGGGCTGCCGCTGATAAGAAAGATCAATCGTCGGCGACTAAGTCAGAATCGAAATCAGAATCGAAGAGTAGTGATTCAGGCAATAAAAGCTCGTCAGCCACAAAAAAAACAGACTAGAGCAAGTTACTCTTTTCTGAGCCCGAAGTGGGAACAGGTGATCGTAGAGAATGATAAAAATATCTTGAATGTCGATCTGCTTCTTCGATAATCTGTGATAAGCAATCATTGAAGAAAGCCGAGAAAGACTGACTGGGATGATTCAACCACAAAGCTGCCCCATCTGTGACAAGAAGATGAAGTCATCAAAGCAGGAGGACCAGTTCCCATTCTGCTCCAAACGCTGCCGAGAGGTCGATTTATATCGATGGTCGAACGGCAATTATGTCATCGAGCGGAACCTGTCTCCTGAAGAAGCCGCCATGATGGAAGCGATGGAGAACGGCGAAATCCCGCCGGATATGCTCGATTGATCGCCGATATTTTCAGGATACATAGCAATTTCTAAACTCTGATGAAAATACGGGATAATCAGGCTCGATGGAGATTCTACCTTCTTCTAGCCCGGAATTTTCTTGAGATCTCACGAAAAGGCGATCTATAATACCATATGCCGCTGAGCTTCCGTGGGCCGGAAGAACATCGGCATCCCGCCTGCTTCGCACACGGTGAAGCTACCCCCACTCCCGAAGGAATGGTTGGACCGGCGTTGTCCTGATAGACCTGTGGCGAATCTCAACTCGTCGGCAGGGCAGAATGACAACCGGGAACACCCCAACTTGCATACGCATTGACAATGAAATTGTCGTTGCCGTCGTGAGTCTATTGTCTTCGCCTGCTGAGTTGGAATCGTCCACGACGATGATTGATCGAAGACTGGGAGTCTCTTCCATGCGTGTCCACCACACTTTGGTTTGTTGTTTGGCGTTGTTGGTTTCTGTGTGCGGAAATTTCGTTTTCGCGGCAGACGAGGCAAACTCACAACCTGAAACCAGTTTCTACAATCAGGTTCGTCCGATCTTGCAGGCGAATTGCCACGGTTGTCACCAACCGGCTAAATCGCTCGGCGATTACGTGATGACCGACTTCCAGAAATTGCTCGATGGCGGAGAAAGTGGACTCGCTGCCGTTGTTCCCGGCAAGCCGGAAGAAAGCTATCTGATCGAACAAATCACCCCAACCGATGGTGAAGCGTTGATGCCCAAGAAGGCCGACCCACTGATCGGCAACGACATTAAGATCATCACTCAGTGGATCAAAGAGGGTGCGAAGGACGATACGCCCGCTTCTGCCAAACAGCGTTACGATAGGGACCACCCTCCCGTCTATACACGCCAGCCAGTCATTACGTCTCTCGATTTTTCTCCCGATGGTAGTCTGCTGGCCATTGGTGGATTCCACGAAGTATTGTTGTTCAAAGGGGACGGTTCCGAACGTGTCGGAAGACTTATTGGTGTCTCTGCAAAAATTCAGTCCGTCGCGTTTTCTCCTGATGGCAAAAAACTAGCAGTCACTGGCGGACTTCCCGGACGAATGGGAGAAATTCAAGTTTGGGATGTTGCCGATCAAAAACTGCTCGTCTCGACTCCGGTCACGTATGACACCGTCTATGGCGGTAGCTGGTCTCCCGATGGCAAACTGATTGCCTTCGGCTGTACCGATAATTCCGTTCGAGCGATTGATGCGGAAACCGGTGAAGAAAAACTGTTTCAGGGAGCTCACAGCGACTGGTCGTTAGGAACCATTTTCTCGACAGATGGAGAGCATCTGGCATCGGTCGGACGCGATATGACGGTCAAATTGATCGAAGTGGCGACAGAACGATTTGTCGATAACATCACCTCAATTACTCCCGGCGCGTTGAAAGGTGGAGTGCAGGCGATTGCCCGCCATCCCGAACGTGATGAGATCGTTGTGGGTGGTTCCGACGGCATCGCCAAAGTGTATCGTATGGAACGACTCACGAAACGTGTCATCGGCGATGATGCTAACCTCATTCGCGTGATGCCTGAGATCGGTGGGCGCATTTTTGGACTCGACGTAAGTGCTGACGGAAAAATGATTGCAGCTTGCAATAGTCTCGATGGTTCCGGTGAAGTGCAGGTTTACTCTTACGAGTTTGATAGTTCGCTGCCTGATGACATCAAAAAAATCCATGAAAAACGCGCTCAACAATGGAATGCTGAAGAACGCAAAAAGATTGAAGAATATAACTCAAAAGACGTAAAACTGATTTCGCGATCCGCGGTCAGCGAATCATCAATGTACGCAGTTGCTTTCCATCCTGGTGGTAAATCTTTAGCGGCAGCAGGCGGTGATGGCAAGATTCGCTTGATCGATCCGGCCACAGGAAACATCACACAGACTTTCGAGCCAGCTCCCATCAGCAAAGATTCGCAGACGATGATGGAAATGGGAATTGCTCAGTTGGCGGCTCCCGAACCGACCGATCTCACGAGTGAGCGTCTTCCGAAAGGTCGCTCAGTCACCAAATTAGTTGTCGAACCGGCCCAAATTACATTGACCAGCAGTTTCGCTTATTCGCAAATTCTGGTGACGGGAATATTAGATGATGGTTCGACCACCGACCTGACTCGTCAAGCCAAGCTGACACTCTCGACCGATGTTGCCACCGTGGGTGCTTCAGGAGTTGTGCGACCTGTCAAAACTGGTGAGGCAACACTTGGTATTTCGATAGCAGGTCATTCGGCAGCGATCCCCGTTACGGTTGCCACAGCCAAGCAAGAAGAGAAAGTCGATTACATTCGGGATGTGAATCCTGTGCTCACGCGACTGGGCTGTAATCAAGGAACATGTCACGGTTCCAAGGATGGTAAAAACGGTTTCAAACTTTCATTGCGAGGATACGACGCGATTTACGATGTTCGTGCTCTGACTGATGACCACGGCTCTCGACGTGTCAATCTGGCCTCTCCCGATAACAGTTTGATGTTGCTGAAAGGGACAGGCAGCGTGCCACACGTTGGTAACCAATTGATGCAGCCTGGTGAGCCCTATTATGAAATCATTCGTAACTGGATTACCGACGGTGCTCAACTTAATCGATCATCCTCACGTGTTGCCAAAATCACAGTCACCCCTGAAAATCCCGTTGTCCAGGAGATTGGACAGAAGCAGCAAGTCCGTGTTCTGGCGCATTATCAGGACGGTTCTCAGCGCGATGTGACTCAGGAAGCCTTCATCATCAGTGGAGATACTGAAATCGCCGCCGTGAACAAATTTGGAATCATGACCGCTCTTCGTCGTGGTGAATCGCCTGTGTTGTGCCGCTTTGAAGGTGCTTACGCCGCAACCACTTTAACCGTCATGGGAGACCGCGAAGGGTTTGTCTGGCAACAACCGGAAACGTGGAGTCGCATCGACGAATTAACGGCCTCCAAATGGCAACGGATGAAGATTCAGCCTTCAGGCTTATCAACCGATACAGAATTCATTCGTCGTATCTATCTCGATCTCACCGGAGTCCCTCCCACCGCCGATCAAGTTCGAGCATTCATGGCAAACGCCACTGACATCCAAGTCAAACGGGCCGCGTTAATCGACCAATTGGTCGGAAGCAAAGAATACATTGAATTTTGGACCAACAAATGGGCCGACCTGTTGCAAGTGAATGGGAAGTATCTGGGGCGTCCGGGGGCGGTCGCTTATCGAAAATGGATACGAGATCATATTGAGAAAAACACTCCTTATGATCAATTTGTGACCGAGGTGGTGACCGCCGGTGGTTCCAACAAAGAGAACCCGGCAACCTCCTACTATAAAATTCTTCGCGATCCGGCGGATACGATGGAAAACACAACCCATCTATTTTTGGCAGTTCGTTTCAACTGCAACAAGTGTCACGATCATCCGTTTGAGCGATGGACTCAAGACCAATATTACGAGACAGCCGCGTTCTTTGCGCAAGTTGGCTTGAAACGTGACCCCAACGAAAAAGGGAACATTGGAGGAACGGCGGTTGAAGGAGCCAAGCCACTTTATGAAGTGGTTTATGATAAACCCGAAGGAGAAATCAAACATGACCGAACCGGCGAAATAACCGCTCCTGAGTTTCCCTATGAAGCCGTTTACAAGGCGCCCGAATCAGCCACTCGTCGTCAACAACTCGCGGAGTGGATGACATCACCCGACAACCAATATTTTGCCCGCAGTTATGTCAATCGATTGTGGGGATACATGTTTGGCATCGGAATCATCGAGCCAATTGACGATATTCGTGCCGGTAACCCCCCGACAAATCCCGAGCTACTTGATTATCTCGAAGCGGAATTCATTCAAAGTGGGTTCAATATTCAGCATGTGATCAAGTTGATTTGTAATTCGCGAACCTACCAGCTTTCCGTTGAACAAAATCGCTGGAACGCAGACGACAAAATCAACTACTCGCATGCTCTTGCCCGACGATTACCGGCAGAAGTGTTGTATGACACGGTTTATCGATCCGTTGGAGCTCAGACAAAGATTCCCGGCGTTCCACCCGGTACTCGCGCTGCCGAGCTCCCCGATGTCAGTATCAAAATTCCGGGCGGATTCCTGAATACGTTCGGTCGTCCGCCGCGAGAAAGTTCCTGCGAATGCGAACGTACTAACGAAGTCCAACTCGGTCCCGTCATGGCACTCATCAGTGGCCCGACGATTGCGGATGCCATTGTTGATGGGAATAACGATCTACACAAACTGGTCAAAGCAGTGGCCGACGATCAGAAGTTGATCAACGAAATCTTCCTGCGAATTCTTAATCGTCCTGCCACCGAATCAGAAGTTGCAGCAACTTTGAAATCGATGCAGGAGATCGACCCCGACCATCTTGCTCTTCAACATAAATTGAAAGAGCGAGAAAATTGGTGGGCAGAGACCAAGCCGAAACTCGAAGCGAAACGTCAACAGATGATGACAGTCGCTCAACAAAAGATTGATGAATACAAAGCGACTACCGCTGAAGAAGTCGCTAAGAAAACCAAGCAGCGGGAAGACCGTATTGCCGCAGCAGAAGCAAAACTCAAAACTTACGAAGAAACACTTCCCGCAAAACTAGCTGCGTGGGAAGCCAAACAAGACACAACTACTTGGACACTGCTTGACCCAGTAGAAATGAATTCCTCCATGGGGGCCGAGTTTGAAAAACGGGACGACCTTTCGATTTTCGTTTCTGGGAAAAATGGTAAAGGGACTTATACAATCGTCGCCGAGACGGAAGCGACCAACATTACCGGAGTCCGTTTGGAAGTTCTGTCTGACGAAAAACTTCCCGGTAAAGGACCAGGACGTGCGAAGAACGGTAACTTTGTGTTGAGTGAGTTTTCTGTCACAGCCGCACCGAAAGCAGAACCCAAAACGGCCAAAGCCGTGAAGCTGGAAAAGGCGCTTGCCGACAAAGCCCAAGATGGTTATGCGATTGCCACCGCGATTGATGGAAAAGCGCCTGCGTCCGGTAATGGCTGGGCGATGGTTAACGGCCTCGGTTCGACTCACTGGGCCACTTTTGAAGTCAAAGAACCGATCACGAATGAAGGGGGAACACGTTTCGTCTTTACGATGAATCAACAGTACAACGATGGCACACATTCCATCGGTAAATTCCGGTTGGCGATTACGACTGCCAAGAAACCGGTCGGCTTGGGATTACCCGAAGAAGTCCAACCGATTCTGGCGACGGTCCCTGAAGAACGTACCGACGAACAGAAATCAAAATTGCTGGAATTTTTCCGTCTCCAGGATCAACCACTGCAAAACCTCGTGAAAGCAGTGGCAACAGCCAAACAACCATTACCGGCTGATCCCAAATTGGTGGCTTTGGAAAAAGATTTGACCGAGGTGAGTCAACCGATTCGCGAGGATCCAAATCTTGTCCAATTGAAAAAGGATTTGACAATGAGTGAAACACAAACTGGCAACAAACGGCTAACCATGGTCCAGGATTTGGCTTGGGCCCTCATTAATAGTCCCGCATTCCTGTTTAATCACTGATTGACGGTAATGGAGAGCCAATCGACGGCTAATGAGAACATTTTCTCGACAAACATCAACAGATTTTGATACAATCGTTCCGATAACAATAGAACGCTGAGGCACACACAATCTCAGCCAAAGGAGTTCACTATGTTCACGGTCAAAGGGCATCCTGGAAAAGACCTCTGCGATGGTCATCTCGACGTTAGCCGACGTGACATCCTGCGTGTTGGTGGATCCGGCATGTTGGGGCTTTCTCTCAGTTCAATGTTGCAACTGCAGCAAGCACAAGCCGCCAAAGCTCAGCCAACGGGTGGATGGGGAAAAGCGAAAAGTGTCATCATGGTTTACCTGCAAGGTGGACCTAGTCACCTCGACCTGTGGGATCCTAAAGAGAATGTTCCTGATCGTGTCAAAAGCGCGTTTAGCAATATTTCCACAAAACTGCCCGGTGTTCAATTCACCGAAAACTTGCCGAAGCTCGCTCAAGTGAATGATAAATTCACAATGATTCGCTCCATGAGCTACACGCCGAACGGTTTGTTTAACCATACCGCCGCCATCTATCAAATGATGACCGGTTATACGACTGACAAAGTCAGTCCGTCGGGGCAACTTGAGCCACCAAGTCCGAAAGACTTCCCAAACTTTGGTTCGCAAATCATTCGTCTCAAGCCTCCACAAGAACCGATGTTGCCGTTTGTGATGCTACCACGACCGTTACAAGAGAGTAATGTCGTCGGCAAAGGAGGCACCGCCGGTTTTCTTGGTAAAGCGTTCGATCCCTACACTCTGTATCCTCCCGGCGACGATATGGATATGGAAAAGATGGCTAAGATCAACGTCGATGACCTGAAGCTTCGCCCCGAAGTCTTTTCGACTCGTCTGGAACGTCGTGCTCGTTTACGGGATCAGATCACAGCCAACATGCCAAAAATTGAACAGGCCGTTGCCGATCAAAAATTGACCGAATACTACGACCAAGCACTCAACCTGATTATCTCGGGTCGCGCACGGGAAGCTTTCGATCTCGGTCAAGAGTCGAAAGCCACCAAAGATATGTACGGACGCAACACGTTCGGTCAAAGCTGCTTGTTGGCCAGGCGACTGGTCGAAGCAGGAACACGAGTCGTTGAAGTCATTTGGCCTAAAGTTGCTAATTCTGACAATCATTCCTGGGACCATCACAGTGGCCTCAACGAACGAATGAAAAATCGGTCTGGTCCGATGCTCGATGCTGGTTTGTCCGGCTTGATCAGTGATCTTGACGAGCGTGGATTACTTGAGGAAACATTGGTGGTGGCCGTCGGTGAATTCGGACGATCTCCACAAAAAGGAGTCAGTACCTCGGGTAACAACAACTCCGCTGATGGTCGTGACCACTGGCCATACTGTTATACGGCTGTCGTTGCCGGTGCTGGCGTCAAGCGGGGTGAAATCTATGGCAAGTCCGACAAAACAGCGTCGGCCCCGCTGGAAGATGCCGTCCATCCAGGACAATTACTGGCTAGTATTTACCACTCGGTCGGAATCGATCCTGAAACGATCGTCTACAACCACCTCAACCAACCGCGCGAGTTGGTGAAAGCTCATAAAGTCGATGGATTGTTTGGCTAGAATCCGACGACTGACTCAAAACGTATCAGGGACTCTCTTAGGAGAGTCCCTTTTTTTATAGCTGATGCAGAACGGACTTCGGGAATCCCCCTCCCTCAAAATCGGATGTTCGATCAGACTTTTTCAGGATTCTAACGACTGGCCATTTTCAGGACTGAATTTGCCCGTGGGATTGATTACAGTAGACAGACTTTGAAACTGCCTTCAGGATTCCAATCGTGAATTTCAAGTTTGCGTTGACCATCTGTCTGAATCTGCTGTTGATGCAGTCTCAGTTTGCGCAAGCCGCTTTCGTTGTCAATTTGCAGTTTGACGATGTACTCAACAATACGGGAGTCGGTTTCGACGACCCAACTCATGGCTTGGCCCGCCGAGACACGGTTCAATCCGTGATGAACTATGTCTCTAGCCAACTCGACCCATCAGTCTATAGCACTGCTATCGATTACCGGATCCAAAACTCACAAATGGATGGTTCCGGATTTCTCGCCAGTTCTGGTCCCTACTTATTCTCGTCTCCGAACGGTTATGGGAACGGCTTTGTGTATGATCATGCGACGACTGGCATCGATCCATCTGGGGGATTTCCAGATTCCATTGCCACTTTCGATTTCGGCTACAACTGGCATCCGGGAACATCTGCCAACCCGGGTGGTCTGTTCGATTTATTCAGCGTGACATTGCATGAGTTTACACATTCGATGGGCTTTCTGACTCTTATGAATTCATCGGGAGTCAGCAGCATCAGCGGGACTGATCCGGGAGTCTTTGGTGTCTTCGCCAGTTTTTTGGAACGTGGAGATGGCACACAACTCTTTGGGCCAGGAGGCGACTTTCTGGGAAACCTTGGCGATCTCACCAGCGATGATGTTTTTTTTGATGGCCCCAATGCCACGGCTGCGAATGGTGGAAATCCCATCAAGATCTACGCCCCTGGAACTTTCCAACCCGGCTCATCATTCGCACACCTCGACCCCATGTTGAACGCATTGATGAACCCCAGCTTTGGTCCCGGCGTTGAAAAACGTGAATGGACCACCTACGACTCCGCCATCTTGCAAGACATTGGCTGGGAATTTTCGGGAGCCACTGCGGTGCCGGAACCCGGTTCATTTTTCTCATGCTGCTCACGCTGTGCGGAGCGGCTTACCGCAAACGCCAGCAGCTTTGAATGACTTTGTGTTTCTTATTTTTCTGTGGGGATATTTGATTAACTGAAAAACTTGCCTGCGCGTTTTCTTAACCATTTGTTTGATCTGAACCGATGGACCGACTAGCCTAAAGCAGTACACAGCCTCATTATCAAGGGAATTTACGATGTCCATCCGTCTGGTTTGGCTCTTACTGATCTTCGTTCTCTTCAGCCCTCTTGTCGAAGCAAGTCCCCTCACCGATCAACAAGAAATTTTGCGAGGCGTCAGCTCCCTCGAAATTGGTGGATCAGTCGGTACGTTATTGGTTTATGGAGAAAATGCCGTCACGTTTGCTGAGGGCGAGAAGAACGAAATCAGTTATCCTGTCGCTGCAGCAGCTCGACTTGGAGAAGGTCGTCTGGCCGCGTTTGGTCATGAATCAGCATTCGGAGGAAAATTCGACGCCAACGAAAAAGCGCTCACCAATTTACTGACTTGGCTATCCGGTCAAGATTCTTCACTGACCGATCTCAAAATTGCCGTTCATAGCAATCGAGATTTTGCGAAAGCTCTGCGTCAACGAAACATAGCCTTTACCGATTTGAACTCGAACAGTTGGAAAAAAACTCTTTCGGAGTCTGATGTGATTGTTGCCAGTGTGGGGGCGATGACTCAAGCGGAAGCCGATGATTTAGCAAGCTTCGTGAAAGCAGGAGGCGGGTTGCTCTGTGGATTTCCGGGGTGGGCTTGGTCAACTTACATTGCAAAAGAAAAAGGAGCCGTCCTCAAAGATGAATGTCCTGCCAATCACCTCTACCAGCAAGCGGGTATCGTTTGGACCACGAGTACTGTTTCGCTTCCCAATCAACGTGCCCGACTTTCTTACAAAGATTCGTTACTCAACACGAATGTCACCTTCTTACTCGACGCCATTGAAGACCCCAAAGACTCAAAAAAAATCTCCCCCCAAACAGTGGCATCGACCTTATTGCAAATTGGAGGCAGCATTCCGAGTGACGATACAAGAGTGATTCCCAGACTCAAGACTCTCTTAAAAAAATCCCAATCACAACTGGTGGCACCGACCACAAAAAAGACAATTAGTCGGGAACAAACCCAAGCGTATCTCGGCTGCCTGCTCGACTCGGTCTATGCGGCCTCTGCTCCTCCCGAAGAATTGATGCCTTCCGAGTTGGGAATTCCCTCTTTGGGAAATTGTCGCAAAGCAAGTAAGCGACAGACAATGACCCTCAACATCAACACTAAAAAACATGGGCGCTATGGATTTGGAGCTTATGCTTACCCCGGCGAACTCGTTTCCATCACAATTCCTGAGGCAGCCGTTGATGCCGGATTCAAAATCAGAGTCGGAGCCCATTCCGACAAGCTCTGGGACAAAGACAAATGGGAGCGACCACCGCAAGTTGATCGAGTTTATCCAATGAATGCTTCTTCGATCAAAGTAGCCAATGCTTACGGCGGATTGATTTATCTTGAGGTTCCCCGTAATTGCAAAATGGAATCGGTTGATCTACAGATCGACAATGTGATTGCAGCACCTTATTACAAACACGGCGTCACCGATCCGGCTGATTGGCGATCATCGATTCGGAATGCTCCCGGCCCTTGGGCCGAACTCGAAACCGGAAAAATCATCCTGACTCTTCCTTCAGATATGATTCGTGGTCTCGATTTTCCTGACAAGCTCATGGACCACTGGGATGAAGTTCTCGATGCGTGTGCCGATCTGGCGGGCATTGATCGTGATCGTCCGCGTCACGAACGGATTGTTGCCGACGTGCAACCATCAGTCGGCTATCTCCACTCCGGTTATCCAATTGTGGCCGACATGAAAGCTTCTCCCCGGATGGGAAACTACGAAGAAATGGTTTCTCAAGGAGATTGGGGTTATTACCACGAATTAGGTCACAATCATCAGAAAAAGGAATGGACGTTTGACGGCACTGGCGAAGTGACCTGTAATCTGTTTGGGCTGTATTGTTTTGACACCATCCATAACGGCAAAGCCAATCACCGCTTCCAGGATATGACCAAATGGTACGCAGAAGCGCGCGCCCACATTGCGGGAGGAGCCCCCTACGAGACTTGGAAGTCCAAGCCGTTCCTGGCACTTACGATGTACGAGCAATTGGCAAGAGAGTTTGGCTGGGAGCCCTTCAAGACAATCTTTGCCGAGTACCAAAAGATGCCCGCTGGTCAAAAACCCAAGACTGATCTCGCACGCCGTGACCAATGGATGATTCGCTTCTCCCAGCAAGTCAATCGTAATTTGGGTCCATTCTTTGAAGTCTGGGGGGTTCCGACAAGCGAAACGGCTCGAAAATCCATCGTAGATCTCCCCACCTGGATACCAGACTCGTTACAGATGAATGTGAACCAGTGAGAGGACTGTCCAAGTTGAAGCCTGCTGGCTAAACTAAGCATTGGCAGTCTTACTTATCCAGGTCGTGGTTTGAGCTTCGATGAAACGGTTTGTCTCGTTGGCCATCTTGTTGACGCTTCTGGCGTCATTTGGAACGATCGGATTTCATTTGACATCCGAAACTGACTGGTTGGATAGTCTCTACCAGGCCATCATCACACTCACAACCGTCGGCTCACGTGAGCCTCCCAAACTCGATTCTGATGGCAAAATCTTTGTCATGGTTTATTTGATACTTGGTTTGGGCGTCTTCAGCTACAGCGCATTTCAAATTGGTTCAGTCGTCGTCAATGCGGAACTCCGCGGCATGTTTGAAAGACGGAAAATGCAAAAGCACATCGATCAACTCAAAGACCACTACATCGTCTGTGGACTCGGCAGAATGGGAGACACCATCTGCGAGTATTTGCAACAGCGGGGTAAACCATTTGTCGTCATTGATAATAATGAATCGAGGCTGAATGAAATTTGTGGCGGCGATGGCTGGAATTATATCCACGGCGATGCGACTGATGACAGCATTCTCAAGAGTGCAGGGATCGACCGGGCCAAATCACTCGCCAGCGTGTTGCCGACCGATGCCGATAATGTCTATGTGATTCTTTCAGCACGGTTACTGAATCAGAATGTACAAATCGTAGCTCGTGCCGGTAATGAAAAAGCGGTTGAGAAAATGGAACGGGCGGGCGCGTCGCGGGTCATCAGTCCTTTCAGTACGGGTGCCGTTAAAATCGCTCGATTCATGCTCAACCCGAGCATCGAAGATTTCCTGGAAGTCGCCGATAACCGAGGAACCGATTGGGAACTGGCCGATGTGCAAATCTCTGAGAAAAGCACACTGATTGGAAAACAGTTGATGGAAACCGACCTTCGCGACCGCGGTGTGATGGTGATCGGAATACGTCGTGTCGATGGCGAACGCTTGATGCCTCCCCCCGGAACAGCCATCATTAAGGCCGGAGACAGTCTGTTCGCTTTCGGTTCAACAAATGCCGTCAATGCCATGATCAGCGAGTCGAGTGGCGAGAATACAGATTAGCGAACACGCAATTTCAATCCTCTGGTCCTGTCAATTACCGGACAGCAGGTTAAAATTGGCTTTTGATAACCATTCACGTTTCACAACGATATTCGTTTCCGTTTTGTACAGAATTTCTGAATCATGGCCCGCCTGACCCAAGCCGACCTCGTCGATCTTAACCATAAATTTGAAGAACGAACTCCCGTTGAACTCATTCAATGGGCGCACGAAATGTTTGGGGATCGATTGGCGGCCATCTCGGCAATGCAAAAAGCGGGGAGTGTCTTATGTCACTTGATGTCACAACTCGAATTTGGGCTAAAAGTTCTGTTTGTCGATACGGGAGTCAACTTCCCCGAAACGCTGCAAACACGAGATCGTATTGCCGAACAATATGGCCTCAACGTCATCACGCTCGAACCCGAACTCAGCATGGAAGAGCAAACCGCCAAGCACGGTGTTCTGTATTTGACGGTTGAAGGGCAACAGGAATGTTGCGACATGCGGAAGACCAAACCGCTGACAGCCGTCAAGGGCGAGTATGATGCGCTATTAGGGTCGCTGCGTCGTTCTGATGGAGGTAAGCGAGAAAGCTGCCCGATTTTGGCCATTGATGAAAACATGAACTGCCTGCGGATCAACCCCATGGCCATCATGGACGACGAACAGCTTGAATCCTATATCAGCGAGAACGACGTCATCACCAACCCGTTACACGATCAGGGTTTTTCCACGATCAGTTGTAACCGCTGCACAACGCCCGTTCTTCCCAACGAGCCAAAGCGAGCCGGTCGCTGGAGACACTTGGGCCCTTGGTCGGTCTATTGTGGAATTAACCCGACCGACATGGACCCCGCAAATTCTCCTGCCATCGATCTTCCTCAAGATCTTGTGGACCGGATTCTCGGCCGTGAAACGGACTTCATGATTTGATCGCCAGAGACAATATCAGGGGATCCAGGGAAAGAGCTGACCGTACCAGTTATAAAAGTCTCCGATCAAATCAAATTGTTGCGACAAATAAATCAATGGTAAGTAGAGCGTTCTAAAGTTTTCATCGCCAGGTCCAGCAAACAACGGATAAACAATTGGCGGACTGAGGACGTAGAGCAATGGAAGAAAAACCAGCCCCACCACAAGGATGGGGCCGATTGAACTTTTCTCTCGCTGAACGAGATCTCGTTCGCTTTCAGTCATAGAATTCCTTGCGTCATTTCTCGAAAGAGTACTCGCCACTGGCCACTTGTGGCGAATTCTTCGCCTCTTTTTTGCGCTGGGCGATTTGTTGATCGACAAATTCGACCAACTGTTTCGACTGACGAATATCCGTACGGCTGAAGAACTGACTGACTGCACCACCAAGGTGATGTTCCTTTTTGGCCGCCAATTGCTGATAGCTCATCTCATCGGTTAAATGCCAAGTCGCGGCTTGAGCAGTCTTTTGAGGGACTTTTCCCGTAGCGACCCAAGTTAACAACTCCTTGAGTTGTTCATCGTTGGTGTAGTCATCGACCGAAACCAGATGATAGCGATTCCTGCGAGACGGAGTCTTCAAACCGTGGTTCAGACAAACACTGTTGAACTGCAACTTCACACGACGCTGCGGCGGAATCGAAAAGAACGGCGCACCGGGAGCAAAAAAGTTATTCGGCTGGCGGTTGTTGCCGTTGTTGTTTCCATTCAATTGAAAGCCGTTATTGTTGTTGCCGGTTTGAGCGGTTCCTCCACCCACCGATTGATTGCCGCCGGTCGCTCCTTGATTTTGGCTTTGCTGATTGTTGGGTCCAAAAATGTTGTTGTTCCCATTCCCGTTGCCATTCAAAAACTGTTTGAGATTTTGCACACCAACAAACGCGGCAGGCATCTTAACAGTCAACGGCACATCACTTTTGTTCTCAATAAACACAAAGCCTCCCGCTTCATTCTCGGGAATCAGCCACGCTTCGAGAGTTCCCGCTTTGGTCGCTTCAAAGAACGCGACCTTCTCTGCATCGGGATCGAACTTCGGTTTTGTGATGGTCGGCAACCGTCGGGGAGATTCGGCTTCTGCTACCGAAGTGAAGAAGGCCGTGGCTACTATTCCTGCCAAGCATCCGGCCACCGAAACATAATAAGATAACTTCATCGACAAGCTCCTTTCGTGAGGATTTCTCACGCGGTGTCCCGCCTGTCGTCTCCAATCAGTCCATGTTCGACTGCGAATGGAGTGGCCCTCGACATTCACCAGCGTAAATGTGGATTGATCGATCTCCCGGAATCGGGAAATATGAACACCTGAAATCATATCCCATTTCTCAAGATGCTGCAAAGAAATTCTATATTCACAGGCTAAGCTATATGTCAGACAAGAGTTACGCCGCTGGTCGAAGAGTGTGGGGTTCGTGCATCTCTGGGACTCTTTTGCGCAAACCGACCCAGCGCGGTATCTGGTCCCATTCCAAATTCGGTTGTTTGCCGGCGACAAGAAACACATGCGATCCATTCCGCGGAATGGTGACAAAGTGGACGCGGAAACCAATTCGTTGCAAGAACAACGATGCGTTCTTTGCGCTGAAATGCCAAAGCTGCTCGCAGGTTTCTTCACCCCACATCTCTCCATGCAGGACGGCAGATAACTTCGGCATTCGTGGTAACGAGAGAAACAAAACTCCGCCCGGTGCGAGCACTCGATGAATCTCTAAACACGCGCGTTCGGGATTATGAAAGAAACCGGGGCGATCCGCGGCATGAATAAAATCGAAAATCTGGTCCCGCAAACTCATCTCTTCCAACGACGACTGGTAAACTTCCAATGACTGTTCACGAGCGTCCTCCCCAAAGTGTGGTAACTTCTCCAAACCCATCGCTTCAAACTTCTTTTCACGATCAAGTTGCTTCAGAAGCAAGCCATCGCCGCATCCCAAATGTAAGGTGCGAATTATGCGTTGTCGAAGAAAAAGAGTTTTGACCAGCTTGGTCTGAAGACGATAAATGATCCTGCGTCGAATTTGCCAACCAGTCTTCTTTGCCGTGTCAAATTGTCGCAAGTATTCCTGTTGAACTTTCTGTACCGAAGGAATCTTCTCGGCATAAACGAATTCACAATCGATGCAGCGTTTGAGCGGACGTGATCCGTTCAGGTAGAAGAAGTGAAATTCGTCACTTCGACAGACCGGACAAACGTGATTGGTATAACCACCAAATGAACTCATCGCACAACCATAATTTGTATCGAGGGAACGGTTCCCGAGGGAGGCATCATTGGGAACAAAAAGGATGGGATCAATGTGAGACGAGTTGTAAATGGACAGACTGAACAGGGTCAATCGGGAGCATCCCCAAGAAATGCGTTTGCACAACTCTGGGGGTGAGCCTGAGTCTCGGTCATTGTCACATTTACAACGATGGATGTGGATCCAGAAGGATCTTGACCTTCGCCATGTGTCAGAAACTCGTTATCCCAAGAAGGCGGTTGCACTTCTGTTCTTCAATGATTCAGATAAGGTCTTTTGACTGCTCAATAAGGTCTCTATTATGTTTTCACGGAATCTCTTTGTGCTCTCTTGCGGCATTCTCTTATGGGGATCGGCACCCGTTTTTTCCGCAGCATCGCCCAACCTCGTATTAATTCTCGCCGATGATCTGGCCTGGTCTGATGTCGGTTGTTATGGCCACCCTTGGCACGAAACACCACACATCGACCAACTTGCTAACGAGGGCATGAAGTTCACGCGGGGTTACGCTCCCGCTCCAATTTGCTCGGCTTCCAGAGCATCGATTCTCACCGGCAAAACCACAGCTCGTTTGAACTTTGAATTTGTGACCAAGAACGAAGCCGGTTTTCAGAACATCGAAGGTGAAACCAGTTTGAAGGCTCCACCTTTCACCCTTAATTTGCCACTGGAGGAGAAAACGATTCCCGAATATCTCAACGATCTCGGTTATCAGACAGCGTTTTTCGGGAAATGGCATTTGAATCAGCACCATCAACGGTATCTGGGTTGGAGTCCCACGCACGGCCCCAAGTCACAAGGCTTTCAGATTGCCGAGGAAGATTTCGGCAGCCATCCCTATTCCTGGGGAAAACAGACACCAAAAGAGATTGTCACAAAAGGCCAGTTTCCAGACGACTCCATGATCGATCGAGCGTCAAATTACCTCAAACAAAAGCACGACCAACCATTTTTTCTCATGGTCTCGATGTTCCATGTTCATACTCCCGTCAAAACGGAATGCCAGTGGTTGCTCGACAAGTATGAACGAAGCATTCCCTCAGATTCGCCTGCGAGAAAAAGACGAGTGACCTATGCAGCATTCGTGGAGACTCTCGATCATTATGTTGGCAACCTGCTCACTGCTATTGATGCTGCAAATTTGGCGGAAGAGACTCTCGTCGTGTTTCTGTCCGACAACGGCGGTCATCCCGAATACGCGACCAACGCTCCCCTGCGCGGTTCCAAATGGAACTTGTATGAAGGAGGCATTCGTGTGCCGTTTGTGATGCGCTGGCCCGGTCAAATCAAACCCGGTACTCAATCAGAAACTCCCGTCATTGGCTACGATTTGTTACCGACCTTCGTCAAGCTGGCGGGAGGCTCTGCCAACAAGGTGGATGGCATCGACATTTCTGCGGTCTTCAAGAATTCGGACCAAGATTTGGACCGCTCATTGATTTGGCATTTCCCGTATTACCATCCCGAAAGAGGATACAAGCACGCCATTGATGAAATCGGCATCGGAGATTTCGCAGTGAGTAAAACCCATCCGCAGTCCGCCATCATGCAGGGCGATCACAAACTGCTCTATTTCTATGAACAACCGCGTGAAGAACTCTATGATCTTTCTGATGATCGTGGCGAACAGAACTCATTAACGAAATCCCGGCCAGCAGTTTCCAACAAGTTACGCGATCAATTGCTGCAACAACTTCGCGATCAAGACGCACGATTTCCGACAAAGAAAGAAGACTGAATTTCTTAACGTAAAATCAAATGCATGCCCAAAAATGATGGACATCTGGAATCAGTCCGCTTGCAAGGTCGTGATTTGATTGAATAACTACAAACCTTCAATCACTTCAGCACCATCTCGAGTGAAAAGTGCCTTAAGTGTGCCAGCTTTCAATAGATCCCCTTGAATTGTTCTGACACTTCCATCGGCCAAAAGAATTAAAAATCCAAAGTAGTATGGCTCTCCAAAAGTTTTCACCGGTGCTTCTTGGTTGAGTTTAAGACCGCCTGGTTTTGTCCAAATGTCAGCCTGCATAGGCGAGGTTTCAACAACAAAGATTGTATTGGAAGTTCCGTCCAGAAAGTCTCGAAGTCTGACTCCTTGACTTGTTGGAAATGCCGTCGTTTTGCCTTCGACGATATGAAAGGTTGTTGTCCCTTCCTTGGTGATTGAGGAGCTTGCGAACACATCAGGCATTTTGGAGATAAGAGCTTTATTGTGATGGCTATCCCAACGCTCATCGAGATGAAACTCCGAGTAGAGTTTTCTATGACCAAGAAACGGCAATAGATGAACACGCCAGCTCAGACCGTCTCGATTACCCAGATGATCTCCTTTCGCAGCAGGTAAAGCTCCATATGTGTCTGAGTAGTTATGAAGCGATAATCCGATTTTCTTGAGATTTCCGGTCTCAATCAGTAAGTCGTTATGAAGTGGACCCCATTATTTGGACCACGGGCGGGTTCTGCTTAGAGAGAAAGAACCACGCGATTTGACCGGCCGCTGCGGTACACTTCCGCTGGCGTTTGGCGGTCGAGCGAACTGTGTCTTCGCTCGTGGCTGTAG
>JAURQH010000022.1 GCA_030836185.1 Planctomycetota bacterium
AAGTGGAACGCACCTTCGCCTGGTTGAAGTATCTGCGGCGATTGGGGATGCGTTGGGAGTATCATGCTTTTTTGTTTGAAGGGTTCTGGCAACTCGGCTGCGTGTTCACTATTCTCAAAGGGTTATAGGACAAGCTCTAGTTGAAGCCCCGACGAGTGAAGATGTCATTACGGTAATCGCACCGGATCCCTTTGTGCTTCGTTCACAAGATGCTTGGCACCTCACACCTTATCTGGGATTATTTCATGAGACGGGTGAGGCATTGTATTATCATGGTTTTCTCTCTTACCGAATGCCGACGAAAGCCGAAGAGTTTTTCGTGCCGAGTTCCGACTTCGGGACTCCCAATATTCTGATGGCAGACGGTTCTGTAGGGTATTGGTTGATCAGAAATCCAAATGCCCGTTATATAACAGGCCTGACATCGACCTTAGAACTACATTATTCGACCACGACGGAACCTCATGATCCACCGAGTGGTCACTGGGGACAGACAGATCACCTCGATTTAACCGTCGGTATGACCGCCATTTTACGCAATCAATCGACGGTGAGTGTCGGGTTCTCATTCCCGCTGAGAAACAATACCAATCGAACTTTGGATTCCATTCAAGGCCCGACTGATCGACTCTCTGATTGGACATTGATGACTCAGGTCAATGTCTATCAATGGTGATCGCGTGACACTGTTGTTCCAACGCGACAATGATTAGAATGTGTCCCCCTCTTCATTCATTAATTGTCGCGAGAACAACAGGGATTTCTGATGAACAACTCCGAGTATCGCAAAAAATATGAACAGCTTGTCTCTGAGTTAAAGAAAGTCTCTCTGTTTGGTTCCTGCGGTTCAGTTCTTGGTTGGGACGAGCAAGCCAATATGCCTCCGAAGGGAGGCGAACATCGGGCGAATCAGCTAAGCCTGCTTGCCGGGATGGGACACCAAATGGCAACCTCACCCGAATTGGGTGATCTGATCGGTGAGCTGGAAGCCTTGAAATCGTTCGATGATTCCGAAGAACCCGAAGCCGTCGTGATCAGTGAAGCACGACGAGAATATGATCGTTCTACCAAGCTGCCACAAACACTGGTGGAAGAGATTTCCAAGGTCACGTCTCTCGGTCAGCAGGCCTGGATTGAGGCTCGCAAAAACAAAGACTTCTCTGCGTTTCAACCTTGGCTTGAGAAGATTGTCGGACTCAAACGAGAAGAAGCAGACGCCATTGGCTATGACGGCGGTCAGCCTTATGATGCTTTGCTCGATGCTTATGAGCCGGGAGCCAGCACCGCAGAAATCGATGCCGTGTTCACCGCATTTCGCGCCCCGCTGGTTGAACTCTTAAACGAAATCGCGGATTCACCTGTCAAAGCCGAGGCCGCATTACTCGAACGCAGTTACCCGATTGATCAACAAAAAGAGTTCGCGCTGGAAGCCGCCGCGGCCATCGGATTTGATTTTGAAGCAGGCCGTCTTGATATTGCCGCACATCCTTTTTGCAGCGGCATTGGTCCCGGCGATTGTCGCTTGACGACCCGTTACGACGAGCATCATTTTCCGGGCGCCTTTTTCGGAACATTGCATGAAGCCGGTCATGGCATTTATGAACAAGGACTTGATTCCGAATGGTATGGAACGGCTATCGGTGAGTCTGCTTCGTTGGGGATTCACGAATCGCAATCGCGGATGTGGGAAAATCTGGTCGGTCGGTCACAACCGTTCTGGGAACATTTCTATTCCCGCGCTCAACACTATTTCCCGACAGCTCTCGGCGACGTTCCTCAAGTAAAATTTCATCAAGCCATCAACGATGTACGTCCCACATTTATTCGGGTTGAGGCAGATGAAGTGACTTACAACCTCCATATCATGTTGCGGTTTGAACTGGAACAGCTTTTGATCTCGGGAGATTTAGCTCCCGCCGATGTCCCGGAGGTATGGGACGAGAAATTCACTGAGTCATTCGGGATTACCCCACCTGATGTCTCGCAAGGCTGTTTGCAGGATGTCCACTGGGGGCATGGCTTGATTGGCTACTTCCCCACATATGCTTTGGGAAATATGTACGCTTCTCAGATTTATAACCAGGCTGAGAAAGAGTTGGGAGACTTGGGGCAGATGTTTGCCGAGGGGGAGTTCCTACCACTGAAAGTCTGGTTGAACGAAAAAGTTCATAAAAATGGCCGTCGTTACAAAGCCAATCGTCTCGTCGAAGTTGTGACCGGAGAATCACTCTCGCACGAGCCACTGTTGGCTCACCTTCGCAATCGGTTTGGCCCCCTGTATAATCTGTGATACAGCATAAGAGATGATTCTGTATCGTCGGTATTGAACCCGTTCTCTGTTCCTTTTGTCTGTCTAAGTTGACGTTATGAATTCCTCGACCGATACACCTTCTGTTGATTCTCAGTCTCACTCTAACGATGGCACATTGCCGATTGTTAATATCGCCGCGTACAAGTTTGTGCCGTTGGACGACTTAGAACCGCGTCGCGAACGCTTAAAGTCTCTTTGTGATGAAATCGAACTACGGGGGACGATTTTATTGAGCCCCGAGGGGATCAACTGTTTTCTGGCCGGTACGCGAGCTTCGATCGATGCGTTACTCAGCGAACTCCGCTCAGAGGACTGTTTCGCCGATCTGGAAGTGAAAGAAAGTTACAGCGACCGTCAACCTTTCAATCGGATGCTGGTCCGCTTGAAGAATGAAATCATCGCGTTTGGTATTGAAGAGGCGTTGCCCCTCAAGAGAACCTCTCCAAAATTAACTCCTGCAGAATTAAAACAATGGTTGGATGAAGGACGTCCAGTCACTTTGCTCGATACGCGGAACGATTACGAAGTGAAGCTCGGGACGTTCGAAAATGCCGTCGATTTGGATCTCGATCACTTTCGTAACTTTCCGCAAGCCGTTGAACAGTTGCCAGCCGATTCCAAAGACGCGCCCATTGTCATGTTTTGCACAGGCGGGATTCGTTGCGAGAAGGCAGGGCCGTTCATGGAACAGATGGGCTATCAGAATGTCTTTCAACTCGAAGGTGGGATTCTGAAGTACTTTGAAGAGATTGGGGGCGCTCATTGGAACGGCGAGTGTTTTGTCTTCGATCAGCGCGTGGCTCTCGATCCGGGTTTGAACGAGACTGAGACAAAACAATGTTTCGCCTGCCAGAATCCTGTCACTCCCTGGGAACAGCGTTCAGAACATTACGTTCCGGGCCAAAGCTGTCCACATTGCTTCCGTGAGAATGATGAGGTGATGAAGCAGTCCATCGCCGAACATGAGCAACGCATCCGCGAAGTGACCAATCCGCTACCCGGTAGTCTGCCGTACGATAATATACGTCCTATGAATGTTCCCGAGCGATTTGATCAACAAACCGTGTTAGAGTTTGTGTCGGGCATGCATGTCCATCTCGATATCGATCACTGGAAGTCAGAGTGTGAGGCAGGACGCATTCTCTATAAAAATAAACCCATTGCCGCTGATCGTATCGTGCGCGCAGGAGAGCGATACGATCATCTCTTTCCCGCAGCGACCGAGCCGGATGTGAATGCCGAGATTCAGATTTTGTTCGAAGATCACTCGCTGGTTGTTGTCCACAAACCAGCTCCCTTACCGATGCACCCGTCAGGGCGTTTTAATCGCAACACGTTGCAATCTATTTTAAATCAGGTTTACGAGCCGCAGATTCTGAAACCCGCCCATCGTTTGGATGCCAATACCTCTGGCGTGGTTGTGTTCAGTCGCACTCGTTCCATGGCCGCGCGTGTGCAACCGCAGTTTGATGATCGATCTGCCAAGAAAGTTTATCTCGCTCGTGTGCAAGGGCATCCGACTGAAGATCAGTTTCGGAGCGAGACGCCCATCAGTCGCACGGCCTCTCAAGCCGGTTTACGACTTCCCGATCCACAAGGGCAAGAAGCAATCACCGAGTTTCAGGTGCTCCATCGATTCGATGACGGCACCGCCTTGTTAGAAGTTCGACCGTTGACGGGACGTACGAATCAAATTCGTTTGCATTTGTGGGATCTCGGAATGCCGATTGTCGGCGATCCGGGCTATCTGCCAAACCGAGAACTGGGCAAAAAACAAACACTTTCGGTCGAAGATGCTCCGCTCTGTCTGCACGCCTGGAAACTGACTTTGATGCACCCCACGAAACATGTGGAAATCACATTTGCGTCGGCACCGCCCGCATGGGCCATTTATTGATTGTCTTGGCAATATTGCTCACCAACCTCCGCCACCGCCGCCTCCACCCCCGCCTCCCGAACTTCCACCACCTCCGCCACTGGAGCCGGAACTTGAGCTCGAAGAACTGGTTGACATGGCGGACGACATCCCGGAACTGATAGAGTTCGTAAAACTGCCGACATTGTGAATTCCTCTCCAGTGATTGCCGTGATACCAGTGAGGATGCCGGTTCCAGTGCGATGATTGATCATCGGCGGAAGCCATACCGAGAGCATTCGCCAGTTTATCTCCCCATGTCCCTCCCAAATCGAGAGCCGTGATCCAGGGGAGATGCTCATCAAGTAATTGTTTCGCTTCGTCATTGTCGGCGGTTTCATTGACTTGTTGGGGGAGATATTCAGTCAGCCAGCGTTTGTAACCCTCCAATTGGTCGAGCAATTCGCGCCCTTCCAAAGTCGGCGCTTTCATCCATCTCGTAAAGGCAATGATCATCCCGATATAAAGTGGCAACGAGATTGCAACATAGACGCTGGTGTTCATGGCCAGAAAGAACAAGCCAACTCCCTCAGCACTGCAAAACAGAGTGGCGAATAGTGTGATGCCAATGGCTCCTAGAATCCAAAGGGCGTTACCCGAGTTGAGAGCTGCCTTCCATGCCGCAAATACGCCCCATAAAAGTCCCGCGAGGAGACACGACCAAAAAGTCAACCATACGGTGATGAATCCGCCAACGGCCGGTTTTACGGACGTGATCACAGCCAAGGCATGAAAGACAATTGCAGTCAGTAAACCCATCCAGACCCATTTACCGTTCTTTTTGTAGCAACGGCCTTCCAGTGACTCTTTCAGATAGTCCCGAAATTTTTTGATGGCCGATTGAATACGGACATGGTTGCTCTGTTTGAGCTCGATCTCCTCTTGGCCTTTCAAGAGATTATGGACAAGAATTCTCTCCTCGGCAGAAAGCCGATCATATTGAAAAAGATCCTCATTCTTGAGGGTGTATGTGTGTCCCAGGAACTTTTCATCTTCATGGATGGAGATGGCACCCTTCGCGCCGGCCGAGATGAGTGCTGCGGAAAGACACTCGTTATCGTATCGCATCCGAGTGAGTTGACGAGCTGACGCCGGAGATAATCCGTGGGGAGGATCACTGGTTGTCTCGGTCGCACGTTCTTCCGGGTCTTTTCCGACCAGACTCCAGCCTATCCAGAGGACTCCAAAGGTTCCCAATAATCCGAAGAGCGCGAAAACGGAGGTGATATTGTCCTGCCAGGTAAGCTGGCTACTCGTGAGATCGACATCACCGCTCGGCCAAAATATGGCGACCGTCATGCCTTCTTGAGATAACAATACAGTCGTTGCTTCGACTTTAATGACACCCTTTTCTTTAGAGAGGAGTTTCCAATCCTGATCTTTCTTTCCTTTAGCCCCCGTCCAGCCGTTAACGGTTACTTTGTGATCCGGGTATGCACGCGGAAGATGAATCGTGGCTGACGCCTTCTTGATGGGGAAGTCCCAGAAATTACCAGTGATATTCCAGTACAGTTCGTCTTGTCTCTTTCGGGAATCAGAAAACAACCAACCATCCGTATGATAAGAAAGCTGATAGGTATATCGCCCTTTCGGCAGCTTCACATTTTTGTGTCCGATATAGACGCGAGTAAAATTCATCATCAAACCTTGATGGGTCTCCAGATGATGCCCATCGGGTTCATTATCTCGTTTTACAGCCGTGACTTTAAAAGGATAGTTCTTGCGTAAACCCAAGATTGTGGTTTTTGACGTAGGGAAGTCGCGAAAAATCCCACGCTTGATTTTGTTTCCCTCTGCCGTCACCTCGATGGTCTCGATGACATCCATTGACCCATCAGCATTCACCGTAATATCCGCATGGAAGGAATGAATCACTTCCTCAGCCAAGGCCAGCGGCGAAAGCGAAGAGATCAATAGAATTGTTAGTAGAGAACGCATAGGGAGCCTCATCCTCGAAGAATAGATCTCTGGAATTAAGAAGAAAAAAGAAACAGCAGGCCGCCAATGGTCGCAACACCACAGACGATGGCGAAGGTGATTTTCACCCAGCTATACGGTCGGCCTCCCTGAACTTCCCCCGTCGCCGCGTTGACGTAGACTTGATACGTTTTGTCGTGATATTTATAAGCTAACAACCATAAGGGTAGCAGCACGTGTTTGTAAGTGATGCCGTCGTATCGACTTTTGATGGAATGCACCCGTTGCGTATCTCCGCCGATACGTTGTCTGACATCGCTATCGATGACCGCATCGATTCGTTGTTTGCCATGAGTGAATCCACCATCAAGTTCGAGGTCATACGTTCTCGCGAAATATCCGGCCAGAACTTCCTGAGTGAACGGCAGGCATTTTTGTAGAGGCCACGGTTCGAGCGAAATCAACATGTCGCCATCAAATCTGATGGTCGCGGGAACAAGTACATCGTCGAAGAATCTTTGGAATTTTCCCGATGCCGGATACCAGCGGGTGCGTCGCTCCCGACGTTTGTTTTTACCGGTTCCGACGGTCACGTAATAGTGTTCACCCCGTTGTCCTGAATAGACATTGAATGTGAGTGTGTCAAAGGTCCAGTAAGGAAGGTAGACACCGTTGAATTTCCCCTCAGCTCCACGCTTTAAGAAATCATTCGGAGCGAACCAGCGAGACTCGACCCAGTCTTTGAGATTGATTTGTGCTTGGTCGTGTTCGATCAGGAACGGCAAGACGGCATCTACGGGAACACGTACTTCGCAACGATGCACGTCGTCTCGTTGAATAGGAGAGGCGCAATACGGGCATTCACTGCTGGTCAGCGTCCCCAGAAAAACAACATTCGCGCCACACGATTCGCAACGGACTTCGTTTGCTGTTTCTTCACCCGCTTGCAGGTTCGACTCTTCTGTATCCTGTTCGCGCAATTCCCGGACGCGCGCTAACATCGCGTGGAAGTCCTGTTCCTCAATCTGGGCGTCTTCGGAAAGTTGGAGTTCCTTCTCAAATCCACAAAAGGGGCATTTGAGATGCTGCTGACCAATGTTGAATTTCAGGTCAGCACCGCATCCTTCACAGGGAAAGATGCGACCCTTACCAGCATCCACACCCTGACCGGCAAGATCGCTACGGTCAGGCTCTCCCGGAGGAGCGGGAGGAGGCGATGAAGACGACTCATTCGTATTCATGGGTCTCCGTCTCGTTGAAGGAGTAAAATTCCGACGAAAACGCCGCACACATGAAATGTCTCTGCGTGCTGCAACTTTTACGTTCCTTTACGGAGCCGGTGGTGGTGGGGGAGGAGGAGGTGCTTGCCCGAATAAAGGACTCAACTGGGGAACCTGAATCGCCGGAGTCCAGGCACCGATCCCATTCGACCAGACCATCGTTTCAGGAGTCACTTGCCCTGAAGCCGCACCTTGCTGAATCTGTTGTGGTGAGAAGGGTCCTTGAGTTTGACCATCAACGGCGATGTGCCAGACAGCAGCGGGAGGTGGTGGCGGTACCGCACCGGCCCCCGCCTGATTCATACCCCCCATCATTTGATTGGCCATCGCAAATCCCATTCCGAGTCCCATCCCTTCGGAGGCGCCACCGCCGGCCGGATTGTCGGCGGCCAAAGTCATCGCTTTGCCCATCTGGAATTGTTGATAACGTCCCATATCGCCAATCACACCCATACTCGAACGCGTGTCCAATGCCTGTTCGACTTCTTCGGGCAATGAAATATTGACAATGTAAAGTTGTGGGATATCGAGACCATACTCGTCATCCACTTTCTCGACAGCCAACTTGCGAAGGTCTTCCCCCATCTCGCGATAGCGGGCCGCTAAATCAAGAGCCGCCACATCCGATTGCCCAATCAATTCGGCAAAGGAGGAGTTGATGATGGCACGCAAGAGTTCCTGAATTTCGTCTGCTTCAAATTCGGAATCGGTTCCGACTAATTCGCGCAATAGCGCTTTCGGCTCGACCGCTTTGAGCGAGTAGGTTCCGAAGGCCCGCAACCGAATTGGACCGAAATCGGGATCGCGAAGCATGATCGGGTTGGGGGTTCCCCATTTCAGATCGGTTAGTTGTCGCGTGGAGACAAAATAGACTTCGGCCTTGAAGGGGCTGTCGAAGCCATGCTTCCATCCTTGCAACGTCGAAAGGATGGGAAGGTTGTCTGTTTTGAGGACATAATTTCCCGGCTCGAAAACATCGGCCAGTTCCCCACGATGGACGAAGACCGCCATCTGCCCGGGCCGGACGATAAGTTGAGCACCGGTTTTGATTTGATTGTGATAACGGGGAAAACGCCAGACGATGGTGTGACGGGAATCATCGACCCATTCGATGATATCGACCAATTCGCCGCGAAGTTTGTCAAAGAGCCCCATACTGATGCCCCTGTTTCTGGATTGAATCATGTGAAGTGAATTTAAGCTGTCGAACGGCAGGAATACCTCCGATTGTGCCGCGCATTTTCCTCGCGGGCAAGCAGATAACGTCGATCTCGACGAATCGGATCATCAAAATCTATCAGAATTTCCCCGAGACCCGAAGATGAGTGGCGAAGAGCGTTACTCCAGTGGGGGAAGAGTCGCTTCGGGAGGAAACGAACTGGCACTCTCAACGCGAAAAAGTTGTTCAGAAACGACCACATTATCCTCACCGCGCGAGATCGTGAATTTCATTTTGCAAACTCCAAACGGAAGATCGTCGCAATACCAAGTATCACAGCGAAACCAGAAATATGGATCATTCTCTTCTGAACGGAACTTTTCCTGAGCGGCCGCGTGTTTCACCGTGAACGCATCATCTCGAAGTGGCGTATGTACGAATCGAATTCGTCCCGCACGATATTCATCGGTCACCGGCAGTCCACGAAGGAGAGCCAAGACAATCTCACGTTGCTCGGCAAGTTCGTTCGCGTTCGGTTCGATCAGCCAGTCATCTATCGGTTCTCCCGCGTTGAATTTAACGTGGTCGATCAAGAGTAAAATCGAGCTTGGAATCGACGCATTGATCGTTTGTGTCAAACTGACGCGTTGCTTGTTGTCGGTCCGTCCTCGGTCCGAGAGTGCGAGCGAAATCTCTGCGCCGAATTGATCGTTGGAGATTAGTTTGATCGACGTTGGGGCTTCAGGATCGTAGGTGTCCGGGAGTGAGGAGAACCAGACATCGTGTTTGCGGTCGAGTGGAGCGATCGGGTCGTCGTATTGACTGACGTATCCGTAGAGATCAAGCAACGAGAACATCCAAGGCGGTGTCCAGGGGTTCTTAATCGGCCAGAAGGTAGAGACACAACCAACTGCCAGAAAGAGACCGGCCAGAATGTGCAGAGTGCGAGTGTTAGAAAATCGGTCAAGCACCGGAATCAAACTGAGAGTCCAAATAGGAATCAACCACATCAACCAGCGGAGAGTCGAAGTGTTCCCGCCGTAATTGTAGTTACCTGTTCGAGACAGATAAAAGCCCAACACCACAAACGTCAAAATTGCCGACATTCCCAACACCCAGCGAAACGGTTTTTGACTCCAACCGGGAACAATCCAAGCCAAAGGCATAAAGAGAAACAGTGGAGTCAAACTGAAGATCCCGTGATGCCCAAACGTGCAATGAAACAGATACATTCCCAAGCTGTCGGCATTTTTATCAAATCCACGTGGGTTCACCCAATAGCTGGGAATCCCTTCATGGATATAGAGATACTTTTCTGTCCCGTAATAAGCATAAAACGGTTTCCAACCTCCTGTTTGCCAGTAAGTCAGAGCGACTGAAGCGACGACAGGGATTAACAGCATCGGCAAGTAACAGGCCAGCGATCGGCGCGGAGCTTTGATCAGCAGAATAAAACCGACAAGTCCTGCAAACGAGAGGGCCGGTAGTTCGTTCACGAAGGCGAAACCTGCGAAAAAACCGGAGATTAAAAACAGCCGTTTGTCGTCTTGCCCGTCGATGATGATTTTGAGAGCGGGTGAAAGTGCGAACACAATCGCCCATGCCGCCACAACATGATTGTTCAAAGTGACAAGATAGGTGGTAATAGGAGTCGCAAAGATGAAAGCGATTAAGAGCAGCCGCTTTGTATACTTCTCTTTCGCATAACGAATCACCATTCCATTGATGAGGAACCAGGCAATGATTGTGGGAATCAGGTTCACGATGGTCAGAATCAGGCGGCTGGATTCTTCCGTATGCTTAATAAGATTCCAGCCGGTCGTTCTTTGGACGCACCAGTACACGCCGGCAACAACTGCTTGCAGGAAAGCGGGCTTGGAGGAATAGAAGTGGTCGTTGTGACGAACTTTATCGATGGTTGACCAACCATCGCGTGATTCGATTTGATCAATCTCCCAAGCCTGTTGATGAACCAGAGCATAAACAGAACACCACCGCGAACGGTCATTCGCTGATTGGAGAGGTGTCGAAGACCAGACGAACGTCGTCGCAATCGCCATCCCAAGAATAATGACCAGAGGTATGCTTTTTGGAGTACGAGGTGCCGCTTCGGCTTTGAGATCTTCAAGAGAGACCGGTTCAATATGAGACTCGTCGACCATGTGAATCTGCTGTTACAGGAGATCTTTCAAATGGAAGTGAAACTTCCCGAGCTTACCGCCATAATTCCCGGCAGTGATCAGCAATATCCCCTCGCAAGCAGCGGCAGCGTGGAGCCCGGCTTTCATCGCATCGGCGACAGACTGTTCGGACAGCCCGTCGATCACGATTTCGTAGACCGCTTGAGTTCCCTCGGGAATGTTGAGATCAACTTGTCCTTGAAGCGAGGGACAATACTCGTGATTAGTGCTCGCCTTTAATGTCTTGTATTTAGAACCCACTTTACTTCCCGAACGAACAATGCCACCCGGAAAGGGGAGGATAATGTCGGGAATCTCTCTCATCGCGTTTGCTGAGGCTTCGGCCGCCTGTAAAGCATGTTCGGTAGTGTCTCCCGCGATTAAGAGGTTTCCGCCCCCGACTCCTTTGATTGTCCCGAATTTTTCTTCGCATAGGAACTCTCCATCCATTACGGGAATTCGCCAA
Source organism: Planctomycetota bacterium (assembly GCA_030836185.1). Taxonomy (GTDB): domain Bacteria; phylum Planctomycetota; class Planctomycetia; order Planctomycetales; family Planctomycetaceae; genus JABURQ01. Next base: position 11,229 of record JAURQH010000022.1, read on the forward strand.
AAGCGTTGCGACCCCAGCTTCTTGGAACATTGATAGCCGTCACCGAAAAAGCGAATCTGCCCACCAATATTGATTTTTTTCTCTTTGTCGTCGGTGGGTAGTCCGTTGTAGCAAGCCGTTGTGGGGCAGGTCAGAATACATTGCCCGACACGATTGGTGACTGCCGATTCGAGTCCTTTTTTGTCGAAGGCAAAAGCGAGTAGCGAAACTCCAGGGCGTCCGTCGGGAGTTTCATCAGCAGAAAGTTCGCGTTCCAGGGCCGTTTCCACATCGCAGGCAATCACAGATGTCGCATTACCGCAGAATTCGTGGGCCGCTTGCCTTGCCCAATCTGCAGAGTAAGCCGTGATAATCAGCCGTGTTCCCGTCATTGGAAACGCTTCGGCGAAAGTATCGCAGACGGGAATACCGTTCAAATTAAGATGCGTCTCGGCAGAAAGATCGGTCGACATAATTCCGGGTAGACTTGAGGGCTTCAGATGTGATGATGAACTTTGTTCTGCTGATTGTAATCGCGAATTGCGTGAAGTGCGAATGCAAAGCGGATTTTCATGCGGTTCATAGAGCAAGAGTCAAACATGGAAAACGCAGAACAGCGAACAGTCATGGTGATCGGCGCAAGTCGATCTCGCGAAAAATTTGGCAATAAGGCCCTGAGAGCCTATGTTTCGCAGGGATATCGAGTGATTCCCGTGAATCCGTTGGCAGAGGAAATCGAGGGTCTCAAAGCGTATCCTTCTTTGGCAGAAGTGCCGCTGGATTCGGTCGATCTGATCTCCGTCTACGTTCCCCCCGAATCGGGTCTCGAATTGCTGGAGGAAATGATTCGATTCCGACCTGAAGAAGTTTGGCTCAATCCGGGCAGCGAATCGCGGGAATTACTGAAAAAAGCAGAAGAATTAGGCCTCCCCGTCATTCAGGCGTGCAGTATTCTGGGGATCGGGAGAACGCCAGGAGAGTTTTGAATTTTTTCAGACTGTGGACTCGGCGTTGCATCCACTCGTTGGGCCGTTTAGGGTATGTCATCTGATGCATGTTTCCACCGCTCCTGCGACTTTCGACCGGCTTTAATCTCTATGATCCTGACCGGCAACGAGATCAAAAAAAATCTGGGCTCGAACATTATGATCGAGCCTTACGATGAATCATTGCTCAATCCCAATAGCTATGATTTGCGTTTACACAACGAAATGTTGGTCTACGAGGAAATCGTCCTCGATATGAAACGGCCGAATCGCTTTCGCCGTTACACAATCCCGGATGAGGGATTCGTCATGCAGCCGAACACGCTGTATCTGGCACGAACACTCGAACGCACAGAAACTCACAATTTTGTGCCGATGCTGGAAGGCCGTTCGTCTGTTGGCCGACTGGGATTATTCGTGCATGTGACGGCTGGTTTTGGAGACGTAGGTTTCAAAGGTTATTGGACACTCGAAATGACGGCGATACAGCCGGTCAAAATTTATCCCGGCGTCCCCATTTGTCAGATCATGTACCACACTCTCAGTGGTGAAGTGAACGAGTACAAAAGTCCCAAGTATCAGGATAATAACGACATCCAGCCGAGCATGTTGTTTAAAGATTTCACAGAGAAGTCCGATCCTCAACTACGACTCTCCTTCGGCCAGGAAGTCGCTGAATAGAGCGGTATTTCCCCCTCTGATTCGCTCACATGCCTGAGCTGTTACAATTGCGAGTTCATGACTCGGGTCGCGTTTGACTTGTCTGAATGCTTTTCCGTTTTGCCACCATCCATTTGCCACCAGATGACAGGATTGCAGGTTCATGTCCGAACATTACATCATGACGATTGAGGAACTCACCAAGATCTACGAGCAGAAGGAAGTTCTCTCGAATATCTGGTTGTCTTTTTATCCCGGAGCGAAAATTGGAGTTCTCGGTTACAACGGTTCGGGGAAATCGACCTTACTGAGAATTATGGCTGGCAAAGATAAAGACTTCATGGGAACAGTCCGTCCCAAAAAAGGGACCAAGATTGCGTACTTCGAGCAAGAGCCGCATCTTGAACCCGATCAAACAGTCGAGCAATGTTTGAATGATGCTGTCGCCGAATCCCGGGCAATTCTGGATCGCTACAACAAAATCAATATGAAGTTTGCTGAGGAAATGACTCCCGAAGAGATGGAGAAAGTCCTCGAAGAGCAAGCCGTCGTACAGGATATAATTGACGCAGGAAACTTGTGGGAACTGGATCGCGAATTGGAAATTGCCAGTGATGCGATGCGGTTGCCTCCAAAGGATGCCGTGATTGGGAATCTCTCCGGGGGAGAGAAACGCCGCGTCGCTTTGTGTCAGTTGCTCTTACAAAACCCCGACATTCTGTTACTCGACGAACCGACCAACCACCTCGATGCGGAATCAATCGGTTGGCTGGAACGATTCCTCGAATCATTTCCGGGAACCGTGGTCGCCGTCACGCACGACCGTTATTTCCTCGACAATGTCGCCGGCTGGATTTTGGAACTCGACCGGGGACACGGCTACCCGTATGAAGGAAACTATTCGTCTTGGCTGGAACAAAAACAAGAACGATTAGCGGTCGAAGAAAAACGCGAAACGCAACGTCAAAAAGAACTCAAACGGGAACTGGAATGGTCCCGCTTGTCGCCCAAAGCACGCTCCACAAAAAACAAAGCCCGTTTACAACGATACGAAGAACTCGCATCGCAGGAATACGATATCCGCGACGGAGCTGCCGATATTCAAATCCCGGTCGCCCAGGCATTGGGTGATCTTGTCGTACGAGCCGAAGGTCTCACAAAATCGTACGGCGATCAATTAATCTTCGAAAATCTGGAATTCGACCTTCCACGTGGAGGAATTGTCGGCATCATCGGGCCGAACGGTGCTGGGAAAACGACTCTCTTAAAATTGATCACCGGCCAGGATGAACCTGATTCCGGGGAACTCAAAGTCGGCACGACGGTTCAGCTTTCCTATGTCGATCAAAATCGTGACGATCTCGACCCGGATAAATCGGTTTATGAAGTGATCTCTGGCGGGCTCGATATGCTCGAAGTCGGCAAGACCAAGATCCACGCCCGCGCTTATTGCGGACGGTTCAATTTCAAAGGGAGCGACCAACAAAAGAAAGTCGGTCAGCTTTCCGGGGGAGAACGCAATCGTGTGCACATGGCAAAGTTGCTCCGTTCGGGGGGGAACCTGCTACTCCTCGACGAACCGACGAACGACCTTGATGTAGAAACACTCCGCTCGCTGGAAGAAGGATTGTTGAGCTTCGGTGGATGTGCCGTGGTCGTCTCCCATGATCGCTGGTTCCTCGACCGCATCGCGACACACATCCTCGCGTTTGAAGGAAACGGTCAAGCGTATTGGTTTGAAGGTAATTACAAAATGTACGAAGCCAGCCGCAAAGAACGACTCGGCGAAGATGCCGACCAGCCGACTCGTTTACAGTTCAAACCGCTCAAACGCTGAATAGATTGCGAGAGGTCAGGCAGACGGGGCATGCCCTCGCTCGCGAGGGGATGTGAGATGTATTCGTGAAATCAGCAGTGCAAACGATAAATCCGACCAGTGCCACCCTTTTTTCATCTTGGGCGATGATTGAATTCCGAAAGACGAATGCTTCAACGTCTCGCTCTTGTTGTTAACCTTACCCGTAGTTGAACTCGCAAGAGTTCAGAAGGACCGACACTGCCCTCGCATCTCGTCTGAATTCTTGCGAATCCAGCTAC
>JAURQH010000023.1 GCA_030836185.1 Planctomycetota bacterium
GACGTTCAAATTGCCAAAGATCGATTCGCCATCAGGCGAACCACGAACGCTAACTCTGGTACGAATGAAATTGCAAGATGAGTTTGAGCGACCAACTTATTGACGCCAAGACGCCGAGACTCGAAGAAACGCAAAGGGTTCATTCTCTTGTTGGGTGGCACTGGCGGCTTGCCCGCCAGCGAGATGAGAGGGAACCAAATTTAATTCACCGCGGAGTTCGCCAAGACGCCGAGGAATTCCAAGATGTGTGGCTGGGGACGAACGCAGTGAGCCCCCAGAGTTCGGACGTGTGAGAAATTGACTCACGCCGCGGCGCGGTGCAGAGAAAAACAAACAAGACACTCAATTCTGGTTACCACCGATTGCTAGTCGGACGGGTAGCTGGATTCGCAAGAATTCAGACGAGATGCGAGGGCAGTGTCGGTCCTTCTGAACTCTTGCGAGTTCAGCTACGGGTAAGGTTAACAACAAGAGCGAGACGTTGAAGCATTCGTCTTTCGGAATTCAATCATCGCCCCAGATGAAATAAGAGTGGCACTGGACGGCTTGCCCGCCAGTGTAAAAAACACTCATCTTCGCTAATAATCATTCATCAGTTGTGTAGCGGCTGACTCGGATTGAAATCTCGCGCAAAGTGGTGGAAGAGGAGTCTTTCGATCAGGGGAATTCTTGAGTTCTTGATGATTCATAGCCACTCACTTCAACGATTCCAGGAACGTCAACAGATCTTCGAACTCGCGTTCGGTCATCTGCTCTTCCAATTTTTCAGGCATCACCGATGTCTTTTGCGGCATCCGTTCTTCAACGTCGGCCGTCTTGAGTTCAACAGTCGTGCCGTCCTGCATGCCGAGAACAGTGTCGCCCGTATTTTCATGGACAATCATGCCGGTGTAAGATTTCCCTTTGGTGGAAATCATCGTCCAGGTCGTAAATTGGGGAGCCACTTCCTGTGACGGCTTGCGGATCGATTCAATCAGTTTTTCTCGCGACATAGACCCACCGATGTTCGTCAGGTTGGGTCCGATATTGCCGCCGCGTCCCTGGACAACGTGGCATTTGTAACAACCCGGCCCCTGTGGATGAAAGAACAACCGACGCCCGGCGTTTGCATTAGGTTTCTCCACGAGTTTGAATGGTTCCGTTGGTCGCTCTTTTGACGGTTGTCGTGTTGTGCGGATCGCTTCGCGAGCGATCATCGGCTTGTCATTTTTCCAGATGAGTTCCAAGACGTTTTTCAGATCAGGATCGACAGACACATGCCGAGCGAGACCGACAACCGCTTCCGCTCTAAGTTCGTCCGGTTGACCGACATCGAGGGCAATATCCGCCAGTGGCTTTGTGAACTCCGGCTTTGTCGAGAGAGACGCCGTCCGAATGGCTTCCGTCTTCAATTTTTCATTCTCTATATTCATCAGCTCGGCGACTAATTCCGCGGGGAGTTCTTCATCGTCAGGATCGATCAACTGCAAAGCGATGGCTCGGACATTGGCGGGCTTTGTTTCATCTTTCAGAATTGGCAACACATACTTGCCGGGAGGCGTCTTGTCGAACTCCTGCGGCGGCTTTCCATCGAGCATTTCGAGTGCCGCCAACGTCGCGAGAAACAAATCAGGTGTCAGATCGGGTTCGTTTAAGATTTCAGCAACCTGCGGTCGAAAGCCGATTAACTTTTCTTCAGCAACCCATTGAACTGCGGCACGTCGAATCATCGGAGACGAATCGTGGAATGCCCAGATTAATGGGGCTTGAATCTCTGGATCTCGCAACCGAGTCGATAATAGATATGCAAGACGGAGCCTCGGGGAATCAATTCGGGAAAACTTGCCTGACGTATCGATTGGTGCGGTATCAGGACCGCGACTCATGGCACGAACGAATGCTGAATAAGCAAATGGGTCAAGCTGAGACACTGCTTTTATGGCATTCTTATTGAATCGATCATCTATGTTATCCGCCTCATCCTCCTCAAAAAGGTCCACTGGACCTTGTTCAAAAAGAAAAAATTGTGGATTCAATGAGCCGTAAATGCCATTCAAACTTACAAGCTCCTTAATGTCGGGGTCAGCCTCTGCTAGCGAAAGCAAATAAGAATAAGCCATCGTATCCACAAACATTCCCAACTCATAGGAATACGGTATTTGTGCAACTTCCATTTTGCTTAACATCCGCCACAATTCTCTGAGCACGATCTCTGACTCGATCCTATTGGGAATTGTTGGTTGGATGGTCCAAGCATGTTGTAGTCCAATGACTTCGATGTCGAGTGGCACTTGTGCAAGCGACCAGAGAGCTTCAATCTCCACTCGAGCTAAAGATTTTCCGAAAGAGTCTTTGAGCACAGCGCGGCCCTCTGTGCTTTTTGCAAGCAAACCTGCCGCGAAACGTCGTTCGAGGAGATAGGTGGATTTCAGTCGTTGTTCGAGAGATTTTTCCTTCTCCATAACTCTTTCAGTCGCTCCCTTCGCCCTGATCCTCCACACTCGTCCTTTGCCGTGGATTTTGTAATCTCGCAAAACCCAATCGCTCAGATAGAGCGAGCCATCGGGAGCCAGCGCGATACCGACTGGTCGAAAATTCTCTCCACCCACAATGAACGGCTCGGCGACCGATTCGAAAGATGAGCCTTTTCGCTGAAGTTGAAACCGGTCAATCCGATGATCGCCCCAACTGGTCACGATCAGGTTGCCCAGATACTCTTCGGGGAACGCGTCATGTTCGTAAGCGAGAATGCCAGACGGTGCTTCACCTGTTCCCGCCACCATCGGTAATGTGCCGGGGATCTCTCCGTTCCACGCGGTGAAAGGATGCAGACCTTTGCGACCATTCCGAAATCGATAGCCGTAATCTCCTCCTTCGATGATGTGCAACAGCCGGCACGGCGGCAGCGAATCGGGGTCATTATCGACCGAGAACAAGCGACCGAAGGCATCAACGCAATTCGCGTGCGGATTCCAGAAGCCGGTCGCCCAATGTTTCAGTTTCGTTCCATCCGGCTGAATCTGATAGATGTTGCCCCCCTCGCCTCCTCCCGAATAGGTGGTTCCATCGCGACCGATAATTTTGTAGTCGGCTCCCAGGTTTTCGCCGAAGCCGAAGTACATGTTGCCGAGACCATCAAAGGCGAAGCCGGCGAGGCCGTTGTGCGGATAGTTGCCCTCGGTTTCGAGATGGACGAGTCGTGTTTGTTTGTCGCATTGATTATCGCCGTCGGTATCTTCGAGCAGGAGAATCTCTCGACGCGTGGCGAGATAGACTTGGGTCCGTTGTTTGAGTTCGTCCGGTTTGTCGTCTTCTGAGAACGAAATCGGATCGAGCCAGATGGGTCGGACGGCAACACTCATCGAATGCGTGAAGCCATCGATAAACATTTTTGCTTCGGCTTTGCCGTCGTCATCGGTGTCTTCGAGGATCAGTAATCGATCTGTCGGATGTTTGTCGTAGCCTTCGGGTGGGAAGTGAGTGTTACTTTCGATCACCCAGACACGACCTGTGTGATCCACATCAATGCCGGTTGGTGTGTTGAGTAACGGGTCTTCCGCGAAGAGCGTGATTTTCAGCCGGTCATCGAGAGATCGTGGCGGTGTGTCTTGCCCATATGCTTGAGTGAGTCCACAGAGAATGAGTAGACAGACTGTCAGCCAAATATGGTTGGTTCTTTTCGGATTCATAAGATTCGTATTTCTGTTCGATTCTCAAAGAGCACTCCGTCTGGAAGTGCCCTACTCTACAAATCTACAAAAGGCGAGTAGAGTATTGAACCACGGATTTCGCCGATCACACAGATTCAAGAAAGTATGTGATGGCATCGTTGTAAGCCGACAGAATGAGAATACTTCTTATCGCGTTTTCGGTTTTTTTCCTCAATGCTCGTTCGGCGACCTTCGTTGACGCGTTTCGGCACGAGCGATGTGTGATTGTGCTTCAGCGAGGAAGAGAGAACTCCTCACAAACACTCGACCTCTAGGAGAGTCGCTATGATTATGAGATGAAAGATAAGAGGACGAATATAGGCCAATAGGTTCTTGGGCTGTCTCTTGTTCTGTTCACCGAAACGACGAGCGGTTACGGCCTGATGACCACTTCGGAGCCAGTCGTCAGAAAGTCATAGACTTCGACAATGTCTTCGTTGTTGAGTCGTAAACAGCCGCGCGACTCGGCTTTCTTGATGGAGTTGGGGTCAATCGTCCCATGAATTCCGTAACTGTCGCCGATATCGACCCAGCGTTCGCCGAGTGGATTATTGGCGTCGTCAGCATCAATCACTCCATCCGGTCCGTAATAGGTCGGGTTCTTCAATTTCTCTTTGACTGAGAATGTGCCGATGGGAGTTGAATTTTCGGCACCGATGCCAATGTCATACCGTTTCACGAAGTAACCGTGTGCGTGAATCGTGAGTGAGAAATCGCTCAAGTCGACGAAGGCCGAGAACGGTCCTTTGATGACTTTCAGCTTCTGCCCCACTTTGACACGTTCAGGACGAACGCGATTGAGGCGTGCCAAGTATTCCCAAGAGAGATTGTAATTAGGAGCAACTTTCTGCAACAAGTCGCCCGGCTTGATTTCATACGCCTGCATGAAGTGTGGCTGGGGTGCAAAGTAGATCATGCCGGCAGTTTTGTTCAAACGAGTGAGGAGAGCTTCGGAAACTTGCTCCTCTTTCCAGTATTGTTGAGACAATTCGCGATGTGCTTTCAGAAATTGTCCCTCTGCAATCCATTGATCAACTTCTGCGTAGGGATTGTCATCGCTGAGAGGGAATGCAGGAGCCGATGGTTTTTCTGCGGATGCTGGAACGATGTTCGAATCTGATTTTTTTCTGGGTGCGGGCTGAGGGGTTGTTCCCCCAAAGATTCGGGCGATCCGCTGCTGCTCTGATAACGAGACAGTCTGGCGTTCAGAAGGAGTGGGCTCGGTCAATGACGACTCACTGTTCAGCGTGATGTTCGGTTCCGGTTGAGGAGGAAACGATTTGCTGTACGAGACAGCGTTCGCCGGGGTTCCTGAATTGTTTGACTCCAGAGTTGTGATTGTCGGTTCTGATTGCGTCGGAGCAGGCGGGACAGTTTCCGATGTCTCGACAGGTTCTTCCTGCTGTGCGAGAAACTCTTCGAGGGGATTGTTGTCAGGAGTGGTTTCGATTTTTTCCTCTGCCACTTCTGTCTGTTCAGAGGAACCAACCCACTGATCGAGAGGCGGCAGGAAATCGAGATACCACAAAGAACCCACCACAAATAAAGTCGTGAGGCCCCCGGAAACCATCCAGTCTTTTGATTCTCGTCGTTGGCGAATAGGCTGTCGCATCGTCCTTGACCTTGACAGATAATATAAAGTGATCAGAATCGAGCCAATTTTTAGCAGTTTTGGATGATTATGAATAGAGCGAATTCGTCGTCGCAAACCATTTCTAATAAACACCTTACGGCTAGTGCGGATCTCGCACGACGTATCCACCCGGAAGCCGTCGGATCAGACGCTTCATTTCGAGGACCGTGAGAGTGGAAAGAACGCGTGCATCGTCGATGTCCGAACTGCGGAGCACTTCATCAACCGTTCCCGGTTCGAGAGGAATCAAATCGAGAAGTTCACGTTCCTGTTCGTTGAGATTCAGTTCGCGGGGGGTGAGGACGGTTTTCCCTTCTGGAGAGATCGTGGGTTGCGTGAGCGGCCCGAGAGTTTCCAGAATATCATCCACGTGACGGACGAGCTGTGCGCCATCGCGAACCAGGTCGTGGCAACCTTCGCTGGCCGCGCTATCGAGTCGTCCGGGAATCACGAAGACATCGCGTCCTTGTTCTAAAGCATGTCTCGCTGTGTGGAGTGCTCCGCTGTTGCGTGCGGCTTCCACAATCAAGACACCCTGGCTGAGCCCCGAGATGATGCGGTTGCGTTGAGGAAATAATCCGGGGACAGGCGCTTGTCGTAAGCAGGCTTCACTGATGAGAGCACCATGTGCGATGACTTCTTCGGCGAGAGGGCCATGCTCGGGTGGATAGATATGGCCGACACCGGTTCCCAACACGGCAAGCGTTCGTCCATTTGCTTCCATGGCGCCACGATGGGCACACGCATCGATGCCGCGTGCCAGACCACTGATGACAGTGATTCCCGCCATTGACAGATCCCGAGCAAATCGTTCGGCTTGTTGACGACCATAAAGCGTACAGCGGCGTGATCCGACGATTCCAATTCCTAGCCGGTCGCTATCAGTCAGAGAACCTCGGACATACAGAAGTTGTGGAGGGTCGGGGATTTCGCGAAGACCATCAGGATAATTATCGTCTTCGAGTCGCAACAAATCGACTCCGAGTTGCTCACAGGAATTGAGTTCCTCAACGGCTTGATCTGAATTTCGTTGTCGTCCAATTGCAGACGCCAGCTTGGGGCCAATTCCTTCGACCGACATTAACTCTTCGCGCGACGCTTGAAAAATTTCACCCGCACTCCCAAATCGATTTCGCAATCGTATCTGGGCAATGGGCCCTAGTCCACGAGTCAAGCTCAGGCGCAAGGCATCCAGCAGTTCGGGATCGTAGTTAGGGGCGAATGACATTGGCGGCTCATAGAACTGGTCGAAAGACCAGTATTATGGCAGCCTGTACGACTGTACGCAATTGCGAAAACAAAAAATGCGAAATGAGAAAGAATTGAGCAACAATCAGAGAGCACGCAGCAAGGTTGCCGCGCTTTGCCCAACACTGGTTCGATTGACGGACAATGCCGTTCTACCGATAAGGGGAACAGCCTGACCGTGTGTCACATTCAGACGACAGCGAGGGTCGGGATATTCGTAGTTCAGCGTGGCGGGAAGTTGACCGTTGTGGAGCGAAAGCAGTGTACCCGCCAGTTCCACGGCCCCCGAGCCGGCATCGAAGTTTCCGAAGTAACTTTTGAGAGCCACTACGGGAATCTTGGCGACATGATCGCCAAATGTTCTGTGATAGGCGCGGGCTTCGACCAGGTCATCACGTTGTGTACTTTTACCGTGTGCATTGATGTGACCAATCTGGTCAGCCGTGATGTTGGCCCGACGCATGGCCCCTTCAATGGAACGGCCAATGCCTCGTCCGCCAGCACCGTTGTTATAGCCGGCTCCGTCACAACCCGAACCGAAACCAATCACTTCCGCGTAAATTTCTGCACCACGGGCGACAGCGTGTTCGTATCGTTCGACAATAAACGATGCGGCTCCTTCGCCAACAACGGTTCCGTCGCGGTCAAAGTCAAAGGGGCGACAAGCTTTTTCGGGATCGTCTTTACGATGCGAGAGCCCTTCGTAGAGACTCAGTTTGGTGATATCGACGGGCGAAATGTTTGATCCGCACGCCCCCACAATCATGGCATCAGCAGCACCACGTTCAATGACCCGGACCGCTTCCGAAATTGACAACAGAGCAGATGATTCACGACTGGTGATCGTATTGTTGGGGCCACGTGCATCGTGGTCGATCGAAATATGGCACGCTGGCATGTTGGGAAGTTGTCGCAACAACCACAAAGGTGCAATTCGTCCAGAACTCTCTTCGCCCCAGCGCGTCAGCATCATTTCATCGTTTTGAACGTCATCGACAATTTCTGCGACAGCATCGGCCAGTTCTTCGGGAGAGGTCGTCATGCGACCAGCACCGTAGACCACACCTAAACGGTCGGGATCAATGTCGCCGCGATTTAGATCTCCGTCCTGCATCGCCAGATTGGCTGAAGAGACCCCCAATTGTACATCGCGCGACATCACCTTCAAAAATTTGCGGTCGCGGAGATATCGGGTGGGATCGAAGTCTTTGACTTCCGCACCAACACAGGATGGGAGGTTGTTCGTGGAGAAACCGCTGAGATAATCAATGCCGGAGGTTCCCGACATCAGCCCTGACCAGAACGCATCGCGACCGATCCCGATCGGGGAAACTACTCCCACACCGGTAATCACAGTTCGAATTTGATCAGGTCCAGCCATCTTGGTCGGTCCTAACTGTCGTTCAGAGTCCCACTTGAACAAGCAGTTTTGTCTGGATACTTGTCATCCGTTGACATTTCCGAAATCGCATGACGGAATGGCGAGAATAAGGTCATCACGAAATAGCGATCAAAACACTGAAGGAGCGAATGCTCTCACAGTATTTACCTATCGACCAATTCGGTGTCATTCACTGAAGGCAAGTTCAACCCCGGGGACGAGAACTCATGGAATAAGTCACGCAACCCGTGCATTCAGTAAATCAGATAATCTTTAACTCGCTCACGTTGTCAGACGTGATTTCTACTTCGAATGATGCCTGCGAAAGATCCCCATCTTTCATACATGCCGACAATCACTCACTGTCAAAATTAGAGGAGATCCATACGTCTTTGTCAACGACACCCACCCTACTACCTTGCAGAGATCCCCTAGAATGCCCATATTGAATGGTTCAGTGCGACATAAACTGTTATAAAATCGATAGATCCGACGAGTGAGGAGATCTCCTCTATCTTGTTTTTTAAACGAATACTGAAGGTTCAGGATTGTAGAGAATGCAATTCAACAGTCGAGATGACAACAGTGGAGATAGAGAGTCGAGCATATGACGTTTCAGGAGCAATCTCATTTATGGCAGCCGACTGCTTCCTGGAGATTGCTCAAGTGGCGATCCATTCTCTTGCAGGAAATTCGGGACTTCTTTACGTCGACTGCATATCTCGAAGTCGAAACGCCAAGCCTTTCGCGTGAGACCGTCGTCGATGCGAATCTGGATCCTATCGAAGCGCAGTTGAAAACTCATCGAGGTGCCGATCATGAAGTCTGGTATCTGCAAACATCGCCCGAGTTCGGCATGAAACGGTTGTTGGCCGATCTTCATCGATCCCCTTCCACCGACAGACCGGCGGGTTTGTTTCAAATTTCCAAAGCCTTCCGTAATTGTGAACGTGGAGATTTACACAACCCTGAATTTACGATGCTGGAATGGTACGGTTTCGCCGACACCTATCAGGAACAGATGACATTCACCGAGTGTCTGATTCGCCGCTTAACGGAACGGGTGCTGGAGTTGGAGCCGGGTGTTTCAGACATGAATTCTCGACTCAAAATGACCGACAAGTCGTTCCATCGTCTGTCGTATGACGACGCTTGTGAACGTGTTCTCGATTGTCGAGTGCTGACACAGTCTTCCGAAGAGTTGTTGATTCTGTGTCGTGCCGAGGGAGTTGAGCCACCTCCCTCACTTGATACTGAGGACCGCGATTCGTTGCTCAATTTACTGCTTGCCGAGAAAGTGGAGCAAACACTGGGAACGAACAATCCCGAATTTCTGTGTGACTACCCTGCCTCTCAGTCTGCCTTGGCCAAGGTCAGAGCAGACGATCCACCTGTTGCCGAGCGATTTGAACTTTACTGGGACGGCATTGAACTTTGTAACGGCTATCAGGAATTGACCGATCCAGAAGTTCTACGCCAGCGTATCTTTGAAGAAAATTCTCGTCGCCTGTCTGAAGGGGCGATGGCACTTCCCGCCGCCGAACATTTACTCTCAGCCATGGAAAACGGGCTACCGGAGTGTGCGGGAGTTGCACTGGGTTTTGATCGACTTGTCATGCTGCTCTTAGGTCAAAAGTCATTGACGAAGGTGCTTCCGTTCCCTCATGATCGAGCGTAGCAACTCTTTTGGTCCATCTATTGCGCCATCATTACTACTCAGCTCTCTGCAATCATTTCAACTCGTTAAGCGGTTAATATAAAGCAGTTTTCGTGAATTTTAATCTATGATGATTGTGCTGCTTTTGTAAATATTTCCAAGTTGTGTGTCCTGAAAGTGATGACAGTCGGATGAACTGTCAGACGCGAAGCCAAACATCAAAACACTTTCACATAAGGGATACAGCCATGAAACTTCAAGCCATCACGATGATTGCTGCTCTGTCCGCATTACTTGCTTCGTCTTCCGCCGATGCTCAAAAATTTCAGCTCGGAAAAGTCAGCAAGCCACAGTTCAAAGTACTGCCCGCAAAGCAACCACAACTCAAAGTCTTGCCGAAAAAACAACCGCAGATCGGAAACTACTTACCTCCTAAATTTTTCCCGAAGCCGAAACCAAGTCCAAGTGGTGATTTCACAATTCTGCCTTACCCTTTACCGCAGCCTCCTGTTTGCAAATTGCCACCTCCGATTATCTGTCCGCCGAAGCCACCTGTCTGTCCACCTCCCGTGATTATTCACCCTCCAATCGTACATCCCCCCATTTGCCCTCCAATCAAACCACCCGTTTGTATCAAGACGCCGATCTGTCCTCCTGTGAAGCCTCCGGTTTGTATCAAGCCACCCATTTGTGTGAAACCACCAATCTGCAAGAAGCCAGTTCCCAAATGTCATGTCTGTGAGTGTCAGGTTTGTCATTGCCATAAGCCCGTCTTGCCGATTTGTCACAAACCAGGACCACAACTTCCCATCAATCGTCCTCCTGTAAAGTTGTTAACGATGACTTTGATGAACAATGCGGGAGCCGAAGTTCATTTCAGCTTGAATGCCAGTGAGCAAGTTGAAACGATGCCCGCTGATACAAAATCGGTCGTCGAAACTCGATCTTCGGAAGCGTTAAAAATCGCCTATCACAATGGCGTTGAAGTGGTCGAATACGATCTTGATCCTTCCGCTGCTTACAGCTTCGAGTGGGAAGGCGAGACCTTGCAACTTCTTCAAGTTCAGGGATAAGTTTTCCAGGCGTAATTCACTAAAACGGGGCTTCGGAAACGGAGCCCCGTTTTTTTGTGGAACCATTCAACCTTGATGATTGAATTTGGTTTCCGTCGATGATTGTTGAACACTCAACCGCCTTTTCAAGATGTCAAGATTTGGAGATTCGGGGACACACCTTGACCGAATCTTGACCAAATGTTGAATCAAATCTTCCCGAATCTTGATTTCGAATCTTCCATACTCTTGAGCAACTTGTTGGCTCTCATTGGCTTGCGTCGATCTTCATTTTGTGAAGGCGTGTCACTTTTTCTGGGTGCGCATTTTCCACGTCACGCGAAATCGCTCTCTTTCTCACGTTGCAGTGGTCGTCATTGATGAACAATGAATGACACTCGAACCTATCCAA
>JAURQH010000024.1 GCA_030836185.1 Planctomycetota bacterium
AAGTGGAACGCACCTTCGCCTGGTTGAAGTATCTGCGGCGATTGGGGATGCGTTGGGAGTATCATGCTTTTTTGTTTGAAGGGTTCTGGCAACTCGGCTGCGTGTTCACTATTCTCAAAGGGTTATAGGACAAGCTCTAGTGGCATCGCGAATTTGCTCGATGATATTCAGGCAGTCGTCTTCCGCGGTATCAATCGCCAGGAACCCTTCGATATTTATGCTCAATCCACCCGATGTGAAGTTTCCAGAGCCAACAAGACATGCAAACTCGTTCTTCTCAGTTTCGACAAACGCGACTTTTGGATGGAATAGACCGTCAGCGAAAGCGACTACGGTCAGTGAAGAGTCAGGGAACGGCTCGATCAGTTCAAATGTTTGTCGTAGATCAGAGTCCGTAAGTTGCCGTTGGTTCGCACCCAAAACGAAATGCATTAGAGCACCGTTTTCTCCTGCCGTGCGAAGATAAGCGGCAAATGGTTCCAAAGCCTTAAAATTGAAGTATCCAAATTGAAGTTCGATACCAAGAATGTCTGGATTGATGTGATTCTGTAGCCAATGTCCCATGAAAGAATCTGAGTCACGAAGACGGTTGTCCAAATATCTCAAAGTGAGTGATCTCCTAACGAAAACTACGGTGTCATATACCGTGTAACGCTGGCATCACGTAATTAGATCACAAGAAAATGAAAACTTTGGAATCTGTCTCTCAGGGACTCTTATTGAGAACAATTCACCCACTGATATGCCCCAAGCCATCCTCGGTCAACACTCGGCCACGGGGAGTGCGTTGGATGAAACCACATTGTAACAGGTATGGTTCCACTTCATCTTCCAAAGTGTCGGGAGGAATGTTCATCGTGTGGGCGATGGCGTTCAATCCGGCGGGGCCGCCGGAGAAGACCGAAGACAAGACCGTCAGGTATTTTCTGTCTTGTCCTTCCAAACCCCTTATATCGACGCCCCGCATTTCCAAGGCTTGTTCGGCGAGCATATCGGTGATGATGCCGTCGCCTCGACTGGTCGCGTAATCGCGTGACCAACGCAGCAGGTTATTGGCTTTACGAGGAGTTCCCCGACTTCGTCTTGCCATCTCGGCAGCCGCTTCGGATGAAATTTCGGTGTTCAGTTTTTTGGCGTTACGGGAAATGATTTCGATCAGTTCTTCCTGGTCGTAAAACTCCAGATGCTCGCGATTGACGAATCGGTCGCGAAGTGGTGCCGTCAACATGCCGCTGCGTGTGGTCGCGCCGATGACCGTGAAAGGTTGCAACTTCATGTTGATCGTGCGAGCGTTGAGCCCTTCACCCAGCGTGATGTCGACGCGGAAGTCTTCCATCGCGGGATAAATAAACTCTTCCACTGCTGCCGGCATGCGATGGATTTCATCGATGAACAAGATCGATCGCTCGGAGGCATTCGTCAGATAGGGCAACAGATCTTTCGGAGCACTGAGGGAGGGACCGGAAGTGATCTGAAATTCGACGCCGAGTTCTTTGGGGAGAACGGTGGCAAGCGTCGTCTTGCCGAGTCCCGGTGGTCCATCGAGTAACAGGTGCGAGAGCGGTTCGTCCCGCTTTTTGGTCGCGTCAAGAATGATACGCAGGCGTTCGACGACTTTCCGCTGGCCGACAACATCGTCGAGCCGTTGCGGACGGAGTTCTTCGTCGTGTCGAAGATCTTCTGCGGAATAGGTGGTCTCCGTGGGAAGGTCAAACGAAGGTTCATCCTCTTCAGGAAAGTCACCAGATTGAAACACCGGCTCTCTGACCATTGTGGTCCTGCATCCTTTCAGCCGTAATGGGGTTAAGTTCGGAGTCTCAGAATACGCCATCCGGGCGAGAGGGTAAAGATCGTCCACTTTAAAGTAGGATCTGTTGATTAGTAGTTATCGCGGAATGTTTGCTGACCGCCGCATAAATGATTGTAAGTTGTTGCATAAAGTAACATCACAAATGGAATTGCGACAATCAGTCCGAAACCAAAGATAAGAGCACCGACAAATAATGCTGCCATGCTGATGATTACTAAGAGAATCACGGAGAAGTAATTCCCACTCATCATACGTCGTGAATTCGAGACAGCCGTCATTACATCGCAATCAAGATCAATCAGATTTGGAACAGACCACATGAGCATCAGCGATACGATGATCGAGCTTATCCAAATCGCAAAGTATCCGACTGCAATCAGTGCAACCTCACCAGACGCAACTGCCGCAATCATAATAATTCCACCAGGAATCGCGACGGCAAGGCTGATGACTGCGAGCAAGAGATTGCATAAAATAGTGCGCCCGAGAAACGGGCTTCCGGTATAGAGGTCGGCGACCTGAGCACGTTGATTGCGGATCAGTTTGAGAAAGAAGATGATGATGCCTATGCTCAACCAGATGTTGGCAAGAATGAGCATCACGTAAACAATGACAGACATTAAAATCGTCAGGAACGGTGAAATAAAAGCGAGTGCGATTGAGGCAAATACGCCCATTCCCGCAACAAGAGACAGACCAAAAACACTGACGACGTACATCAACAATCCACCAACAGCGAGACCAAAATTGTCGCCGAAGGATTGGGTGACACTATTCAAAACTTCTCCAACTCGAATCTTCTGGCCCGGCGTAAATCCTCCGTCAGTGAACTGTTCATTGATCGATTCACCACATGCCGGACAGGAGCTTTCCGAACTCGGAACAGCAGTTCCACACATCGGGCATGGTTCTGTCGGTTCGGGAGCGGCTTGGAAAGAATACGGCGATTCGTCTTGTGCGAAAGGGTTCTCGGGTTCTGATGAGCGATCAGGAAGCGGGACCAGAATCGGTTCACCGCAATCGGGACATTTCCCGGTCTTCCCCGCTTTGTCTTCGGGCGCTTTTAGCGATTTTCCGCAACCGCCGCAGTTGAATTCAATCGTCATCAGTCAATCTCGTAAGTCGTGTGGTGTTCAATTTGACATTGCCTGAGTCTACACACGACGAGAGCGAAATGACATCAGAAAGTGTTCAGACTTGGCAGCTTACCCCTCGGCATTGAGGACTTCCTGGACTTCATCAGGGATTGTGAAATTACCGATGACGTTTTGAACGTCGTCGTTGTCTTCGAGAGCGTCAATTAACCTCATGACTTTGCGAGCAGCTTCCTCGTTGAGCTCGACTTCGGTATCGGCAATCTGAGTCACTTCGGCAATTTCGGTTTCGATACCGGCTCCTTCAAGAGCCGAGTTCAATTGATCAAAATCTTCGAACGCACAGGTGATTTGGAACCCGCCATCAATTTCTTTGACATCATCGGCTCCGTTATCCAATGCCAAGTCGAAGATTTGTTCTTCGGTTGTGTTGCCGGGTGCAATGGCAAACAATCCCTTGCGCTGGAACATGTAGGCCACGCAGCCACTGTTACCGAGGTTGCCACCATTTTTTTCAAAGAGGTTTCGGACCTCACCTCCGGTACGATTACGATTTTCGGTGAGAGCCTCACAAAGAATCGCAACACCTTCAGGCCCGTAACCTTCGTAGACCAACGATTCGTATTGGTCGCCACCCGACTCACCGCAGCCCTTTTTGACGGCTCGGTCGATGTTGTCGTTCGGCATACTCGCTTTACGCGCTTTATCGATGGCGTAACGCAGAGTCAGGTTCATGGCGGGATCACCACCACCGGTTTGAGCGGCCACAATGATTGCCCGGCTCAATTTGCCGAATAGCTTACCACGTTTAGCGTCGATACGCCCTTTTTTGTGAGCAATATTGGCCCAGTGTGAGTGGCCCGCCATATTGGGTAACTCCCGAGTATTGAGATGTCTAAGGTGAAAATAAAAAAGGATGACAGGTTGATGATCTCGGTAATTACTCGGTCGATTCTACCGGCTTGTCCTTGGAGTCTGCTTCCGAATCCTCTTTGACCATCGGGGCTTCTTCTTCGGGAAGACCCAGTTTTTTGCGAATCTTGTTCATCAATTCCAGATCAGGATTGTCGTCGGCTTTGGCCTGTTTCAGGGCGGTCTCCCACGACTCTTTCGCTTTTTCGGCGTTCCCCATTTTTTGATAGACATCACCAAGATGATCCCAAAGAGTGGAGTCACCATCTTCCGAGCCTTCCACCGCCTTGAGCAAGTAGTCGAGTGCTTCGTCCAGCTTGTCACGTCGAAAAAGGACCCATCCGAGACTATCCAGATAAGCATGATTCTCGGGCTCTGCTTTGAGAGCCAGGCGAATCATTTTCTCTGCCTGTTCGAGTTTGATGTTTTGATCGGCATAGAGATATCCGAGATCGTTGTTAACCGAAGGGTCGGTCGGGTCGTATTCGTAGACGGATTCTAAGATCTTTTGGCCAGCCGCTGCGTCACCCTGTTCGACAAGTATCGCCGAGAGCAGGAAGTGGCATTGCTTGAGGAGATTGTGGAGTTGAGAATCTTTCTCCAGTTTGCGGAAGTCTTGTTCTGCAATCAACGATTGAAAAATCGTGACCGCGGCATCAGGATGACCGTTTCGCCATTCCAGCCAGCCTCGGCGATAGGTCAAAAGAGGATTTCCGGGTACTGTTTCCTGAGCACGAGTAATAGTTTTCAAGGCCTCTTTACGATCCCCTGCTTCTTCTTGGTCGTAGGTGAGGGACATGAGTGCTTGAGCCAGCAGTTGAGTGTAAGCAGCTTTCAGTTGAGGATTTCCCGGAGACTTCATCGCTTTTTCGAGGGTCTCGGCAAGCAACAGATTATCTTCCTGTTCTCTCAGGTATTGTATCAATTGAGCGGTCAGTTGATTGCGTTGATTCGGGCGAAAGCTCATCGCCATATTGTAGAACTCGACGACATACTCA
This sequence comes from Planctomycetota bacterium, assembly GCA_030836185.1. Lineage (GTDB taxonomy): Bacteria > Planctomycetota > Planctomycetia > Planctomycetales > Planctomycetaceae > JABURQ01. The sequence continues at coordinate 4,815 of JAURQH010000024.1, forward strand.
TTCCGTTTGGAAGCGGCAGCGAGTCGCCCGATGATATACGCTTCCGGGAAATTGAACTTGCGGGAACCCGCTTCTTTTTGTGCACGCGCTGCCACGACAAGTTTCTTCATAAACTCGTCGTTATCGCTGACCTGTTTGAATTGCTCTTCAATTCCATCGACGTTGCGGCCCAGTCCTAACAATCCCGACAGAGCTCCAAGCCATTCTTCGGCCCGTCCTTCCGAGAAGTAGACGTCCATTAAACCTTGATAGCCTTCGGGGTCGGCTCCGCGACCGATGGCTTTTTGGAACAGCTCGATCGCTTTCGCATTTTCATCGCGCTGGCGATAAATGTTGGCCAAGGCGTAGATGATGAAATTGTTGTTGTCGTCGTTCTGTTGTAGCTCTTCCAGCTTGGTTTCGATGTCATCTTGTCGGTCAAGAGCTGTATAGATATCCGTCAGCAGTTGATAAGGACCAAGTCCTTGCGATTGCAGTTTTTTGCTGAGATAAGGTTCGAGTTCTTCGAGCGCGCGTTTCGGCTTCTTTTGGGCGAGGAAAATCTTTGACTTGAAATAGCCAATTTCTTCTGATTTCAATCGTGGATTGTCGGCGGCCTTATTGAATGCCTCTAGTGCCAACTGATATTTTCCCGCTTCGAGAAAAATTTGACCGGCGGTGTCATAAGCGAAGTTTTCATCCGCCATTAACACTCGTACCGCCTGTTGGTGTAGGCCGTACCGAGTCGGTTCGGCAAAAGCTTTCATGATGACTTCATAAGTCTCGGCCGCTTTTTCCAGCATCCCGGCGTTTCGATAAAGCGGGCCGAGTTCCATCAACAACAGCGTGTGTTTTTGTGATCCTTTTTTCAGGTCGGGCGATTTCAACGCGTTTTCAAACGCATCAATCGCCTGAACAACCTGTCCCACACGGCGTCTTAATGTCCCCAGAAGTTGTAGAAGTTGACCATCATCGGGAGCGTGTTTGAGTGCTTGAAGTAAAAGCCCTTGTGCCGATTCAGGCCGATTGAATCTAATGTTGAGCATGATCAATGAGCGGTAAGCTTCGATGGCTTGAGGATCAATCTCAATCGCTTTGGCGTATTCCCGCATTGCGTCCTGAAACTCGCCACGCTTTTCCAGCAACACGCCGTGCATGTAATACGCACCGGCATCAATTTTCTTTTGCGCTTCGGGCGAGCGTTTTTTTGTAGGATCGAAGGGAAGCAGGTTTTCAGGAAGCTCGCCGTCTAAAGACTCGATGAGTGGAGGCGGCTCGGGAGAATCAGATTCCTGGGCACTCATTGCCGAGGGGAATTGCGTGAACATCACCGTAAAGATCAACAGGAACCGAATCGTCTTATTTATCGAAATCATACAGATCGCTCCATCCTGAGGTGAGTTTTCTTCGGGGTCGCACTCTTCCTGCAACGCTTCAGCCCTGAAGTGCTGCTAATCACGTAAAGTTCTTGCCAAAGTCTCGCGTAAGAGGCGATTTCTTGTCAAGCTCTCTCCGGCAGTCATCATAGGAATCACTTCTTTCGTGTTGGTGACTTCGTCGTTTTTTTGGTGGTTTTCTTGGGTTTCTTTTTTGCGGCAGGTTTCTTGGCGGCTTTTTTAGGAGTGCTTTTCGTTGCTGCCTTCTTTTTCGTCGCTTTCTTCTTAGCAGCCTTGGGTTTTGTGGTCTTTTTGGCGGGGACTTTTTTCTTCTTTTTCCGTTTACCGGATTTCGCCGAAGCGATGATTTCGTCCAGTTTTGAAGCAGCCTGCGTCGGATCAAACTCGTCGTCGGTGTAGTCGAGTTCGTTCAACACGACCTCACGAATCTTGGGCTCAATCGAGAGACTTTTCAACAGGTTGGCAAACAAGGGAGCATCGGCTTTGCGAACGGCCGCTTTTAGAGATTCGGCTCCGGCTCCCGCATTTTCCTTCCGCTCCAGCAGTCCTAAGCAAGTCGCCGTGTCACGCATGTAATCGTCTAAGGGGACCAAATGCGAGTCCAACGCATTTTGCATCACCCAATTGACGATGAACGGCGTTTTGTGTGGGATTTTGTTAAGTTGTCGTGCGGCAAGATCCTGAGTCTTTTTGCGAACAGCTTCAAATTCGAAGACGTATTTTTTTTCAAAGATAAATTGCAAAATGGAGCGGACTCGAAGAGCGCGCCAATCGGGGTCGGCCATCCCTTCAAAGGCGGCTTCCAACTCGGTGATTGAGCTGACGCGAACTTCGTTCCAGTCATGAAAGACTTCAAGTAGCCGATCATAATACTGCTGGGCGCGCTCATAGGACTCATTTTCGAGGCAAGCAGCAAAGACCAGACTCTCCATCACAGGAAGTTCGATCTTGGGGACCGACCCGTTGTAACGTTTCTTGAGGGCTGTTGTCAGCTTTTTGCAAATCGCTTGTTTATCAGAGGCTTTAATTGAACTCGCTGTCGCCATCGTGTTCCTTTCGTCTCGGTAATTCATCCAAAGGGATCGAGAATCCAGAGATCATTGATTTCAGTCTGTTGGAGGATCTTCGGAAAGGGCCCGTTCATGATCGAGCAGTGTGCCGCTCTCACGCGGAGTCTCTTCAACATCATTCTCGTCTTCTGACTCGGTGTCCGGGATGACGCTGCGGAGAAGTTCGGAAGCTCGAATGCTTTTCTTGACCCCTTCGTCAAGTTGAAACTCCAAAATCGGTGTATATCGCAGATTCAGTTCGTCGGCGATTTTTGATTGTAGAAAACCACGCGCAGATCTGAGGCCGTGCATTGTGAGTGATTGCGTTTTTTCGTCCCCCATCACCGAGACAAAAATCTTGGCATGCCTCAAATCACCACTGACTTCCACGCCCAAAACGGTCACATTTTTCACGCGGGGATCTTTCAATCCGAACAGGATCTGCATGCTCACGGTTTCCCGGAGTGCTTGTGCGACCTTGAGTGTCCTGCGTGATGTCATAGTCGTTTGGTAATCGCAAAATTTGGAGAGTGGTGGTGCCGCTGAGTCTGAGAGAGGTCTCTCAGGCTGGAATTATTCGTCGGAGTCGTCGGCCGTCTTCACGGGGACATCATCCAGACTTCGTTTTTTCTCTTCAATGCGGAAGGCTTCGAGAAGATCACCCTCTTTAATGTCGTTAAATCCATCAAGGCGAATACCGCATTCCATCCCTTCCCGCACCTCTTTGACGTCATCTTTTTCTCGCCGCAATGAGGCAATCGGATAATCGTTAATGATCGTTTGGTCCCGAATGACATGGACGTGGCAATCGCGTCCAATATTACCATTGAGTACCCGGCAACCCGCGATTGTTCCCGAGCGACTCACACTGAATGTTCTGAGAACGAGTGCTCGTCCTGCAGCAATTTCGACACGTTCGGGAGACAGCATTCCTTCCAAAGCATCTCGAATATCCTGAATCAACTCGTAGATAATTTTGTATCGGCGTATTTCGACGCCTTCCTGGTCCGCAAGAGCGGCTGCCCGATCTTCGGCAATCACGTGGAACGCCATGATGATCGCAGAACCGGCTGAGGCGAGATAAATATCACTTTCGTTCACACCACCCACGCCTTCGTGAATAATGTTCACGCGGACTTCAGGATGATCGAACTTCAGTAGCTCGCTACGAATTGCTTCGAGCGAACCGGGAGTATCGGCTTTGACAATCAAGGACAAGTCTTGAACTTTGCCTTCACGAATGGCACCAAGAATGTCTTCCAAACCGGCTGGCACTTTGATGCGAGACAGAATCTTGGTGCGATCAAGATGTTGACGTTCATCGGCAATTTCGCGGGCACGTTCAATATCTTCCATGACGAAGAATTTGTCGCCCGCACCGGGAACCGAATCGAATCCAGAGACCTTAACCGGTAAAGAAGGAGGCGCTTCTTTGATTTCTTCGCCACGGTCATTGTAAATTGCACGAATACGACCGAAGGCACCACCACAAAGAACATCATCACCAATTTTAAGTGTACCGTCTTTGACAACGAGCCAGGCAATCGGGCCACGTCCTTCGTCACGGAAGGCTTCCAGACACACGCCCACTGAGGGACGATCATAGTTGCCTTTGTATTCTTGCAGTTCGGCCGTCAGCAAAATCGTTTCCAGCAGGTCGTCGAGACCGTCACCGGTTTCTCCCGATGTGCGGACGACTTCGATATCGCCACCCCACTCGGAAGGGATGATTTCATGTTGTGCGAGTTCCTGAAGAACTTTCTGTTCGTTGACGTCCGGTAAATCCATTTTATTCATCGCGACTATGATCGGCACACCCGCGCTTCTGGCGTGGCTGATACATTCGACCGTTTGAGGCATGACACCATCGTCGGCAGCCACCACGAGAACAATAATGTCCGTGACGTTGGCTCCACGAGCACGCATTTCTCCAAACGCAGCGTGACCCGGTGTGTCGACAAACGTCACTTTCTTATCGTTGTGCTCGACTTGATACGACGAAATGTGTTGTGTGATGCCGCCTGCCTCACCTGCGGCAACATTGGCAGAGCGGAGTCTGTCGACCAGTGTGGTTTTCCCATGATCGACGTGCCCCAAGACTGTCACAATCGGAGGACGTTCTTGTAGCTCGTCGTCAGGAAACTCTTGGTTGAAGATCTCTTCGAGTTCTTCTTCGAAATGGATTTGCTCTTTGATGGTGAGGTCGACGCCATGTTCCATGGCGAGCATTAAGGCGGTCTCTTCATCGACCATTTCGTTGATCGTGACCATTTCGCCTTGCTGCATCAAAGTTTTCATCAGATCGCGAGCAGGTCGTCCGAGTGCTTCGGAAAGTCCTCGTAAATTGATCGGCAGTGCGATGGTGGCTTCTGTTTTGAGTTGGACCGGTTGTGACTTCCCCCGTCTCCGTGAGCGTCGCATCGGGCGTGATCGCTGACGACCACCTTCTTCTTCCTGTTCCTCAAGCTTTTTCTTGTTGCGGCGTCGCTCTTCGATCAAGCTGCGGCCACGTCGTCCAGCCTCGTCGTCCTTCCCGCGGTCTTTGCTATGCGTGAGTTTCTTCTCCGCATTTTTCCGAATCTGTTCACCGAGAGGGCTGGACTGTTGCTCCAGCATTTCTGAATTGAGTCGGATTTCCGGCTTGGGGGCTTCCTTTTCCTCTTTCTTCTTTTGTTTGGGAAGTTTGAGGTTTGGGGCAGCGGCAATGGCTGGGGCTTGTTTTGGTTTGGGTTTCGGCTTGGGCTTCGGTTCAGATTCGTCGCGTTCAGCCACCCCGGTTCCGATGGGTTTCATCTCTCGCATGCGGGACATCGCATTTGAACGCGGTGACGAGGAGGAGTCCTCACGCGTCATTGGTTTGATGGCCGGTTCCGATTTTGATGAATCTTGGTCATCGCCCTCTGGGGGCTTTTCGGGCTCTGTCTCGGAGCCAGGCTCTTCGGCGGGCAACTCAATGGTCTCTTCTTCGACTGTTTCTTCGGTTTCTGGTTTGGAAGCGGCTCGTAGCTTGGCGCTACGCGCGGAGAGCTTACGCACTTTCCCCACTTTTTCGGAAGCAGATTCGTCACGGACGGGTGCCACTTCAGTTTCTGTATCGGCAGACTCTTCCCCTCCAGCCGTCTGCTGATCTTGATACCAGGAGACGACTTTATCACGCTCTTCGGGGGTGATGCTGGCCAAGGCGGAACTTTTGACCGGAATGCCTAAATCGTTGCAGTGTTGGATTAACTCCTTGCTGTCAAGACCCAGCTCTTTGGCTAACGCAAATACTCTGACTTTCAAAAGATTCCACTCCTCAAGTGATGTTCAGCCGATTAGAAACGATTTCCAGAATCAGCTTGATTACTCCTGTGCGGCCTGTTTCTCTTCGGTCGGCTCCTCATCCGAATCGGATTCGGTCGTTGGGCTCTCCTCCGCCGCAACTTCAACCACAGGTTCTTCAACGTCTTGCTCAATTTCGGCTGGTTCATCGGATTCGACAGACTCTTCCGTCGTTTCCGTTGCTTCTTCGGCAGACGATTCTGTTTCGGCAGACTCCTCTGTGACTTCTTCTGAAGAAGCTGTCTCTTCGGTGGGGGCTACCGTCGCTTCTTGTTTCGCCTGATTGCTTCCCGTGTCGGCTTCCATTCGCCCCATCTCGCGAGCCAGTTTCCGTTCAGCGGCTTCGCGAATTTCTTCTTGTTCGGCTTTCAGAGATTCCTCATCGGCGTAATCGACGATCACAGCACAATCCTCGACGGACAGGCCGCTCAACTCTTCGAGTTGATCGGGTTCGATCACCGAGAGGTCATCAAAGCTGAAGAACCCTTGCGAGACGAGATTCTCTGCAAGGTCTTCCGTAATGTGCGGGACTTTGCAGAATGCCGTCACTGCGCCGTCGAGCATTTCGTCCAATTTCTCCTGAGTCATCACATTGATGTCCCAGCCGACCAGTTTGGAAGCGAGCCGAACATTCTGCCCTTTTTTGCCAATGGCTAACGAAAGTTGGTCGTCGCGAACAAGGACAATGACTTTACCCAGCATCGGACACAGAATGACGTCTTCGACTTCGGCGGGTTGCAAGGCATTGGGAACCAGCACTTGCAGAGAATCATTCCAGCGAACGATATCAATTCGTTCCCCCGCCAATTCATCAACAATGTTGCGAATGCGGGCTCCACGAACACCAACACAAGCACCGACCGCGTCAACTTTTGTGTCAAAACAACTCACAGCAACTTTTGATCGATAGCCGGCTTCTCGAGCGAGAGAACGAATCTCGATGATTCGTTCACTGACTTCCGGGATCTCGATTTCAAAGAGCCGACGAACCATATCGGGATGCTTGCGTGACAAAACGACGCGAACACGTGGGCCAACTTTTCGAACTTCCAGAATGATGGCTCGAACTCGCTCACCCACACGATGAGACTCTCCGGGAATCTGTTCGCTGCGAGGAAGAATCGCTTCCACCTTGCCAAGATTGACGGTCGCGGACCCGTGATCGAGTCGCGTGACGGCTCCTGTCATTAATTGTGATTGAAGCTCGGTGTATTCGTCGAATAATTGGTCGCGTTCCGCTTCGCGGATGCGCTGAATCATCACTTGTTTTGCGGTTTGAGCAGAGACACGTCCAAGTAAATCTCCAAGAACATCGGCGTCAAGAACTTCTCCATCGCAAGTGACGGTTGCTTCTCCCGTCTCACGATCAATGTCAACATTCACATCCTCTTCTTCACCAAAGTGTTTTCGCGCAGCGGACAAAATGGCCTGTTCGATACCTTCGAAGACCGTCTCTTTGTTGATGTTCTTGTCGCGATGAAGGACGTCAACAATTCGTAATAGCTCGTTGCCGTTCATGTCCGCCTCGTCTTGAGTGTTTCGCGGGATTGATCAATCCCGATGTTATCTCGTCTTCTGAACGAATTAATGTCTTCGATTCAGAAGTGTTATATCTCTTCCTCTAAATGTGTTCAGTCCAATAAAAAAAGCGGGCCCTCGCCCACTTCTTAGGAGACCCTCTTCGCAAAGAGTCTCTTCCTGACCACGTGAAATTCACATGAATACAGGTATGCCAGTCATTCAGATCCGCTGGGGCTTAAAACATGTTATTGCCTTGTAGGACTGAGTAACAGTCAAGCAAATGCCTGGCTGTTGCTGGATAGATGGACATTCCACATCCGCGAACAGAATCATTTCTGTCGCTGGTGTAAATGTATCGGTGCAGCTTGACGATGTCAAGTTGCCCAACTTTTCGCTAGATAAGGAGATCGAATCGTGAGAGATCTCTCTCCAGGTTCAAAAAATGTCAGAACTGGTCTGGAGGCAATTTTGGGATCTCTCTAATATGCACGATCGTACGGAGGCTTTTGGGGCTCTCTCTTGATCAATTTTCTTCATGGTGGAAGACAATGCTGAAATCACTCAATCTGGCGACTGCAACACTTTTATTAGTAGGAACAATTGTCCACGCTCAGCCGAACCGAACTGTTCCCGGTCTTCCGGCTGCCGCTCCCAATGTGAATCCCGAACACGAGAACAGTAAAAAACAGGCCGAACAAGCTTACCGATCAGCACAGTTTCTCAAAGTCGAAGAACTGACTTCGAAGGTGATCTCGGAAAATTCCAAAGATCATGTCGCTTTGTATCTGAGAGGCAGTGCTCGGGTGGAATTGGGAATTCGTACTCGCGATGTTCCCAAAATTCGCCAAGGGATTGCCGATTGCCGTGGTGCGATTTTGCACGACACACAGAGTCAGTCGATGTACTATTTGCCTTATCTTTACGGAATGTCGAACCTGGCCAAGCTGGAATCTCGACCACAACATGCCGATGTGGCCATTCAGGTCGCGACTTCGACATTGGCGGAGTCAGAAGATCGTGGTGAGGATCGAGCCAATCTGATCTATCAGCGGGCCTACGCCCAGCAATCCAAAGGGGATTTTGACGCGGCCATTCTCGATTATCAGGCAGCCATCAAAGAGTTCCCCGCTCATCTCGGAGCTCATGTGGCGTTGGCAGAAGTGTTTGTGAAAGCGGGAAAAACTGAAGAAGCGAAAGCAGCCTTTGCTTCGGCTCTGGAAACATTCCCCGATAGTCCGTTGATTTTCAACAATCGCGGCATGTTTCTTCAACAACAAAACATGCACGAAGAAGCGGTTCAGGACTTTACTGCTGCACTCAAAAACGATGCCAACTATTACACGTCCTACACAAACCGTGGATTCTCATTGATGCAGCTTGGTAACCCGACCGCTGCTGTTATTGATTACAACGAATCACTTAAGCGAAACCCCAATCAAGCGGAAGTTTATCGCCTGAAAGCCTCAGCGAATTTGGCTCAAGGCAAAGCGGACGAAGCCATCGCCGATTATCAGCAAATGGTCAAAATAGATCCTCGGCGAGCAGTTGCCAAGGCAGAACTGGGATTTGCACAGTTCTTTGCAGGCGATTATCGGTCGGCGTTCGATTCTCTGACTGCCGCTAAACAAGCCGATGCGAATCTGCGATACGTCGATCCTTGGCGCTATCTTGCATTGGCTCGATTGGGACAAGAAGACAAAGCCAAAACCATTTTCAATGACAGCCTGCAAAAGATTGCTGTCCAGCGTGACTGGATCGATTCTCTGATCGCCTATCAGGCAGGAACAATTGCAATGCGGGACTTGGCAGCTTCCATGTCGCAAAATGATGAGAACATGAAAATCTCCCAACAGTGTGAGGCAGACTTCTTTACAGCTCATCGTATGTTGAAAGAGAATGAAGGCGGCAAAGCTCGTGAGCATTTCCAGAAAGCCATCGATTCCGGCAAGACACATCTGTCGGCATATCGTGGTGCTCGTTACGCTCTGAAGCAGTTTGAAACCGCCAGCAGCGATGATTCAGCTCCCAACTGAATCTGTAAAACAAGAGTGATACCAAGAGTAAAACGAGCCTTCGACATGGTTGTCGAAGGCTCGTTTTTTTATCACTAATAAATACGGCAGGTGGTATAAAGATCAGTCCAGCGTGCGGCATAGGTGGAGCTTGGTCGGAAAGGTTCTTTCAGAGGAAATAGAGCCAAGTTGATCTGGCGGGGGTTGTCACTCGTAATTCTCCCTACTCTTAAAGATGCACGGCGTTACTCAAAAATTCTCAGCGCATAAAAAAACTCCTCGTAAAGACGAGGAGTTTGATCTCATTCTGTGCGGAATTGTGCCAATCAGGCGCCTTGAATCACCACGGCAGACGATTGCCCGATGCGGGTCGTGTTGACGTTGATGAATGTTTTATTGTCTGTTTTCAGAAGTTCACCAGCCACGACATTCAGTTTGCAGTCAGCATCGGGGGTTTGATAGTTCAGTGTGTAAGGAACAACACCTTGTTGTAGCCCCAAGAGTGAGGCGGCGAGTTCTTGAGCACCGCAGCCGGCCCCTGAGTTGCCGGTGAAGCTTTTGATGGCCGTCACTGGAACTTCTGCTCCGTATGCCCCCAAAGCATCATGGATACCTTTTGCTTCTGCAAGGTCTTCCACAATACTTCCACGACCGTTGGCGTTGATGTGGCCAATTTCTTCGGGACTCAGGCTCGCTTTCGCAAGGGCGGTTTTGATGGCATTGCTGGTCGCCAGTTCGATATTGCCGGTACGAGGGCTGGTTTTGTAAACGGCACAACTGGCTCCGGTCCCCAGAATACGACCGTAGATCGTCGCTCCGCGGGCTTTGGCGTGTTCTTCCTCTTCGAGTACCAGTGTGCAAGCGCCTTCTGCGGGGACGATTCCTGTACGACTGGCATCGAACGGTCGCGAACGACTGGCAGGTTCGCCTTCATTGGCGGCTAACGTATCATGCAATGCGGAGTGCATTGATCGCACAGGATGCACGAACGTGCCCGTTGAACCAGTCAACATGACATCAGCACTTCCACGCAGAATAATGCGGCAGGCTTCCGACATCGCCAGGTTCGCAGAAGCTTCGTCTTCTGTCAGCGAATTACTGGGGCCGCGAGCATCGAGAAAGATCGCGATATGGCAGGCAGGCATATTTGGTAAGTATCGTAACAGCCACAAGGGGTCCATCTTGCTGATGCCGTCTGTTCCCCATTGGTCGTAATGGAATCCGTTTTCATCGGTGCAGTTGAAGCAGCCGTCTTGCAGATCATCGGGAGGAGAGCACATCAATCCTGCCCCGAAGTCGATTCCGATGCGTTGAGAATTGGTTTCTTCCAGAATGAGCCCGGAATGCTCGGCAGCCATCAACGCGGAAGCCGCACCGAGTTGGATTTCCCGGCACATTACCTTCAGGCTTTTGCGCTGTTCTTTTTCGGTGAAGAACTGCTTTTTGATGGTGCTTTTGTTGAAGCCAGAAACCTCACCCCCAATGTCACCCGGACAAGCGGATCCATTCAAGAGCTCCAGCGGTTTAACTCCGCTGACGCCTGTCGAGAGATTGTTCCAGAATTCCTCACAACCAATACCGGCCGAACTGAGGATCCCCATCCCCGTGATCACGACCCGGCGGTCGGATTCTGCAAATGCATTCATGAATTTTTATACCAGACAGAGTGTGCCTGCCCTGCGTGACTCCCGCCCAAAGGGAGTTTCAAAGCAAACGACAAGTCAATGATTGTCTTTTCGGCTTTTGATCTCGCTCACCGTTATCAAGAGCCGTATCTATGAGAATTGATTATCCTTAATTTCGCAAGTGATGGAGTTTCCCACTCAATTTCCTCCAGATTTCTCAGACATCGGAGTCCGATTCTGGCGGTTATGGCCCCGGATGATTGAATCAGCATGTTTTTGAGTCTCAATCAGGCGATTGGCAACGAATTCACCGGCTCGTCATTATTTTCGGGCCGCCCTTCAATGTAAAACCAGTTATGGGCCGGTTCGAGGATCTCCTGCACTTCTTCGACTAATTGTGTATCGAGGGGAATGTCGGCCCATTCGGCCCATTGTGCAATTCGTTTCGGGTTGGCCGACCCGGTCACACAGGTGGTCATATCGGGGTTGGCAATCGAGAATTGTAGGGCCAATTGAGCAATATCGACGCCCGCCTGTTCGCAATGCCGGGCGGCTTTCGCACATGTTTCGCGCACGATAGGTGTCGCTTTATGCCAGGGTGGAAGTGGTGCATTGGTCAGTAATCGAGCCGAAAATGGGGCCGCATTCATGATGCCGACACTTTTTTCTTTCAGATAAGGAACTTGATCGGCAAACATGGTGTTCTGGAGCGTGTAGTGATTATAGGAAAGCACGACATCCAAATCGGTTTGTTCGAGCACAAACGGGAAGTTGTTCATGGGATAGCCACTGATCCCAACGAAGCGAACTTTTCCCTTCTCTTGTTCTTTCCTCAATGCCGGCAATGTCTCATCGACAATTTGTTGTCGGTCAACAAATTCAATGTCGTGGCAGAGGCAGATATCGAGGTGATCGACGCCCATTCGTTCCAGAGAGATATCGACACTCTCTTCGACTCGTTTGGCAGAAAAGTCGAAATGCTTGCCAGCATAGCGCCCCAGTTTTGTTCCCAGAATGTAGCTGTCGCGCGGCACTTCCCGCAGCACGATTCCCAGCATCACTTCCGACATTCCTCGACCGTAAAACGGGGAAGTGTCGATGAAGTTCATGCCGCAATCGAGGGCGACATGAACGGCACGCAAGGCTTCGTTGATGTCCACTTCACGAAACTCTTGCCCCAGTGACGACGCTCCAAAACTGACGACCGGCAGTGACAGGCCGGTGTTTCCAAGGTTACGATGTTCCATGAGTTTTTATATCTGATCAAAAAAATGACGGAATGTATGTCAGGTACGGCAACCAACCACCAACAACACATTGGCCCACAACGCTTGCTCAGCGGTCTGAATTGTCAGCACATGATCGGGTGATTTCACCGCGTCGTAGAAGTCCCACTTGTCGATCGGTTCTAATTCGAGTGAAAGTTCTTCTTGTTTGAGAATCTCACGATACTCGGCCCAGATTGGAGGCTCCCCTTCTGCCGCGTAAGGGTCATCAGGAGGAATTCCCATGGTATGGACACCATCCACGGGCAACGCACTGAGTACGGCTTTCAATACATCGGGGACACCGACTATGCCGGGGGACAGGTTGAGCGAAACGAGTTCCGCATTGGGACCGAGTGTCGTCGAGGCCGGGTAGTTGCCGTCGGCAATCAGGACTTTTGCGTGGTGCCCTGCCCGTCCGAGCACTTCGTTGATCTTGGGGTGGATCAATGTGTGTTTCAGCATGATGTCTGCTTTCCTGCTTGATGACGTCGTCGATCACATGCCGGCGCGGAGTGCTTCGAGATGTTTCACGAAGTGGACTTTCAGAATCTCGGTGTAAGTGTCTGTGTGATCTTCCAGAACTTTGCGAACGGCGGGGCCGTATTCAGGATGAGTCAGGACCGATCCGAAGGTGCAATGCAGGATCTGTCGTCCTTCTTTCGTAAAGCCCTTCCCTTCAGGAACTTCGTCCCAGATTTCCAGATACTGACGCTCCAACTCTTCGAGAGAAACCGAGTCATCAGCCGGTGGTGCCGAGTCCAAAGTGGCCGAGACGTGATAGGTGGCTTTGTCGGTTTCGTAGCGATCCCGGGCAAAGTTGATGATCGTGCGAAACAACGCCTCGTCGTGACGAGCGACGACGCGTAACGCTTCCAGATAACTTGTTCCCGCCGTTTTGACGTGGAAACGGCCTTTGGTCGCGCGAGCCAGTGCCGGGTACATGGACAGTTTGTCGGAACCGGAATGCAGACTGATTTTATAAGGTCCAAGAAGTTCGGCGATGGCCGCATGATCGTGAAGCGATTTTTCTAATGCATCCAAGTCGCCTTTGAAATCGACTCCTTTTTCGAAGTCTCCTAAAAATCGAGGAGCCAGACTGACCAGCTTCATGCCTTGATCGAGACAGCGGTGAGCCACAACGTAATGTTCGGCCAATGTTGTCGGCTGTTCGGTTTCATCGACACTCAGTTCAATCTCGAAGTCTTGCTCCAAGTCGGTGCAGACTTTGGCGATGTAGTTGGAAAGTTCAACAGCCTTGTTGACTGCCACACCATATTTGACCGCGGCCCGCAAGCAGGCTTCTTCATCGATGGACAGCTTGGTGCCCGTCGCGAGATCAATCTCCTGACCAAGATACTCATCGACCCATTCGACTCCGCTCAGCTCTGCATGTTTGGCTTTGAGTTCTTCGAGTGAGTAACCATCGGCCTGCTCATCGACGTGATCGGAGGGATCAATCGTGAAAAACGTGAATCCGGCAGCAGCCGTGATGTCAACATCGTTGGGGACTTTCAGATGATCGGCATCAGCGCCCGTGATGCGATCCCAACCCGCTCTGGCCATGTCTTCGAGGGCGTCACTCATGACACCTTCGGGCGTTCGTGCGGTGCGGGTCATCTCGCGAATCGATTGTTGAGGATAAATCGCTTCGATTTCTCCTCCCGCAGCGATCATTGAGGCGACATGTCCGGGGGTCGCCAAGCCAATACGGTCTCCGAAGCCGAAGCTCGGTTTAAGTCCTAATGTGACAGCTTTTGACATGGTGTTACTTTCAAAGGTGGTGTCTCAGAAGTCGTGTGCTGAGTCGTCTGCTTACTTCAAATACTTGTTAAATGATTCGATGGTCTGCTTCGCGGCATCATCGGGGTTCGGCCAAGGGAACGCTTCAGCCGAGGCGTATTTGTCGTATCCGATCTCTTTGAGAGCTGCCGCAATTGGTTCGTAATCCATGTGACCGATCCCGGCCGGTTTGCGGCTCGAATCGACAAAATGAACGTGTCCCAGATGTTTGGCGGCTGCTTTCAGACCATGTGCGATGTCGTCTTCTTCGATGTTCATATGGAACAGGTCTGCCAGCAGCACAACATTCGCGATGCCCGCTTGTTCGAGAAAATAGACACCATCCGACATGGTGCAAATCAAGTTGGTCTCGTAGCGATTTAACGGTTCGTAGATGAGCGGAATTTTGTATTGAGACGCATGTTGGCCCAGTTCTTTCAATGCGTCTGCCAACCAACCAAGTGCCTGCTCCTTCGTGACATCGCCGCCCCATTTGCCCTGCATCGATCCGATGATGGCCGGTGCTCCAAACGGGCCACCCAGGTCGATCATTGTTTTGACAAAGTGGATCGCCTGTGCGCGTTTGTCGGCGTCAGGATCGGTGAGAGACAGTTTTTGAATCACCATACCCGCACCCGTGCCGACCGCGGCAAGATTCAAACCGTGTTGAGCAAGCAACGCTTTCAACTCGGCGGGGTCAACGGCATCCGGGCCGGGAGCAAACAATTCAATGGCATCGTAGCCGAGGTCGGCCGCTTTTTGACATGCAGCAGGAAGATCGTGCCAAAAGACAAACGGGCCTCCCTCGGCTTCTTTGACGAGACTCACTGTGACTGCTGATTTCATGATGTTGCTATTTCGTATTGAGAATAATTTGAATTTGAGCCGCCAGCGCAAGCTGGCAGGAGACGATGAGTGTCAGGTTTGCTTCTTGAGTTCTCTTTACTGAGGTGCGATGGATTGCAGATAACGTCCGCGGAGTCGTACCATTTCCTTGAGCTTGTCAGGTTCAGCTTCGGCGAGGTTTGTTGTCTCTCCTGGATCGTTTTCCAGATCGACCAGAAACATTCCATCGACTGTATTCACGGGTTGTTTGCTGACTGTGTCTCGGGGGTTCCCCAGCAGTTTCCAATTGCCCCGACGGACGGCCCATTGAGGGTTTTTGCCGCCTCCCATATGCCAGTAGAAGGCCGGGTGAGGAGAGTCGCTGTTCTGCATGATGACATCCTTCAGGCTTTTGCCATCGAAGCGGTGTCCTTGTGGAATCGCGATCTCACACATGTCGGCCAAAGTCGGAAACCAGTCGCAACCGGTCCCCATTTGTTTGCGAACTTCCCCTTCCGGGATATGTCCCGGCCAGGAGATAATCGCGGGAACTTTCAAGCCACCTTCGAATAGACACGCTTTCGCGCCACGATTGATGCCCGCGTTTCCGCCGCCGAAATGAGTCCGTTCTTCGGTCGAGTGTCCATGATCGGACTGATAGACGACAATCGTCTCTTCGGTCAATTTGAGTTGATCGATGATCGACAAGACCTGTCCGATGCGTTCATCGGTGGTCGAGACAAACGAGCCGTAAAGATTACGGGGATAGGGAACATCTTTGTATTTCTCTCTCCACTTGTCGGTCGCTTGCAATGGGTAATGGGGCGTGTTGATGGCCCAGTAGATGAAGAACGGCTTATCACTTTTCTCCGTCAGAAACTTTTCTGTCTCCTTGACCATCAGGTCTGGAAAGAACTGACCATCTGCGAAGATCTCTTCTCCATTGCGCCACAAGTCGTGACGGTTGGGACCATTCCAATAAAAGAAGTGGGAATAGTTATCGATGCAGCCCCCCATGTGGCCGAACGAGTGATCGAACCCCTGCCCGTTCGGCATGGTTTCAGGAGTGTAGCCGAGATGCCATTTGCCGATGTGAGCCGTCCGGTATCCTGCCTCCTTGAAGAAATCGCCCATCGTGATTTCCTCTGCCGGTAATCCCGCGTTCCCCGCTTTTGAGGAAACATTGGAAGGAACGCCGACTCGGAGGGGAAATCGCCCCGTAATCATACCTGCTCGCGAAGCCGAGCAGATCGCCGAGGGTGCGTAAAACTGCGTGAACTGAACCCCGCGCTCGGCAAGCCCATCCAGATTTGGTGTGATCAGATCTTTTGAACCATAACAGTTCAGGTCCAATGTTCCTTGATCGTCGGTATAAATGACAATCACGTTGGGTCGATCTGCCGCATAAAGGTTGACGCTCATCGACAATGCGATCAACACTGAAAATTTTGTCATGTGAGTCATGCGAGGTTCTCCGTGTGTGCGAAGTTAAAAACTGTTACTCGTCCACTTCGATAATCGCTTTCACCACGCCCGTTTCCGGTTTTGTGTACGACTCAAAGTTGCCGATCAGATCATCGAAGGCTGTGCGGTGTGTGATCCAGGGATCGGTGTTAATGCGCCCCTGTTCGATATGCTCGATGATGTCGTCGAAGTCTTGAGAGTGGGCATTTCGAGACATCAGGATCGACATTTCCTTCCGATGTGGGATCGGATGTCGGAAAGAGACTTCTTCTGTTGTGATACCGACAAAAACCAAAGAGCCGGTGTGAGCGACGTAATTCACGGCGTTCGACATCGATTTGTTGTTTCCCGTCGCATCGACAACCAGTTCGAATAAATGGCCGTCTGTAATGTCCTGCATTTTGACGAAATCGGCTTCTTCGCCAGTGAACTGGATCGTTTCATCAACGCCCATTGTCGCTTTACAAAAATCAAGACGGCCCGCGTTCATGTCGAGCACAGTGATATGGCTGCCACGAATTTTGAGAAATTCGATGACCGATAATCCAATCGGTCCCGCACCGATCACCATGACATGATCCTCTTTGGTGGGATTGCCTCGATTGACGGCGTGACAGCCAATGGCGAGTGTTTCGACGAGAGCGAGCTGTTCGAATTCGAGTGATTTGGCTTTATGGAGTTTTCGGGCAGGGAGCTTGAAGAAGGGACGCAATCCGCCATCCTTGTGGACTCCCAGAACTTCTAAATCTTCGCAACAGTTGGCTCGTCCGCGCTTGCTGGCGAAACTTTCGGGATTGTTGATATAGGGTTCGACCGAACAACGATCACCCACGGCAACATTGGTGACATCCGGGCCGACTTCCACCACTTCAACGCCCAATTCGTGGCCAGGAATTCGCGGATAGCTGAAAAATGGCATCTTGCCGAGATATCCACTGATATCTGTGCCGCAAATGCCGACATTATGAACACGGACGATGGCTTCGCCCGCACCGGCTGATTCCGGTTGAGGAATGTCGATTTGCTTAAAGTGTTTAGGTTCTTCGAGTTGGATCGCCTTCATGACTCTATCCGCGTTAAATATTGTGTGTATTAAGAATATTGGCGTGAGGTATTTATCAAGAGCACGCCTGATTCGGAGACCAAGTCTAACGTCCTGAGACTCTGGCGAAAAGGATTCACATTGATGATTG
Source organism: Planctomycetota bacterium (assembly GCA_030836185.1). Classification (GTDB taxonomy): domain Bacteria; phylum Planctomycetota; class Planctomycetia; order Planctomycetales; family Planctomycetaceae; genus JABURQ01. The sequence continues at coordinate 22,248 of JAURQH010000024.1, forward strand.
TCAGAACAGGATTTGCGTGTTCCTTGACAGTCTTTTCGGCGATTGCGTACCATGCGTCGTCTTCATCGCATCCCTGATGTGAGAAAACCTGCTGTCTTCAAGGGCGATGATTGCTCGCGAGACGGTGTTTTCGCTTATTTCAGAGGGTTTTGAAGTGTGTCCGTCGGGTGAGGGATACATTCAGCCCTCTCCACACTTTTTCAGTGAAGTTCGAGATCATGGCAGTTCCCAAGAGAAAAATTTCAAAACAACGTAAGCGCAAGCGTCGCAGTCACATGTCAGTGACAGCTCCGCAATTGTCTTATTGTCCTCAGTGCAGTACCAAGATTCCATCACATGTAGTGTGTCCCACTTGCGGTCACTACATGGGACGTACCTTGGTTGAGACTGAGGATTAATCCAAAATGCGGATTGCATTGGATGCGATGGGTGGCGATCACGCGCCCGCTCCGAATGTCGAAGGCGCGCTCACAGTTCTCGCCGATCACTCCGAGTTAGAAGTTTTACTCGTGGGTGACGAGAAATTGATTGAGCCGTTGCTGGCTGACGCAGACAGTTCGCTGACGGCACGGATCAAGGTGATTCATACCGACGAAGCGGTCGGCATGCATGAAAAACCAACCGAAGCACTGCGAAAAAAGCCAAATAACTCCATTGCTGTCTGTTGGCGGTTGATGGCAGAAAAGAATGTCGATGCGGTCGTCAGTGCGGGCAATACCGGTGCGGTTGTTGCCGCAGGTTTACGAACACGTTTGTTCCTGAAAGGGGTCAAACGTCCTGGGATTGCCGTGGCATTGCCGACCATCAAAGGACGATCAATCCTGATGGATGTGGGAGCTAATCCGGCCGCTCGTCCCGAGCATTTGATGCAATATGCCGTCATGGGCGGCTTGTATGCCCGCGAAATGCTGCAAATTGAATCACCTCGGATTGGCCTGATGAACATCGGCAGCGAGGACGGTAAAGGGAATGATCTTTATCGCGAATCGCACGCACTCATGCAAAGTTTTCCTCTCGGAGGAGAATATGTCGGTAACGTCGAAGGACGTGGATTGTACCAGGGGGAAGCCGATGTCCTTGTTTGTGAAGGTTTTGTCGGCAATGTGGTGCTGAAAGTCTCCGAAGGTATGGCCGAGTTTATGATGAAACGCATCGGTCATGCGGTCCTGGAAAGTCTCGATCAGGAGAAGCAGCAAGCTGGTAAAGCGATGCATGACTTGGCCCAACAGTATCACTATCAGGAAGCGGGTGGTGCCCCTTTGTTGGGAATTGACGGCACTTGTATCATCTGTCACGGTTCGAGTGATGGCCGGGCCATCGCCAATGCCCTGCGAGTTTCTGAGACGCTGAAAGATCGAAATTTGAACGATCAAATCGTCGAGCATCTGGCACAAATTAAAATCGAACAAAGCTGAACGGAAGACTGATCAGGCGATTTGTTGAGGATTTGGTTTCGCCTCTGTAAATGGAGTTTAAGATGACGAAAACGGCATTTCTCTTTCCCGGACAAGGCGCGCAACATGTCGGCATGGGGAAATCGCTCCGCGAGCAATTTCCCGCTGCCAAGGCACTCTTCCAACAAGCAAATGACATTCTCGGCTTCGATCTCGAAACACTCTGTGTCGATGGCCCCCAAGAAAATCTTGATGCGACAAATAACAGTCAGCCAGCACTCTTCGTGGCCAGCTTGATGGCGTTGGAGATGGTGAAGGCAGAGTCTCCCGAACTCCTCGACCAAGTGACGGCTGCTGCCGGGTTGAGCTTGGGAGAATACACAGCGTTGGTCTTTGCCGGTGCCATGAGCTTCGAAGATGGATTGCGATTGGTCCGCAAACGAGGCGAAGCCATGCAGGCCGCCGCTGAAGCGACTCCCTCGGGAATGGTCAGTATTCTCTTGTTGGATGTTGATAAGGTGCAAGAGATTTGCGATCAAGCCAGCTCGGCAGGACAGATTCAGATCGCCAACTTTTTGTGTCCCGGAAATACCGTCGTCTCGGGTGATCAGGCCGCTTGTGATAAAGCCGCCGAAATTGCTCAAGAGTCAGGCCGTGCGATTCCCCTCTCAGTTGCAGGAGCATTCCATACACCAATTATGCAACCAGCCGTCGAAGAGCTGAAAGCCGCACTCGCCGATGTGGAAATTACTTCACCGCGAATTCCGGTGATCTCCAATGTGGATGCTCAATCGCATTCTGATCCTGCTGAAATCAAAGAGTTGTTAGTACAGCAGGTGGTGAGTCCGGTGAAGTGGGAAGAATCCATTCGAGTATTGCTGAATGATGGATACGAAGAGTTTTATGAAATCGGCCCCGGAAAGGTGTTAACGGGCCTGATGAAGCGAATTTCCCGTAAAACCCCCTGCACACCAAAAAACGATTCCTGAAAACCGTTTGGAGTTGACGTAAACCCCTGTCACTACACTTGATCCGTTTGTTAGAGGTGTGCTACAACTTCAAGAACCAACTTGGCAGATACCGAAACAAGAGGTTTCGGATTTCGGTCGGATGTGAATTCTGTATCTCCCGCATCAAATGGAGTTTACATCGTTCACGAAAGCCGTTATATCTGCCCACCTATATGGAAGTCGGATCAACACATTTATCCGACGAAAAACTGTCCTGGGAGGATATGAAACGTGGCCAATCTGGAAAACCTGGAAGACAAGGTCATCAACATCGTTTCCGAGCAATTGAGTGTCTCGAAAGACGAAATTACGCTGACAAGTAACTTCATCGACGATTTGAAAGCCGACTCGCTCGACCTCGTCGAACTGGTGATGGAATTCGAAGACGAATTCGGTATCACTGTTCCCGACGATGATTACGAAAAAATTCGTACCGTCGGCGATGCCATTGAATACATTAGGGAAAAGGCTTCCGAATGACCCGGCGTGTTGTGGTGACGGGAACCGCCGTCGTCACTTCCCTCGGTTGTGAAGTTGCTGATTTCTGGGATCGCATCTGCGCGGGTAAAAGTGGCGTTGGGCCGGTAAAGCGTTTTGACTGCTCCGAATTTAAGGTGCGGTTCGGTGGCGAATTGCGCGATTTTGATGCCTCCGAGCATATCGATGTCAATCCCAAGCAGTTGCGAAGGCTTGATCGCTTCGTCCAGTTTGCGCTGGTCGGCGCTCACAAAGCCATTGCCGAGTCTGAAATCGATTTCACGCAAGGTGATCCCTATCGTTACGGCGTACTTGTGGGATCGGGGATTGGCGGCTTGAACGAGATTGAAGCCCAGCACGAAGTGCTGTATGGCACCGGTCCGTCACGTGTTTCGCCATTTATGATTCCCAAATTGATGATCAATGCGGGTAGCGGAAACATCTCCGTCCATTGGCAACTCAGAGGTCCGAACTCGACTGTTGCGACCGCCTGTGCTTCTGCAACAAATGCTATTGGGGATGCTTTCAAGCTGATCCAGAACGGCGTCGCCGATGTGATGATCACTGGGGGAAGCGAATGTGCTCTCACTCCGATGGGGCTTTCCGGCTTCGCTCGTATGAAAGCACTTTCCACACGTAATGAAGACCCGGAAACAGCCAGTCGTCCCTGGGATAAAAAACGTGATGGATTTGTGATGGCGGAGGGGGCGGGGATCATTGTGCTCGAAGAGTACGAGTTTGCCAAAGCGCGCGGAGCAACAATTCTTGCTGAACTTGTCGGCTATGGCATGTCGGCTGATGCTTCACACATCACGGCTCCCGATCCTGAAGGTCGCGGAGCAGCGATGGCGATGAAATTTGCGGTGAAAGATGCTGGCATCACACCTGATCAGATCAATTACATCAACGCCCACGGAACGAGTACGCCATTAGGTGATGTTGCCGAGACCCGGGCGATTAAGTCGGTCTTCGGTGTTCATGCAGACAAGCTATTGGTCTCCTCCACGAAAAGTCATACTGGTCACATGATTGGCGCATCGGGTGGAGTTGAATTTGTGGTTTGTGTGCAGGCTCTCAGAGAGCAAATTGCACCGCCAACCATCAATCTCGATAACCCTGATGACGAATGCGACCTCGATTACGTGCCTCACGAACCGCGATCCGCACAGCTCAATTATGTCTTGAAAAACAGCTTCGGCTTCGGCGGTCATAACGCTTGCCTAGTGCTCAAAAAAGCCGAGTAGGACTCTCGCAAAAACTTGCGATTCGATGTCTTGAGGCCGTTTTTATTGCCCTGCTTTGATTCCAACCTGGTTTCTTTGGCGCTCTACTGCTTTGATATTGTCAAAGATAACCGGCAGAAGGTTGAAGGGAGAGTCGGTGGCGATCAGGCAAAAACAGAAACACATCTCGTCGGTTGTTTCTTCACCAAATGAGACAACTCGCGGAGGAGTAGAAGGGTTGAAGGGATTGTCTTCTGAATTATCGTAATGAGCTTCGAGTAACAACTGGGTGCCTTTGGCGAGTCGTTTGGAAGATTGAAGGTAATACTGATCCTGCCAATAGAAATGCCAGTCTTTAATGTGGAGTAGGTCTTCGATGCTTCCATCCACATACTTGGCACTAATTTTCATCGACTTCCCAACGAGGTGCATATGTGGAGTCAGGCCAACCAGTATTACATCAGTGGGAAGTGTGTAGTTTGCTCTGACGACATGGTCGTTGTCCCCTGGTTCTATCTGGAAGCGATAATTGGCCAGCGTGACGTTTCCGACGATGTTTTTCGGTTTCTCGGAGAAATACAGCCCGACCTCTGATTGGTCGACCTCTTCTTTGCCCGTCGGATGATAATGAATCTGTAGTACAAGATCAGACCCCTTGGCCGCGTATCGGCAGAAGCCACCCGGAAGGATGCGAGGCGTTGTGCCGGGAGACCAGCCTCCCACGGCACCTGTGGGAATAAAGCCCGGTCCGCCGAAGGTCGAGTACCCTGGTTGTGGGTCGGCATCGTCGAGTTTTCGGGCGGCTTGGTTCTTGTCAAGATAGAAAATCGAGTGATGGTCCACACTTTTGTTTCCTGGTTTGAATTCGGCAGCCATCACAAAGTGATCTTTGCTCAGATTCATGGGCAGGACAAAATTCTGGAAGATGTCGGGGCCATCAGCGGCAATTTTGAAGGGAGTGGGCATTTTGAGAATCAGGTCGGGTTCTCCGAGTTGCCAGCCTGTTGGATAGTCTGGAGCTTTGGGCCGATCCGTTTTGGCTCCTTCTGCTCGACCGGAAGCGGCCCATTGTTTGAGGAGCTGTTTTTGATGATTCGTCAGACGCCGTTCCCCCAGAAAATGGCCAACATTTTCCGCAGGACGCCAAGGGGGCATCAGTCCAGACTCAACCACGCTATTGATTTGAGCGGCTCGTTTACGGACATCCTGATACGTGAGAAGTGGAAAGGGGGCGACTTCTCCCTTGCGATGACAACTGGTGCAGTTCGCGTGAATGATAGGTGCGATGTCTCGATTGAAGGTGACCGAATTCTTACTGTCGGTCAGTTCCTCGGTTTCATAAAAACAGCCGACCGGTTTTGATAGGCGACTTTGACGGGCTGCCCTTTGATTAAAGAAGTGACAGCCTCTTGAAGATCATGCGTTGTGGGAGTTTGTCGCCGTTTCCCGACCTCAGAGCAAAGATTGTCAATGCGTCCTCGATAAACAATCTCTCCTTTGGAGTTCAGGACAAATGCCTCGGGAGTATGTGTCGGCTGTAAGAGGGATGCTAATTCCCCCGAACCATCGAAAATCACGGGGAACTTGAGGTCGAACTCTTCGGAATGTTTCAGTGCTGCTTGCCGGGAGAGTGTGCGATCCGAAACAAACCCCAGAAAATCAATCTGAAGATCATTTTTGGACCATTCTTGTGATCGCTGATTGAGCAGAGTTATGTAGGAGTTCGAGATAGGGCACTCGGTCGATAACAGTACCACGACGAGAGCGGTACGTTGGGACGTCGGGCCAAGTTGATGAACTTGACCATGAACATCGGTCAGGTTGAATGCTTTTGTGATGCCGGGGACCGATTGATTCTGTTCCCCACAGGTTTCGCTGATGGGGAGACAAGTGATGCTCAATAACCACACAAAATGAGCGAACCTCATGTTCGGACCTCTTGAAGTAAAACCGGTTCTGAATTTGAAGATCTCTACCTTAACAAACTACTCAGAATTCCAAGGGGAAGTTTCAGAAATATTGCGTGTCTCTGCAATTTGCCTGCTTCGCTCTTCTACCATTTCGAAGTACAATGGGAATCTTCCCATAAATGGAACTCAATCGGTGGAATTTAACGAATGGCGACTGATCCGCTTCCACGCGAAGAATTAATCGAACAGGTCTATTTCTTTCGCACTTATCGCGAGCGGTTAGCTCAGAATCTTCCTGCGCAAGAAATCTTGGAGACCATCCGCGAAGAGATACTCGCCACGACACGTATGCCATTCGCTATCGATTTCCTTTACGATGAGATCAAACTGCATGGAAAAATCAGCACTGGGATGGAGCGGCTTTCTCATTACTTCAGGCCGTTTCAAACTTGTGTTATGTCGGCTGCTGAAGAAGACAAAGCACGTTTCGATTTACCCATTGCCTTACAGATTCTCGAACGGGAAGCAGAGTATCTTTCTGGCGAGCCGAAGCCCGCCGGTTTGTTCATTTTTCAGTTTGAATGCATCTCGCGGAATCGTATTGGATACGAAGCGGGATTGACGGCCATTTCCGAAGATCCGTTCTTCTCGCAGGATTGGCGAGAGTGGGTGAAGATGGTGAAAAGAAGTTTGGGGTCGCGCGACTTTGCTGATTTCGTTTATCTTTATTCGGAGTTTGCATTGGGGGAACATCGCAGACAACAACGCGATGAGAATGCCACTTTTGATCGTCCGCTTCTCTTTGACGTTCAGGAAGGCCGCATTGCCAAGGCCAATCGATCAAACGAGCCGCTTTACATGTTCGCCGCGCTGCAAAGGCATCTGAATTATCCGATTGTTCCCAGAAGTAAAAGTAAGTCTGATGAGTCTCCGTTCCCACCAGCACTGGAAGCACGCCTCACACGTATTGAGAAGCGAATTCAGTTAATCGAAATGGAACAGAAGAACTCAGTCGATCTTTCGGAGTTTTATGAGAAGCCCACAAATTTTGGCGAAGAGACCTCTCCCTGATCGAAGCCAGTTTCTTCAAGCAACTTCGATGTCGTCTTCGGTTAGACATACCATGAGATGGTAGAGTTGTTTTTCTTCACACGCTTGCTTGAAGGCGTCGCTCATTGCATCGAGAGTTTGATCATCCCACTCGATGAAGATTTTCCGAGCCCCTTTTTTCCCGGAGACTTGTGTGATCGTTCCCGTCCAGCCAGCAATCGAGTGCTCGGGAAGATCGGGCGCGTTCACGCCAGCTTTGACTTGTACTGATGTTCCGGCAGAAAAGTCAGCGGCCATGGCCGTCACTCCATTGTCGACATTGCAGTGGGTCAGGCAGAAATTGTGGAAATTGAACGCCTGATTTGAATCCAGAATGTAACGGATCCGACGGGTGGAGTGAAGTTATTCTTGGATTCTCTTTGGAGATATGTTTCTTTGCGTCCTATCTTGTTATTTCAAAATGGTTTACGTTGCGACTGTGCTGCGAAGTTTTTCCGTCATTCAGAGAATTCTCGAGATCGGATCGTGACGGTTACCTCTTGACCAGTCAAGTTTCCCCGTTTATGCTGACGAAGATATCAACGGGTGCTATTGTGTTCGCCGGAGGATCCTAACCTCTGACGCGACCCACCTTTGCGAACACAACAGCGACAAACCCTCCTGAAAGGATTGCGCCCATGCTGACATTGTTTAGTCAACCACGTCGAACCCGAGGTCGTTTTTGCGATGGTCTGCAAAGACGTGACTTCCTCAAGATCGGTGGCTTTGCATTTGGTGGTCTTGCTAATCTCGGCCTGCCGCAAATTCTAAGCGCCTCTTCAGCCAATGCGGGTTCGCACTCACAAAAATCTGTGATTCACGTCTTCCTGGGTGGTGGACCGCCTCATCAGGATATGTGGGAAATCAAAACCGACGCTCCCTCAGAATTTCGAGGTGAGTTCGCCCCAATCTCGACGGCAGTTCCCGGAATTCAAATCGGTGAAGTGTTTGAAGGAATCGCTGCTCGAATGGATAAGTGTGTGGCCATTCGCAGTGTTGTTGGAAACACAGGCTCACACGATGCTCATCAATGTTTGACCGGCTATGATCGTCGGTCCCTCACGTCGATTGGTGGACGGCCAAGTATGGGATCTGTCTTGGCGAAATTGCAGGGACCTCTCAGCCCTTCGATTCCTCCCTCGGTTGCTTTGGCAGAACAAACACGACATGTCCCCTGGTCTGAACCAGGCCCATCAGGCTTCCTTGGCCCCGCATTTCAGGCGTTTCGTCCCAACGGTCAAGGCATGGACGATCTGACTCTCAATAACATTACGCTCGAGCGTTTACAGGATCGCAAAGAACTTCTTCGCGGCCTCGATACCCTCAAGAAATCAGCCGATGTCGGTGGCATGCTTAATGGCGTTGATGCCTTTACCGAAGCTGCATTTGGAGTGTTAACATCTAGTCAATTGGCCGATGCCTTGGACCTCTCCAAAGAAGATCCCAAAGTGCGTGCCCGTTACGGCGACGGCAAACCGTACAACTACCAATACGACGGTGCCCCCACATGCAACGATCATCTGTTGATCGCTCGTCGATTAGTTGAAGCTGGCGTGCGGTCGGTGACGCTCAGTTATGGACGCTGGGATTCGCACAGCAAAAACTTCGATCTGGTTCGCGATCACGGTGGCAAACTGGATCGCGGACTCTCGGCATTGATTGACGATCTCGACGAAAGAGGTCGCCTCGACGATACGACCATTGTCGTTTGGGGAGAGTTCGGTCGAACTCCGCGAGTGAATCAAAATGCCGGTCGAGACCACTGGCCCAGAGTCAGTTGTTGTCTGTTGATTGGTGGTGGAATGCAAACGGGACAGGCGATTGGGGCAACCAACCGGTTGGGTGAACATGCTGCCGAGCGTCCCGTCGATGTGCAGGAAATTCTCTGCACGATCTACCACAATCTGGGAATCGACGTGATGAATACCACGATTGCCGACCCCACGGGGCGTCCACAGTTCCTGCTCGATGTGCGCGAGCCCATGCGCGAACTCGTCTGAGTAGTTGTTCTTCTTATGGCGTTTTGTGGCATTCTTGACGTTTCCTGTTCACAAATCGCCTCTCTTACCGTCAATGACTCACTAGATCTTCCAGAGTATTACCGTCTCGGTCAGACACTTGCGATACTCTTGCCCGAATGGTGCATGCTCTTCGTTTTTGTAGGCTCAATTGCACGTTTTGTGACCTCTCGGTTGGGTTCACAAACAGACAAACCGACGCGCGAGACTGTTTGGAAATCAGCCGTCGATACTGATTATCTGTTGCGGTGGACGAATGGGGGGAGAGTATGGTGGATTGGGCATGCCTCCTGAGGCCTCTCGTGATACTGTTGGTTCCTTGCTAACAGAACATCGATCAACCAGAAAAGTCGATGACGGCGACACCAATGTCTAATTTCTGGCAGTCGCCTGTGATCGATCATGGGTTAGGGTGAGAGTGGTCAATGGCTCGTGTTGATTTCAGTTTATCTGAGTAGTGATTCCTGCATGCTCACGCAAGCGAGAGCATGGCACCTGGCTGATCGGTGGCGGTATGCAGACAGGACAAGCGATTGGAGCGACCAACCGGCTGGGTGAGCATGCTGCCGAACGTCCCGTCGATGTGCAGGAAATCCTCTGCACGATCTACCACAATCTGGAAATCGACGTGATGAACACCACCATTCCCGATCCCACCGGACGCCCACAATTTTTGCTCGATGTTCGAGAGCCCATGCGCGAACTCGTCTGAGTTAATTTGACTAGAAATCTCAAGCACCGGATGGTCTCATTCGGTGCTTTTTCATGCGCTGAGTGTGATGTCTCGGGCGACGTAACGACGCTGGAAGATGCCGGGATTCTGGATAAGTGACGAGAGAATGATTAGCCGTAGGGGCCGCTGTGCAAGACCGCCTGATATGGCCTCAAATCACCACCGACATGAACATTTTACGAACCGGAACGAAAGTTCCGTTTTTTGTTTGACGGTGAATTACGCCTCATCATAGACTAAGAAGTAGCGAGAACATTTGGGACTGAACTGAATAGGTCTATGAACAGAGGTTGGGTAGTTAACCATTCTTTCAAGAAACGTAAAGTCATGTATGATGATTTGGTGGTCATCTCCAGAGGTGTTATGGGATTTCTTGGACTCTTAATTGGCACTGCAGCAACGGCTCAGTTATTCACGGAAGACGCTACAAGCACACACTGGATGCTTGCTGGTGGTATTTGGCTCGGAATACTTTCGGGGTGGGCGAATATGTCCAATAATTCTGGTGGTGATCGTGATGAAGAATAACCCAGTGGTTGGTGTTTATCGTTGCATAATACTCTCTCATTCAAGATAAGTCTAATAATTATTTGAATGATCGGCCATTTCATAATTCTCGGTCAGCACCAGTGAAATAACAAAATGGTTTCTTCAAGACAGAGTTAAACACATGACGGTCGAAGACTTAATGGATTCTTTAAGACGACTTG